>JBHJJE010000005.1:0-183984 GCA_050042865.1 Mastigocoleus sp.
TAAGTAGGTATGCAAAATTATTTGTGTCATTGCGAGGGATAGCGTTAGCTAACGCTATACTACGTAAACGCGGAGCGTGTCCAAAGGACTCAGCAATCTCAAGACCTCGCGTTCGCGTAGCGTGCTCGATAGAGCTTATGCTTCGTTTCACTCCGTTCAACTCGCAATGACAAATGCACAATTAATTCTGCACGGGTACTTAAATCCCTTATTCCAAAAGTGATCCCTGTAGACGACGCGGTTTCTTCAAAGTCCACTCGCAATCTATAGTAAAGTTACATGTCAAATTAAATAAATAAATTAAATAACTGTGAAAGCGATTACTCTTCTTGGTTCCACAGGTTCTATTGGAACTCAGACTTTAGATATTGTGGCTCAGTACCCAGAGCAATTTAGAATTGTAGGGTTAGCAGCTGGTAGAAACACGGATATGTTGGCTGAGCAAGTCCGACAATTTCGACCAGAGATAGTAGCAATTTATGCTGAAGAAAAATTATCTGTTCTCAAAGAAGCAATTAGTGATATCGATCCCCAACCAATCTTACTCGCTGGTAAAACTGGTGTAGAAGAGGTCGCAAGCTACGGAGATTCAGAAACAGTTGTTACCGGTATAGTCGGTTGTGCAGGTTTAATGCCTACTTTGGCAGCAATTAAAGCCAGAAAAGATATTGCTTTAGCCAATAAGGAAACCTTAATTGCTGGTGCTCCTGTGGTTTTACCATTAGTTGAAAAGCACGGAATCAAATTATTACCAGCGGACTCCGAGCATTCTGCTATTTTTCAATGCTTACAAGGAATTCCAGAAGGAGGCTTGAGACGAATTTTACTAACTGCCTCTGGTGGTGCTTTTCGCGATTGGGAAACCCAAAAGTTAGCCTCGGTTAGCGTTGCAGATGCTCTGAAGCATCCCAATTGGTCGATGGGGCGTAAAATCACTATAGATTCTGCAACATTGATGAATAAAGGCTTAGAAGTAATTGAGGCACATTTCCTCTTTGGTTTAGATTACTCAGATATTGATATAGTTATTCATCCTCAGAGTATAATTCATTCCTTGATCGAACTTCAGGATACTTCAGTATTAGCTCAGTTAGGATGGCCAGATATGCGCTTACCTTTACTTTATGCTCTATCTTACCCAGAACGTATTTATACTGACTGGAAGCGTTTAGATTTAGTCAAATCAGGAGATTTAACTTTCCGTGAACCTGACCACGAAAAATATCCCTGTATGAATTTAGCCTACGCTGCTGGAAGGGCGGGTGGTTCAATGCCGGCTGTATTAAATGCTGCTAATGAACAAGCTGTGGCACTATTCTTGGAAGAAAAAATCAAGTTTTTAGATATTCCTAAATGTATTGAAAAAGTGTGCGATCGCCACCGCAACAATAACAGTTCTCAACCTAGCTTGGATGATATCGTGGCGGCAGATAAATGGGCAAGACAGGAAGCTCTTTGTGTAGCTAAAAATTTAAAAATTTCTACATCTAAAGTCTTATCCCGATAACAGATTTAAGTTATCTAAAGTTATCCGCGCAAGTGCAAGTAAATAACTAATTTTGGCGTAAAAGCAATAGCATTTGTGGATACGTATGATTTCTATATGTATATAAAATCTGTTTTTTTGTACTAACACAATGAGTTTTTAGAGACACTATACACGGTGTCTCTACTTAAAAAAGCATTTTCAAAAGATTCCAATACTCATCACTACAGTTGGATTATTGAAGTTGAGTACTTAAATTTAGTGTAAATTAAAATACTAGTGATTATGCATCAATTAAGTTATATTCATATAGTTGTGATAACTTAATCAACAGAATTTTTAATAGCTGATATTTTTATTCTTTTTTAACTTTATTTCCAAACATGATTCAAAAAAGACAATAAGAAATAATTCCAAAATTAGGTTATTATACTATTTCTTAGATGCAGATTTCTGTGATTAAAATTATTTTTCCTAATATGCGGTAATTTTTAAGGAATTATCTATGATTATTCTTACTCTAATCGTAGCTTGGCTGATATTCACGTTTTTAGTGAAAGTCGTAAGAACTACTGTGAGTACAGCCTTTGTGGTTGCTGCAATCATTGTTCTACTTAAAGTTGGCTTTGACATTAGCCCTTTTGATATCTGGAATAAAATCTTAGAATTTACTCAACTAGCATTCCAGTACATTAATGATGCAGATGGTAAGCAACTGCTTCCAGATTTCAATAAGAGAAATTGAAACCAGTTTTCTTAAGTAATAGCAAAATAGCCAAAGCTTCAAAAACTACCAAAACTTTCGATGTATAGATAAGTAACGTCAGTTCGGATTAAGGACGCTTATTCAACTGTCAGTAGCTTAAACAAAACAAACACGTTGACGTATACCCTTAGCAAGCAACTACACAATAAAGGTTTGAGCTTATCTCGAATAATGCTTAAGTAAGTAAAAGTGGGGACTCAATAAAATCCCCATTCAAAAAACAATGACATATAGGTTTTCATTATAGGCGATGGTGCAGTAGCACCCGCTCCTGCTGTAAGCGATCGCTTATTTAACAGCAGAGGTAATTCGTGCAAACACATCTTTGACATCGGGAGGTAATTGACGCATAGTTTTACCTCTTTCCCGGTCTAAAGCTACTAGAACAACCTGAGCTGTAACGTAAAGCTCTTGTTCATTAGGAGAAACGATAGCATAATCCCAATTAATCTCTACACCCGTAGCTTCAGAAATACGGGTTTTAACTAATGCAGTTTGTCCTAGCTCCAAAGAGTGATGATAGCGAATTGATAACTCTAAAACTGGTAAATCACATCCTAAAGCAACTAAATCGGAGTACTCAACCCCTATAGAACGCAAACACTCTACTCGTGCTTCTTCCATCCAAGTCAGATAAGAACCATGCCAGACGATACCTAAATAGTCAGTATGATGAGGATATACTTTGATTGGATATTCAAACCAGTTCTTAAATCCTTGGTTTGTCAGATTATCGATTGCGCTAGTAGGTAATTTCGGTTGGTTAGATTTTTCTGAGGACATTCTAGCTTTTTGTGATATTCATTAAGTTTTTCTGATACTTAACATAGGATAGCAATAGCCTTCTGGGATGAGAGTATATCTCTGATAGAAATTTTACAAGAAACTATAGAGTAGGAGTTTTGCGATCGCACAACCCCTACTCTATAGTCTAGAACAGAATACAATTCAGTTCCGGCTGACAATAAAAAATAGCGTAATAGTCCACCACATAATTTATGCACAATTTATGAAGAATATTACTTCAGTGCGATTTATAGGAATTTTTGCTATTAGACAGGGTCTTGTAGTCCCTGGCAGATTAGATGCAAACCCTGTAAAGTTAATGTAGTGGGGTAATGAGTCGAATTGAAAAAGGAAACACAGCCTAAAATTCTTCTTATTCTGAACCATATTAATATAGGTTAAATAGGTTCTTTCTTCAGTTGCCCTATCTTCTTTGATTGGCTATTAATAATTTTGAGGTGCAGATATTAATCAATAAGTTTTATTCTTCACTTTCTTCAGGAAAACTTATCATGTCTTAAGTGTAAAAAATTACATAATAATTCCTTAAACTAAGGATTTCACTTTTGAATCTCACAAGGAGTGTGAAAAAAATAATAGATATTTTTTCTATCTTCTATAAACTTTTCTACAGTTATTCTTTAGCCAGCTAAATATATACAGGTATTTACATAGGTATTTACCGGACATACTTACATTAACATTCAATATAATTCAACCTGCTTGATTAGAGGATTTTGGGTAATACCTGATGAAGTTAATATCTTTTAGCAGAACAGGTAAAGAAAATACTTGACCGGCAATTCCCAATTAGCCTTCTAATCTTAAAATTTACAAAAAGACACATTGTTAAGAGTGTTTTACAAGAACTTGAGATGATGTTGCAGGTAAAGGGTGCTTGACAAGATTTGCAAGCTCTTGTAGCTGATTTACAGCTTCTGCACCTTCTAACTTCATTAATTCTCGGTCATCTCTCATCTCTGTCCAGGTTATTCCATAATCGGATACTAAGAAACGAATCAAATGATTTTCTCCCAGGCTAACCATAAAAGACGCACTGTTCATTTGATCCCCACAGGTATAGCAAGATGCAGGATAACCGCGTCGCTCTAAAACTATTGCCAGAGCTTTCAAATTCATTACTAGGTCTTGAACAAATTGTCGATGTTGCTGTGCTAATCTCAAAAACACTTTTTCCTCCAAACACCAAATGTGTTTTTAATCTATTTTATATTTTCTTTAGATTTGCTCATCAACTGGTATTGTAAACTATTCATTACAATTTCCAGATAAAGTTAAAGAAACTCAATTCGTAAATAAGTTACCTTGCTAAAGGTAATTTATGCTGGCTTGGCTTGCTGTATCAGAATATTCACTTTATGAGCTAAGTTTATCCGACAAGTTTTGCATGTTTAAGTTTCTTTTTAGAAAATTCTTTCAGAATTAAAATCAAGAATAATACAATCCGCTTTAAGAGTAGCTTATTTTTTGTGCAAGTCAAGTCCTAGCTAATTAAATATATTAGGCATATTATTGCCTAAATGCTGTAGAGCTAAATTTTACTCGTTAATACTTATTATTACTTAGATTATCTGCCTATTTAATGGTCAGAGAGAATAACTAATTAGTTTTGTTGCATAGTGATTCTTCAAATTCAGTAAAATCCTAATTGTAATATTTTTGATTGCTTTAGAAGATAAAATCTGTACTTAAAATAGCAAAATGTCAAATTTTAGTCTCCATCACTATGAAGACTTGAGCAGCAGCTTACTCAAAGATAATACCTAAATAATCTTAAATGATGTTGCCATTTCGGCAGGGGTGATTAAAATAGTGATTATTGCAGAATTCAACGTTCTTTCATATATGCGACCCCGTCAGCATCTTAACTGTACTCCCGGTAATCCTAGCAATAATTGGTGATCATCTAGAAACCTAGCTCCAGGTTTGGCAATTATAATTTACGATGCTTAGTAAAAGTAAATTCATTGGAATTTTCGTGACCTAAAATTTTCTCCCATTCTATGTCTGGGAAATATTAACAGCAGCCATGACACAATGGATAGAAGTGTTGTTTTGTAGTTGGTGAAGTGAATTGTGTGTTGTAGGGTGGCTGGAGCAACTCTGTAACCGTGCAGATAGTTCCCATATGCTGTAAAAACTTTTTTCTTACGGGAGTTGAGTAAATCATCTTCGCCCTAATTATTTCCCATTAAATGCGAATGTGCAATTAAGAAATCAAAATATCGATTATGTATCTAGACATGATGAAGACTTAAAATAGTGATAATTGTTATACAGATTTACTCCCGTTAAGTATAAATTAAAAATTGATATCATCAAAAATCTAACCAAATACTTAATTTTTTTAACTGCATGGAGTGCACAAACTAACTGTATGTATGACTCATGGAAATTACAAAAAAATAATACGAATATTTACGTGTATATGTGAATATACATATACATGTTCAGTTTTATTAATGGGTGAATTAAGTAAATTCACTCATTAATAATCGTAAAGTATATGAGATTTTAATAATCAAGATTTAATAATAAAAGTATCAACTTGTGTAAAATAGAATTTAGAAAACAATGATACGTAGATACCTATGATAAATATCGAAGTATAAGTTTTTCAACTCTATTAGGACTTTAAGATACTTTAATATAGGTAAAGCAAAACCTTAATCAGCTAAAACCGATTAGTCGTAAGTTTGCCACCAGCCGAAAGATGGTCCAATGAAACGGATAGTTATCCAAGCGACTACCGTTAAAGCAATACCAATACCCGCTAAACGATTAGCGACCTTTACAGATGTTTGAGCCTGACTTTTAGTAATAGGTATCCAAGGTAAAATTCTAGCCTCTTTACCATATTGCTCGCCTAATGCCATCTTGCGGCGTTTTGCCTCACCCATAACTGATAGCTCCCATGGAACAAGCTGATGAACTATTATGATTACGCTTGTCTAAATTAAGTTGACAATTTTGAATCTATTTCAACTATCATCAAGAAAAGCCCAAGTTTATTGTAGCTGTATTTATTATCTATAGTCTAATATTGTTTATAATTCTATATTACATATATTAAAGTTGGAATTCTTATAATTTTCAAATTCCTCAAACAGCAAAGCTAGATTATACAGTTATAATCTGCCAAAGTCAAAAGTATCTGGCTTATACAAGTAACAATCTAACTGTTTTCTTCTAAGGTTGAAGGTATTTTTTTCTAAATTTGAAGAAAGAACAGCTAGATTTAAAATCTATTATGGCTTTGTACTTCAGCTATTATTTCAGCAAAAAAATGGAATAATCTCTAAATGGTAAAAGGCTGGATAATTTAGCAAACGATACGTTATTTTGTTTCCATTTTTGATTCCCATCAAGTACTAAAATTTTGAGTCACGTAATAGTTATAGTTAACATTCCCAGTATCATTTTCTAAATAATAGAAACCGATTCCAATTTCTTGATAATAGGGATTGAGTATGTTCTCTCGATGTGTAGGACTCTGCATCCAAGACTCTACTAATTCTTCAGCAGAACTATAACCAGCAGCAATATTTTCTCCGATATATGGTTTTGAATAGCCTTGATTTATGGCACGTTCAACAGAAGAATTACCATTAGAACTGGTATGATCAAAAAAATCATTTAGTGCCATATCTTGACTATGTGCTTGAGATATAGAACTTAATTGTGTATTCAAAGTCAAAGACTCTAATCCAGCTTCATGACGCTTTTCATTCGTCAGATTGACCACATCGTCTATAAAATCACTTTCATAGCTTATTGCAGTAGAGTTTTCTGGGGTTGCAGGTTCAGCTTCAGAAAGCGTCTCTGAGACAGATAAATTGAGATTATAGTTTGTGTAACCACTGGTAGTATTTAAAGAAACTTCTAGATAAAAAGTACCACTTCCTAAACCTTCAATATTTAGGTACTCATTAGCTGCTCCGGTATTGGTGCTTTGTGCAATTAATCCACCTCCAGACTCAAATAATTTTACGCCTACATCATCATTTAATCCATTCAGAACTAAATTTAGTTGATTGCTAGAGTCTTCCAAGGTAAAGCTATAAATGTCAGTTTGGTCATTATTACCTACAGCATCTCTGAATATTATTGATTGAGAATCGATAAATATATTGCGTGCAGTATCGAAGGTATTACCTGCTAAATCATTAACGATGTAATTACTTGCTGAAAGACCTTCTAATAAACCGTTCTGTATGAAGTGCTCATATGCTTGCTCATAATTCAATCCTTGCTGCTGTAGATCCGGATTGAAATTAAGATAATGTCTAACATCAAAAGAATGTGAGAAGGTTCTTCCTTCTGATATTCCATAATTTTGTAGATGGTCGAAAGCTTCACGATTATTGAAATTTTCTAGGTCGCTATTGCTAGAACGATATAAGTTTAAATCCACCACAGGTGAAAAAGAAAGACCAGCATCTAAACCGAACTCTTGAAAATGTGACCATGACTGAGCGTCATTTAAACCCTGCAAATCTGGATTTGCAGCACGGTAAAAATGCCCATCAAAAATATTAACTGACATAGGTTAATAGGGAACAAAAAAATTATGAACTTAGCCTGTCTCGAGATACACCTATGCCACGTGGCTACTAATCTGTAAAAATATATTTTTTTACAAATTAATAAAAAATTAATTTTTCAAGTTGATATTATAGCAATATTAATAAATAATTTCATTTTTTATATACTCGTAAAAAAAATATATTTGAATAGCTAAATATATTGAAAGTACCTTTTATCAGTATTTAGACAACTATTTAATCTAATTTACAATCAAAAATAAACTGAATACAAACCGGTTTTTGTATAAGTTTTTTTAAAGAATAATCTTAATATAAATACCTGAAAATATCATTAATTGTTAGCTTCGTTACTGAAAAAAAATTAACATATGTATAAAAAATAATAAGGACATAAAATAAAATTAATAATATAAATCAATAATAAAACATTTAACTGGCTTACAATCAGAAACCAAAATATTCAACAATACTTATTATTAATGTCAGTTCCGATTAATAAAGTTTATTCAGCAGTGAATAGCCCAAACAACATAAAAATGTTGACATGTACTAAAAACGAGTAAATATAAAATAAAGTTTTGAGCTTATCCCGAATAATAGTTATTATTACAATCCAGAATAAAAAAACCGGACTCTGAAAATGTCCGGAATGTAGATTGGATGAATATTGGGATTTCGATTTATAACTCAATAAAGATAAGCACAGAACATCATATTTTGCTCAGGGGACTTTATAACAGAAAAATATCTTAAATAACACAACTATTTCTTTACAGGACTTACGCAACAGAGATTTGTCATTGCGACTGAAAAGTAGTGTAGGGTTCCCTGAAAGGGTTGTCGTAGACTAGCAATCTCAAGAACTTTGCTTTAACTACGTTATACGCAAACGTAATCACGAAATTACGTTGCTTTTGCGTAAGCCCTGTCTGTATATGATGATTACTGAGAAATACGAGTAATTTTGTCGAGTAAAAGTAACTCTTGTTGAGAATCCTCTAAAGAACGCGCTAATGCGATCGCTCTTTCATAAAAATTACGAGCAGTAGAATAATTTCCCATCTGTTCATAAAGTTGTGCATAATTTTCAAAAGACTTTAGCTGTTCGCGAGTATTTCGCAAATCTTGAGCAATAACTAAACGATTTTCTAGTAAATCGAATGCACGTGCATAATATTTGGCTGAAGTATGAGCGCTAACTAAACCATCAATAGCTCTCAACTGATTAGTGCGATCGCGGGTAGAGTTAGCTATTCGTAATGCTGCACTGTAGGTAAGTACGGTTTCTTGATAGTTGTTTAAGCTTAGGTAAGCTTGACCCAAGTGGTTGAGAGTATTAGCTTCACCAATTCTATCTTTAGACTGACGACGATAACTAACCGCTCTCTTATATAACTTTACCGCTTTGTTATAGTTACCCAAGCGAAAGTTAACCAATCCCAAGTTACTCAAAGATAGTCCTTTACCTTCAATGCTGTTAATATTGCTGGCAATACTTTGTGCTTCATCAAATACTTTGACCGCAGCTATAGTTTCACCTTTGTGTAAAAGTAGAGTACCCATATTGTTTAAGCCAAAAATTTGACCGCGAAAATCTTTCAAATCCCGAGCGATCGCTAATCTTCTGCGGACTGCATCTTCTGCTTCTTTGGGAAAACCTAGTTGAACATAACTGCGACTCAACAAGTCATAAGTAAGACCTTGAGCTTTCAAATCTCCAAGAACATGATATATTTCTAGTGCCTCAGAAAAATAGGAAACAGCTTTCTGAGGAGTGGAATTTTGGAGCTTTTCTTCTCCCAAACGTAGCAATCTATCAGCTTCATCTCTGGAGCGATAGGAAGACCGATTAGTTTTAGGTTTATGTAACTGTTCGGTAATATCTGCTGCATTAGCTATCGTTGGACTAAAGACAGCACCAAGTAATAATAGTGCAGAGAAAATAAATACTTTTTGATTTCTTCTAGATTTGATTGGAGTGTCTGATTTGATTAGACAATAATTTTTAGACTCCGTTGATAAAAAATGCCATCGCTCCATAAAATTTTTCCGTGGTTTTTCTAAAATTAGGTTTTGTAAGTACAAGATGGGCGTAAATGTATTTTTTTAATTTTTTGGGAACACAAAAAAAGTATTTATACTGAAATCTATTTAGTCTTAATTTTCGCTAAAGTATATTTCGCGAATATCAGAAGGTAATTTCTCCTCTAGCATAAGATAGCCTTCCTGAAGAAAATTTGCTACTTCTGCCGGAGCGATCGCTTCTCCTTCTGCTTGTAAATAAGCAGCAATTCTAGTCTCACTCCAGTGAAATGTTTGAGCCATTAAAACCATTAATCGTAACATCGGTGGTAGTTGTTCTAATGCTTGTTCTACATAACACCACATTGGGGGAGAAGTGGCTTTTAAGGAATAGTGAATTGCTTCTGTAGGTGGTAATTTTGTTTCATTGATACAGTAAGCAGTTATATTGATTAACCAATTTTGCAGAGTCATATTCTCATGCTGGGATTCTTGGGAACCTAAATCAATACCGCCTAAATGATAGTAAACATGTCGCCAAGTCAAAGCAAATAAATAATCTGCTTGCACAGGCGATCGCGCCGAATGTTGAATTAAAGTATAAACAATTGGACTATAGCGGCAGAAAATCGCTGTGAAATATCTTCCAGACTCAGGATGTTGCTGGAATAGACTTAGTAGTTCTTGGTCACTATGATTGAATAGGGACTTAACCAAGGAGTGATTGGCTTCAGAAAAATGAGGGATTTGCACAGCTCTGATTTAGATATATTGCTAGAATGATAGGGGAAATTTTGCTTTTGGTAGTAAGCTTGCATAATGCAAAGTTGTTGTTAACCTGCTTATAGTTAACAACAATATGAATAGTTCTATTGATACACTAGAAATATAGACTTCACTTTAAGTCGAAATTCAAAAAACCAAAAGTAGCTCTTTTATACAATCTTTAATTATTTCATGGTTATAACAGCAAGTTTGGTACCTTTGGTATCTAACTCCTTTATAATTGGTTCTTTTTTACCATTAGACAGCCTGTTTTCTACCCAGGGCATCATGGTAATGCTACTAGCAGCATATGCTGGTGCCATGTGGATGTTTCTCACTAGTGCTCCTAAAGTACATACTGTAATGGTGTCAGACTTAGAAATTGCCAAACAGCTATATGAAGGATTACTAGATTTGCCAGCAGCAGAAGTTCCTTTACATTATTATTACAATTACGAACAGACAATTGGTGCAACGGGTATAGACCCAATGTATATGGGTAGCAGTCCTGCTTACGCGAATAAAATGAACAATGCTAGTGAAGGACTTTGGTACCAGATCAAGAAAAATACTCAGCTGCACGTAATCGATGGAGCTAGTTTAGGTAATAAAAATCAACAGCGTCATGTTTGTTTTGATCATGACTGTCTGGAACTAATTTTAATGCGAGTTGAGAGACGGGGATTAAAATTTAAAATCCGTAATAGAAAACCACTTAATTTTTTAGTAAAAGATTATGATGGCAGAGTTCTAGAAATGGCTGAAGTTGCTAATTAGGATCAATTTAGTGAGTGAGGGATTCCAGACAAGAAAAACTCATCTTACTGAATTTAAGGAAGCAGGGAATATGAACTATAAAAGTAACAAATATTAATTTTGGAAGTTAGTAATTTATTTTTTGATGTTTCCTAAGTAGGTTCTGCTGAAAAAGTCTATAAAATAAATCGAGAAGCGGGTACAGCTTGAAAAATTATAGATTCATTGCTTATTTTTTCAAGCTTGTTTAAAAATTTATTATCAAGTGTGATTATCTAACATCTTTTTTAGGAACGTAAATTTATTAACTTACAATTCTTGACTCTAGTGAATATCCTAGTATTTAAGTATTGGAATCAAGTTATGTATTTTATTTTGTCCACATTCCTTAGCAAAAAACCTGAAAAGCCTTATCAAGTATAACTTATAATTTTATTCAGCTACCCCTAAATAAATTCGGAAAGTAAAAATTACCTCTAACAAATCGGGGTAATTTTTGCTTTCTGAAATTGTAAATATTGAAATTTGCAACGCTGAAATTAGAAACACAATTCAGGATTCTATTCCGAATCTGGGATTCCATATTGAGAACTTTCTCTTAAAATATCAGTCAACTTTCTGACTAATTTCTCTGCCAAATCTAATAGATCGACGGTATTACAATCATCATTCAATTCACAGCCAACCTGAGAATAGCCTGTGGTATCTACTAAGATATTTTTTACAGCGAATATTCTATCTTGTGTTTGAGTAAAGCTTAAACTGTTCTCTAGTTCAGTGGCGATTTCTAGAAGGGATTTATCTTTGAGTTGCTTTCTTACTCTTAAAGCTACGGCATCATTACTTTCTAGAAACGTAGTAACTGAATCTACAAAATTCTGCTCTTCTTCATCCCACCTTTCTAACCAATCTCCGTCTAAATCCTCTACATAAAGATTAGCCGTATCAAGACCATACATTATTATATCATTTTGTAACTTACGGGCTTCCTCTAGGTGTTTAATAAAACTGTTTAATTTTTCTTGAGAGCTATTTGTTCTTTTTTGAATCATAGTGACTCAATTTACTAAAAAAATTTACTATTTAAAACTAATTAAAGTAATTCTCAGATTAAGTAAGTCGGTACGATAAAACCGATGTATGTTTAATTTTGTAAAAAATGTGGGACAACCTATTGCTAATGTATTTGCCAATTTTACATTGTGTCATATAATTTTATTTTTTAACGCCTATCTACTTAACTAAAAATAAAATGTTGGATAATTTTTTATTCGGATGATTTCTATATAGGGGTAGCTACATACTAAATTCCAAATAAATACCAGTGCTCAGATTATCGCTGTTATACAGGGTTATATTGGCAATTTGATTCACAAAATTATATTTTCCAGGGTTGTAATTCAGAAATAGTCCTCTTTCTATTCCCCAACCGATTAGACTACTTTTCCAGTTATCAGATTTTTTTTGAGATAATTCTTTACGGAGGCTGGTTATTTGGATGCAAAGTGATTTTCCTTGCCTACTGCTAACTATTATATCAGTTGCCATAGACAGGTCTGCAACATATCGCCATACCAAAGTTCCACCACGTTCCTTAATATTATTACTAATAGACTTAATAATTTGTATATCTTGTTCACTCCATTCTTCTGCCATCAATTTTTGCCTCCAAATATAAAATTTGGGGTCGCTCTGACTTAACCACGTGGGAAATAAATAACCATACCAGTATCTCTCGGTTGGTGTCATGCGCTCATAATAAATTTCCCGCTCTGTTTGAGAGCTTAAAGTTCTAATGTCTAAATAAATTTGAGCATCTTTAACTATTTGTTGCAGAAATAAAATGACAAATTTTTTCGCTGTTAGCGATCCAGGCTTGACATCGCTTACCCAACGGTCTATTTCACCTAATCTGGTTTCTAAATTTGAGTCTACTGTAGATGCTTCCTTAATTAATAATTTTAATTTATTTTTAATATCTTTTGCTAGCAAAGGCTACCCTACCTCAACATAAAAATAGATAGTGCGTTAGGTATAAACATAACGCACTAAATATTTTATCCTTATGAGGGTTCGGAATTGGACTTTTCTGGTTTGAGTAAAGGGAAAGCAATAACATCGCGGATACTTGGAGAGTTAGTTAGTAACATAACTAATCTATCAATTCCAATTCCTAATCCACCAGTTGGTGGCATTCCATATTCTAAAGCCATAAGAAAATCTTCATCTACTCCTTGGGCTTCTAAATCCCCTGCAGCTTTCCTAGCAGCTTGTTCTTCCAAACGCTTTCTCTGTTCGATAGGATCGGTTAATTCTGAAAAACTATTTGCAGTCTCACGTCCTACCATAAACAACTCAAATCGTTCTACTAATCCAGATTTGGAACGATGAGGTTTGGATAAAGGTGATATCTCTACAGGATAATCGGTCACAAAAGTTGGTTGAATCAGGTTTTCTTCTACTTTTTGCTCAAAAGTTTCATTCAATAATTTGCCGATAGAAGAACATGCTTCGGTATTTTGAATCCCGACATTCTTACAAGCTGTTTTTGCTTCATCAAGATTAGCAAAAGCATGAAAATCTAGACCAGTATATTCTTTAACTATGTCATGCATTGTTATTCGTCGCCAAGGAGGTGTTAAATTAACCTCTTGTTCCTGATATTCAATAATTAAAGTTCCGATAACTTCTTGAGCGACAGTTGTAATAATCCCTTCTGTTAACTCCATCATATCGTTATAGTCAGCATAGGCTTGATAAACTTCTATACTGGTAAACTCTGGATTATGACGGGTAGAAACACCTTCATTACGGAATATTCTTCCCAACTCGAAGACTTTTTCAAATCCACCTACAATTAATCGCTTTAAGTGTAATTCTGTAGCAATTCGTAGGTAGAGATCCATCTCTAAAGTGTTGTGATAAGTCACAAAGGGACGTGCATCTGCTCCTCCTGCTTCCCCTTGCAGAACAGGGGTTTCAATTTCAATAAATTCTCGCTCATCTAAATAACGACGAATACCGGCAGTTATTAAAGCACGACGACGAAAAGTTTGTCTGACTTTTGGGTTAACGATTAAATCTACATAGCGCTGACGATAACGTTTTGCAACATCTGTTAATCCGTGCCATTTATCAGGTAAAGGTAGTAAAGACTTAGTAAGAATAGAATATTCTTTTACATAAACTGATAGCTCCCCCTTTTCGGTTCGCTTTATAGTTCCTTTCACCCCCATGATGTCACCGACATCACTTAAGTTTTTAAGGTTGTTAAAAGCATTAGCATCAATATCTGCCATGCATTCAGCAATACGTTTTTTCTCTAAATAAAGTTGAATATTACCAGTTTCATCTTGTAAGGTGAAAAATGCTAGCTTACCGAATACTCGACGTGCCATAATTCGTCCAGCGATCGCAACCTCATTTTCAACTTCTTCACCGTTAGCTAAGGAAGTAAATTTTTCTTGTAGCTGCTCTGCTTGATGAGTTATTTCCCAGCTATAAGCATAGGGATTTATTCCTGTTTGACGTAGCTGTTCTACTTTTTCTAAACGCGTAGCACGGATATCTTCTTCAGACATAATTAAAGATTTTTCCAGGGCAAAGA
This sequence comes from Mastigocoleus sp., assembly GCA_050042865.1. Taxonomy (GTDB): domain Bacteria; phylum Cyanobacteriota; class Cyanobacteriia; order Cyanobacteriales; family Nostocaceae; genus JBCCDM01. Next base: position 14,757 of record JBHJJE010000005.1, read on the forward strand.
CTAATTATATGCTCTGGAAAATTGTACATTCATTTTTTTCAATAACCGACAACTAATAGTAAGATTTCGCTCCAGATATGCTAGACATTCAGTAAAAATAGTTGAATATATCCCTAGCTGATTGTCAACAGATATCAAATTAGCGATCGCAAAAATCAATGTAGTCTAAAAATTACTTTCAATAGTTAATTACCTATTATTGTCCATCAAGTTCTGCTGGAGGTGACTGCCCCGTGAGGTCTAAATACTTAGATAAAGTAGCCTGAATTTTCAAATCAGTTAATTTTACTATTGCTTGTATAAGTTCAATTTGCCTAGGCTGCAAATCTAGTTTATCTATTGCTTGGCTTAAGGTGTTACCATTACGCAGATAGTGCTCTAACTCAATTTTTTGAGATGAAGTCAGTATCGCCTTAATTTCTCTACTTCTTCTATGACGAATTCCCTGCAATTGCTGACTAATTTGAGGGGTTAGTTCTATCGCAGAATATGAGTTAAGTTTAGCAACCCAACTATATGCTTGGGTATTTACCGCCAAAAATGTGGTATCAACTTCAACGGATGCTGCCAAAGAAAATTTAGGGGATGAAAGAGTAATTGCCAAGATACTGGCTAATAAAAACAGGTATCGCTTAAAGTTGATAAACATTACTGAATCATATGAATCTAATTATCAAATATTTTATTGGTAACAGAACAGTATTACTTCAGTCTTTAATAAAATATAAGATATATAACTCAACTTTAGGGAAAAATCATATTATATTTCAGTTACGATATTTACTTTGTTGGTATTTTCCCATTCATCTGTATAGTTTTCTGTAATATTCATGCTTTTCAAAGTTAGTATTACTTGTTCGATAATTTGTCTTAAGTTTTATTTAAATTTCTACATGAGTGAAATTTTTAAATATATCAGTTTGTAGATTTGATAAAAGATATAGCAAATAGTATAATTTATATTTATAATCACATTTTTTATTTTTGAGTTTTGTCATCAAGATTGAATCAAAAATTATTTTAATATTTCTTAAATAATTGTAATTTAAGAAATATTATCTGTATAGATTAATTTTCCAACAATATTTGTTTGCTTATAGAAGGATTGAGTAAAACTGATTTTAATACTATTCTGATATGCAATTTTACAGAATATATTTAAAAGTTAATTAAAATACTTTCATTATCTTAGTTCAAGTTAAAATTGTTTATATTTAGTAAAATATTCTATTTTTATATACTTACTAGTTATCAATATTTGCGAAATATGAAAGGTAGTATACTAATTGAATTACTAAAAAAAATATTACTATAAACTATAAAAATATTGACTTCTTAAAAAAATAACAAGATCTTGAATGATTTTAATATCTTAGGATAGTACAAATATTATAAATTATTAATATATTTAAATTAGTAATAGATTAGTTATTTTACTTGTCATTAATTTTATTGTTGTAGTATAACTGCAATAAATAAATTAAAATTATTCAAGTAAACACATATAATTTATCAGAAATATTTTATCATAGTAACTACTACGGAAAGCAGATTTTGTTAAAATATTATAATATAAATAATGTTAATGAATAATGCAGTGATTATCAATTTGTTCAACCAGATAATTACTTTAATTTCAATATGCATGATGTAATTTATAACTTATTTTAGCTATAATTTATTACCAAAAAAACCTCAAATCAATAATCAAAATTATTATTATTGTAATATATCGCATTATACAAAAGTCTCAAGAGTTTATTAAAGGATATTTATGTAAAGAAAATTCATCAGCAAAAAATCAATAATTAGATAGATTGAATGCTTTAAAAAAATATGACAACAAAGGTTTATGCTAGACAGTAAATAGTAAAGTAAATTTGCATTAAATACTGTTAGACCTTTTAGATAACAACATAATATAAACAGGACATAAATAAATAGTTATCATTTATCTATGGAATTAAAAGCGCGTGATTGAAGCAGAAGTTCATTTATCATTACATAACTTTCTTAAAAAGCAGGTGGGTTTTCCTTCTTGGCATCACCATTTGACAATGGCTAGGTTGGTAGCACGTGCTTTACGAGTAGGGCGTAGCGCCTTAATTCAGGTTGGTGCAGCCTGTGGCTTCCAGGGACGCTACCGCACCAGTTTTGTCGCATCTGCATTAATGTGGAAAGGACCTGTAATAATTGTTGCGACTGAGGCTGTAAAGCAAAGTCTACTCAAAGTAGAGATTCCTCGTTTGCAGGAATGGTTACAAATTGATAAGCCAATTAGAATCGCAGACAGTTTTCCTGGTAGTGATTTTCAAGGACTACTATTAATTTCTCCTCAAGCTTGGCTAAAGCTACAGTTAGAAAATAAAGACAATCTTACTGCTGGAGTCCCTACCATTATTGATGGGGTAGATGATTTAGAAGATTGGGTACGTCAATATTTAACAATAACTATCGAAGCTCAGGATTGGGAAGAGCTGATGTTAGCTTATCCTAATCACAGCGAAAAAATTCGAGCAGCAAGAGTAGAGTTGACGAAAAATTTTTTTCAACATCCAGCGAATCCATACGAATGTTATGGTGTTACTGAAAATGATGAAGAAATTTTAAGTCGATTATTTTCAGAATTTGTACCCGAACACTTGCCAGAGAATTGGCAGAAATTCTTTAAAATATTTCAAAGTAGTAATCAATCGGTTGATTCTTTACTTAGTAATAAAAAACAAAATATCCCCGTGTCTCCTTTGAAATGGGTAACAGTTTCTCGTCGTCAAGGCTTATTCAGTCTTCATTGTGCTCCCACAGAATTAGCTTCTATTCTTTCTCCAATTTGGCAACGTCAGCCAGTAGTGCTAATTGGTAGTGCGATTGAATCTGAGACAGAAGCACCTGTATTTCAGCAGCAAATGGGATTAAGTGACTTGACTTGCTTAAAATTTTCTAGTGATAGTCAAGCAGAAGCAATTTCATTATATGTGCCTAATCGTTTCCCTTTACCTAATACCCCTCAATATCAAGCAGAATTTATAAATAAAGTTCGCAGTCTACTTTGTTTAAGTGCAACATCATCAGCCTTAGTGGTTATTTTAATCGGCGATGTGCCTCTGAAATCTAGAGCAGGAGCAATATTAGCATCAGAATTTGGTTCGCGAGTCCAAGTAGAAAAAACTTGTTTAGAAGAAAACGGTATTCTAATTAGCGGTTGGGAATATTGGCAAAAGAATCAAAAAGTTTTGCCAACCCCAGAATTATTAATTATTGCGACTTTACCTTTACCTTCTTTAGAACATCCTCTAGTTGCTTTGAGAGTTGCTCGCTACAAACAAAATCATCAAGACTGGTTTCGTTTATATTTGTTACCTGAAGCTCTCAAAGAATTACAGCGAGCGATCGCACCTGTAAGAGAAAGTAAAGGTTTAGTAGCTTTACTCGATACTCGCGTTACTAATCGTAGTTACGGTGCTCAGGTTCTGAGTGCTCTTAGTCCGATGGCTAGAATCAATTATCTCGATCCAGATTTATTTGCTTCCGAGGATCAGAATCGGTAGTATTAGTTTTGTTTTAGTTTTGTTGTATTTGTTTTCTTTTAACTTAGTTCAGACTTGTTTGTGAGCAAGGAAGAGTCACAATAAAGGTAGTGCCTTGATTAAGAATACTATTTACTTGAATTTGACCTTGGTGTTTGTCAACAATAGCTTTAGCGATCGCCAGTCCTAGTCCTGAACCTGTAGTATTTTTGTTGCCGAAATCAGTCTTTTGATGAGTACGTGCTGGGTCTACTCGATAAAATCTGTCAAACAGTCGCGGTAAGACTTCTGGTGGGATTCCGATACCCGTATCTCTTATTTTGATTTGTAGCTGGGGATGACTATTGCGGTGGTGACGAAGTCCCGACATCCTATTAAATATTTCTATTCTTGCTAATTCCACATTTATTTTTCCTCCCTTGGGAGTATATTGTAAAGCGTTACCAATCAAGTTTGTAAATAACCGTGCTAGTTCTTCCCAATTACCTGTTAGGGAAAACCAAGTCTCTAGAATTTCGGGTGTTGTTTGTATATCTTCGGAAGCATCGATAAAATTTAAATTCAAACTGATATCTTTTTTTACAGCTAGTAGCTGCTGTTCTTCCACAACCTCCATGAGTAATGCATCTATTGGACAAGTAGAAAAACTTTTCTTATTAGTACCGCTATCTTGTCGTGCTAAAAACAATAAATCATTAACTAACTTACCCAAACGCTGGGTTAACTTTTCAATTAATTTTAAATTATGACTATAGTTTAGTGGTGCTATCCCCTCACCCTCTGCTGAATCCAAATCAGCGATCGCAACTTGAATATTAGTTTGAATCAGAGCGATGGGACTTCTCAGTTCATGGGAAGCATCGGCAGTAAATTGCTTGAGACGCTCGTAAGACTCCCCCACAGGTTCCATTGCTTTCCCAGATAAAAACCAGCCACTAGCAGCTACTGATAACAACATTAAGCTAGTACCTAATGCTAAATCAAATATCAGTTGACGACTAGGTTTAGTCACTTCAAACCAAGGATGACTAACCCGAAGATAGCCTAAGACCTGTCTACCAATTTCCAATCTCTGGGTTACTTGACGTAATAGTAAAGAAGAATCAGTAGCATATTCATCCTCTGTATTAATTTTAACTGTTTCTCCAGTACGATTGGGATGCAGCGGAATATTTAATGGCTTTGAGAAAGTTGACCAAATCAGTTTACCTGTAGGACTAAACCATTCTAAATCTATGCGGTCGTCTTCTACGGATTGGGCATTATCTGGAAATTTTGTTAGAAAGTTAAGATTAAGTTTTTTGATTTGGCGACGACCATCGTCAGTTTCTATGGTTAACGATGGTGTATCCACACCCGCTAAGAGCGATGGTGTATCCACACCCGCTAAGAGCGAACGCTCTACAACTTCTACTACATGATTTAAAGTGTCATCAATTCTTTCTATCAGGGTGGTGCGGACATACCAATACACGCCACTAGCGAACAAAATCAACAGTACAGCAGTTACGGCTGTATACCAAATTGCAAGACGACGACGAGTTGCTTGAAACATTTAGAACCAATGTCAACTTCTTGTATATGAATTTATATTAAATTCCTGACAGCTTCAATAAAACTTTTAGTATCAAATACAACTGCCGTTCAGATTCAGATTGTACTCTCAAATTGTTAATCCAACTCAATAACGCTTTTACAGTTAAAGGCAATCTTAATACTGAAATCAAACCATGTTATGGAGATTGTATATTTACTTTGATACTGGTGTTATTACTTACCTTAAATATTACAACTACATTGGCAATTCCATATTACTACTGAAGTATTCCTCGAATAAGACAGGTTACATTCTTGATGTGAAAACGTTCATAGGAGATTGTTTAAGTACAAGTCAATTTTTATTAGTTATTAATCCTTACATGTGGTCTATTTTCGGTCACAATGTCGGTAAAAAATATTCGTAGATGATAAATAAAGTCTTCATAATATTTTTATCATAAAAAATTACTTGTATATCTACTGATGAATGACAAATATCTGAATATATTTCTAGCTTTAATATATTTTGAGTTTACTGAATGTAGATTACATTGACCGGCTTTTCCCAATCGGTGGCTGTGCTCCAATTCAAACTTATAAATTAGAATGAAAATTATACCCCAAAGATGAACAGGGGGGAATTTTAAAATTTATCTTAATTTATATTTTTTTTGGTTTATTTTTTAGCTTATAAGTATTAACAATGCTAGTTTTAGTTACTCAAAATATATTGTTAAAGAATAGATTATAAGCATTTATTTGCAAAATATTTGTCCTACTCGTTAATGGTAGATATAAATTGCAAAACGCTTCATAGATGGAATTGCAATAAGTATGGGAATAGCAATAACCAAATGGTTGAAGTGGCTTCATGATATAAGAATAAATTAATTTTCTTGGAGCCTTTACCATATTTTTCCAAACTATTAACGAGATAAAAAAGTTTTCTATATTGATTATGTGGAGGTGATAAATCAAAGGATAATATTTTTTTTAATTTTAAAGTAATATCCAACTGATTTTCTCGTGAAAGTCACGAACTGGCTAGTCAAAGCAAGCCAAGTATTATTAATACCGTTCAATGGATTTGGACAAAGCAAGTAAAAAGCAAGAGTTAATCAAACTTACCAGAATTGAGAATAGGAATACTCAGGAGAAACTCACATGAATAAGAAATTTTTAGGAATTATTGCTGGTGTAGCTGCTATCGGAAGTGCAATTATTAGCGCACCTGCAAATGCTGTAGAGCAAGAAGTTCAAGTTGATATTACTATTCAACCAACAATGTATTTACGTACCTTTAGTAATGTTAGCCTACAAATTACTCAAGGTGATTTAGGTGCTGCCGATAAAGATTTTGATAGTGTTAACACGACAACAGATGGTAGCACTGCAATTGATCAAACAAACCCTACTTTTTCTGGTGGAAGCCAAACCCAGGTAACAAAAGAGGTCAAAGAGCTATTTGCAGTTTGGGGTTCTAATTCTAATGCTGTAAATGTAACAGTTACAGCTACGGAAGACACTTTGACCAACACAGATGGTTTTTCTCAAGCACAAATAACAAATGTAGTTGCAACAGGTGAGAATACTGGTACACCTAGTCCAATAAATCCTATTGTTGGTGGTGCAGATATCACATTTGATCTGACTAATGCTAGTTCTCCCGGTCAATATACAGGTGGTGTACTTAAAGTAGAAGCATTAGCTCAACTTTAAGTTAGTCAAATTAGAATCAGTTGATTTTTTGACTAGTTTTTTTAGCTAATTATCAGCATTATTATTAGGAGTGCAGGCACTCTTGCCTGCTTCCAGCCTGCCATGCAAATATCGATATTGAGATAATGATTCCTCAAATCAATTTGAGAAATTGCTGGGGTGTGGTTGCAACACTTTTAGCTTTACCCCAGTTACCAACTTACGCACAAACTGCACCACCTCCCGATCCACCAGGAATATATCAGCTTTCTTTTGCACAACAGTTAGATATTTCCCCGTTAGATATTTTTGCAAGTGACAAGGATATGATCAGCCCTGGAGAGGACTTATTAACTGGACCAGTACCTTTTAATCAGTTCTTAAGTAGAGAACTACCCCAACTGTGGAAAATGAGAGTCCGTAATGAAGATGTAGAACATCTGGAAGCTCAATACACAGTTAATCCGACGAATCCACAAGGAAGTCCTTTTAATAATGTTGTATTGGAACCTCTGCCAATTATCACAGTATCTAGCGACCCGGATACTAAAACAGTTGTAGTTCAAGGTGGTGTTAGATTTATCTTCGATAATTTATCTAATACGGGAAATGAATCTGATTATCGAGGACAACTATCAGTGTGTGTAAAACGCAAAGATAGTGGTTGTTTGTAATAGTTACTGGTCGTCACAGCAACTGGTAATAGTTATTGCAAGATTTATTTTGAAGTATTTATTTTTAAATACTTGTTTTTAAATACATAGTTTGCAATATCTATAGGGTTTTTTCAGAAGGTGTGTGAGAAATTAGAATGTTTAATTCCCCAAAAGTTACTTCCCAAAAAATTACTTTTCAACCAATTAGAAATATAGCGCTAGGTTTAGTTACCGCTTTGACGCTAGGTATACCCAGCGTCACTGCTCTAGAAGTAGGTGTTAGTCCTCCCCGTTTTGAAGTTGAAATTAATAAAAAGCAGCGATCGCAATCTTTTAAGGTTAAAAACTTTGCTAAAAAACCTGTAGAGATGAGAGCTTATGTCCATTCGTGGATTCTTGATGAGAAAAATCAAGTCAAAGTAGTAGAGTCTACAGAGCAGACATTGGATCAGTGGATAGTTTTTACTCCCTCAAGATTCACTATTCCTGCTGGTGGAGAACAAACAATACGTTTTGCTATTCGTCCCAAGGTAAAACCCAATTCTGGAGAGCATAGAGCTATCCTCTATCTTGAGGAAGTAGCGAGAGCAAAAAACAACACTAAAAGTGTTGTTACCATTGCTCGTTTAGGTGTTGTAATCTACGCATATTCTGGAGAAGTAAAAAGAGTTGGAACTCTAAATTCAATTAGTGTAGATACAAAAGATGATGGTACTGCTGCTGCTTTATTTGATGTTTCCAGTGAAGGAAATGCTCATGTGAGAATAAAAGGTCAGTACGCAATCTGGAAAGCTGAGCAATATCCAGGTGCTGAAGCTACTGAACGAATAGAGAATTTAGGAAAATCAAAATCACAATTACCAGCAAACATTGTGAATGCGGGAGTTATTCAAATCAATCCGATTTTACCTTCTACCCGTCGTCAATTAGAACTTCCTATCCCGAAGAAATTACCACCTGGTAAATATATTTTGGATATTAATGGGGATTTAAGTGGAGTTCCTCTGGATAAAGGTATCCCGTTTACTGTTCCTGCTGTATCAAATAATCCTTCAAAGCAAAAGCAGTCTTTGACTTCTTTAACCCAATAGTGTTTATAACTAAGAATCTATTCCTAAGAATTTTATCTTTGGTGAAAAGATTTTCTTAGAAATTATCGAGAGCATCATGGGTTACGCTATGCTAACCCATTCTACATTTAATTCAACCTAATTAATTGCCCTAAAAGGGTAGATTTACCTAGAAAAAGACCAATTATTTTGGATTAATAGAATAATGTATAACGTCAGATGAGAATCGTAATAGACACATTAATTTTCTAGACCAATTCATATTTTATATTCAACAAAAAATCAATTAATAATTACAGAAATAAATAAACAACTAAAAAATAACTAAAAAGGCAATTAAACAATAGTTGTCTTACTAGAGTTTTAGCTCAAGTTTGATAGCCAGTAAATTGGTGAATTATCAGAATTTATATACATAAATATGTTCTACGCAGCTTTACCACCCACTCCTCCAGCAGTCACTCTCAATCTAATTGGGGAATCTCATCTAGCACAACTTCCATCATCAAAAGATGGAGTAAATGTAACTTCTAAAAAAATTCTGCAAGAGTCATTAATACGTCGTAGTGTAAACCGTGGGAAAGTTATGACCGGCGTTCCTCGGTCAATAGAGAATAGGCAAAATCAGTTAAGGCAATCTACTTCTAAATCTAAATCTGTATCTAAATCTCAACCTAAATCTAACTCTGGCTGTAAATACTCAACAATACTAGAACCAAAAAAAGACGCTGTAAATAAATTAATAGTTACGAGTCAGACTAATGTTAATAATACTGTAAATCAGACTTCTGTAAATAAGCAAAATATAGTACCATGTCCTCCTATAACAGAGAATAAAGATAATAAATTAGAATCAAAAAAAATAGAAATACAAAATTCATCTGCCACAGTCGCATTAGATAAAATAGCTCAACAAAATACTATGGGCAAAATTTTAGCAACTGTTCAAGAACTGATAAATGTTTCTTTATATGCATCTGTAGATCAAACAGTAGAAAATTCTGTTGAAGTTCCAGTAAAAAATCAGTCTGACAGCAGACAAAATAAAGAAATTACAGCTATAAAACCAACCATTACTAGTAATCTCGATTCTGATAATTCAAATTCTGATAATTCAAATCCTGATAATTCCAGTCCTAAAAATTACAACTCTGATATTGCAAAATCTGAGAGCCAAAAAACTAAAAATCAAAACTCTGATAATAAAGATATTAATAATAATCAGGAAGTTGCAATTGGAACTAATATAAATGCAGCGAAACTAATAGCAATAATTCAAGACCTAATTAGTAAATCAATCTCTAATTCTCTAAATTCATCTCAAAGCAACATTAGTATAAATAATCAAATAAGTACCAAGCTTGCTTCCACAAAACTCCAAGATTTAGATGAAAAAAAAGAATCCATAACACAAAATCAGCCCCAAACTAAACCCCAAAATAAACCAAAAGATAATATTCCTAATAATATTCGTCAAAGACTCGCACAAATTAATAAAGATAAAGAAATAGCACTTAATCCTCCAATTCAGTTAGCCCAAAGACCAGGGGAACCCTTTTTAGTAGGCATAATGATTAACGGTCGAGAAATCGGCACAATAGATATTGTACGGGAAAGCGATACCCTGTATGTACCTTTAGATAATTTTGCAGAACTCGCTAGACTGACGATTGAAAAAAGCGATGACCAACTGAAAATTGAAACACCTTTAGGATTAGTAGAAATATCAACAGACGCACTAAAAATTATTAAAGGTGTAGCTTACCTAAGTAAAGAGACATTAAAAGAAAAGCTAAGTATCAATATAGAATTAAACACTGCCGACTTAACATTACTGGCAGACTTACCCTGGAGAGGTGGGAGTCAACAAGCTCGTGATTTAGATGTAGAATTAAATCCAGAGTTCTTTGCACCTAGAAATGGTATCTCCAGTTTCAAACAGGAATTAAATATTTATAATAATGGCGGAAATACTGATTTACGCAGCTATACCCAGATAGGTGGAAGATTATTTGGTGGTTCATTTCGTCTGCGCATGAATAATGATTTTGATAATCAACCTAATATATCAGAATACTTTTTCTATCAACGTAATGGTTCTTCACGTTATCAAATAGGTAAACAGAGAGTAAGTTTACATCCACTCTTAAATGGAGTTAGCCTAACCGGATTGCAATTTGGTTACAGTAATATACCTAGCGATCGCTTTAATTCTAGTTACGGTGCAAATGAATTACTATCCAGACGTTCTCGACCCGTACAAACTTTTCGCGGTCAAGCACCTCCAGCTAGCTTTGTACAATTGAGAATTGGTGGTGTAGTAATAACTCAGCAGCAGGTAGGATTTGATGGTAAGTATGAATTTATAGATGTTAGACTACCAACCGGTCAAAGGAATGAAATTGAATTGGTAGTTTTTGACCGCAATAATTTACGAGTACCTAGAGAGATTCGTTCAATTCGTTTAAATGCTTCCGATTTACTTTTACCATCTAAGGGTAATGTTCAACTCGCTGGTTTAGGATTGAGCGGTAATATAGTCCAAGATGCAATATTTGATGACTATACCTCCTCAAATGAAGGTGATTTAGTAGGTTTTTATCAGGTACGTCAAGGTCTCTCCAAAAATTTAACCTTAGAAGGTTCCTTACAGGCTAATCATAATAATTTACAAAGTCAAGCCGGTTTAGTATGGCGTTTAGCAAATCCGGTTGTCTTCTCTGCTAGTGTAGGAAATTCTCGCGATCGCTTAGCTTATTCGGCAGATTTAGATATTCAGTTAAGTAAATTAGAGATTAATGCCAATTCTCAATCTTTACCTAAAGGTTACCGAAGCAGTGAAGATTCTAGTGGACGTTACAATCACAGCTTAGAGGCAAAATATCGCTTCAGTAATAAATTTAATATTGGCTTAATTGCTCGCCATCGTGAACAAAGTGGTGATTCTGCCAACTATATACTACCAACTTTCTCGATGAGACCTTTTTCTACATTATCCTTGAACGGTAGACCAGATATTGACGGAGACTATTTATTCAATGCTTTCTATCGTCCCAACAGCAGTACTAGACTTTCTTTGAATACCTACGGTAATGCTTATATTTCAGATTTAAGATATAACCTAAATAGCGATTATCAAGTATCTCTGGGTACTGAATTTGGCAGAGATTTAGCACCCCGTTATTCCATCGGTTTTGGTCATACTTCCCGCAGCTTACGAAGACCTAGCTGGAATCTAGGTTTAGCCTACAGTGATGGTGATATAGGTCCTCTTGCTGGTGCAAGTATGCAGGTACTTCCTGGTTTGTTTACTAGAGTAGAATATCAAGGTATTCCTTCTAGGACAAAAGGAAGTTTTGGTGGCTTTGATAATGGACGTTTGAGTATCTCTCTAGTATCGGATTTATCATTTGCTGCCGGAAAAGTTACTCCTGCCAGATATAGCGGAGTTAATAAAGAACGGGGAGCGATCGCTGGTAATCTGAAGGTAAATGGTAGTAAGGAAAAATTTGAATTAGATGGTTCTGTTGTCAGGGTTTATAGTAGTGCAAGTAAGTTAGTTGGTACAGCCAGAACTGATAATAAAGGTAACTTCTTCATTGGTAATTTGAATCAAGGAGTTTATGTAGTTGAATTAGAAGCAGATGCTTTACCGATTGAACTTGCAGTACAAAAAAATAGCTCTGTAGTAGAAGTTGCTAGTTCTGCTGTGACTCGTTTAGATTTTCCCCTCAGAGCCGAATATGGAGTAGCAGGAAGAATAACTGATGTCTCTGGTCAACCAATTCCTCAAGTACAGGTAGAACTTATTAATGGTGCTGGTGCTAGGGTACTATCGGGTAACACCGATAAATTTGGATTATATCGTCTTGATGGTGTTCCAGTAGGAAACTATACATTGCGTGTATCCCCCCAAGACTCTGTTGGTTCTTTAACAAATCTTCCCAAACGACGAGTCAAGGTGAGTCAAGAATTTGTATACGAGCAAAATTTACAATTACCTATATCTGCTGCTGCGAAGCAAAAGTTAGTAAAACAGGGAGAAAAATAAGTTATAGTTACACAAATTTGTAACGAAGGAGGGGAAAGTGATGATCGGTATTCCCCAGTTAATTAACGAACAAGTTTTACTTTGTGACTATGGTTAATAAATTAACTTAGATTAAAGTCTGTCTAATCAGTAGATGAATCAAGGTAAAAGTAATCTACTATATTTATTAGCGAGATTTATTTTCAAGCATTTTATTATCAAGCAATTGTTGTGGCTGGGTTTATCTTACCCATTGAGCGATTATGCCGAAGTCTAAGAAAGTTGTAAACGATCGAATTGACCTTAGTAATCCCAAGTATTATCTGAATCGAGAGTTAAGCTGGCTAGAATTTAACGCTAGAGTATTGCACGAAGCTTGTGACCCCCGTACCCCTCTTTTAGAAAGGTTAAAATTTCTAGCAATATTTAGCTCGAACCTAGATGAATTTTTTATGGTGCGAGTTGCAGTCCTTAAGCAACAAGTCGAAGCCAAGGTTAGTAAATTAACTTTTGATGGTCGTAATCCCCAACAACAGTTAGATGAAATTAGTTTTGCCTTACGTCCCCTGGTAAATCAGCAACAGCACCATTTTGAACAATCTATCAGACCGCAATTAGCTGAAAATGGAATTCATATTCTCAACTATATAGACTTATCAGAGAAACAAAAAGCTTATCTGGATAACTACTTTGAGGAGCAAATCTTTCCAGTTATTACTCCTCTAGCAGTAGATCCTAGTCATCCTTTTCCTTATATCTCTAATCTGAGTTTAAACTTAGCTGTGGTAATGACCAATCCAGATACACAGCAAGAATTTTTTGCTAGAGTCAAAGTACCCAAAGTTTTACCCCGATTCATCCCTATACCATCAGACTTAGGCTTTCAAAAAGATAAATTGGTAAATTGGGTAGGCATTCCTTTAGAGCAAGCGATCGCCCACAACCTGGAATACTTGTTCCCTGGTATGAATATTCAAGACTATCACCCCTTCAGAATTACCCGTGATGCGGACTTGGGACTTGAAGAAGATGAAGCGGATGATTTGCTCTTAGCAATAGAGCAAGAATTACGGAAGCGCAGAGTAGGTGGTACCACAGTACGTCTAGAGATTGAGTCTAATACTCCAGAATTAATTAGAAATCGTTTGATATTAGATTTGGATTTGCAAGAGAGTGATGTCTATGAAGTAGAAGGTTTAATAGGTCTACGGGATTTAATGTACTTTATGTCCTTACCTCTACCAGAACTTAAAGACATACCTTGGACATCTGTAGTTCATCCCCGACTTCAGGGGATCAAAGAAGGGAATAGAGGTTCAAATCTGGAGAAAATAGACGAAAGGAAAGATATCTTTGCAGTTATTCGAGAAAAAGATTTATTAGTACATCACCCTTATCATTCTTTTTCTACTTCTGTAGTACGCTTTATTACATCTGCTTCTCACGATCCAGATGTATTAGCAATTAAGATGACTTTGTACAGGACTTCCGGTGATTCTCCTATAGTCAATGCTTTAATCGCAGCAGCAGAGAATGGCAAACAAGTATCAGTTTTAGTAGAGCTAAAAGCTAGATTTGACGAAGAAAATAATATTTACTGGGCAAGACGCTTAGAAAGCGTCGGTGTTCACGTAGTATATGGCTTAGCAGGGTTAAAGACCCATAGCAAAATAGTTATGGTAGTACGACGAGAAAAAGAACATATTCGTCGTTATGTACATATTGGAACCGGTAACTATAATCCAAAAACAGCAAAGTTATACACGGACTTGGGTTTATTTAGCTGTCGGGAGGATTTAGGAGCAGATTTAACAGATTTATTCAACTTTTTAACTGGTTACTCACTGCAAAAATCTTACCGTAAACTTTTAATAGCCCCAGTCAATATGCGCGATCGCTTTTTGGCTTTAATTAGAAGAGAGATAGAAAACGTTAAGAATGGTTTGTCCGGACGAATTGTTGCAAAAATGAACTCTCTAGTCGATCCGCAAATTATTACTACCTTGTATGAAGCTTCCCGTCAAGGTGTAGAAATAGATTTGATCATTAGAGGTATCTGCTGTTTACGTCCTGGATTAAAAGATATTAGTGACAATATCCGTGTCATTAGTATTGTTGGTAGATTATTAGAACATTCTCGAATTTTTTACTTCCACAACAACGGTCATGAAGAAATATATATTGGAAGTGCAGACTGGATGCCGCGTAATTTAGACCGGAGAGTAGAAGCTATTACTCCTATAGAAGATGAAGAAATAGCCAAAGACTTACAGGAAGTTCTGGGAGTTATGTTAGCCGATAATCGCCAAGCTTGGGAATTACAGTCAGACGGTAGCTACGTCCAAAGAAGACCGGGGGAACACACGGAAGCAATTTCACAAAATCACCTTATGTCAATGACTTCAAAGTCTGCTCCAGTCGGTGCTAATTTAATTGGGGTTAAAAGGAACTCTGTGAATGTTAGTAAATAGTACTGCTATATATTAAGTTAACAATACAATACTATTCCGAGTGGAATTGGCTTTGCCTAAGTCAATTCTCAACTTCTAATGTGAAAATTATTTAAAAAGAATGGAATTCATAACGCAAAAATTTTCATTTTCATGTACAAATTGCTATTGTTTTTTAAGTAAAAATACTGAAATTAATACTATATTATAATCATAAGTATTTAGACTATATTTAGATATTTGAAGAAGAGTAAAAGTTTATATCAAGATATTTATGTATGTTTATGAACATACTTGATGCTTATCAACCATAGGGTAGAGTTAGTTTTTGCATATATTCGCATAAACTATAAAAGTTACTGCCTTAGGTTAGTCATTTTTTTGATGTTAATGTTATCCTGTGAACCTTCTGTTTTAAAGGTTGTTATAGTTGATGACCATGAATTAACTCGTTTAACCCTACAATTAGCATTAGCTAAAGAAGAAAATATCAAAGTAGTTGGTTTAGCAAGTAACGGTCAAGAGGCTATAGAATCTGTAACCCTATCTCATCCCAATATAGTTATATTGGACTTGCAGATGCCCATTATGGATGGATGGAGTGCGTCAGAAAAAATTAGAGCGATCGCACCTAGAACTCGAATTCTTGCATATTCTTCTTTGGAAGAAAATGTATCTGCAGAACAAAATACTCCGAGAATGTGGGACGCTTACTGTAGGAAAGATATACCGACTGGAGAATTAATTACTTTGATTAAAAATTTGGGAAACAATAACTAAAATCAAATTATATTATTCTTTTTATTTGAGATGTAGGTTACAAGTTCAATTGTAGTTATTCACTCTCCCCCCGATAAAATGGTTGAAACCCTTGATTTATCGTTGAAAGGTAGAGAGAGTGTGAAAGGTTACGTTCAATTTAATCTATCTAAAAATAGTTTTGGGAAGTAGTTTTGGGAAATAGTTTTGGGAAAGATTGCTAGGAAAATTATATAAAATTACAAAAATAATTTATGATAATTTTCGCTAAGTAGAGACTTAATTCCTTTTCTTAATGATTTAGATTTACCTCCACCTAAGTAGGTAGGCGTTAAAAAAATCAATTGATGTCACAAAATATAAAATCAGCAAATAGCTTATAAATGAACTATTAAACAGCTTTTACGAAATGAAACATGCACAGACTTAATTGTGCCTACTTACTTAGCTGAATCTATCTAAATTAGAAGTTTTCAGTTAGAATCGTTCTCATTAAAAGTACGTCTATATTCATCTATCAACTCATCCATTTCTTCTAGAGCTTGATTAACGTCTATTCTTAAAGTTCCTAAATTAGGTTGCTCTAACAAATTGAGTAAGTATTCCCGTTTACTCTCTACTGCCGCAACTCTATCTTTAATCATTTGTAAATCCATATTGTTTCTCAGTTCATTGATGATTTTATTATTTAGTTTAAAGCATATAAAATGATTGTCTAATATAGTTTATAGTTTTTCAGATTTGATATCAGCTTCAGGGTAGTTTCAGGAGTTATATCTTGGCAACTTGCATGTAATAGCAGATGATAGTAAGAACTGAAACCATCTTAAAATCATCTTAGAGTAAAAATCATGCTGCGCCGAATTTCTTTAGGGACTCTGGGTCTATCTGTAGGAAGTGTTCTAACTATTATTGGTTTTATTGCTTACGCAGTTGACAACGCTACGCTTAACCTCGCTGGTTTTTTTTACGGTATTCCACTATTGCTAGGAGGATTAGCACTAAAGACAAGCGAATTGAAACCAGTACCTTTTTCTGTTCCTACTCCACCATCTGTATTGGAGTTAAGAGAGCAACAAGCTACTTCTACTCAAAAAAAAATTAGAGAAGATATAACCAGATATAGATACGGTCAAGATTCTCATTTAGATAGTTCCGTATCTCATCTAGGTTTGGGAGCATCTGAAGATGAATTCCCAATCGTAACAGGTTTACGAGAAGAAGATGTGGACGGTCGTTACCGCATGATTTTAGAATTTGAATCTCCAGATGTTTCTGTAGATGTTTGGAAAAAGAAAAAAGAAAAAATGACGAAATTTTTTGGACCAGGGTTAGAGGTAGACGTTACACAGACAGAGCAAGATAATATAGAACTCGCTCTTACCAGCATATCCAAATCCACAAAGGTCACCGTATAGCAGAGCTTCTGAAATATAACATTTAGACTAAAATTATCTACAACTAAAATTCAGTTGCAGATAATTAATTTGTTTTAGTTTGGTCTGGTTTACTTAATTAATATTACTTTTCTAAACGAACTGCGTACCATTGCAGGTATTCTCCGGGTTTTAAATCCAACTCGCAACTTGTGTCAATCAAATATTGGGCTTGAGTTTCCAAAGAATCTAAATTCTGTAACTCTAGGGGTAATTCATCTTCTGGTAATTCTTTTAAAACACTTTTGAGTTTCTCCAGTAATTCTGAAGTTGTAAGAAACTGTTCCGCTTGATTGGTTTGTAAGACAACGAAATAGTCTTGTTCATACATAAGTGAGTCTGACATAATTGCAACCGTTAAGCAGGTCAAACGAGTAAATATCTTCTCATTAGTATATTAAGCCTTCAGGGTGAAGGATGTATTCTGATGCTAGCCGGTTTCAAAACAAAGCTAAAGCGGGAGCAAGCAACAGAAGATAGGCAAAACTAGCCAAACATTGCTTTGTAGTATGTCATGCTTGGAACAAGGGATTGGCTAAAAAACATCACACTAATATTTAGGATGGAATATTAGGCTGGAAAAAGTATTACGACCTTCTATAAAGATACTTATGGTGAAGGTTATGTAAGAAGTAAGAAGTTAAAATATAAACTCTGACTGTAGAAAATTCATTGTACTCAAAATTTTCTTACAATCGTAATTAAACTCCCATAATTGGGAAATATAAAATAGTAGCTTCTTCGCCTCTTTTCTTTTGTACTAAATTATGAGGAGATCTATGTACTATAAAATTGTTAATTGCATAAATTTTTGTAAGCTCTATATTCAGCAACGTCGATTGTTATGAATTCACTTATACTTAAGTTCACTCCAAATATTACACGCAAATTTATTATAAATCCGGAAATTTCTCTTGGAAAATATATTCTGAGCTACACCTGTATTTGTTTGTCTTTTTAAATCTTTATATATTAAATATTTGATAATCTAAACTATGAATTTTTGTAAAAAAATATCTGAAATATAAATTAATATTCACTGGAAAACGTAGTTCAAATTCAACATAATTAAGGCATTAAGTACTGTGAACTTTGCTATGCCTTAAGTAAAAAATGCCTCTCCTTTAGAAAAATGGAGTAAAGATGATTTGGAAACTACGTTGAAGAAACTTTCAAAATTCAGTTTTGAATAAAGCTGTACAAATAAATGTAAGTGTTTGATTATTTTTACAAATCTACTTATAACTTTATTTTTTTTATAGATAGGAGTTAAATAATCAACGAGATTTAATCAAATAAGCTAAATAGCCTCATTAATTCTATTTTGTTAAAATTAGAAATTTTATCCGATTCAGTCTTTGTGGAACGCAATTCATGTCAGGCATAAGATCATTATCTATAAGCAGGGAACAACCTTTAATCCTCGTAGCTGACGATGATAAAGCTGTGCGAAAAATGTTGCGTGAAGCAATGGAAAAAGAAGGTTACTTAGTTATTGATGTAGCTAATGGTCAGGAATGTTTAGACGTATACTCTGTTGAAAAACCCAATTTAATACTAATGGATGCCATCATGCCTGTTATGGATGGTTTCACTTGTTGCGATCATCTAATGCAGATCGCTAGAAATAATTTAGCATTAGCAGTTGCTAATTTTGATTCTAATTCTTTGGTTGGGAATAACGTTATTTCCAGCTTATGGGAACGAACTCCTATACTTATGATTACTAGTTTAGAAGATCCAGAATCAGTAGATCGTGCTTTTGCAGTAGGAGCTAGCGACTATGTTACAAAACCTATTCACTGGGCTGTTTTGCGACAAAGGGTTAAAAGACTTCTACAACAAGCACAGCTTTATAAGCAGTTAGAATCTGCCAATCAAGCTCTACAAGAATTAGCAAATATGGACGGTTTGACTGGAGTTGCGAATCGTCGTCGCTTTGACCACTATTTAAATTCCATGTGGATGAATTTAGCACAAGAGCGATCGCCTACGGCGGGCACCCATGTGCCATCGCCTTTATCTTTAATTTTATGTGACATAGATTTTTTTAAGCTTTATAACGATAAATACGGTCATCCTGCGGGAGATTTATGTCTGCAAAAGGTTGCTGGAGTACTTAGAGGGACTGCACAAAAAAATTCCGATTTAGTAGCGCGTTATGGAGGTGAAGAGTTTGCTGTAATTATGCCTAATACTAATGCTCCTGGAGCAGTTCATGTTGCAGCAGCTATGCAGGCTAGTATTAGAGAACAGCAGATTACTCATACCGGTTCTTCCGTTAGTAATTATGTTACTCTTAGTCTAGGTGTAGCTACAGTTATTCCATGGGTAGAATCTTTAGCAGCGCCTCAAACTTTGATAGAAACGGCTGATAAAGCTCTTTATCAGGCAAAAGCTGAAGGAAGAAATCGGATAATTCTCAAACAAGTTCATTTATAAGGATTACAAGGAAGGCATGCCAATACTTTCTTGTTAAATACCATAATTAATTAAGATTTACTCAAAAACTTGAGAAAGCCTAAGCTGCAATTGAATTTGTGCACAACTTGTATCATTACGTTGTAGGATTTCTCATAGAAAATATTTTTTTGAGAAGTTTGTTTTTAAAAATTATTTTTGACTAACTGTTTTCTCAAGGAAGTTAACGCTCACTTATAAAAGGCTAACTACAAAAGGCCGACGGCGGGATTTGAACCCGCGACCTATCCATTACGAGTGGATTGCTCTACCACTGAGCCACGTCGGCATATACGATGTACAAGTATAAATCATGAAACAGGAAAATAGCAAAAATTGCTTCACTTCAGAACAGTATGCTCGTCTAAAAGCAGAAGCAAAAGCCCCCTATAAAGGATTGCGAAAGTTTATGTATCTTGCATTTGCAGCTTCTGGGATGCTGGGGGCATTTATTTTCACTCTACAATTACTAGCTCAAAAGGATATTAGCACTACTTTACCTAATTTAGCTCTACAGTTGGGAGTAGTAGCTTTGATGATATTTCTCTGGAGTCGGGAGAAGGATACAAAAGTTTAGTTGGTAAAGCGTCATGGCTCGAAATGTTAGAGTATGACGCTTATTAATTATTTAAAAAGACAGAAAGTTTCAGAGGTTAGTTAGGTACCCTCACTAAATAGGGCGAAGGTATTGCTTGAGCGCGTCCAGCATTTACCAAAGCCTGATAGACGAAGGCTGCAACTTCTGCTCTTGTAGCTTGTCGATTAGGATTTAAATTTTTGAGGCTAGGATAGTTAACAACTAGTTGCTTGGTAGTTGCTGCTGAGACTGGGTCTCTAGCGTAGTTGGGAATTTGTGAAGCATCATTGTAAAACGAAAGGGAATTGCGATCGCTTGCACTTAATTCCAGACCATTTGCAAGGGAAACCAGTACTTGGACTCTAGGAATCTGCTGTTGGGGTTTAAAAACTTGTCCGGGATAACCAGCTAGGAAACCTCCTTTATAAGAAGTTTGAATTGCTTCCCAACCCCAAAAGTTACGACTAACGTCGTTAAAATTGATTGCAGTACGTTTAGCTTGGGGGGAAAAAGCTTTATTGATGATTGCTGCGAATTGAGCGCGAGTTACCGGTTCATCTGGTTTATATTGACCGCCGGGAAAACCAGCAATCACACCTTGAGCAGATAGAGCTTCAATATAGCTTTTTGCCCAGTAACCTGCTGGTACATCAATAAAAGCGGTAGTTTCACCTACCGGTTTTTCTACTTGTGCAGCGACGAACTCTACTTGACCAGCAATTTTCTCTTGGTCGATATCGTTCCCGATGGCAATAACTGTACCACGAGTTGCATTATTAAGGTCGTTGCGCTTGTTATTACGGATAAAGTTACCACCAGGTTCTTCATTTGTACCCAAGTCGGGTAGACCGCTAGAGATAACTACTATTCCATCTCGTTGATTATTTTCAATTACGTTTTTACGTAACTTAGGTTTAGCAGAATTGGAAATGAAAATTCCGTCTATATTGTCTACAATGCGATTTTCTACTACCAAAGGAGAAGAAGTTCCACCGATAGCTAAACCAAATCCTGTATTTTGGAATACATTGGCGCGAATTTCTCCCTGTGCAGACTTAGCAACAGAAACCCCATTACCACTATTTTGAGAAAATAAATTATTCTCTATTTTGGGGTTAGCTGTACCAGTAACGAATACACCTTCGCGCTTACTATTAACAAATGTATTATTTTGAATAGTTGGATTAGTTGATTCTACCCAAATACCTGTACCTCGTGTATTTTGATTGGTAACTGTAACACCACTAATTACAGAATTGTTACCAGCAAGAATAGTAATATTTTGTCTAGCAAAAGTACGACTGACGTAAGCACCTCCTCCAGTAATTACAATGGCTTGACCTTTGCTGGATTCATCACCTTTGAGGGTAACACCGCTTTGAACTTGCAATGGAAAAGTTTCACCTGTTTCAGCACTATAAGTACCTGGTGCAAGCTGGACTAATGTGCCTGGTTGAGCCTGTTGTAAAGCAAAAGTTATAGTTTTATAAGCACTGGATAGAGTAGTTCCTGCACCTTCACTATCATTTCCGGTTTCAGAATTAACGTAAATGATATTTTGAGTAGCAGGTGCTTGTGCGATCAAAGATGAAGCAGTTCTTTGACTAATGTTTTGAGCGTTGGCGGTTATTGGTAATAATGATGTTCCACCTGATATTAGTAACAGCGCGGATAATCCTAATGGTAATTTCAAAATAGTCCTGAGATTATTATTGCTAGAGAGAAATTTTTTCTTCTGCTGAGAAAGTTTATAACCCTGATTAGTCATTTTGTCTTATACTATTGATTTACTCACATTACGGTATAAAGCTTTATTTCGGTTGCTTGAGAAAATATCAAACCCATGCAAAACTATACCGGAAGACAAGCACTAAATCAGCATAGTTCCTCAGATAAAGAAATATTTATCAGATTTATTTAAGGGAATATTTACCTATTGGCTTAACAATAAATTATATGTAATTTGCGATACATTGCTCTAGAAATTGAAAGCAAGAATGAGTATTAATTAATATTTTTAGTTATATTGTTATATGTTTAAGTAATGATTTTCTCGCTGAGAATAGGATTGTAATTTCATTTTTTAGCTATATGGCTATTAAAGTTTGTATTGGTGAAGTAAGTTTTTTTAAATATCAATCACTAATTAGGAAAGAGGAATTATTTATAATCCAAGAACCTATACCAAAATCAGGTAACCACGCAATAATGATTTGAGTTGCTCCCGAATAATGGCTATTTACACAGCATTTTATTAAAGATTTTTGGCAGAAAGTCCTTATCCCCAGAAATCAACTAATTTTTTATAGGTCGTTATAGACAAACCTATTTTTAAAGCAATATTTAGAAATACTTTTAACTTAGGCTTTGATAATTAATATGTTGAAATTCAAACAACTGCAATTTTTAAAATACTTAGGGATAGATTTTTGGTTGCCCCTACCAGTATTGGGTCTATTGTTTTGGTTAGCTGCAAATTTAGCTACCCAGCATATATTTAAACATTCTGCTAATGTCTTTATTCAACCCCAAGAAATTAGAACAGTAGCTAATTATACTAATCCAGATAGACAAATTTTTTCTATTAAAGTCAAAGTTTTCCGAGAACTGGGATTTTGCAGAGTGTACATCAAGAAAACAACTGAAAAAATTGAGCGATCGCAATTTCAGTTACCCACTACAGATTTATCACGAGTAAAGTTTACGATTAGTCAAAAGCTAAATTTACCTCTGGAACAACTCGACGAGAGGACGATTTATTTATACAAGTAGTTAAAGATAAGTAATTAAAAATACATTACCTCAAAAAAGAATTTAAAAAAAATTAAAAGTAGAGATAGCTGATAATGTAACGAAATAAAGCTATTTTTGTCCCATCTGAATTATTAATTCCAGAAGATAAAAAGTTCACAATCAAAACCTAAGCTCTGTAAATTCTCCAGATTGTCTGCATTTTGGTAGATTAATAAATAATTAATCCAAAATTTGTAATTTGAGGAAAAAGAGGTAGTATTTTGAGTCACACTTCAGACAGTATTCCTGCTCACGGTGGACAGTTAATAAATCGTATTGCAACAGCAGAGCAAAAGAAAGAATTTCTTTCTAAAGCTGAGGATTTACCAAAAGTACAGCTTGATGCCAGAGCTGTATCCGATTTAGAGATGATTGCAATAGGTGGTTTTAGTCCTTTGACTGGTTTCATGAACCAAGCAGACTATAACCGTGTAGTTACTGAGATGCGGTTAGCGAATGGCACAGTATGGTCAATTCCAATTACCTTATCAGTCACTGAAGAAACTGCCCAGTCCTTAAAAGAAGGTGACTATATTCGTTTAGATAACCCGGAAGGAGAATATATTGGGGTTTTGCATCTAAGCGAGAAATACAGCTATGACAAACAAAAAGAAGCCATTAATGTTTACAAAACCGATGAGGAAAAACATCCCGGGGTAAAAGTAGTTTACAGCCAAGGCGAGGTTAATTTGGCTGGAGATGTTTGGTTGTTAACTAGAGATGCTCATCCACAGTTTCCTAAATATCAAATTGACCCTGCTGAATCTCGAAAAATGTTTCAAGAAAAAGGCTGGAAGACTATTGTAGGTTTCCAAACTCGCAATCCTATTCACCGCGCTCATGAGTATATTCAAAAATGCGCTCTAGAAACCGTAGATGGCTTGTTTCTACATCCATTGGTGGGAGCAACCAAGTCTGATGATATCCCTGCTGATGTACGGATGCGCTGTTACGAAATTTTGATGGACAACTATTATCCTGATGAACGAGTGATTTTGGCTATTAATCCCTCAGCTATGCGCTATGCTGGACCCCGTGAGGCAATTTTCCATGCCCTAATTCGTAAAAACTATGGATGTACCCATTTTATAGTTGGAAGGGACCATGCAGGGGTTGGTGATTACTACGGTACATATGATGCTCAATATATTTTTGATGAATTTTCATCAGAAGAATTGGGTATTGTACCAATGAAATTTGAACACGCTTTTTACTGCACTCGCACCAAACAAATGGCAACTAGTAAAACTAGTCCGAGTTCTCCAGAGGAGCGTATACACCTCTCTGGTACTAAGGTTCGAGAGATGCTTCGTCGAGGAGACTCACCACCAGCAGAATTTTCTCGTCCCGAAGTTGCAGCAGAATTAGTAAGGGCAATGCAAACCCTAATTAAGGCTTAAAATGCAAAATGCATTTGAAACAGTATATTGTCTAGCTTTACACGACAGACTACCGCCATTTAAGCTGATAGCGGATAGATTGAGGGTTGATGAGCTCGATGATGAAACGGCGTTCGTTTTTACAACGATTTGGCTCGATACTCGCGGCGTTGGGGATAGCTGAAGCCGAATGGTTTTCCTATGGAAACCGCTATTATCAAGCTTTAGCACAGTCCACTTCCCGTAAGTTGGCTTTGTTAGTAGGTGTTAATAAGTATTCCAGCCGATCTGAATTGTTTGGCTGTCTGACGGATGTAGAATTGCAGAAAGAACTGTTAATTCATCGTTTTGGTTTCCATCCGTCAGACATTTTATGTTTAACCAATGAGCAAGCTAGTAGAGATTCTACGGAAACTGCTTTTGTTGAGCATATTACTCAACAAGCTAAACCGGAAGACATAGTTATGTTCCACTTTAGCGGCTACGGCAGTCGCATGAAAGTGGGTAATTTGATCGAAACGGGCGAAAATGCTCTGATAACTTCTGATTTAGATAGCCATAAAGACAATCCCAAAAATGGAAAAATAGTCGATTATCTACTTGAGGATACTTTGCTGTGGTTGCTGCGATCGCAAAGTGCTCAAAAAACTGTGGCAATTTTGGATACTAGTTTTTCTGCTCCTGGAACTCGTTTACCTACAGGTTTAGGGATGCGAGTCTTTCAAACACCGGGGTCTGCGGAAATTGCTGTGGAGGAATTAGAATTTCAAAAGCAAATGAAGGAAAAAGCTATTATTAAGGCTCCTCCTGTTCTATTGGCTGCTGCTTCTAATTCCAAGCAATTAGCTAGAGAGATTCCCTGTTCTGGTTTTACTGCTGGTTTGTTTACTTATATTCTTACCCAGTATTTGTGGGAAACGACTCCTGCTAAAACCGTTCAAGTTAGTCTTTCTCGTATCAATGCTAGAATCCAACTCTTAGGTGCTCAACAGCAACCGACTCTGCTAGAACCCCAAAAATTTCAGCAAAAAGTACTTTTCGATAAAAATTATCTTATTTCTAATTCTAAAAGTGCTCAAGGGGTAATTACTGATATTGAAGACAATGGTAAAGTCGTAGACTTACTGTTAGCGGGAATCGCCCCACAACTTCTAGAATATGCAAATAGTAATTCCCGATTTTCCGTAATAAATGAAAATGAGAATACTCAGTTAATTTTGCGATCGCGTTCTGGATTGACAGCAAAAGCTGATGTTTATAGTATCAGCGAAAATACTGATTTTCACCCCAAACGGGGACAATTTATTAGGGAAAATTTACGGGTATTACCCCATAGTATTGATTTAGTCGTTGCTCTCGATCACGAACTTAAGAGAATTGAAAGGGTAGATGCGACTAGTGCTTTTGCTGGATTTGAGAATATATCTACTGTTATTGCTGGAGAACAACCAGCAGATTATGTATTTGGTAAACTACCATCTAGCCAAGCGAAGGATTTACCAACTAGCATTTCTATCATGGCTTCTCCTAATCGTTATGGTTTATTCTCTTTGGGCAGCAAACTGATTCCCAATACTGTTGGAGAAGAAGGTGAAGCTTTAAAATTGGCTGTACAGCGCTTAGAAGCTAAGCTTAATAGCCTCAGATCTGCTAAAATGTGGAGACTCACTGACAATGAGACTTCTTCTGCTTTAAAAGTGAAAGCTTGTTTGGAAATTAACAATAGTTTATCACCACGGGTACTAGTCCAACGTCAAACGGGATCTGTATCTGTTAAAAAAACTAAAACTAATAAAGATGGTGTTCCACGATCTTTACCAGCAGATATCTTGACTGTACCTATTGGTAGCCGAATGCATTATCGAGTACAAAATCAAGGTGATACTCCACTGTACATAATGCTACTTGGTTTAGATGCTAATAGAGATGCGATCGCTTTATATCCTTGGTATCAGGATAAAGAAGTGAAGGATTCTCGAACGCAAATTTTACTTAAAAATGTAGTTATTAATCCCCAGGAGTCGCGAATTATTCCTCAAACCACTGTTGGTTTTGAATGGGTTGCAAAGGGGTTAGTTTCTTGGTGTGAAACACAGTTAATTTTTAGCACTGCTCCTTTTAGTAAGACTCTTCAAGCTTTAGAAAAGAATAATTATGTTGGGAATGGACAAGAACAGGTACTGAAATTATCCAATCCTGTCGAAGTGACTGAAGCAGTTTTAAAGGACTTACACAAGGCAAGCATGAATGAAAGTAACAATGATTTATCAGCGGATTCATACGGCTTGGATGTAAACCATTGGGCTAGTCTGAATTTTGTTTATCAAGTAGTTTAATTGAGAAAAAACTATAAAATTTCTGCATATTATCCTCTTGGGGGCCAAAATGCAGAATTAAATTCTCAATTCTCAATCATTTATAAGAATTCAATGATTTCCTAATTCTAATAGTCATTTTCTTAACCATTTTGGGCTTAATAAGTAAAGACTATTTCAGTAAGGGTGTCATGAATGATTTACAGCAGGATTTTTCACAATATGGTTATCAGATTCATCGTACCTTAGATAGAGGTGATGAAACACATAGAGCAGCTTATTTAGCGGTTGGTGTGGAAACTAAAGAACCTGTAATTGTTGAAGAGTTTAGCTATCTTAAATATGCAGGTGAAGTTGCACAAATTAATCAGGAGCAAATTCAAGCCTTACTAGAATTAATTCATCCTAGAATTGGTCGTTTCTTAGAAGTTTTTGAAACATCTACAAGCATTTGTCTGGTTCAGGAATATAAAAAAGCAACTCCACTGAGTCATATAAAAAATATTACATCAGACCGACTGAAGTATATTGCCACTGAAGTTTTAGATATTCTAGTCGATTTACAAAACGAAAATCCAGCAATCGTACATAGAAATATTAGACCAGAAAATATCTGGATTAACTCTCAAAATCGCGTTTACTTAGTGGGATTTGATTTAACCCGTGAGTCTCAGAATACCACCCTTGCATATACTGGTGTGCCGAATGTTTTTCAACCCCGGGAACAAATTGCTAACCGTTCTCTCAATAAAGCTACAGACTTATATGCTCTGGGTGTAAGTATTATTAGTTTGCTAACTGAAACTGAATCTACAAAATTACATAAGTTCATTAATACTACTGGCGATATTAACTTTCGTAAATATGTATCGGAAGATGTCAGCTTATATTTTGTTAACTGGTTGGAGAAGTTAACCCATTCCAAAGCTATAGAACGCTACGAAGATGCTGAAGAGGCTTTAAAAGCTTTAAATAGTATAGATACTCAAAGACAACCGGAAGCAAAGCTCGATACCCAAGAGGTTAATCTAGAAGCAAAATTTTTAGGGGAACACTTAATAGACACAGTTAAAATTAATAATTTTGTTCCCGAAACTACACTTCAAGGATATTGGGAAATTCAGCCCCATCCTGGAGATATGAAAAACTCCTCTAACAGTTTAAATAATTGGATTAATATCAAGCCGCGTAAATTTGAAGGTAATCGAATCAGATGCGAAATTAACATTGATACAGGAAAATTAATGGCATCTCAAACTTATCATCGTCAATTATTATTAAAAACTAATTCCGATCGAGATATTCAAACTATTAATTTAACTATATCAACTCCATCTTTACAAATTTCCAAACCTCCCTATACCTCTATAGCTATAATTATTGGTACAGCGATCGCGTCTATTGGTATAACAACCTATATGCTTCCAGTCACAGATACTTGGGGAATACTGGGAACTGTATTAGGTCTTTTGGCTGGTTTGCTAAATGGTTCCCTTATTGGATGGAACGAAACCGAGCTATTTAAATTTTCTTCTAGAGCAACATTAGTTTTAACTTTGGTTGTTACAGTTACCGGATTTTTATTAAACTTTGATATGGTTGCTGGTTTTTTAGGTGGAAGCACGGCAGGATTTTTAGTCGGTTGTGTTGCTGGAACAGTATTGAGAAACCATTTATCTCAGAGGTTTTCTATGATATTTGCCCAAGTTTTGGCATTTTTTGCAGTCCTGTTTGGTGCAGGAATAGGTGTTAGTTTACACAAAGGAATTCTTCATCTACTTGCCATTTTGCCTTTAGTTGGGGGAGGAGTATCATTACTCGCAATAATTTTTTGGCTTCTGAATAAAAATAGGAAAGTCTTAGCTCAATACAACAAGCTCAAACCTTCCTTAGTTAAACCATAATTGATGATTAGTAATTGGTAATTAGTAATTGGTAATTGGTAATTGATAACTTTTCACTATTCCTCATTCCCAATTGTCATTACATCTCACAAATATTTTGTCAACAAAATTCCTAACTTTTCTTTTACAGAAGTAGGAATTTTATTTAATGGAGTAAGAATAGCATATTTTAATGCAGAATGAGCATCACTTTCGGGAGGAGATTGATGTAATTGCTTAACAGCATGTTGGATGACTTTTTGAGCGCTCAAAGAATTATGCTGTAAGTTATCTACAACCATTTCTACAGTTACATTATCATGGTCAGGATGCCAGCAATCATAATCTGTAACTAATGCTAATGTTGCATAGGCAATCTCTGCTTCTCGCGCTAATTTCGCCTCGGTCAAATTAGTCATCCCAATCACTGTTGCACCCCAACTGCGATATAAATTTGACTCAGCTTTAGTGGAAAATGCTGGTCCTTCCATACAGACATAAGTTCCACCACAATGTAAAACTACATCAGGTAAATTTAGGGACGCGATCGCATCTTGAATAATAGCGGCTAAATTTTTACATACTGGGTCACCAAAAGCAATGTGGGCAACTATCCCATTACCAAAAAAGGTAGAATCCCTATTGCTTTTTGTTCTATCAATAAATTGGTCTGGGACTACCATATCTAATGGTTTGACTTCTTCTTTGAGGGAACCTACTGCACTAGCTGAAATAATATATTCAACCCCCAGTTCCTTCATCGCATAAATATTGGCACGAAAAGGTAACTCGGAAGGTAATAGTTTGTGATTACGACCGTGACGGGCTAAAAAGGCTACTTTTGCTCCTTCCAAATCTCCCAAAATGATTGCATCTGATGGTGAACCGAAAGGTGTATTGATTATCATCTCCTTCACATTTGTGAGGGAGTTCATTTTATATAAACCACTACCACCAATAATCCCAATCCGAGCTTCAGCCATGAGTAATAACCTTTTGCAAGAGAGTAAATTTATCTTTTGTTTATCCTTTTGAGGAAGACCCAAGCTTACCGCGTAGCGGAAGCGATGGCAGTATATCATAACCAGCAAATTATCAGTTATTAATTATCAATCACCCGCATAAGAAGACGTATTAAAAAAACATACATATTTCTGTATCATGTACAGAATTTAGGCAATTGTAACAATAATTTACCTAGGACTTAGCAAGAAAGCACCAGGACTTACGCAAGGAAGATTTGTCCGAAGCGACGGTCACGTAGTGCAGGGAAGCATAAGCTAAGCACGAGCACGCTACGCGTTTGCGTAGCATAACGTAGTTAACGCAAACGCGTAGCGTTGACGAAGTCTGCTCGATAGAGCTTATACGTCGCCTGCCGGAAAGTCCTAACGGACATGCTACGCAAACGGTCTCGGACGGGATTACGTAGGTTTTGCGTAAGTCCTGAGCACATTTTTCTTGTAGGGGCACGTGACACTTTGACTAATGAAGAAAGGTAGTATAGGTAATGGCTTTTTATTGTCACGCACTAACCGGGTATTGTGACAATTGCCTAAGTCCTGCGACCTATTCATGAGATTGAAATACCCCAATATCCATTTATTTTTAGGGCTTAAGATAAGTTTTAATTTAGATAAAAATATTTTAAGCTTTTAGTAATAGCATCAAAGATTATCATGTAGCAATTAAGATGGAGCAATCCATAAATTTGAATAACTATGGATTTACCATCATTTATATGGCTGTGGAGAATAGCTGCTTGGGCAATGGGTCTATCACTTTTTGCCTACTTGCTTCTAGCAATAAGCGGTTTATCAATGTTTCTGGGTAGAAAATCTCAGAATTCTAACTTTCAATTTCCAACAACTTGGGAACGAAAGAATATACGTTTAGCTCACTATCTAACTGGAATTTGGTTAGTACTTTTAGTGCTACTGCTTCTTGGTATAGGTATTGTAGGTACTCTGGGTCACTTTGGCTCTTTGGGACAATCACAACATCTGGTATCTGGCTTAGGAACAGTTTTACTAGTCGTAGTTTCTGCTCTGAGCGCTACACAAATTAGTCCCGCCAAACCTTGGGCAAAATATATTCATGTTGGTACTAATATAATTTTAGCGATCGCTTTTATTTGGGTGTCAATTACTGGTTGGATTGTTGTACAAAAGTATTTGTGATTGGAGCAATAAAAACAGAAAGTAGATTAATATGAAGATATGTAAAGAAGATAGTTTGAAGTTGAATCCTGCTGTCTTTTAGCTTCATATACTGAATATTTTTCTATGGCATCATCGACATCGATCCCATTACCTACTACTTTTCGTTTATCTCCTCTAATTAGAATCACATTATTATCTTTGTATGTTTCTCTAACTCTTCCTTTACCTTTTTTAGCGGAGGTGACAAAAGCACCTATTCCTTCTACCTGGTTTTGGCTGGGGATCGGTTTTGGCTTGATCGTACTGTATGGAGTTCTAACGGAACGTACAATATTAAATGAGGAAGGAATACAAGTATCCTATGCTGTTTGGGTACCCAAGCTTTTCCGTAGGGGATGGTTTTTACCCTGGTCTGAGATAAAAGAGTTAAAGCCTAAAACTACTGGTCAAGGTGGAATCGTTTACTATTTTCTTAGTAAAAATAATCAAGCTTACTTACTACCGATGCGAGTGGCTGGTTTTTCTAGACTAGTAAAAATTGTGCAACAGAAAACTGGTATAGATACCACAGATGTTTATCCATTGTCCCAACCTTGGATGTATGGAATTTTATTAATTTTTACGCTATTACTACTCTTAGTTGATGTGTGGACAGTCACAACGGCTTTATCCGGTGGTCTATTAGTATAGTTGGAATTATCTTTTATTCAGGAATTGAATTTGGGGAAGACGGATAAATCTAAGCTGAAGTTAGAGCAAATTAGTCTATATGAAAATCTTTCTTCACAGAAGAAAGGTAATCAATTAGGATATGCTATTTTGCAAAACATTTCCTTTGAGATATTTGCAGGAGATAGAATTGCAATTGTGGGAAATACAGGTGCTGGTAAAACTTCCCTGTTACGATTATTAAATCGTCTGGATGAACCTAGTAGTGGTAATATCTACTGGCATAATAAACAGTATCAACACATTGATGTTATGGAAATTCGCCGTAACATTGTATTGCTGGGTCAAGAACCAAAGCTTTTAGGAATGAATGTTCAACAAGCTTTGAGTTATCCATTAACTTTGCGCGGTCTATCGGGGCAGAGTATTGATTCTAAAATTAGCGAATATATAGAAAAATTACGTATCCCCCAAGACTGGTTACAAAAAACAGAGTTGCAACTCTCCCTAGGACAGAGACAATTAGTTGCGATCGCTCGTGCTCTAGTTATTCAGCCCCAGATATTACTACTAGATGAGCCAACCTCTGCCCTGGATATAGAAAGTACAGAACTAGTTAAAAAAGTATTATTAGAAATTAATCACATTCATCAAACCACTATTTTAATCACCAGCCATCAATTAAATATGGTTCAGAAATTCTGTACTAGAATACTTTACTTGCAAAACGGTAGATTATTAATTAACAAATCCAATCTAGAAGTAGATTGGGCAAACCTAGAAGAAAAAATGCACCAAGCCGAAGCCGATGATGATTTTAACTTTTGATGGGATAACTAATTCGATTTAAATATATTTTTAGATATATTTGGTATAAGGCGCTTAACTTCTGTAAAATCTATCCCTTCAATCTATCTCTAATGATAAGTAGAATACATTTAGAATACGTACTTAACTAAATCTTTACTTTTTAACAGCAAGGGTTGTACGTGAATTATTAAATTTTTCCTTGACTAACTTATTTTGTGTTGCTCCCGTATTTACATTCAGCAACTCCATATTAAATCTGTATCCCACATTGCGAATAGTTTGAATTAAACTAGGCTGACGTGGATCTAACTCTACTTTTTTACGCAACGAAAGTACATGAGTATCTATTGTACGTGGGTTGTCTATGGCATCAGGCCAAGCACGACGCAGTAATTCCGACCTACTTAAAGGGACTCCACCCGCTTGTGCTAAAACATACAATAAACTGAACTCTTGAGGAGTTAAATCAATAAACTCTCCTTGAAAACGTACCCGACGTTGTACTAAATCTATCTGCAAAGAACCATAATCTAGGTAAGCTGGTGCTACAGGTGTACGGTTACGGCGGATTAATGCATCCACCCTTGCCAAAAATTCCTGCATTCCGAACGGCTTACTCATGTAGTCATCTGCACCAGCTTTTAGCCCAGACACCACATCAGATTCCTGATTACGAGCAGACAACATCAGTATCAGAGGCTGCTGTTGACGATGTAGCCAACGACAAAACTCAGTACCATCTCCATCACGGATATCAGCATCTAAGACTACTAACATCGGTTGATGACTTAAAAAAATTTCCCTTGCTTGATAAATACTGGCAGCTTGATGTACTCGATATTCTAGTTGCAGTAAATGCCAACCAAGTAATGACCTCAAGTGGGGATTCCCCTCAACGATTTCAATACAAACCGAACCCACGGTGGCAAGACCCCTTAGCGTGTATGATTTTCAAAGTATCAAAGTGTCTATTAATGGTTTTGTAACCGTTGTTACTTCTATGAGTTTTAGTTGAAAATGTTTTCCTACAAACCTGTCAAAAAGTTTGAATTAATCCCTATTCTAGTGATAGTTTGATGATTTTATTAAATTTTTATTAGGATAGCGTAAACTATCGCAAAAAAAATTTTTCTGTTAAGCAAACGTGTAAGTATTTACTTCCGTCATCTATAAAACAACGATTTTTTTTGAGAGCAAAGAAATTTTATAATTTTCTTAAATAGCTTGAAATCCTTTTGCAATAGAGGTTATTGTAAATATCCAAGCTCTATTTTATTTCTCTAAAACGGGATTATAGCGATTATGAACGTGTTAATTTTGTTTCTTCATATTTACTTTCTTGATTTTTTTGGAATAGGATGGAGTTAGGCTGTAGTCATTTGTAGTGAATTAATGTACAAAGTTTATGAAGCTTAAATTTACTACAAACAGATACAAGTACTACTTCACAGAACGGTCTAAATAATTTACAATCCTCATTCCAAAGAGACTTTTATAGCAGTTATGCTCCAAGACACACAAACCATTCGCTGTTACCAGAGATTAACTGACGCCTTCGTCGAATTATGGAATCGCGGTTATCGTACAGATGATATGCGGATGTATTTGGATGGATATCTAGCCGCACTGCGAAATACGAATGTTATTGAGCCCTATCTAATACATCGATTAGAAGAGGAGGCTACACGTTACCTGTACGATTCATCCAATTTTGCACTCACTCAACCAGAACCGGATTACGACTATTACTAAAGGTTTTTTATGATTTCTACACCTGTTAATTTAGTTCGCCATTTACCCCATTGAATTTAGTTCGCAAGATTATAGCATATATACCGTCAATACAGGGAAACTAGAGATTACTAATATTTGAAAATATTGTAAAGTAATTCCCTCATTTGAGTTTGAA
This sequence comes from Mastigocoleus sp., assembly GCA_050042865.1. Lineage (GTDB taxonomy): Bacteria > Cyanobacteriota > Cyanobacteriia > Cyanobacteriales > Nostocaceae > JBCCDM01. Next base: position 48,879 of record JBHJJE010000005.1, read on the forward strand.
TACTGCAAATTCAACTGAGGGAATTTTTGGTATTTTTTTGATAAAGGAAGAATTATCGAGGAAAGATAAACTTGCGTCAGAGTCAAAACTAAACCTGCTTTAAATAAAGTTTTGATAAATTATTTGAAAAGCATATTATGTAGCAAAAACGCGCACCCCCTTCCCTATACCTAGTAGAAAACTAAAATTCTAATTTTTACCAGATTTTTCCAAATTCTGATGTCTAGAAAATACTTAGAGCAAGAATCTTTAGGATGCTAAAGCTACTTCTACCATCTGCTGTAATTCACCTTTTTGATATAACTCAATCATAATATCCGAGCCACCAATAAATTCCCCATTAATATAAACTTGAGGGATAGTGGGCCAATTGGAATACTCTTTAATTCCTTGACGGATATCATTATCTTCTAAAACATCTATTGTCTCAAAAGGAACTCCCAAAGAATTAAAAATTTGCACTGTATTATTTGAGAAGCCACACATTGGCATTAATTTGCTTCCCTTCATGAAAATCAAAATTTTGTTTTGATTGATCACATTGTCAATACGCTCTTTCAATTCTGGTGTCATAGCAAATATTCCTGTAACCTTTACGATTTATTGTTCTAACAAAAGTAGTATCAACATATCTCAAAGCAATTATTGCAAGTTGAAGCAAAACCTAAAATAATTACTCCCAAAATAATTACTTTGGAATGATGACAAATGCTCTTTGGCTAACCTTTCAACTAGTTGATTAACTATTTGAAGCTGCTTTTTGCCAATCTTCCGGAGTATAAGTTTTTAATGCCAAAGCATGAATTGCCTCACTAGACATAGCTTGTTTAAGAGAACCATAAACCAACTGATGCTGTTGTACTAGTCCTTTACCCGCGAATTGGGATGAAACTACGCTCACTTGATAGTGATCGCCGCCACCTGTTAAATCTTGTACCTGCACTTGGGCATCAGGCATTTGAGCCTTAATCATTGCTTCAACTTGCTGCGGACTAATCATCACGGTTTATACAAAAACTTCTTTTATATTATTAGCAAATATTAAGGAGGAGTTATTAATTTGTGGGAAATAGACTATTAACTATTAGCTTTTCATTTTTCGCTATTAGCTTTTCGCTATTAGCTTTTTGCTTATAATTATTCCCCTGTAAGGATCTCCCCATCAATTACAAAAGTTCTTTTTAGAAAAGAACTGATAGTAACCAGCGGAGAAATTGATATCTCCTTCATTTATTCCTTCCTCTGTTTAACTTAAAAGCCACCGTCCAATTTTCCAGACGGTGGTATGAGAATCAAAAAAAACTAGAATTTTATTTTGATTATTCTGTAAAAGCAAACTTACATAGAATGAATGTACCACTCATTTAATAAAAGGACTGAGTAAATGGTTACTTTTGAGATGAAGGAGAATTTCTGCGACCGGGTCCAGAATATTGGGTATCCACAAAACCCAGTTCTAACAACTGTTGATAAGCTTTTAAACCCAAATCTCTAGTAGGATTTTGACTTTTTACTATTTGTACCAAGAGGGGAACTGCCAAAGCTGGTTGATTTTGTGCTCTATGTACCAATGCTAATTGATAAGTCGCATTATCTCGCATCTGAGCGGTTTCTAAAGCCTTTTTACGCAAGTCAGTAGCAACTCTATTGTCTATTCCAGAAAAACTCGCATTTAATTGTTGATAGAAGTTAGATAGCTGATTGAAAACAACTCTTGCTTCTTGAAGTTTTTTCTGAGCAACTGCATATTCTTGTGAAGAGACAGCGCTACTAGCCTCATTCATTAGACGCTTGCCGCCTTCAATGCTCAATAAACTGCTACTTTGACCTGTAGGACGTAAATTGTTAGGGTTATTAGGATCAATAGGCTGTACTGGATTGGAACCACTTGGTAAATTTTGAATTTGAGCACTAACAGGTGATAAAAAACTGAAGGTTGCGATAGTCGCTGCTAAGGAAGCGGTGCGAATAAAGCGAAACCAGGGAACAGTTGCAGCAAATCTCATAAGATAAATATGTGCGATAAATGTGCGACAACGAATGTGAAACGATAATCTAATCGGACAGGGATCGAAAGAAACTTCGGGTATCTTAACTCTGTTTTGCTATTTAACAAAGCAAAGCTACATACTAAGGTCTGAAAGTTAGGTATGAAAATTGAGACTGGAAATGTTCTAAGTAGGGTTCCCGTAAAAGCGAAATTAATGAGACAATTGCAGCCACGAAAACTATACTTACTTATCTAATTATCCTATGTCTGGTGTTCCAAAAAATAGTTTAGGAATAATATTACAGCGTGGTGGCGAAGAATTAATTTTAGAGAAGGCTGAAGATAAATTCACAGCGCGTCCAACTGATGATATCTCAACAGTACAGCGCCATGCAGCATCACAAAATTTATTTGATTCAACAGAGCATCATACAATCGCTCCAGCAAATTTAGAATTGTTTGCCGTTCCTACCCAAAACTTAGAATCTGCCATGTTGGAAGCTCGCGCTAGTGATGCGATCGCTTTTGCTAGTCATGTGTACCATTTTAAGGATAATCCTGGAACATCTGTTTATTTGGGAGAGCAAATAGCGATTGAATTTTTAGACTCATCCACAGATGCTCATATTAGTTATATTGCGGAGCGTTTTGGCTTGGTACGATATAAACAAGTTATGGGTTTAGCAAATACTTTTGTTTTTTTGACTGGAAAACAAGCAACTGAAAATCCGATCAAAATTGCTAATCGTCTAATGGGACTTGATGAGGTGTTAGTTGCAGAACCTAATGTTTTTGTAAATGTTCAACCATATTACAAGCCAAGAGAACCCCTTTACTCTCGTCAATGGTATTTAAACCATAATGGTGGTCATTTTTTGGCAATGGGTTCTGATATTTCCGTAGAGAAGGCTTGGGACATTACTCGCGGTAATCGTTCAACAGTTGTCGCAGTAGTTGACGATTCTTTCGATTTAAATCATCCAGATTTTCAGGGGAAAGGGAAAATTGTTGCTCCTAAAGATTTAAAAGACCAGGATTTTTTACCTCTGCCGGAAGAAAAAGATCAGGCAAGTCACGGTACATCTTGCGCAGGAATTGCTATAGCTGAAGAGAATGGTGAAGGTATCGCAGGAGTTGCACCAGGATGTAGTTTAATGCCGATTCGGACTACTGGGTATTTAGATGATGAATCTGTGGAAAATATTTTTGATTGGGCTATTTCTCAAGGTGCATCGATAATTTCTTGCAGTTGGTCAGCTTCGGCTGTTTATTTTCCTCTTTCTCTACGTCAACGTGCGGCAATTTCTCGCGCTGCAACTGAGGGACGTAATGGCAAAGGATGTGTTGTCTTATTTGCTGCCGGTAATGCTAATCGTCCAGTAAATGGCAATGTCTACGAGCGAGGCTGGGTAAAAAATATTGTGCGGGGTAATACTAAGTGGTTAAATGGTTTTGCTGCACACACAGACGTAATAGCGGTTTCTGCTTCCACTAGTTTAAAGAAGAAAGCAGCCTACAGTAATTGGGGTAACCATATTTCTGTATGCGCTCCTAGTAATAATGCCACTCCAGGAATGTGGTTCCAGGAAACTGGTTTTGTATATACGCAACCAGGAATTGCTGAATCTTTGCATGGCAGAGGTATGGTGACTACAGATCAATTGGGAGATGCTGGCTATAGCAATGATGATTACACAGGTAATTTCGGGGGCACCTCTAGTGCAACACCGGTAGTTGCTGGTGTTGCAGCATTAATCTTATCAGCCAATCCAGACTTGAGTGGAAAACAGGTAAAACGTCTCTTAGAAGAGAGTGCTGATAAAATTGTTGACCACGACCCAGACCCGCAACTAGGGCTGCGCTTAGGTAGCTATAATGAAAGCGGACATTCTCAATGGTTTGGATATGGAAAAGTCAATGCAGCAAAAGCTGTCCAAGCTGCTCATAAGTTGCGCATAGCTTCAGTTGGAACAACTCGTAAAATAGAAGGATATAACCATAAGAAAATTAATATTCCAGATAATTATCCCCCAGGCGTAAAAAGCGCGATCGCAATAGGCAAAAATTCGCCAGTAGCAAGAGCGGATTCTAGCCTAGTTAAAGATATTCTTCTCACCGTTGATATTACCCACGAATTCTTAGGGGATTTAGAAATTTATTTAATTGCTCCAAATAATTTTCGGGTATTGCTGCAAAGTCGAACTCTTGGAAGAGCCACTACCCTAAAGAAAACCTACACTACGCGATCGCATCCAGTACTGAATAAACTTTTGTCACTTCAAGTCAATGGTAATTGGCAATTGTTAGTCATAGATCTATCACCACGAGACCTGGGAACTCTCAACAAGTGGGAACTATCTTTATTTTTTAACTAATATTTGATTATTTATATTTAATTTGTAACAGATGATTTAGTTAGCTATTAGACATTTGAACAAATCCATGGGTGCTGAACTCAGTTTGCTGATTTTTTAAATTTTGGAGAGCTTGACTTAAATATGCTGTTAAATATTTTGCATCTTTTTTAGGACAAACATTGGTGAATTCTTTTACTTTAATTACAGAACCAATATCTACTCTTACGTCTGTACCCCACTGGGGATAAGGATTACTGTAACTAATACTGATAGGTAAGACATTTATATCAATTTTCAGATTACTCAATTGGGCACCCAAAGCCAAGCGAGCAATTCCTGGTTTCAAAGAATGAATTTCACCATCCCGAAAAATACCACCTTCGGGAAAAATTACCAAAGCTTCTCCCCGCTTCAGCAATTCAATTCCATACCGCAGAGTCTTTATAGATGGGTTTTTGGAATTGACAGGAAAGCCTCCCATGCGTCGAACAAACCAACCTTGCAGTCCACAACATTCAGTACTCGTAACCATGAAACGTAAGTCTCTACCTGTCACACAACGTCCTGCCACATAAGGGACAACCAAAGCATCCCACCGAGAACGATGAGTCGGAGCAATAATTAATGGACCTGTTTTAGGAATATTTTCCTGCCCTAATATTTTCAAACTGCCAAAAAACATTGGCATTAACAAATTGCGCCCTAATGTATAAGCTATTGGGCTTAACCAAGGCGAGACTCCATTGGAAAGATTTACGACTTTATCTAGAGATGGCAGATGTACTTGTTGGTTATGACAAGATTTAGATGCAGAATTAATTGGTATCATTACGGTGGTTGCCGATTGTAGAGTAGGATGTATTAAAGTCTTAGTTAATAACACCGTAGATTTTCTTCCCTGACTTGTGTAACGCGACCTGGACAGTTTTACCTCTGTCCGCTATTTTTTACTATGTCTGTGATTAGTAAACCAAGATTGTAATTGTTGGCGACATTCAGATTCAAGAATGCCTCCAATTACACGCAAGGAGTGATTAGAAGCAGGGCTATCAGGAATATTCATAACGGTACGCACAGCACCAGTTTTCGGATCATCAACTCCATAAACTAATGTTCCCAAGCGTGCTTGTACAATAGCACCGGCGCACATTGGGCACGGTTCTAAAGTTACGTACATAGTGCATTCGTGTAAACGCCAATTTTGCAAGATTTTTGTTGCTGCTCGTATAGCAACAATTTCCGCATGGGCTGTCGGATCTTTTTCTCTATATTTTCTATTTTCACCTCCGGAAATTATTTGTCCGGATGAATCAATAATAACAGCACCTACCGGAACTTCACCTAGTCTACTTGCTTTTTCAGCTAGTTTCAAGGCATAATTCATCCATGCTACATGTATAATATATTCTGTGTATTGAATTTGCATAGAATTTATGATTGAGAAGACAGTCCCAAGGAATTAAATATGAATATAAATATAAATCATAGATATGAAGCTATAGTTTAAAGGGTATGCTCCATATTTATGTAGCTATAGGGTGTAAGCGCGGATTATCTAAGTTAAAAGAAGAATTTCCCAGAATTATTCTTACAGGAAAAAGATGGAAACTGTTAGGATTTAACTACAGTTGTGCATGAATATTTTCAATAAACAACATAGGTAAAGCAAATATACCCAAATCAGTAATGCTAATAATTTCAAATCTTGAACTTCAAATCTTGAACTTCAAATCTTCCAATTCAAGTTTGAAAAGTTGAACTTGAAAAGTAGAATTTGAAAAGTTCAACTTTTCAAATATTAGGGTTTCTTAATAATCCAAGTTTAAGAATCAAACTTTTAAACTGCTGGTTCTGCCAAAAGTATATCTAGTTGATTTTGAGTATCCAATGTATAGATATCATCACAACCGCCGATATGCTGATTATTTATAAAAATTTGCGGTACAGTACGTCTTCCATTTGAGCGTTCTGCCATATTATTTCTTGCTTCGGTATCGCCATCAATTTTGTATTCGGTGAACTTTACACCTTTCCACCAAAGCAACATTTTAGCGCGTATACAGTAAGGACATGTCTGCCAAGTATAAATTTCTACATTTGCTTGGACGCGCTCTGGATGTCGATTTAAGATAGGATTAAAAAAATCAAGCATAATAGGTAAGATTTAAAACTACATTAATTTATTTGAACTATATATAATCTAATCGATTAGCATTAATTTTTGAAAAGGAAAATTTGTATTAAATTTGTCTAGGACTTTAAACTTTGAATTAGCAAGCATTAAAGATAAGTTTTGAATAAATAATCAGAGCAATAACAATAAAAAATATCACAAGTATTTATATGTATAGATAGTTCTAAATCAATACTTAAGTAAGCTGGTACAAATCAGCCCGTTGGTAATTTCACAAAAAGAACATAGATACTGTTTAGGACAAAATTTTTAGAGCAAACTAATAATTGTCGCAGCAAAACTTAACACAAACCCAAACATAGACTATTTTCCAGAGGTATACGTGCTTTGGTAGACTTGAGAACGGCGAACCGTATTCGGAAACGACGTAAAATCAAGCAATTGAGAGGGTAGACTCTGTGGAAAATACACTTGGCTTAGAGATTATTGAGGTAGTTGAGCAAGCTGCGATCGCATCTGCCCGTTGGATGGGTAAGGGTGAAAAGAATACTGCTGACCAAGTAGCAGTAGAAGCAATGCGGGAGCGGATGAATAGAATTCAGATGCGCGGTCGCATTGTCATTGGTGAGGGAGAACGGGATGATGCCCCTATGCTTTACATTGGTGAGGAAGTGGGTATCTGTACGCGTCCGGATGCCAAAAGTTTCTGTAATCCAGAAGAATTGATTGAGATCGACATCGCTGTTGACCCCTGCGAAGGTACAAACTTGGTAGCATATGGTCAAAATGGTTCTATGGCTGTGCTAGCGATTTCTGAGAAAGGTGGCTTGTTTGCTGCACCTGATTTCTATATGAAAAAGTTAGCCGCACCTTCTCAAGCAAAGGGTAAAGTAGACATTAACAAGTCTGCTACTGAAAACCTAAAAATACTCTCAGAATGCTTGAATCGTTCTGTGGAAGAATTGGTAGTAGTGGTCATGGATCGTCCACGTCACAAGGATTTAATTAAGGAAATTCGTGATGTAGGTGCAAGAGTCCGTCTAATTAGCGATGGTGATGTATCTGCGGCAATTTCCTGTGGTTTCGGAGGTACTAATATTCATGCTCTGATGGGTATTGGTGCAGCACCAGAGGGAGTAATTTCCGCTGCTGCAATGCGCTGCTTAGGGGGTCACTTCCAAGGACAGTTGATTTACGACCCAGAAATCGTCAAAACAGGACTGATTGGGGAAAGTAAAGAAAGCAACCTCGCAAGACTCAAGGATATGGGGATTAATGACCCAGATAAGGTTTACAATGCAGAAGAACTAGCAAATGGAGAAACGGTTCTGTTTGCAGCTTGTGGTATCACTCCCGGAACTTTAATGGACGGCGTTCGCTTCTTCCATGGAGGAGCTAGAACTCAGAGCTTGGTAATCTCTAGCCAGTCTAAGACTGCTCGTTTTGTGGATACCATCCATATATCTGAAAATCCTGAAACTATACAACTGCGGTAAATAGTTTTTAGTTGATTAATGGGGTTGAAAGAGTAAGGAAGTCATGATAATTAGGGGATAGAATACAGATTTTTGATTTTGGGGAGTAATCTAGAATTCCTAATTCTAGAGTTTCTCATCCTGAAATTCAAAAGCTGAAGTTTGAAAGCTGAAGTTTGAAAGCTGAAGTTTAAGATATTGAATCTAAAAGCGTCCTAATACAAGACTGTAATCTTTATTCACTACTTCATGTGGTGCATTCTTTGATTTGTTTGTTTTCCAAACTTGCTTTGGTATATCTAGAGTCTCAATTAGCGGTCTCAATCAACAATACAAATCTTCTAGAATCACTGCTCCTAACTTTTGTCAGCCCCATTATCACCCTGATATTTAATTTTCATTCCCGAACCAACCAGATACATAATTAATTACCAAACACTTATTAGTAATTAAAATTTAGCAGATGAATATAGCAGTAGTGGGCTTGAGTCATAAAACAGCCACAGTAGAAGTAAGGGAAAAACTCAGTATCCCAGAACCACAATTAGAGAATGCGATCGCCCATCTGTTAAGCTACCCCAATATCCAAGAGGTAGCGATTCTAAGCACTTGTAATCGTTTAGAAATATATATTGTTTCTGAAGAAACAGAATACGGGGTAAAAGAAGTTAATCAGTTTCTCGCTGAACACAGCAAGTTATCAATACCTAATTTAATTCCACATTTATTTGTGTTGCTACATCAAGATGCTGTTACCCACTTGATGCGCGTAGCTGCTGGTTTAGATAGTCTTGTGTTAGGAGAAGGACAAATCCTCGCTCAGGTGAAGACTACCCACAAGTTAGGACAGCAGCATAAAGGTATAAAAACGATTTTGAATAGATTATTTAAGCAAGCAATTACAGCTGGGAAACGAGTCAGAACAGAAACTAGCATTGGTACTGGTGCAGTTTCAATCAGTTCTGCTGCTGTAGAATTAGCCCAAATCAAGGCAGAAAACCTGGCTCCGAATCGAATAGCGGTTATCGGCGCGGGAAAAATGGGACACTTGCTAGTAAAGCATTTAGCCTCTAAAGGTGCTACACAAATTTGTATTGTTAATCGTTCTCTTAAACGTGCAGAAGATTTAGCCAAGCAATTTTCACATATACAAAATATCCGTACCTGTGTAATGACAGAAATGACTTCAGTCATTACACAGAGCGATATAGTTTTTACTAGCACATCTGCTACTGAGCCGATTATTGATCGTTCTAAACTGGAAATGACACTCGAACCTGCTCAAAAATTAATGCTGTTCGATATTGCTGTACCTCGTAACATTGATGCAGATGTTAATGACATTGAGTCAGTTCAAGCATTTAATGTAGATGACTTAAAAGCGGTAGTCGCGCAAAATCAGGAAAGTCGCCGTAAAATGGCTTTAGAAGCAGAAGGTGTTTTAGACCAAGAAGTTAATAATTTTGATATTTGGTGGCGTAGTTTAGAAACTGTAAGTACCATCAGTAGCTTACGAACAAAAGTTGAGACTATCCGCGAACAGGAATTAGAAAAAGCTCTATCAAGACTCGGTTCAGAGTTTGCTGATAAACATCAAGAAATTATAGAAGCTCTCTCTAGAGGTATTGTTAATAAAATTTTACATGACCCAATGGTACAACTGCGATCGCAACAAGACGTAGATGCTAGACGTAAATGTATGCAAACTTTACAGATGCTTTTTAATCTTGATGCTGAGGAGCAGTTTAGCTAATCATGTGGAAATTTAGCAGTAGGAGAGTAAATTGCCAGAAAATAGTAGAGTCAGAAAAAGCTAGGTATTTAATTAGTGGAGTAGTTAATTATTGTCAAAAATCATGCTTCTACCCATTTTCTTAATAAATTGGCGTGGGTTTTAGCAATCAAGTCAAATTCTGGAGTTTTACCATCTTTTTGATACATTACTTTTTTAGCTGTATCTAAATCAAATAAAATTTCTCTTTTGCTAGCATCACGTACAAAACTTTGTACCCAGCTAACTGCAGCTAATCTTTTTCCCTCTGTTACCTTTTCTACGCGATGTATGGTGGTGGAGGGATATACAATCATTGAACCTGCTTCTAGTTTGAAGCCTTGTTCCCCTAAACTGGTATCTATAAAAAGTTCTCCACCTTTGTAACTTATGGGTGAGTTAAGGAATAATGTAAATGACACATCGGAACGCATAGGATTCTCCTTTCCCATAAGTGCATTATCTGTGTGGGCATCATAGTACATTCCTACCTCATAACAGTTAAAAATTGTGGGACGGATAATTTTTGGTCTGACTGCGGCTTGAAATAGATGATTTCGTTTCAAAGCTTCAGTAATAATACTTTGTAATTCTTTATCAACTGAATTATTTCTTGATAATTGCTTATTATTTTTAACTTGTTTTGCAAACCATCCAGCAGTAAGTTTCCCATCTACAAATTCAGCATTATCAATACTAGAGGTAATTAAACTCAGTTCGTCAGCGGTAAGAACTTGCTCAATACAAAGAATCATATGGATAAAAAATTATAAACAGAAGCTAAGAATAAACTTTAATACAGTGTAAGAGTAATCACAAATTTCTTATTGATGTGAAATGGAATTATGTTTCTGAAATATAGTCTGATAAATTATATTTTTCATTGAATTTCATTGAATTACAAAGCAAATTATGATGCTCGAATAGGTAAAATTTCATTCTTAAAAACTAATTAATAATATTTTTTGATATAAGCTAATATAAATTTAACTATACATTTTAAAATAAAAAGATAATTAATAAAATAATAGGTAATATAGGTATTGAAAAATACTTATATTACCTATGCTAAATTTTATACAATTAACTAAGTGATATTCTCAGATAGAGTCATTATATTGATTCTATAGAGATAAATTTACTCAGCACTGTCGCTCTCTTCTTCTGTAGATTCGTCTTCTTGAATATCTTGACCACTTTCAATAGCTTCATCAGATTCAGCAGGTTCTTCTTCTTCAGTACCTTCAATAGCTTCATCAGACTCAGCAGGTTCTTCTTCCTCAGTATCTTCAATAGCTTCATCAGATTCAGCAGGTTCTTCTTCTTCAGTACCTTCAGTTTGTTCTGTTGTAGGTGCAGAATCATCAGTACCTTGGCTGTCTTCGTTAGATGAACCACAAGCAGCAACGCTTACGGCTAAACCTAATGCTAAAAATAGTGCGATTAACTTGGAATTCATTTAAAATACTCCTCACTCACAAGATTTGTTGTTTTATTGGCAAATATTGAATTGATTATTTGAGTTAGAATATAATCAGTAATTCGACTTATTCTTATTTTCTTAAACAAAAATATTAGCCCTAATTTCAATCAATATTTACCAGCTAAAACTTATCTATTTTTAGCTCTTGAAAATAAGAATTTTCAAGATGAATAGGCTACCAATCTAAGAAATAAAATAATAAACTAGAAAAGATTTGATTGTGCACTATTTACTTATTTGTTTTTTATTTTTCTAATATCTATCTTGTAATTATTTAAATTACTCATATAAAGGCTATTTATAAAACAGGTTCTGAATTATCTAAAAGATTGTTGTTAATACATAAAATTTTATATAACTGAAGATTAAAAAAAACTTATTTTATTGAAGCATAGAAAAAATCTATCCATATAAATATTAAGGTCGTGCAAGCTTCCAGTTAAAATAAGTGATAATTTTGTTAGAATTATCTCATTTGTAAAAAACAATTAAAACTTAGAAGCAGCTGTTATTAAATGCCAATGCGTAAAGTTGTTTGGCAAAATTACTACCAAGCATTTGTAATTATCTTAGGGGTGTGGATAGCAATAGATTTGGCTTCACATCTAGTTTCAGAAGTACTTTGGTTTCAGGAAGTAGGTTATTTATTTACATTTTTACTGCGTCTATTGACCCAGTCTGGATTATGGATTTTAGTCTTTTTAACTACGGTTGGTTTTTTCTTAGGTAATTTAATTGCAGCAGACAAATGGAAGAGAATTTCTCCTAACTCCGAATTGTCTCGATTTCGACTTTTCCGTCGCAAATGGAAGCAAAAAAGAGAGCAATTTGTCGCGAATGAAAAATTTGGAGTAACTTTACGCGTACTTTTACCCGCGATTTTAGGATTAAGTTTATTAATTGGGTTTTTCCTTACTTACTATGGTCAGGAATTGTTCAAAGTTCTTTATCCCCAATCTTCCTTATTTAAAATATCTTTTGAATTACCGGTTTGGTTACACACTTTATTACAGATATTAGAAGGACAAATACTACAGGGAGAAATATTACAGGGAAAACCAGTACTTTCATTACCGATAGTTGAAATAGTATTTTTTGTATTTGTGACTGCTGCGGTTATAGTAGTTCCTTATTTTTCTCTGCGAGCGATCGCTGTAATCTTTGGTGCAATTCTCAGCTTTTTAGTATCAACACGTTGGGATAAATTTTTACAGTATTTTCAAGGAAAAAGTTTTGGAAGTAACGACCCTCTATTCCATCGAGATATTAGCTTTTATGTATTTTCCCTGCCTATTTGGGAATTATTTGATTTTTGTCTGATTGGTCTTTTAAGTTGTACTTTAATTGCGGTAACTATTATCTACTTACGCTCTGCCGACAGTTTAAGTGAAGGTAAATTTTCTGGTTTTTCCTTAGAAGAGAGGTTGCATATAAATGGGTTAGTCAGCTTTTTCATGCTATCAGTAGGCTTACGTTACTGGTTACTTAGATATAAACTTTTATACTCTCCCAGAGGAGCAACCTATGGAGCTAGCTATACAGATATAAAAGTAGATTTACCGATATACACTGGCTTGAGCATTTTGGCTCTAGTTATGGCAGTCTATATCTTAATCAGAATTATTTTAATATTTTGGGTATCAAAAGTTAGTCCGAAAACAATTTTTCAACCCCGTCAATTGTTATATGCTATCGGGTTATATCTTTTAATATCTACTTTTGCTAGTCAAATTTTACCTGCAATGGTGCAAAAATTTATAGTCCAACCAAATGAAATATTACTAGAAACACCATTTATAGAACATACTATTGCCCTGACTAGAAAAGCATTTAATCTCGATACTATAGAAGCTAGAACTTTTGAACCGCGAGGTCAACTGAATGCAGATGACTTAGTGAAAAATGATTTAACTATCCGTAATATTAGATTGTGGGATACAAGACCACTACTAGAAACCAACCGTCAGCTACAGCAAATTAGACCTTACTATAAATTTTCAGATGCTGATATTGACCGCTACACTTTAACAAAAGAGAAAACTGTCGATAAACAGAAAAAACAAACCGAAAAACAGCAGACCATCATTGCTGCTAGAGAACTCGACTATGAAGGTATTTCCGAGCAAGCAAGGACTTGGGTCAACAAGCATTTAGTTTTTACCCACGGTTACGGTTTTACTTTAAGTCCTGTCAATAAGGTAGGTTCTGGAGGACTACCTGATTACTATATTAGAGATATTGGTGTTGATGACGGACAAACAAAAGGTTCGTTGCAGATATCTAGTGATAGAATTCGCGCTAGTATCCCGATTGGGCAGCCAAGGATTTACTATGGTGAAATCACTGATAATTATGTGATGACTGGGACAAAGACAAAAGAATTTGATTATCCCAGTGGTAGCGAAAATGTTTACAACATTTATGGTGGTAAAGGTGGAATAGCCATTAGTTCTTTATGGAGACGTTTACTATTTTCTGAATATCTCAAAGATTGGCAAATGCTTCTAACTCGCAACTTTACGAAGGAGACTAAATTATTATTTCGTAGAAATATTAAGGAACGAGTTAAAACAATAGCGCCTTTTCTCCAATATGATAGCGATCCTTATTTAGTTGCAGCAAAAGGAGAAGGGACTAATCTTGAAGGTGAAAATAATTATCTATACTGGGTTTTAGATGCTTATACCACTAGCGATCGCTATCCTTATTCAGATCCTGGGGAAAATCAATTTAACTATATTCGTAATTCTGTGAAGGTTATTATTGATGCTTATAATGGCTCAGTTAAGTTTTATATTGCAGATCCTACCGATCCAATAATTAATACACTAGCGGGTATTTTTCCAAAAGTTTTTCAATCCCTGGATAAAATGCCAGTAACTTTACGTACTCATCTTAGATATCCGGTAGATTTATTTAACAGCCAATCCAAACGTTTACTGATTTATCACATAATAGATCCTCAAGTCTTTTATAATCGCGAGGATTTATGGAAATTACCTACAGAAATCTATGGTAGGGAACCACGTCCAGTAGAACCTTACTATTTAATAATGAGGCTACCAACAGCTTCAAGTGAAGAATTTATTTTAATGCAGCCATTTACACCTACTCAACGTGCGAATTTAATTGCTTGGTTAGCAGCACGTTCGGATGGTAAAGAATACGGGAAATTATTTCTCTATGAATTTCCTAAACAGCAATTGGTTTATGGACAAGAGCAGATAGAAGCTTTGATTAATCAAGATCCAGAAATTTCGCAACAAATTACTCTCTGGAATAGAGAAGGATCTCGCGCTATTCAGGGAAATCTCTTAGTAATCCCTATTGAAAAATCTTTGCTCTATGTTGAACCGCTCTATTTAGAAGCAGAACAAAATAGTTTACCAACTTTGGTAAGAGTGATTGTTGCTTATGACAATAAAGTGGTTATGGAAAAGACTCTAGAGGATTGTTTAAATCAACTTTTTGATCTGGATATAAATTTAACGTAGCCTAGTGTAAATCCATACAGCTAAATTCTCAGAGGGAATTTAAAGGATATTGAATTTAACCACAGATAAATTCCAAATTAAAAATAAAGAATTATGAATATGAGCCTGCAAAGCATTAAATTACAACTTGCAGTCCTAATTGGATTCATAAATGGGAGCATTGTAAATGTTTAAAAATAATATTCTAATTACGGCTGTGGGGTTAATTAACCCTATATTTCATCAATCCATAGCATCTCTATTAGGATCGCGATTGTAAATTATAGTTATGGCGATCGCCATCCTTCATTAACCATATCAGTATGCAAATGCTCAAGTAGGTTGTCACAAATAAACGAAACCATATAACAAAATGTGAAAACCGCAATTATTACGTTAGCCTGTAAAAATCAGGGTCATAAGTATTTTCACTATGTTACACACCCTGGAATAAATTTTTCCAAGAATGCTTTGGACATACTTTGAAATTTTACACCGATTTACTTACTCGACAAAATATATATTGTGAAAATGAATTGTGAAAAAAATTGGAATCACAAATACTCATATCTGGTATTATCTGTGCAATATTTAGCCTGTATCAACCTATTTTTCAGTAGAAATGACCTGTATAGCATCAGATGTGAATCCGACGGTCTTTCCTAATTTGCTAATTGTTATTTATTTCATCAGGTTCGCTAAATCTATGTCTCTATTGTCACATGTGGGAGAAACCTTCTACCAAAACCAAAAATCAAAACGATTTGACTGAAATAATTTTTGATTTTCAGACTATAAATTTGATAATTATTTTGTGGAAAATAGTTTTTCAGGATTTAGGAATAAATTTTCTTCACACAGAACAACTATTGTAAAAACTATATGAGTATGTGCTCACTTTTCAAATATACTTGTTTGAGTACAACAAAAATTAAATCGGTAGTACCGCTAAGTTGAATTTGGTTATTCTACGAGAATTCCTCCTAAGAACAACATGCTTAAGCGCGGAGGTGTTTTATTCTCTTATTGGTACAGTTATTTACTGTAACAACACAGCAGGATAAACCAATTTTTTAATCATCAGCGTACAAACGATAAGATTGCGAACAGTGAGGCTGAATTTTATTTTGTTTCTCTTGTAAGGGCAAGCTACAGCTATTGTAAAAGTATGAATTAACAAACTTTTAGACTCTAGTCTAGACTTTATCGGAATAAAATCTAATATCGAAGCTAAACCTTTTTTAGCTCAGTAAAGAGAATTTTTAGTCTCCAGTATTTTTAGACTTTCCGAATTATTAGTTTACAACTCTAAATATTGGACTAGTCTGGGAACCCTCGATTTTAGAATCAAGTTCCATAAACAAAAAAGTAACTCTCCGATGTTATTTTCAAGCATGAATTATCTAAAGATTACTCTGCGGAAAATAGAATCTGAAAAATAACTTAAGAAATTGCAATTGCGTTAGTAAATCCTTACAAAATTGAATATTAATTTACAGTTCTCAGAAAAAGGTATGCCGTCTGAAACAAAAAACAGCACACCTATTTTATTCAGCTCTAATTAGATTAAAGTCTAATCCGATTATATCAAGTTATGACGAGAGAGCAATTCCAAAATTTATTGCGCTTTTTTAAAACTTTAGGGGATGAGAGTCGTTTGAAAATTATTGGTATTTTAGCGACTAAAGAATGCAGTGTTGAAGAATTAGCAGCATTGTTACAACTTAAAGAACCAACAGTATCCCATCATCTTACAAAACTCAAGCAATTAAATCTGGTAACTATGCGCTCAGAGGGAAACACTCACATATATCAATTAGACAGTGAAAATTTGCAAAATATTAGCAAAGAAGTTTTCATTCCAGAAAAAATAGCTTCCCTAGTGCAGGATATAGATAACAGTGCTTGGGAAGATAAGGTGCTCAAGACCTATTTAGAAGGAGACTATGGGAATAAAAATTCTGCACAACGTCTTAAGGAAATACCACAAAGCCGCAAAAAACGTTTAGTTGTATTACAATGGTTAGCCAAAAAATTTGAATCAGGAGTGAATTATCCAGAAAATGTAGTAGATGAAGTCCTTAAACTTCACTACACAGATTATAAGACTCTTAGACAGGAACTAGTTATTCAAGGTTTAATGCAACAAGAGGATCAAATGTATCGACTGACTCCCTAAAATCTGGACAAAGTAAATGTGGTGGGTGAGACTAGTACCGCTACGCGTAATTTCTGCATACCCTGAGATAACTCCTAAAGCAGAACAAAATTTCAATTTTCAAAATGCTTATTTAGTATCGATGAAAAATAGGTTGCTTATTTACGCAGTTATGTACTAGGACATCCTTTGTGTGGTTCTTTTATTTTTCGATTCTATATATATAAAAATTCTCTCCGGAGTTGGCTAAATGGGCTTTTTCTTGCCACTTTTCAAAGTTAGCTTTAGCAACTATATAGTATATACGTATTATTATATAAACATTTTTATTTAATCAAAGTATTAAAAAATAGTATTTGTATCTGAAATATGGTATAAAAATATTTAAATGTACGAATTTTGACAAATCTTGGAAGATTATTATCAAATTTGTATTATTTATGTCAGGGTGTAATAGAGAATTCATTAAAAAAGACGAGTAAGAAAGTAATAGTAAATACGTATATCTACTTTCCTCACTTAATATCTGACAATAATCTTCTAAGTAAACGTATAGGTATTAAGACAAAGTATCGATTAGCATACAAGTAGGTTTGAGCTATGTCCATATATAATAGAAAGATTTTATTACCAACATTTATAGTTGGTAGTATAGTTTTCGCTGCTTGCAGTCTAATTTTTATGACACAAGGTTCTAAAACTTTGCAAGTTAGGCTGGATAGACAGGATGTATTGAATGGGACTGTAAAGGATACCGTTTCTCCATTCACAGCAGTTTTATTTAGTTTAGGAGTGGGGCTAAGCGTTTACGCTATTGTCGGATGGAAGCAATCCTTACATAAGAGTTACGAAATGAGCAGAACAATATCAAATCTTCAGCAGTTAATTTCCGAAAAGGAGTCACAAATTCAAGAAATGAAAATGTCTCCATCTCAGATTAATCGTTCTCAACTAGACTGGTTTTTGGAAGAGAGGGAAGAACTTGTTACATCACAAAGTACTTCATCAGAAAATACTTCATCAGAAAATACTTATCCTTTAGAAATTGCTTTAGATTCCGTGAAAATAGAAAAAGGGGATAAAATCAAGGATCGTAATTTTGTAGTTGTAGATGCAGCTTCAGGTTTTCCAAATGTCCAGCCTGTAATAGGTCTCAAAAAGGATAATAGTTCTACAAATACTGATGTTCCTGCAAAAACTAAAAACTATACCTGAGTATTAGAGAAGCATCATTTAATTTCATTTAGAATTTAAGCATTGATATTCTATTTCCTTTACTAGAATATCAATGCTTAATTTGTCTATTTGAGGAACTTTACTTAAACTCTTTGCTCTTTCAGATTTTGTTTGTACTGGTTCAACTCTAATGCAACTTTATTAGAAAGTAGATAAGCTCCAAGTAAGTTGGGAAAAGCCATTGCTAGTAAAGTTAAATCGCTAAAATCGATTACTGATGTAGGATTAACTACAGAACCAAGAAATGCAGCTAGTAGAAAAAGTATTCGATAAATAATTAAGGTGCGATCGCCGAATAAATAATCCCAACTTCTTTCTCCGTAATAACTCCAAGATATCATGGTGGAGAAAGCAAAAAAGAATACAGATAGGGCAAGTAAAATGGGGAACCATTCGATCACAGAACCGAAAGCCGCAGAAGTAAGAGCAGCACCTTGTTTAGCCTCTCTTATCGCTTCATACTGGGGATCGTTGTAAGCACCGGTAATCACAATTACCAAGGCGGTCATGTTACAGATAACTACTGTATCGATAAATGGTTCTAGTAATGCCACTAAACCTTCCTTAACCGGCTTATCAGTTTTAGCAGCAGCATGAGCGATCGCAGCGGAACCAATTCCAGCTTCATTAGAAAATGATGAGCGTCTCAAACCTTGAACTATAACACCAATCACTCCACCATAAGCAGCATCTGGAGAAAAAGCCTGGGTGAAAATTGCACTGACTGCACCAGGAATTGCAGTAGCGTTACTAATAATAATCCATAAAGAGGCAATAACATAGAGAATACACATTACAGGAACGATAGTACCCGCAACCTGACCGATACGTCGGATTCCACCAACGATTACTAAACCAACTAAAAAGGCTAAGATAATCCCGTAAAGCCAACCTCTATCGGCAAGTAAAGGAACCACAGTCGCAACTGCACCAAAGGATTGATTCGCCTGAAACATATTAGCACCACCAAAAGCTGCCAATATACACAGTACAGAGAATAATGGTGCTAAAAATCTACCCAGTCCTCTAAAACCAATTTCAGATAAGCCTTTGGACAAATAATACATCGGTCCTCCGGCAATACTACCATCCGGTTTGACCACACGATACTTTTGAGCGAGGGTACATTCAACAAACTTACTGCTCATCCCCAGTAAACCTGCAACGGTCATCCAGAATGAAGCACCAGGTCCCCCTATACTAATTGCGATCGCGACCCCTGCAATATTTCCCAATCCGACAGTGGCAGATAAAGCAGCAGCTAAGGCTTGGAAATGAGAGACTTCACCTTCTGAACCAGGACTATCATATTTTCCTCTAACAATATCAATTGCGTGCAAAAACATTTGTATATTTACAAATCCCATCCGGATTGTAAAAAATATTGCTCCAACAATTAACCACAAAACGATTAAAGGAAAACCAGCAATCTCAAAAAGAAGAATATTTCCAATAAAACTAACTACTGCTGAAAAACCTTTATCAAGATTTGTTAGAAACGGGTTCCCTAATGCGTCATCTGCTGCTAAGGCAACACTGGGAATTAGACAAAACAATATAGCAAGTAAGAAAACGCGTTTTTTCATACTATTTTTTCAAATCTTCTCAAAATTACGTAAGCATAATCATTAAGGATAATAAGGTGTTTACGCAAGTTTTAATACGACACTAAGTAGGGTGGGCACAAATAAATTCAGCTATATAACGAAATGTTTTACATGTGAAATAGCTGTGATTGCTGTGTTTAGCTACCTTTGAGTTGCAATGACATACTTGTAAATTTTTCCACACACCCCGATTTAGCCTGGATTTCTCCTTTCACCTTAGATTTGGTAATCTTTATTGTTTTTATGGGAACACTAAATTTAAAGTATTTTGATGGGAAACTTATGCAGGTGCAGCGTCAAAAGATTCATCATTTGATAGATAACTTAAATGATGAAGAAGTAGAAAAAATCTGGAATGTTATTTATGCTTTGCACTGTGACTTTTGCACAATGAAGGCAATAGAACAGGCACAGAAAACCCAACAGCCATGGGATATATTGACTTATGAGGAAGCTTCCAGTTCCCTTGCACCTAAAGACTGAGAAAGAATAAGAAATTCAGGAGAATTGTTAAGAAAAATGTGTATAACCGTTACTCCTGTAGAACAAGGATATCCCCATAGTAGTGTGTGAGAGCGTACTTCATTTATCTAGAAATTGCTGTATATTAAGTGCAATTTATATTCAAAATTTAACAATCAACTGTCACTAAACTAGTGTAAATATGGAAGTGCGTTATGCTCGGTCTTTTTTAACAGACCTGAAGAAGTTACCACCCGAAGCTTATCAAAAAGTTTACTATTTTACTTTTGTTGAAGTTAAGCAAAATTTAAATTTGCATTTTTTGCCTGAACTTAGACAATTAGACCTGGAAGGAATTTTTTACCGTTTCACTAATAGCAGTTACTTAATTGGTATAGAAGTTACTGGTGAAATTGTTAAATTTCTGCGTGTAATACCTATGCCAGATGTTTAGTGCGAGCAGTCTGAAGAAGACTTAAAAGTATATAACGGTGACAAGGAATTTCTGGAACCTTACCTTAGACTTGTTTGTGAAATAGATTTTTAGAAAGAGATTTCCCTATGGATGCTACCGCACTTTGGCAGCGATACCAGAAATGGTTATATTTCCATGAAGGATTAGGATTGTATCTGGATGTTAGCCGGATGCGGTTTGATGATGCTTTTGTGGAGTCATTACAATCCAAGTTTGAGAAGGCTTTCGCGGATATGACCCAATTAGAAAAGGGCGCGATCGCTAATCCTGACGAAGACCGTATGGTTGGACATTACTGGTTAAGAAACCCAGATTTAGCACCAACTCCGGAATTAACTCAAGAAATTGTTAACGTGGTCGAGCAAATCGAAGTATTTGCCGAAAAAGTCCATACAGGAGCTATTCATCCGCCAAAAGCACCCCGCTTTACTGATATTATTTCTATTGGTATAGGTGGTTCTGCCCTTGGTCCACAATTTGTAGCTGAAGCATTATCCCCAGACTTTCCACCTCTGGCGATTCACTTCATTGATAATACAGATCCTGCTGGTATAGACCGAATCTTAACTCAGCTACGCAATCGTCTTTCTAGTACATTAGTATTGGTAACTTCTAAATCTGGAGGTACTCCAGAACCCCGTAATGGGATGATTGAGGTGAAAAAAGCTTATGCTGGACAGAATTTAGACTTTTCTCAGTATGCGATCGCAATTACAATGTCTGGCAGTAAGTTAGATAAAATTGGTGAATCTGAAGGCTGGCTGGCTAGTTTTCCCATGTATGATTGGGTGGGGGGACGCACTTCAGAAATGTCTACTGTCGGATTAGTTCCAGCAGCGCTCCAGGGTATTGATATCCGTGGGATGCTAGAAGGTGCAAAAGAGATGGATGATGCTACCCGTATCTCAGATCTGAAGCGGAATCCAGCAGCACTTCTAGCACTATCTTGGTATTTTGCGGGTAATGGAAAAGGGGAGAAAGATATGGTTGTTCTTCCTTATAAAGACAGCTTGTTATTATTCAGCCGTTATCTACAACAACTAGTCATGGAATCCTTGGGTAAAGAAAAGGATTTAGATGGCAATGTTGTCCACCAAGGTATAGCAGTATATGGTAACAAGGGTTCTACAGACCAACACGCATATGTCCAGCAGTTACGTGATGGTGTATCAAACTTTTTTGCTACCTTTATTGAAGTCCTTCAAGATCGTAGAAATTCATCTCCAGAGATAGAAGATGGAATTACATCTGGTGATTACTTATCTGGTTTCCTTCAAGGTACTCGACAAGCACTTTATGAAAACCATCGTGACTCAATAACGGTGACAATCCCCCAGGTTAATTCCCGGACTGTAGGTGCAATAATAGCTCTATATGATAGGGCAGTAGGTTTATATGCGAGCTTAGTTAATATCAATGCTTATCATCAACCAGGTGTAGAAGCAGGTAAAAAAGCAGCTGCGGATATTCTTGACCTGCAAAAGCAAGTTATTGGAGTTTTGAAAGCAGAAAATACTTCTCTTTCTTTGGAGGAGTTAGCCCAAAAAGCTAATGCATCAGATAAGATTGAATCTATCTATAAGATTGTGCGCCACCTACACGCAAATCAACGGAGTGTATTATTAGACGGAAATCTGAGAGAACTTAATAATTTAAAAGTCTCTTGGAAATCTTAAGTAGTTAAAATATCACAAATTGTGCATTTCGGTCACAATTAAAACATTTTTTAATTTACAAGCATCTTAAATTAAAGTAACACTTATTTAAGATGCTTTTTTGCATACCTTTTTATGAGTAAAGCAAGACAAATTGAAATCCGTAAGCTGGAGTCAATCAAGGGGGGGATGTCAGATTTTTTTACGCCCCAAGCTAGTCATGAAACTATTTTAGTACAAATACCTCCCAACTCAGTTGATGATTTATTTGTACATAAAACTCAGACCGATCAGCTATTAGTTGTCAGAGGTCATTTTATTTTAGTTACATTAATTGATAAAAAATATAAATATATTCTGGCAAGTGAAGATGATCCAGCTGTAATTATTATTCCCCCTGGAGTATTGCATGGATCTATTAATCTCAGTTCTGAATCATGTGTGGTTGTAAATGCTGTCCTGCGTCATAGACCACCCCATCCGATGGATTATGTAACTCGTGGTAGACCATTACCATATGACTTAGAGGCTGTTAAAGCAGTGTTAAGAAATGTAGAAACCCCAGATAAAACAGAGTTTATTAGTAATTAGTTTGTCAGCATACCTAGATTTAAAGAGATCCGACTGTAGCCACAGAGAAAGAGAAAAACCTGTAAGCAGGTGAAACCAAAACAACTAGGTGTATAAACGGTTAAAAT
Source organism: Mastigocoleus sp. (assembly GCA_050042865.1). Lineage (GTDB taxonomy): Bacteria > Cyanobacteriota > Cyanobacteriia > Cyanobacteriales > Nostocaceae > JBCCDM01. The sequence goes on from JBHJJE010000005.1 coordinate 71,853, forward strand.
ATTTTTACAATAATTATTGCTCAATCAAAATATGTATTTTAAACAAATAGACGTGTATGGCAAAAATGCATACACGTCTATATTTTTGATATTGATAGTTGAAGTTGAGGGTTAAATGAATCCAACTATATTTCACCTTGCATTTCCTATAACTGATATTACCCAAGCTAAAGCATATTACGTAGAAAATTTGGGTTGTACTCCAGGAAGAGAAAGCCGTCATGCTTTAATACTTAATCTCTATGGTCATCAATTGGTTGCTCATATGACCAAACAACCCCTTGAAAGACAACGGAGTATTTATCCTAGCCACTTTGGATTAGTATTTACCTCAGAACCTGATTGGGAAAACTTATTAGATAAAGCACGAGAAAAAAAATTACTTTTTAGAGAAGAAGCTAAAGAGCGCTTTGTTGGTTCTCCCTTAGAACACCGGACTTTCTTTTTGGAAGACCCGTTTTATAACCTGATGGAATTTAAATATTATCGTCATTCGGAAGCAATTTTTGGTAGGGCTGAATATTCACAAATTGGTGATAGATAGGTAAATATTAAATATTTTTGTGATTTTTGCAATTTTTGCGTAAGTACTTATCACATAGAAAAATCTAGTTGCTGAAGTTAACTTAAGCTTTGAGCGATCGCTGCAAAGTTTCTTTCGTCTTCGAGCATCCAAGCATGGATCAGTACTGGTATAAGTAATTCTTTGCCTACAGGCATTTGGGAACTATTTGCCGGTAATATCATCACGTCAAATGGTGTCCAGATGGAAGTGTAATCGACTTTCTCAAGGGCTGAAATATCCTGATTCAGGTCTTTGAGCAAAGGACTGTTTGGACGCATTTGTCTTGCACCATAACGATGGGAAAAGTGAGCAATATGGGTTCCGTGATGGGGTGATGAAACAGTGATAAATCGCTGCACCTTGTTATATCCATGAAGTTTCTGGACATAATAACGACTAACGATTCCTCCCATGCTAAATCCCACCAGGTCTAAAACCTGTTCCGGAGAAAATTTAGTGTCTATATAATCAGCAACTTGTCTTGCTAAATCTTCTAAAGGAGCATCACCATTATTTGGCACCATGTCTATGGTAAAAACATCTTTTCCTATATTTTCCAGATAATTGCTCATTCTCCGAAAAACTTTTCCGGTGTCCCAAATCCCATGTACAAGTAGAATCGGGTTATTTTGGTGATTTGCATTTGCTGGGGACATTCTTTTTTCCTACTATTTTTTGGATTTAGTTCCTGTATAGTTAACTTTTGTTAATACAACTTTCAGAATCTTGCTCTGAGACACGGATAAACTTGATAATTGAATAGTACAGGTGGTAATGAATTTTGCCGAACCACAGGCTGTTGCCTAGATACGAAGTGCTTTCTTATTTGCCCTGTACTTAATCCACAATCTTAATTTAGATACCAACAGTTCATGGCGAACGCCTTATCTGTAAAGTATTTAAAAGTAGGTTCGTGTATGAAATCTTGATAAAAAATAACATTCAGCAGCAATTTTTAGACGATTGTGGTGAATATCTAAGTTAAAAGGGCAGGAGAATTTTTAATGAGTAAGATTTTGGATTTGATTGGTGGACTTCTTCCAGGTAAAAAAGGCGACGGTAATTTTTTCCTAGAACTTAAGGAAGATGCAGAAGATACAGTCAGTGAAATTAAACAAGATGTGGGAGGTAAGGTCAGCGATATCAAAGAAAATGTCGGGGACACAATAAATGATGCTTTACCAACCGATGTATTAAATGGTAGTAAAGCAACTGTCTCTACCGAAGAAACACCGAAAAATGGTAAAGTAGCATCGGATTCAGAGAATAAAAGCCAGTCTAAGAAAGTCTCTATCAAAGAGCGACGCCAAAAAGAAAAACAAGCTGCAATAACTTCACCAATATTACCAACAACAGAAACTAATAAATCTAAGCCTGTAGAGCCATCAGAGCCACAAGAAACAGCTTTTGCTTCCAAATATTTATTATCTAACGGAAAAACACCCCGCCGTCGTCCTGGTGCTAATATGGACAATTTCTTGGAAATGGCACGTGGTGTTAAAGCTCCTGTCAAAAAGTAATTGCAGCGATAATTATCGTATTTTTCAATCTATTTGCCTGAGTTGATAGTTAGAAACAAGTTGATAAAACTTTTACTACGAAACCTTAACCCAGTTTCTTTTGGAAGCTGGGTTTTTCAAAGTAGAAAACTTGTTGAGATAAAGTTATTTGCTGCTTTACAGGAAAATCGAAAACTATAGACATCTCTCAATACAGTTCGGATAAGCAAAAATTTACTTATAGTTTTACTTATAGTTAAAGAATTAAAGAATTAAAGAATTGGGATAAACGAGTATGAATAGCTATAGCAGTTTTTGATTGAATAAGTTATAAAATCAAATGGCTTGGATCAAATAGCTTGAGATTGTTCTACTTGCGTAGTAAAACAGATAAGCAAGAGAATTAAGCTGGTTTAATCAGTATGAAGGACAAGATCTCAACTGTCCCATACTTTTTCCCCTCTTGACCCGTTTGAGGTGACAGAATAATTTTTCTGCATCATCTTAAAAGTTTCAAAAAGTAAAGCAATAAATATGATAATTTCGCTATTGTATTGCCAGAAGTTGGCAGTCTAGACAGTAAGTAATGAATAAAAAGGTTGAAGTTTTACCAGATAAAGCAGCATTAGTAGATAGAGCATTAGAACTAGTACTATCAAAGCTAGAAGCTGCAATTCGTCAAAGAGGTAAATTTACAATTGCCCTATCAGGGGGTAGCACCCCTAAGCCTTTATATGAAGCGATCGCATCTCAAAAACTTCCTTGGGAAAAGATTCATGTATTTTGGGGTGATGAGCGCTATGTTCCAGCAGACCATTCAGATAGCAATCAGTTAATGGCTCGTCGCGCATGGTTTAGTAGAGTAGAAATAAATGAAGCTAATATTCATCCAATGCCTACTAATGAGGAAAAACCAACCGATGCAGCAGCTAAATACGAGCAGCATTTACAAGAGTTTTTTCAAACTTCACCAGGGGAGTTTCCCGCCTTTGATGTGATTTTATTAGGTATGGGGGATGATGCTCATACCGCTTCATTATTTCCTCATACAGATGCTCTTAAGGTCAGCGATCGCTTGGTTACTGTAGGAGAAAAAGATGGTCAACCCCGTCTTACTTTTACATACCCATTGATTAACGCCGCTAAATGCGTCATGTTTGTAGTCGCTGGTGATAACAAAAAGCCAGCATTAGCCCAAGTGTTTTCACCAGAAGCCGATAAATCAACTTATCCATCTCGTCTCATTCAACCACAAGGAGAACTATGGTGGCTATTAGATGCTCCTGCTGGTAGCGAAATTTCAGTTTAAAAGGGGATAGATGATAGGTAATTATGAATAATAAATTATCAATTGATAATTTTGATAATTTATTATTTTTATCTCAATTCCCCGTATTTTGTATAATTTTGATTTCTCACACTATGGTTTAAACTATCAAGCAAAAAGTAGTTGCCTTCAATCAAAAGCTAGAATTGCTCAATAGCTTGGTAACACTATATATAAGATGAGAAAAGGCTAAATTTTATGATTGTTTGTCCAAATTGCAATCATCCTAACCCAGATGGTGCTGTTCAATGCGAAGCTTGCTATACTCCTTTGCCTACTACAACTAATTGTCCTAATTGTGGGGCAACTGTGCAAGCAGATGCATCATTTTGCGGTCAGTGTGGTCACAACCTTCGTTCTGCGAGCGCTCCTGGAACAGCTGCAACGGTTGCTCCCGATATTCCAATGGAAGTACCACCATTAGTTAATCCAGACCCACTGGTGGAAGCAGGGTCACAATCTCCCCCTATTACACCACCCACAGTAGCAAGTGAACCAGTTTATCCAGAGGTTTCTTCTGCTTTACCACCTACAGCTGTTGCTGCTCCAAATCAAGAGTTAGCTCAAACTCCCCTCCCAGAACAACCTTTAGTTCCACCTCCATCAGAGTCTCCTGAAATTTCACTTCCTCCAGATTTAGAACTCGAAGCAGTTCCTGAACTGGAGACTACAAATGAAGAAAACAGTTCACCTCCAGAGACTCCAGAATTAGCGGAAACTCAGGTAGAAAATCCAGAACCTCCTCCTACAGCAACTCCAGCCTCACCCGCAGGTGCAAGTAGAACACAGTTACAGCAAATATCTGCATCTCTAGAACATATACAAAGCGGTAGGGATATCGAATTACCACAAAATTTATCAGTAATTCATATTGGTAAACCTAACGATCGCATCCCACCAGATATTGATGTATCCGGATTTTCTAATTCTGAAATTGTTTCTCGAATTCATTCTGATATTAGAGTCGAAGGTGATGCTTACTACATTGAAGACGTAGGTAGCTCTAATGGTACTTATATTAATAACTTGCCTCTTTTACCAGGAAATAGACATCGTTTGCGACCAGGCGATCGCATTAGTTTAGGTAAAGGAGACTTGATGACATTTTTGTTTCAACTTTCGTGATATTTACTTCCCCACACCATAATTTTTACTATGGTGTGGGCTTTTTGCTTAACTGTAAAAACTAGTAAAAACTATTAGATTCTAAAGAAATAGTAAAACCTTAAACAAGCTAGCATCTTTCTCATATGTACCAGATTCAAATAAGACTTGTTATAGTTTAAATTTGACTCAAGCATTCAGTGATTACACTAACTCTTTTCCATCCACATCAATCCGTTCCACCTCAGAGTTGGACTTTTGAGGAAGAGACCATAGTTCGTATTGGTAGGGCAACAGATAATCATATTGTTTTATACAGTGCTGTTGTTTCTCGCTATCATGTGGAACTGCGTCAGGTAGAAACGGGTTGGAAAATTGTAAATATAGGTACAAATGGAACCTACGTAGATGACCAATCTATTACACAAGTACCAGCAACTGATGGTACTATTTTTCGCTTAGCACGTTCTGGTCCTCAAATGCTGGTTGGTTTCTCAAATCAAAAACAAAAACCAGGAATAAAGACAAATATTGAGGAAATAGGTTACAAAAGTTTTACTCCAAAAAAAGTAAATTAGAGTAAATTAAAATATTATTCTGATCTCAGTAGATTTAACTTTCACTCAATCTAATATCCTTAGGCTTTAGCAGAACGTTGCGAAGCCAGATAAGTAAATACAGACTTGTCTCCAATGTCGTCAGGAATAGCTTGTACTGCTTTACGAATTGCGAATAAAAGAAAGAGTACTGCCCATATACCCAACAGAGTACGTTCTACTGATATTGGTAAAATACCTGTTAAATGTCCCAGTAGTAGTAACGGGACAATTGGGGTTAAAAGCTTAGTTTCCAAGCGGTTAAAACAAAATGCTTCTTTAAAGAATATTCCTGTTAAAGCTGCGAAAACAAAACCAATACCCAGAATACTTAAAGGTTGATAATAAATAGTTGTGGCTAAAGACAGACCCCTAGATAACACTAATACAACTGCGGTGATATTACCGATAAGCCAGAACAGCTGTAATAAACGATGCAGTTCTACCATGTATATATGGATAGTCAGTAAACTAATTCCTAGAGCAATACTGAAGCAAGCATAGAGTAGTGTTAGCCAAGGATAGATGTTTGCTTGACGGTAAAATAGTACTAAGGCACTACCAATAGCAAAACTTAAGGCTGCTATCATCAATCCGCTACGGTAGACTATGACACTATTGCGATCGCTTTTATTAATCGTAAATTCACCAAACTGTCCTTGATAGGTTTGCTCTAAAGGTGCTGTTTGCGTAGTCATATTATTTATCAAATATTATTATTTCTCAGATATACATTTACCCTGATAATAATCTTGTTATTATCTGTCCGGTTCATTGACTTCGATTAATTCTAAAGTACTTCCCAGCTTCATATTCAAGTTTAAAGCTGCATTGCCACTGTTAACAGCAATTTCTATCCATCCATGACTGCCGACTAGGGCAACTACCTCTCCTATATTTACATCATTATAAGTATTACTAACTTTAAGCTTTAATTCCTTTACCTTCACCAAAATATTTTTCTCTTCTAGACATTTTTGGGGAATATTACTAATTAAATTACCAAAACGATCTATGTATTGAATGCAGCCTTGGATAGCTGTGTCTGTAACTATATATTGCGGTAAATCTAACTCTACCAAACTAGTTAAATCTATCTGTTTTCCTAACTGTTTTAGGTTAACACCACTTGCAAGATGTGCCCCTACGGGTGCAAAAATATCCCTAGCGTGAAATGTATTGCTAGGTCTTTTAAGGTGCCAATAATCTGAATTGGTTAGCTCTACTGCACCAACTACTTTATTTTGACCGATAACTCCGCTTAATAAACCATTATCTGGCGCTACTAAAAATCCTGACTCTAATTGTACAGCGATCGCTCGTCTTTGACTTCCGACTCCTGGGTCTACGACTGCTATATGTACGGTATCTTCAGGGAAATAAGGATAAGCATTCATTAAACAAAATCTTGCTTGCTCAATATCTTGTGGAGGAATCTGGTGAGTTAAGTCTATGACCTGTAAATTAGGATTTACTGTTGCAATAACTCCTTTGACTACACCCACATATTCATCTTGAGTTCCAAAGTCAGTTAATAAAGTGACTAGACCAGTTTTACTTCTCATATCTACTAAATTCCCAGATTCATTCTTCGCTATCCCTATGAGGATTGAGATATGAAAGTAATTTCTTGAGATAGAAAATATACAAAGTTAGTATTTTTTACTAATCAATTATTTTTTACTTTTACCTTATAACTATATTCTAATTTTTAGCTCCTATGTAACCCTACTTTAGTAGATAACTGCGCCATACAGTTTTAATTTTATTATCCTTGCTATCTGGAATTAATACTCGCCAAGTTTTTTCTTCCGTTTGAGATTGTAAATAAGTATCAAAATGTTTTCTATTTTGAACTATCTGACGTTTCGGTAAATTGAACTTTAAATCATAAGTTCCTGCAAGGTGATAAGTCTTTAATTTTTGAATTTGCAGAGGTTCTCTTTGAGTAACTCGCAAATGATTAATTTCAAATCCTTGAAAATCTAGATCTAGTTGTTGTGTTAATTGCTGTCCCGTTTGATTCAACTCTAAAGCGATCGCTTGTTTTATTAAATTATTATTAGGAACAAAAATACCGTTTGTGCAACCAGCAAGTAGACAAAAAATTATTAGGCACACACTGAGCTTGAGCACTGTACTAACTCCGATATAATATTTTTGATTTTATCTAATTAAATAATTGAAAAAGTAATTTTTGTCTAGCCAATAACTTCATAATAATTATATAAAAAATATTTTAAAGAATAATATTTTTACCATCACCTTGACAAATTCACTGACTTTACTTTTGATTAGTTTATCTATTTTCAATTTCAATTAAATCTTTAATTCTATTGAAAAATAAATTTTCTATAATACATCTAGGATGAAGAATAATACCATATCTTTACACGACTTAACAAAGAATATGAATTTGATTAATCACTTATTATGTTAGGCTACACCAACTGTATTGACTTTAATTTGATTTCATTTAAATTAAATTGAATTGAATTCAATGTTGAGTAAAAATACAGGTATACTTTGATAGCTTTATATAAACTATCTATTTCTTTAATTAAATAAATTCATTATTATGAAATTTTTATAAAGAAAATATTTTTATTGAATTCTTTGTTTAATTAATAATCATGATTATTAAAAAAATATAAAATCATTCAAAATATAGTATAAAGCTTAGATAAATTTTAATTAAATTTGAAGATTGTTCATCGGTTTTTGACTAGATTGCCAGTGTGATTTACTACAATAATATCAATGCTATATTCAGTAGTATAAGTACGCATAATGACTATTACCCTAAAGCAAATACGAAACCAAATATTAAAAAATATTTATGATGTTGGGTTTGTAAGAAATCCCGCAGAGGAAATATACCAAGCTAATCTCAGACAACATTTTCCATATCTACCCAAACTTTCGGTTGCAGATAAAGAAATAATTGAAGATATTCAACAAGAAGGTGTAGCTATCAGATCATTGACAGATTTGTTAATACCTAATACCAAAAAATTATTTAAATCGGCATTAGAAATTATTCCGGATATTCCTGATAATTTAAAAAAAGAAGGTCGAGAATATGTTGTTCATGCCACTTCTGAGCAGATAATGTCACACCCAGAAATATTTTTATGGGGTTTAGAAGAGCGATTGCTCAACATTGTAGAAAACTATTTGGGTCTACCAGTGGCTTATCATGGTGCTTATTTCCGTCGAGATATTGCCAATCAAGTAGAGCATAAGTCTCGACTTTGGCATATAGATGTTGAAGACCGAAAAATATTAAAGATAATTATTTACCTTCATGAAATTAATCAGGACAATGGTCCATTTGAATATCTTTCTAAGGATGCAACTGCTGAAGCGATTAAGTCTTTAAAGTACAAGCACGGCTATATTCAGGATGAGACTATGCAAAAAATTATATCATCTAATAATTACCAATCATGTTTAGGAGCACAGGGAACGGTAATTTTTGCTGCAACTAGCAAGATTTTTCATCGTGGTAAGTTACCTAAGAGTAATGATAGATTCGCAATTTTCTATGACTACACTTCCCGGTCACCTAAAATGCCTTTTTACTGTAAGTCCTCATTAGAAAATGAACATTTACTGACTTTATCCGATCGATTTTCTCCCAATCAGAAACAATGTGTCTTCTGGCGTTCTTAGGTCTAGAATGAAATAATTTTATTGGATTAAGTTTGACATTTTCAATAAAGGCAGTTCTTAATCTGGAATCATAGCAACTTTAACAACTTTTCTATACAGCATATCTTGAAAAACTTGCTGTAAATTTGTTAAAGACTGTTTCTCACTGATTAAAAGCTCAAAAGGTATGCGCCCACTAGCAATAAGGGAAAGTGCATCTCTTACATAGTATGGGGTATTATGAAACACACCTTTCAGAGTCAATTCGCTATAATGCAAAAGTTCTGTGCTGACATTGATATTAGTATTTCGGGGACAACCACCAAATAAATTGACAGTAGCACCGGGACGAGCACAAGATATAGCAGTTTCCCAAACATTAGGTATGCCAGTTGCCTCAATCACTACATCTGCGCCATATCCTGCGGTTAGTTCTTTGACTAATGTAGGGATATTTTCTGTTTGATGGTAATTAAATATTTTATTGGCACCAAGTTTCTTGCCAATTTCTAATCTATGATCATTTCCGCCAAAAAGTATTATTTTTGCTGCTAAATCACAAGCTAGCTTAGCAACAAACATTAGTCCAATAGCACCATCCCCCAAAACTACAACCTTATCTCCTGTTTTGACATGAGAACGAGCAACTCCATGTAATACACAAGCCAGAGGTTCTGTCATTGCTGCTAATTCAAAAGGTAAATTATCAGGAATAGACAACATATTGTGTTTAACAATTGCCGCAGGGATTTTTAGGTATTTAGCAAAAGTCCCATTATTCCAAATTAAGTTAGGACATAAGGAAAATTCCTCACTCTTACAGAAGAAACATTCCATACAGGGAGCAGAATTATTTGCTACAACCCGTGTACCGATTTGCCAGTTTGATACACCTTTTCCCAGGGCTACAATCTTACCCGCAGCCTCATGACCGAAAAGCGTAGGTGGTCTCAGCATCCGCGCATGACCTCCCCTCCGCCATACCTTTAAATCAGTACCACAAGTAGTTGCTGCTCCAACTTCGATAACGACCTCTCCTTCCCCAGGAGTCGGGTCAGCGACTGTTTCTAAGCGTAAATTTTCTTGACCGTAAAGTATTGCTGCTAGCACAGTTATTCAGTTATTTTAGTTGCCACTTATGAATTATGGAGTGAATCCATGCTGGTTGATGATATTAATTCCAAAAATATTAATTCCAAACAAAAGTATTGTGCCCTACCCGATTTTATCAGGCAGAACACAATAATTACTAACTTATTAGACTTAGGAAATCATCAGAGCTTATAGACCAATAACTCGCTTAACAAGTGCCGACTGATTGGCAGCCTCTAAAGAAGGTAAACTATTTGTCTTCAAAGAAGGAACTTCTTGCCAACAAGTTTTGCAAAACCAATAGACTTCACCCTGGCGAAAATGGCGTAAGAGGGAACCACCACAACACGGACAGTTATTCGCTCTCATGCTCATATTGATGTCCTCCTAAAATTGGACTAAAAAAGGTTCTTAATGTAGAGAAAGATTGATCTTCAAAAGAAAGATTAAGATATTCAACTAATACTTAACACTTTATTTTTGCAGCATGAAGATATCCGTTAGACTCAAGACGCTGTACAATTAAGTTTCTGTAAACAGCTTCATATCCATCTACCATTCGAGAAACACTGAAGGTATCCTCTACATATTTCCGACACTTCTGACGACTTAGCTCCAAAGCTTTGGGTATCATTTGTGCCATTTCTTCATAACTATGGCAAACGAATCCTGTTAATCCATGTTCAATAACCTCAGGTACGGAACCTAAATTCATTGCGATGACAGGGGTTCCAGCAGCCATTGATTCGACCATAACTAAGCCAAAAGGCTCCCGCCATGTAATTGGAAATAGAGTTGCTGATGCTTTACCTATTAATTCAGCTTTCTGAGCATTACTAACTTCACCCAAAAACTCGATATTCTCACCATCGATATGGGGAGCTACTTCCGATTCAAAGAATTCACGATCTACTTCATCTACCTTACCCGCCATCTTCAGTTTCCAGCCTGTTTTCTTCGCAATAGCGATCGCATGGTGGGGTCCTTTCTCCGGAGAGAAGCGTCCTAAAAATGCTAAATAAGGTTGGTCTGATACTTTCTCGTAGAACTGGTAGTCTCCTATGTCAATACCGTTATAAACAGTAGCAGCATAGTTTAAATCTACTGTCCTCTGAGCATCACTAATACTCACAAAAGGTTGCTGTTTGTGGTAGCTACAAGCTGTAGAGGTGTCGGGTGTAAAACTTCCATGTAAAGTATGAACTGTCGGTGTAGATATTAAACCAGTCATGGTTAATGCCATAACCCCTATGTGAGAATGGATAACATCAAATTCATCCGCTCTCTGACATACCTGGCTCAGTTCGAGCATTTCGTATAAATCATAATCTTTGATATCTGGATCTAAACGCAATGCGCGAGGATAAATAGCCTCTAACTTTGCCAAAGTTTCCGAGTCACCAGAGGCAAATAAAGTAACCTCATGCCCTCTGCGAACTAGTTCGTCAGTTAAGCGACTCACTACAAGTTCAATTCCCCCGTATGTTGGAGGTGGAACTTTTTCCCTTAATGGAGCTACCTGAGCAATTTTCATAAGTTGTTTTGGTTCTGTCTGATAAAAAAATCCTGTTTTAATAGGATTCACAATTTGTTTTAAATCTGTTTTGAGTTTCGATGAGCATAAACACTCATCTAATTGCATCTTAGTTCAATCTGATTCAAATTGGGTAAATCAAACTTAATCAAACTTAAACAGATGTGCTCAAAACTTAAACTATGTAAATTTTTCGTTAAGCAACTATATTGACAGGTTATACGGGGTGGCAATTTTGTTACATCTATCCCAAGGATTATAGAAATCATAACATTTATCATGTTTTTTGTATTTTAGTATACAGAATCTCTTGTCAAGATTAACTATAGGAATACAAACATAGTCCAAAATTATTTAACTATTAGTTTTTGCTTATTAATTTTTGGTATACATATGAGACCGATGTATGAATTTAGTCAAAATGTATTAGCTTATCTAATAGTAAGTAAAGGCTCTACTATTATTAGCTATTAGCTAAATTGACAGCCAATTGTAAAAAAAAGACTGATTGTAAAGATGAAAATTGCTACTTGGAATGTCAACTCTATTCGTACTCGTTTAGAACAAGTTACAAATTGGTTGGGCGATAATTCCGTTGATGTTCTTTGCTTGCAAGAAACAAAGGTGATAGATAAGGACTTTCCTCGCTCAGCCTTTGAAGAATTAAATTATCATGTCTACTGTTATGGTCAGAAATCTTATAATGGTGTGGCGATGATTAGTCGTCAGCAACTTCAAGATGTGACAACTGGTTTTTGCAGTGTTTTATCAAATATTGATACTTTCTGGGATGAACAAAAAAGAGCGATCGCTGGAAAAGTTGGTGATATTACGGTGGTTAATCTCTATGTACCCAATGGTTCGGCTATAGGCAGCGAAAAATACGAATATAAGTTAGGTTGGTTGAAAATATTACAAGAATATTTACATCAGCAGTTAGACTCCAATTCAGCTATCTGTGTATGTGGGGATTTTAATATCGCTTTGGAGGATAAAGACATACATGATGATGTAAATCCAGAAAACCATATCATGTCTTCTGAGACTGAACGTCAAGTATTACAAGAAATTCTTTCTCTGGGTTTTGCAGATGCTTTCCGTAAATTTACCTCTTCAAGGGGTCAATATAGTTGGTGGGATTATCGAGCAGCATCATTTCGTCGCAATAGAGGATGGAGAATAGATCATCTTTACCTTACTCCCAAATTATACGAACGCGCTCAAAGCTGCATAATTGATACAGCACCCAGAAAATTAACAAAACCCAGCGATCATGCGCCTGTTATTTTAGAACTGTAAATTTAAAACTGTTATTTTAGGACTCTAAATCTGGAACTGTTATTTTAAAACTCTAGATTTAGAACTATAAAAACTAATATAACCAGAACATATCTGTAATAGGGATATAAAATCCGGGACTTGTAACCGTATAAAAGGAAATAAGAATGATAGGAAAATTTTGCATTAAAGATTCGGGCGATGGTGCGATCGCACCCACCTTCGGTGAAGGCGCTATTTTTAAATATCGTCTTTAAATATCGTCTCACCAGGGGTGCCAGAGTAAGAATGAGCAAAATATAATAATTTTTATCACCAGAATTTTCTTAAGAATTCCTAAAATAATTGATAATTCATAATCTCAAGCTATATCTCAAACTATTCCCAACTCCCATTAAAACAGGACTATGTATTTAGTAACAGGTGCAACAGGAGATATTGGAAGACGTGTAGTCAGAATTTTGAGAAAACGAGAAATGTCCGTTAGGGCTTTTGTGCGTTTAAATTCTCATTATTCTGAGCTAGAACATCGAAATGCAGAAATATTCATCGGTGATTTGCGATCGCACAAGGATATTAAGAAAGCTTGTCAAGGGATAGACTACATCATCAGTGCTCATGGTTCTGGTGATGATGCTCTTAATGTGGATTATCGCGCTAACATTGAGCTAATCAACCAAGCTAAATCTAATGGAGTCAAGCACTTTGTTTTCATCTCAGTTTTGGGTGCAGACCGGGACTATGAAGACGCTCCTGTTTTTAAAGCTAAGCGAGCAGTAGAAAAATATTTACAAAAATCTGGCATTAACTACACTATTTTACGTCCAGCAGGTTTATCATCTAAGCTATTAAATTTAGCAGAAGCCTTTCGACAGACTGGAATTTATTTGTTGATTGGTAATCCGCAAAACCGCACTTCAATTATTAGTACGGATGACTTAGCAAAAATGATAGTTGACAGTATCTTTTTGGATGCTACTTGTAAACGTATTTTACCAGTAGGAGGTCCCGAAATCCTCAATCGCCAGGATATCCCCAAAATAATGGGTAAGATTTTTAACAAAGAACCTATTTTGATAAATCCGCCCCTATTTTTAATTGATGCAGTCCGTAATGCTTTAGGATTAGTCAACCCAGCACAGCAGCAAGCTAGTGGTACTTTCCGTACTTTATTAGCCAATGAATTTTTCTGTACAACTGAAGAAGTAAATCAGTTAGAAAAAATTTTTGACTTTAGATTAGAGACTCTAGAAAATTTCTTACGCCGTCATCTATCTGTGTAAAGAAATCAAAGGTAAAGACTAAAAGTTAAAAGTAACAGAAGCTAATTGATAAAAATATATTTAATTCCATATGAAACATTCTATTGTTGCCAACGCAGCACAAGCACGTCAAACTAAACAAAAATTTGCCAAACCAGAAGACCAGCTATCTTATGAATTGGGTAAAGCTGTTCAGGAATTACCACCACTTTATACAAGAACACTCGCAGGTACCATTAGCATCATTATATTTGGCGCGATCGCTTGGGCAAATTTTTCTAAAATTGATGAAGTAGCTACAGCTCCAGGAGAACTAATTGCTTCTACACAAGTTCGTCCCATAACTTCGATTGGTGAAGGAAGTATTGTTAAAGTTACAGTAAAAGAAGGCGAAGTTGTTGAAAAAGATCAGGTATTAGTTAAGCGTGACCCTGATATCAAACAAACAGAAGCTGCACGTTTAGATAGAAGTGCAAAGCTTATTAAGGAAGACCTTGCACGTCTGCAAGCTGAACGTCGGGGTGAAAAACTTGCTGGAACTAAGTTGCAAAATGAGTTATTAAAATCTCGTCTGCAAGACTATCAATCCCAACAAGCAGCAGCAGAGGCAGAAGCAAATCGTCAAAAAGCTTTGATAAAACAAGCTCAAGTTCGTCTCAGACGTTTGCAAGAAAACTTAAAAAATGCCAAAATTAGTCTTAAGGATTCTGCAATTAGCTATGATAATTCTCAAAAAGTACGCCAAAAAATAGGAAAATCCCAACAGATAGCAACTCAAAGGGAAGAAAGTTTACGCACTTTATTCTCAGATGGTGCCTTTCCTAGATTGGACTATCTGGATGCTCAAGAGAGACTTAACCGAGCGAGTACAGAAATTACCAGAGCTAATGACCAGATAGTTACCGCTAAAAACCGAGTTACTCAAGCTCAAGATAGAGTAGCATCTTTAGAGAAAGATGTCGCAGCTCAAGCTCAAGAAATACTCCAAGCTGAACAAGCATATCAAGCAGCGAAGAATCAAGCACAGCGTTTAATTTCTCAACGTCAAAGCGAAATTTTGACCGAAATCGGTAAACGTAAAGAAGAACTGACCAACATAAGTGGTCAATTAGAATTAGCCAAAAAAAGAGAAAATTCTGAAATTATCAAAGCACCCGTTGCAGGTACTGTATACAGCATCAAAGCAACAAAAGGTCCCGTACAGTCTGGAGAAGAATTACTTTCTATCTTGCCAGAAGGGGAAGAATTAATGTTACAAGTGAAAGTTCGTAACCGCGATGTTGGTTTTGTCCGTAAAGGAATGAGAGCAAAGGTAAAATTAGCAACTTTTCCTTTTCAAGAATTTGGCACTATAGATGGTGAAGTCGCAGAAATTAGTCCTAACGCGATTGTGGATAAAGACTTAGGTTTAGTCTTTCCTACCAGAATTAAACTAAGTAAATACTCCGTTATGGTTCGGGGACAAGAAGTAGCTTTTACTCCTGGAATGACTGCAAGTGGTGAGATTGTAACTCGTAAAAAATCAATTTTAACTTTTTTAGTTGAACCTATTACTCGTCGATTCAGCGAAGCATTTTCTGTAAGATAAGACTGCTAAGTGCATCAATTAAACCCAAAAAATAAATCATCTAATTTGATTATTTCAGATGATGATGCGTTATGAAGACAGCCCATTGTACCTATAAAAATTGGTATTTAATTAATTGGAAGTCCCTAACCATTGGAATATACTGGAATTAGATGAAACGTAAAAGCGTAATTTTTTAGTGATGTTTGGAAAACGCACAAGTAGTTTTGGAATCAAATCGATAAGAATCAAATCAATTTTCAGTATTCTGGTGGTAATAGTATTAGTTAGCTGTGGTTGGTTTTTAAATACTCCTGCCAGTTTAGCCCAAGAAGGTAGAGTCAACTATACCCTCACGGACTTACAAAACCGTGACTTTTCCAATCAAGACTTATCAGGTTCAACTTTTGCTGGAGCAGAAATGGTTGGAGCAAATTTTCAGAATTCTAACCTGAGTGGAACTATTCTTACCAAAGGTTCTTTTTTACGTGCAAACTTAAAAAATACTGATTTCTCTCAAGCATTTTCCGACAGAGTTAACTTTAATGAAGCTGATTTAACGAACGCTATCTTTGCAGATGCTCTACTTAGCGGTAGTCAATTTCGCGACTCTATAATTAATGGTGCTGATTTTTCCGATGCGATTATAGATCCATATGAAATTAAACTAATGTGCGATCGCGCTGATGGTATCAACCCAGTTACAGGTGTTCTCACTCGCGAAAGTCTGGGTTGTAAATAATCTTAGTTGTCAACAATCTTGTTTACAAATCAATTTACTCCATCTAAAACATTAATCTGTAGAAGCTAAAAAATCTTCTTTCACTTTTTTCAAGCTCCGTGATATTTCCAAGCAGCGATACAAAGTCATTATAAATACTCCCTCTGCAAAAAGTTTGCAGCATTCTTCAACTATACCAATGTAATCGTTGATTAAGTCGGCTTGCATGAGGTCTGTAAAGAAAAAATGCACAAATTCTTTGGAATCTGTTAATAAATCTAAAAAAATCATCGAAAAGGTTAGGAATAAACCTATGTAAAACCAGGGTAATGCTGCTTTGAATTTTCTCAATTCATATTTTGCCCAGTATAAAATACCTATACCAACTATCGCGTAAACTAAAACAATTAGACTGTCTATTCTGTCCGTCAAATTAGTTTCCTGAATTTTGAGAGAATAGTGGATGAAAGTATCCAACTTTTCGTGAAGAGCAAGAAGTTCATCAAAACTGAGAAATAAACAGCCTAAACTTAAAATCAACCATATATTATGACTATTTTTAGAGTCGAATTTATCATTCCTTGCTGCTCTAAACTTAAAAATATTCCAAGCAAAGTAAGCTGCAACTAATATCTGCAAGAAAGAGAACCAGCTGACATATCCGCCCTCATCAAAGTATCTCTTGGGATTAACATCCAGTATCCAAGCTCTTGATAGGGCACTTACTATAATAAGAATTTCTGAGCATAATGTAAGTGTAAATAGTTTTCTATTCAGAAAGTATTTTCTCATTGAAAAGATAATAAACAGAAATATTAATTACAGAAAGAAAAAAATCCAATCTTGATTCATATGTATAAAAATTACGCAACAGAGACTTGTCATTGCGGTCTGAACTTAGTATCGTCGTAGCCAGGACGAACGCAGTTGAAAGAATTACGTTGCTTTTACGTAAGTTCTAAACTATTATTTATAGGCTAAATAATGTTAATAAGTATAAAAATATTCTAAAAATATTTCATATTAATCATTATGTTTTTATCTAGAAATCATAGATAAATAATTTCTAGATTCATCAGCATTTTTTTAGAAAATAATATGAAAGCCGCAATTTTTGATTTCTAAAATTCTCAGGATATATGGATATTAGTTATTAGTTAAAGTTCTTATGTAAATTACAAACATTGCCAGTAGTATGATTTATCAGAAAATCTGTTATTTTTTTTAACTTCTGCATTATTAATTAACAATTAATTTTTAATTAGATTATTATTAACCTTATCTTACCATAAACAAGCTCTAGTTAACCTTTTCTTAGATCAAAGAGCTTTATTTAACTTATGGAGGACAATTTAATTTCAAAAACAGCGTAAATGAATGTATGAATTCTGATTATAAAATTAGATAAATGCCTAATCAGAATTTAAAATTGTAACAAAATATTAATAATTATCATATAAAATAATATTTCCGATTAGTTCAAAATATGATTATTTTTTAAGCAGTTGGACTGAATTAATTACACAATGTCATTGCGAATGGAGCAAAGCGAAATGACGCAATCGCAGGAGCTTGGGATTGCTTCACGTTGTTCGCAATGATGGTAAATATTATTTTGTCCATATAGATATGTATAGGTAGTAGAAAAGAACCTATCTCACAGTTCTGGAAATGCTTATTGCTTCAAGCACATTCTGTTTGAAAAGTTTTATTTTTCCTTTTGAGTTTTTAGTTCTTAAAATACTTGAACTTCTCAGCAAAACATTATGAGTGGGGTAGATTATTATGAAATACCATACAAATTTACTCCACAGCAAATCTAAGAAGAAAAGCTATGGAGCATTGCTATTAATATCTTTGGCTAAAATATTGCTTTATAAAATCATTAAGTGCTCATATTTTTTCTAACTATTATTTTCCAATAATATGAGTTTTTTCAGTCTTGTTATTATTGGGATGCTCAGAACAGTTACAAGCTATCTTTTTGAACTAAAATTTAAACTGTCTTGCATATAAACGATGTAACCCTAACAATAAGAGCACTAACAAAAACTGTATGTAAGAGGGAGATAAAATAAAGCCTAAAACTACTAACATTGCTCCCGTGACAACAGTAGCAATACGATACACTTCCTCACGTACCTTTATTCCTCCCCAAATGGCTGCTATTCCTGTAATCAACAACAACAAATAAAATGCCAACATTTTTGTCTCTCCTTAAATAAACGGTCGATCTTTCTTTCACACTTACGACGCGCTATGGCAGCTTATATATTAGAGATATCGAAACATTTCGATAAAAATTATGATAACTGTCAAAGTAGGAGTTTGAGGTCATATACTTGCAAAACTATAAGGGGTGAATTCAAAATACTTTCACAGTTTAGCATTCTCATTTAAGTTTATGAGAGATATAGATATATTTAGACACAAAGTGTCACAAATGGAAAAAGTGAGAACTTAGTCTTTGATAATTTCTGTGCGATATCACTCAATAGAAATATCGTAAAGGGCTTCTTACTTGAGAGATGTTCGATAGTCAATAATTACTAAGACAAAATCAATTCCTCTAAAAATAAATTTTATATCTTTAAAAAAGAGATTCTGATTTATCAGAATCTCTTTCAATCATCTTAGATATTCAAAACGCGTTAAATGAAGCTACTTTTTGGAAATGTCATATCAAAGGAACACAAAGTTAGAATTCAACGAAATTCTAATCAGGCATAATGCGATCAATACTTTTGCGAGATAGCATTGATCGCTATAAAGTTTGCACTATAACAACTGTGAACTATTGTCAATTGTGCCTTCAAACACCTTATCAATGAAATCATTACTTGTGACTTTATCTCCTTCTCCTGCATCAATGTCAATACCCCAAATAGCATTGTTACTAGGATTGAAGTCGCTCTGAGTCCGCCATAGTAACTCGGATTCACCACTACCATCAAAGTCACCGACTCCAACTATATCCCAGTCAGAGAGAGTCAGTTCATCCACAAAAGACTGAGAAGTAGAAACACCCCCATCTTGTTCCCAAATAGCATTCTGACCATTATCACTATTACGCCAAACAATATCGGCCTTGCCGTCACCGCCGAAGTCTCCAGTACCAACTATCTCATAATTAGTATCGGTAACCGGATCGATATTCAAATAGTTGATTACATCCAAGCCATCCATTTCCCAAATAGCATTCTGACCATTATCACTATTACGCCATAGTAAATCATCCCTGCCGTCACCGCCGAAGTCTTCCGCATCAACGATTTCCCAATCAGTATCATCTACTGCCAAAAGGGTACTTTGGGTTAAGATTTCCTCCCCATCCATTTCCCAAATACCATTCTGACCATTATCACTATTACGCCAAATTAAATCATCCCTGCCATCATTACCAACATCCCCTACAGCTACAATTTCCCAATTGCTATCTGCTACTGCTTCTATATCAAACTGATCCTTAATGGTATCGCTACTTTCCATCGTCCAGATACCATTCTCTCCTGTCAGAGAGTTGCGCCATACAAAATCAGCTTTATTATCACCATCAATATCACCCACATCAACAGGTACCCAACCTGTATCTGGATCAATTGTCGCAATAGTTTGCTTCTTCACAACTGTGGTACCATCCATTCGCCAGATACCCAATTCTCCAGACTCTTTGTTTCTCCAGACGATGTCATCGTTGTTGTCATCATCAAAGTCATCCACAGCGATAACTTCCCAATCACTTTCTCCTGATTGTACAGGACCGCCGGTAATATTTACCTCGACGCTACCAGTTATCTGAGGTGTATTTTCTCCTTCTAGACCGCCGTACTCAACGATATAGCCTTGGGGTTTAAATCCCTGTAAAGTTTCAGTATTGTTTAGGTCATTCCATGTACCTATCTCACCGGCTGCAGTATCACCGATGATATGAGCATAGTTCTCATTCCCATTATTATTATTAGGTTCTACTGTTCCATCGTTACTTGGGTTATTTGGATCTATAACCTGTTTCCAATTCTCATATGCTCCATTAACGCTGCTCCCAGTAAGTCCACTACCAGACCAAAACTGCGTTCCCGCTTCTGGTCCTGTTACCCAGCGCCAATCTCCTTCCCCATTTGTCCCTTGCCCTGTATCATCACTACCACCAATCCAGCCATTGCCCTGTACTTTATCATCAATAAAGTTTTGCTCTGTTTCAGAGGTAATGGTGGCTAGGTAACCTGTCAATCCAAAGTATGTCTGACTTTCTGCGGCAGTTTTAGCATCTGTCCAGGTAATACCATCATCACTAACAAACTCATAAAAATGACCATTCTCTGGACTTGCTAAGTTATCTCCTAAAGAAAATTGAATATCGCGAGAAGAAGTATCTTCACTCGTAGTACTAAAAGTGACTGCTCTTAATGCTTCTTGATAGTTGGCTTCACTAGCTGTACCATCTATTCTGAGAACACCAGTGGTTTCATCATAGTCTAAAGTATAAGTTATACCACCAATCGTAACACTACCATTTTGTTGCCCTCCAAGAGAAAGAACATCTCCAGACTTGAAATCATCAATAATTACTCTGGCTGCATCCAAATCACCCTCTGTATCAGTAATAGTTAAGTTTGGAGCAACCTGTACAGCATCTGAACCAAAATTATAGGAGGCTGATTCACTACCTGTACTAAGAATCTGGGATGAAGTATTTTCAACAGACGCAGGTGAAGTTTGAATTGAATAATCAACGTTCTGCAAGTCAGACTTAGGAGCTACGGTAGAGCTAATATTTTCCAAAAGGATATCCCCTCAAATTAATAAATGTTCTATAGAGAGTTATTTGATACACCCTGATTGAAGTATGCAAATTCTGAGTTGTAGTATGATTACGAATCACAAGAAAAATTTTTGGATATTTTCAACAGAAATTCGGATCTAAGTACAACCTCTAATTTGAAAGTATTGAGTCAGTTTTGTTACTTACCGTTGTGTAAGTTAACGAAGTATATTTTTATAAGGTGGATAAAACACTTAGATTTTAGATAAAGGTATCTAAAGTAACTTTTTATCCTATTAAGGAAAGTATTCTCTCAGAAAAAGCTGACACAATGAGCAGTAAAAATATTATAAAAATCTAACAAAAAATTAAAAAACATAAAAATAACAAATATATTGACTTTTGAAAATAGTATTTATATACTCACTATTTTTTATAGAAGTTAAGGTACGGAAGGTTATCCAGGGTCAAATAATTGTTGAAATATAACTTTTGCTAATTGATTAATTGAAATTAGATTTCAATCAATTTAGTTTTGAAATCATCAATAATTATGGACTAAATCATATCTTCCATTTTTGATTAATGATCTAGAATACTTAATATTGTTTTTTAGCCATAAAACTATTTAGTTTTGTATGAGGCTTGTGTTTTATATTTCTCTACAAATTGATTTGCTTCATTATTTTGTAAGTAAAAATATATACATATTACAAGTTGTAATTTCTTAAAATTACTGTATCCATAATCTAATATTTTTTAATTTATACATTCATATCTTAAAAAAGATAAATTAAACTTATGAAAAACTATATACTTCAAATTAAATATTTATTTGCAAAAACATTAATGATTATTGATTGAATCGCAATGTCCTTAAAGAACTGGTATCAAAAATCGTGATGATATATGAATAGATTTACAGGAATAAAATTAATAACTTAAAAAGTTGAAATTCATATTCACAAAACATCATTGGAAAGCGTCTATTAATTATGTATTTAGACCAGTGTAAAAGCATAATTAATGTAATATAGGACACTCTTATGTTATCTTTTCCAACTCCATTCTCAACTCGTGGTGCGCAAATTATTGATGCTAATGGAGACCCGGTTATTCTCAAAGGTGTAAATTGGTTTGGAATGGAAACAGATGTTCATATTCCTCATGGTTTAGCCTTTAGAGACTATATAGATATGCTTACCCAAATAAAGAGTTTGGGATTTAATCTGATTCGTTTTCCTTTCTCAGTAAATGCTTTGCGATCTTCATATATTGGTTGGGTTAATTATTCTATAGGCTCTAATAAAGACTTTCAGGGTAAACAGCCTATTGAGGCTATGGATATAATTATTAAAGAAGCCGAGAAGCAAGGTTTATTTATTCTGTTAGATTGTCATCGTCTCAATGATGATAGAATACCAGAATTATGGTACGGTGACGGCTTTAGCGAAGCTGACTGGATAAACACTTGGATAATGTTAGCTCAACGCTACAGATATCAAAAAAATATTATTGGTGCAGACCTAAAAAATGAACCCCACGGTAGAGCTAGATGGGGTAATGATGACCAGTCTACAGATTGGAGATTAGCAGCTGAAAGATGCGGTAATGCAATTTTATCTGTTAACCCAGATTGGCTAATAATTGTTGAAGGTGTTGGAAATGTACCTAATCAAAAATTATCAGGTCATTGGTGGGGTGGAAATTTAGAAAACGTTGGAAATTATCCTGTGCGTTTAAATTTACCCAACAAACTGGTATACTCGCCTCATGAATATGGAGAAGGTGTACATCCAGCATCATGGTTTAGTGAATCTGATTTTCCAGATAATCTCTATGAACGTTGGGAAGTAGGTTTTCATTATATTGCAAGGCAAGAGATCGCACCCATATTAATTGGCGAGTTTGGTGGTTTTAAAGTAGATACTAATTCTAAAGAAGGAATTTGGCAGCGACAATTTATAGATTTTATTGCAGAGAATTCATTATCTTTTAGTTACTGGAGTTGGAATCCTAACAGTAGTGATACTGGTGGTGTTCTTTTAGATGATTGGAATTCTGTGGATAAGTCAAAGTTGCAAGTACTCAACAAAATCCTGATTAACGATAGACCAACTACACCTGCAACTCCACCAAGTCCAGATCCAATACTGAATCCAGATTCACAAGTGGAGGTGAAGGTAGTTATACTCAGTGAGTGGAATAATGGTTTTTGTCTAGATTTCCATATCATTAATAACAGCAATACAGATATTAGCAATTGGGAAATTACTTTTAAGGCTAATGAAGCGCAGATTTACAATTCCTGGAATGGAGCTTTTACTAATTTAGGTAGTATTTACCAACTTATTGCAGATAAAGACTGGGCAAGGGTAATTAAAGCAGGAAGTACTCTCAAAGGTTTAGGTTATTGTGCAAATAAGTTGGGTACAAATTACAAACCTTCTGAGATTCAGTTTAGAGTAAAGTGACATCCTCTAAGTTTATTTTCCAATGTAGCTATAAATAAACATATACATATTGGATAGATAAATATATGGCATAGAGACAATTTTCCGAAAGCGAGCAAGTTGAGATTGTAGATATGTAGGTATACAACAGGACAACACCAACGCATTTCTGAGTAGCAAAGCTACTCAGATTTTTTATGTATATTAAGATGAATTAAGCAGCGATCGCACCATTGCTATTTACAAAATAAGTAAAATATAGAATATAAAACAAGTCAAAATTAAAACGAGCAGAATTTGAAACGAATAGAAGTTGAAGAGAGAACTATTTTTGTTGGTTTAGCTGGTAGTCATGGTTATGGTTTGAATCGTCCTGATTCTGATTTTGATTATCGGGGAGCTTTCATTGCACCAAAAAGGTACTATTTAGGATTTGATAAGGTCGAGCAAAAAGATTCAGGTTGGGATGAAGAGGGAATTTTATCTTTTTTAGATGGGAATCAGGATACTGTTATTTATGAGCTTAGAAAACTGATTCAGTTACTAGCTGGAGCTAATCCTAATGTATTGGAGTTGTTATGGTTAAAGAACTATCCTTTTTTAACCGAAATAGGGGAGCATTTAATCAATCATCGTGATTTATTTTTAAGCAAAAAGGTTAAACATACTTACTCTGGTTATGCTTTTGCGCAAATTAAAAAGATGGAAACTCACCGTAAATGGTTATTGAATCCTCCACAAAAGAAACCAGTACCTGCTGATTTTGGTATTGAAGATATTCAACCCCTTAATAAGGAAGAGTTGAACACTTTTTTGGAATATCTTTATTTACTAATTAGGGGAAGAATTGAATTTCTAGAACAGTCGGAACAGCTATATAAGTTGTTAACCGCCGATATTGATTTCAAGGGTGTATTAAAGCAGTATACTTTTCCTGAAGAGACTTTAGAATATACGCAAAATTTAACTAGTAGTCGTAAGGACTTTATTCTTTTACTAAAAAAGAGTCAAACTTACCAAGTAGCTCTAAGAGAGTGGAAAGCTTATGAATCCTGGAAGAGGAATCGCAACCCTCTCAGAGCGGAAATGGAAAGAAAATCGGGTTATGACCTCAAACATGGTATGCACTGTATTAGATTATTACGTAGTGGTTTGGAAGTTTTAAAAACTGGTAATTTAACTGTTGATAGAACAATTGCAGGGGATGCAGAAGATTTAAGAGGGATTCTCACAGGTCAACACAGTTACGAAGAATTAATGAAAATGGCTGAGGATTTAGTTACTCAAATGGATGAAATATATGAAAAGTCAAGTTTACCTCATAAACCTGATTTAAAGAAAATTAATGATTTATGCATGGAATTAGTTGAGATGCAAGGATTTTGATCAACTCACTTTTACTATAAGCATCTAATTACTATAAACATCTAATCAACTTTTCTATAACTCTTAAATATTAAATATAAGGCTGAAGAATATGAATCAGACCAAAAATACTCGCAATAAGTAAAGCGATCGCTAAAAAATATCCCAGACGTGATGGTCTATAGATTGGGGTTTTAGGTGTAGTTAATTGCCTAACTAGGATTGATGATGAGGCACTAATTACAAATGCTAATCCTAATATCACGTAGGGTAACTGAGTTCGTTGTACTGTCCAAATTGCAAACATGATGAAGGCTAAACTCATCATTAGTAATTCTACAAACTTTGGTGGATTGTACTGACTAAGTAGATATAAGTTATTAGAGCAGGATTGTAAACCTCTAATTATCTTTTTCATTTTTTAAATACAGATATTTATTTAAAGCAAGAATAACATTGGTAATAGAAAAATGGGTCAATGGTAAAGGTATAAACCTTGTAAGAAGAACTTGGGCACAAAACTTGTGCCCCATACACATATTATGTTTTTTGAATGTTAATTAGTATTACATTATTATTCATGACCGGAACCGCAATTACTACTTATCAAGTACTAATTATCAAGTATCAATCTATTACCGTTGATTACCGCACACCAGCTTTACTTCTAGCAGTACCATTGGCATCTGCAACATCTTCTGGTAGTTCTATTCCAAATACGCGGGCAAATATTTTCTCAACTTTGTAACCAGAATCGATTGATTCTAACGGGTCTTTGCGGAGTCTGTGACGCAAACATAAAGTAATCACCCGGTGAATATCATCGACGGTAACTTCTGTACGTCCTTCAAATGCAGCGATCGCTTTTGCTGCCCGATTAGTAACAATATCACCACGCAATCCGTCTACATCTAACTCTGAACATACTTCAGAGATTTTTACCCGTAGCTCGTAATCTAAATTTACATTAGGTAACATATCTTGAGCTTGGACGATTTGCTCTTGTAACCCTTCTTGTTCTGGCTTATATCTACCAAGAAAATCGGAGGGATTTTGGTCAAATTCCGAACGTTGTTCTACAATTTGAACTCGTAATCCGGGTTCCTTTACCGTATGGATTTCGGCATGCATTCCAAAACGGTCGAGTAATTGGGGACGTAATTCACCTTCCTCTGGGTTCCCAGAACCAACTAATACAAATCGAGCTGGGTGACGAATAGAAATACCTTCACGTTCTACAGTATTCCAACCACTAGCAGCAGAATCTAGCAGTACATCTACTAAGTGGTCATCTAAAAGATTTACCTCATCCACATAAAGGATACCCCGATTTGCTTTAGCCAAAAGTCCCGGTTCAAAAGCTTTTACACCTTCAGATAAAGCCTTTTCAATATCAATTGTCCCACAAACTCGGTCTTCAGTGGCTCCTAGAGGTAAATCTACCATCTGCACTTTAGCTTGTAGGCTGGGTATTTCTTCCCCATTTTCCATTTTTTGACGGACTTCATCGCTCATCAATTCCGGGTCATTGGGGTGAGAATTAAACATATCATCAGCCACCACAGGAATTTCCGGCAGCAAATCAGCCAATGCTCTGATAGTTGTGGATTTACCAGTACCGCGATCGCCCATAATCATCACACCACCGATTTTAGGATCGATGACATTAAGTATAAGAGCCAGTTTCATTTCTTCCTGACCCACAATTGCTGTAAAGGGAAATACAACCCGACGCGCTGTTGCTGTCTTCTGAGCAGTAGAACTCACTAAATTAACCTTTATATATTAGCTTCTTACAATCTTTTATTGTGCCACAGGAAGAGGGAGGGGAGGATGAAAATAAATCTTATAGATTGGTAATGTAGATTGATAATGGGTATATTTGTTCTCCCGTTAATCTTGTAAACACAACTCACTGTTTTTAAGCGATCGCTTACCTACAAACTCCATACTAAAGCCATTATCTGGTGAGAGTAATGCTCCACGTCGAGTATGTTTGAGTGGCTCATCAGAGACCAATTTTAACTGAACTGTTTGTAAAATGGTTGCTAAGACCCATTTCATTTCAAACTGCGCTAAAGACATTCCTATACAACGTCGATGTCCACCACCAAAGGGTAGAAATTCGTAGGGAGAGTACTGTCGCTCTAAAAAGCGTTCCGGGTGGAATTTTTTTGCTTGGGGATACAGGTCTTCTCTTCGATGAGTTAGATAAATAGATCCAATTACTGAAGTTCCCGAATCTAAGGTGTATTCACCCATTTTTACCGGGGATGATAGAACCCGCATTAAGGTCAACATTGCTGGACTGTAAATACGAAGGGTTTCATTACAGACTGCTGTTAGATATGGTAGTTTAAACATCTCCATAGGCTTAGCACTAGGACTCAGTTGTGCTAATTCTTGCGTCAACTTTTCCCGATACTCCGGGAATTTATGTAGCCAGTAAAGTGCCCAGGTAAGAGAACTGGCGGTAGTTTCATGTCCAGCAAACAAAAGAGCCATTAACTCATCTCGCAGTTCTACCTCTGTTAAAAGTTGACCATCTTCGTCATGGGTAGCAAGTAACAAATTTAAAATATCCACTCGCTCTGGGTCTGGATTAGCACGACGTTTACGAATTTCTTCGTAAATCATTGCATCACATTCTCTTTGCTTTTGCATAACTTTTCCCCAGGGACTCCATGCTCCCCAGTCCTGACGTAGTATAGGCAAAAAGATGAAAATAGAACCAAACCCCTGAGAGGTCATTTCAATCCGATTAACCAGACCTTGACGTAACTTTTCGAGTTTTTCACCCTCTTCAAGACCAAAGACTGCTTGGAGAATTACCCGTAGGGTGATTTCTTGCATTGCATTGCGGACATCAAAGGTTTTTTGGGTTTCTAATTGTCCAATAATTTGTTCGGTAATTTTTTGGATGATTTTGGTGTAGCGAACCATTTGCTCCCCTTGAAAATGGGGCATAATTAACTTCCGTCTCTGTCGATGTTTTTCCCCACTGAGCATCATCACAGAGTTATCTCCCAAAAGAGGACGAGCAATCTCGTTCTTTTCTCCTGGAGCGGTTATTCCCGAATGATTAAATAGGGTTTGCATATCTTTGGGGTCGCTAATCATCACACTAGCTTCTGAACTAAAAATGCGAGTTGTAAACAGCGACCCGAATTCCTCCGAGGCTTTATCCATATAATCTAGGGGGTCCCGCAACCATTGAGTTAGTTGTAAGAAGGCAGGCTTATTCGATCCAGGAGGTAGTGACATGATATCTAAAGTAGTTGTGATGAGTAGTTACAATAATTTGAACTTATCAATATTCAGTCAGTAAATATCAAACTGCAAATATAAATTTAAGAAGTTTAAGAAGCTTAAGAGAATTTTTATGTCTATCGTAAATTAGAAGAAAAAAGAGTCAAATTTTTATGACATAATTTTCGTGGGAAAAGACTTGAAAAATACTTAAAAATCACAGTAACTTTTGACATCCAACTCTTATACAAGTAAGTTGGCACAACAAATAAACCACAAACTATATAACGGATTGTAAATAGTATTCAACCGCTTGCGATTGCTACGTTTTACTCGCAATAATATACTTTGAATTTTTAACCCCAACCAACTTAACTTTCCTTTAGATAGAAATGAAGACCATACTACACATCCTTTAAACTAAAAAGCACTTAACTCAAAGCCACATGATAAAAGTTTCCTGAATTACTGCTGTGACTTATACTTTCAAATGTGATTCTGGTGGGAATCTCCAATCCATCTTCAATTAATTTAAGTTGAGGCGTATAATCCCCATGGCAGACTTGACTCCTAACTCTAGCTTCAGTTTGACCCTCCGTTTACAAATACCCAATAGGGTGGGGATGCTCGCATCAGTCACCCAAGCGATTGCAGACAGTGGTGGTAATCTTGGTCAAATCGATTTGATTGAACAAACTCGTCAGCTTTCGATTCGGGATATGACTGTTGATGCTGCGAGTTCTGACCATGCGGAGGAAATCACTCAAGCTGTGAAGGCTCTATCTGATATCAAGGTAATTGATGTTTATGACCGTACTTTCAATTTACATCGCGGTGGCAAAATTACTATTAATAGTCGGATTCCCCTCAAAAGCGTTTCTGAACTAGCTATGGCTTATACTCCTGGAGTCGGTAGGGTATGTACTGCGATCGCTCAAAATCCCGAGGAAGTTTTCAATTTAACTATCAAGCAAAATACAGTAGCAATTGTCACAGATGGTAGTGCAGTTCTCGGGTTAGGAAACCTAGGAGCAGAGGCTTCTATGCCTGTAATGGAAGGCAAGGCAATGTTATTTAAAGAATTTGCCAATATCAATGCTTTCCCTATTTGCTTAGCAACCCAAGATACAGATGAAATAGTCAATACCGTAGTGAATCTAGCTCCCGTATTTGGTGGAGTAAATTTAGAAGATATTGCTGCTCCTCGCTGTTTTGAAATTGAAGCAAAATTGCGAGAAAAATTAGACATACCAATTTTCCATGACGACCAGCACGGTACAGCCATTGTCACCTTAGCAGCCCTATTAAACGCTCTGAAATTAGTTAAAAAATCTATCCAAGATATTCGTATTGTCATCAACGGTGCAGGTGCAGCGGGGATCGCAGTAGCCAAACTTCTACGGAAAGCGGGAGCTACAAATATTTGGATGTGCGACTCTAAAGGAATTATTTCCACCAGTCGTACCGATATCAACCAACAGAAAAAGGAATTTGCTATCAAAGCTCAAGGAACCCTTGTAGGTGCAGTCCAGGGAGCAGATGTATTTATTGGTGTTAGCGCTCCAGGAGTCCTGACACCAGAAATGGTACGTTCTATGGGTAAAGATGCCATAGTATTTGCAATGGCAAACCCAATACCAGAAATTAGACCAGAACAAATCAAAGATGATGTAGCAGTTGTCGCAACCGGACGCAGTGATTACCCCAATCAAATAAATAACGTCTTGGCATTCCCCGGAGTATTTCGTGGAGCCTTAGACAGCCATTGTTCAACCATGACAACCACCATGTATCTAGAAGCTGCCAGCGCGATCGCTTCTTTAATACAGCCTTCAGAATTGACTAAAGAACACATTATTCCTTCAGTATTTGACAAACGAGTTTCCCAAGCAGTTGCAAGTGCAGTCCAAAGAGCAGCTCGTGAAGAAGGAATAGCTCGCTGTTGAAAAATTTGAGAGATAGTTAGTGAATTAGTTAGGAAGTCCAGGAATGAGGAAATGGTAAATAGTTTTAATTACCAATTACCAACTACCAACTAGAAAACCTTCCAACCAACAAATAATACAATCTGGAGGGGGTTTGGGGGACGCAGTTGTCTTCCCAATCGGGGGTTTGGGGGATTCTCCCCCAAGTCTTCATTAAAAAATAGAAACGGGGAAAGAAAAAATATTTATTGACTTTATTGACCATCAAAACTAACCATCAAAAAATATATATGTCCCACCCATAAACCAAATAATTGTAAAAAACAAATTGCAAACAATAAATCGCAAAAAAAAACTATTTAAGTAAGTAAGTAAACAAAAATATTTACCGTTTTTAAAAACTAAATGAATTAGCCTCAAACCCTTGAAATTGCTTTATCACATGAAATTTCATTCGCGATGAAATTGTGTAATTTATTTTGTTCAAGTACTTACGCGACCCCATTCTTCTTAAACCACTGCTTTAACTGTTCCCAACCATTATTTGCAGATTCCTGGTCATAACCGGGACGATAATCAGCATGGAAACCATGAGGTGCTTCTGGGTAAACAATTATTTGGGTAGTAGCTTGAGAATTTTTAAGTTCTGTTTGCATTTGTTCAACACTGCTCTGTGGTATACTTTCATCCTTACCACCATACAACCCTAAAATAGGTGCTTTAACTAAACCTGCAACATCAATAGGATATTGGGGTTGTAAAGGATTCCTTTCTCCCGTTAACCTGCCATACCAAGCCACTCCAGCTTTTAATTGCGGACTATGAGCAGCATATAACCAAACAATTCTACCACCCCAGCAAAAACCCGTAATACCAAGTTTTTCAACATTACCCTTACCAGTATTTTTTGCCCAAATAACCGTTGAATCTAAATCTGAAAGTACTTGTGTATCCGGAACCTTAGATACTACCTGACTAATAATTTCTTGAATATTATCTAACTTAGAAACATCACCATAACGAGCATACATTTGTGGAGCGATCGCCATATATCCTAACTTAGCAAAACGGCGACATACATCTTGTATATACTCATGAACGCCAAAAATTTCCTGTACAACCAAGATTACCGGAAAATTCTCACCTGTAGCAGGCATTGCTCTATAAGCTGGAATTTCACCATCAGCTACAGGTATTTTAACCGTTCCTGCTAATAATCCTTCAGTATTAGTGTTAATAACTTGAGCGTAAATCGGTTTTACAGCTAATGCAAAACCAGCACCTAAGGTTCCAATAAGTAATTCTCTTCTACCAAAGTTATTCTGTAACACAGCAACCAGATTCCCAAAATTAAATCAATACAATGGATTTTCTCACAGGAAATCAGAAATAATTAAATGCGATCGCATTCCATAAGTCCTTGAAGTTTCCTTGATTTTTTGCCTTCCAACTGATTCTTCAAACTGATTGATTAATTAATAACAACACTACTTGCATTAATCCAACGACAAAACCTAGAATACCTCCCAAAGTTACAATTGCCTGTAACTCATTTTTAACAATACCTTCAATCGCGTTTTCTAAATCTGCTGGAGAAGTTCCTTTGACGCGGTCGATAATTACTTGGTCAATTGATAAAATTGGGATAGTTTGAGCAACTATTTTTTCTAAATCCCTTTCTAGATAACGCTCCAAAATTAGCGCTAATTCTTCGCTAACTATTTCTAAAGAAGTATTGACAACTTCTGAGGAACTTAACCGTTTAATTAATATTGCTGCAATATTTTCCCAATCTAGAGAATCGCTCAAACCCTGCAAAAATTCACCTCCACGACTTTGCAGATAGTGACGAACGCTCTCACGTGTTGTTTTACGTAGTTGACGAACTGTAGCAATAGGTAAATTTTGCAAAGACAGATTATGCAAAAACTTATTCAAACGTTCCTTTATTTGTAAATCTTCGGTCAGTTCTCTGATACGAGCATTAGTTGCATCTTTTTCATCCAAGCAGTAAGTACGTAAGCGATTTAGGCTATTTCGCAAACCAAATAAGTTTGCAACTACCCAATAAGTTCCGCTAGTTTTCTCCCGAAAGCTTTCGTCTATTGCTTTAATTGTCCGGTCAGTGAGTAAATCAATAATTGCTAATCTAATCGTATTTGGTGGCAAAACTATCTGCAATAACCATTCAGCTAGACGAATAGATTGTTCTTCACTGAGTTGAAACTCTAACAATACTTGGTCAAATATCTGATCTATTTGCGTTTCTAAGAAATTTTCCTGTCGAGATAAAGCTTTAAGTAAACGTGGTAAAGATTCCCCTAATAAGTCCCGTAGAATATTGGCAATTATCTTAGTTGTCTTTTGTTCTTTATCTATCTGAATTTGCTCAAGTGCCATGCGCAATAACCATAGGATAGCACTTTGCACTCGTTCAGTTTGCAGAAGTCGTCGCGCCAGCTTTTGTAGTTCATCTGGTGTCAACAACGAATTCATGATGGTTCGAGAGATATTCTTCGCAAGACGTTCTTGATTTCTAGGTATCAAACCAGGAGTGAAGGGTAGTCTCTTACCAAAAATGTAAATCGGACGATAGGGACGAAATAACATTTTTATGGCTAAATCGTTAGTGAAATAGCCAATTATTCCGCCTGCAATAGGGGGCGTTATATAAAGCCAGATGTTAAAATCCACAATAATGAGTTACTGATAGTAGTTTTAATTTTAAGAAAGATAAAAGCAAGATAAGTATGAAAGCAATACTTACTTAGAATTTAGAACTTAAAACTTAAAACTTGAATCTTATAATTTTTCGACTACTAGCACTCCCATCATACCGTTAGCAATGGGGTAATGTGTGGCTTGTGGAAAACCAGCTTGAAGAGATAATTCTACTTGCTGGGTACCTGTGGGGAAACGATCCAAACTGGGACTAATATAAGCATATTCTTCTTTTAATTCCATTCTTTGAGCCATTGGTACTACCAAATTATCTAGATACCATTCCTGAAAAACTCGCATCCAAGAACTTTGGGGACGGTGAAAGTCTAAAATAGCAGCTCTAGCTCCTGGTTTAAGAACGCGATGTATTTCTTGCAAACTACGAGAAATATTTGTAACATTTCTCAAACCATAACCCATTGTCCCAGCGTCAAAAGTATTGTCCTCAAAAGGTAAATTGAGAACATCTGCCTCTATCCAGCTAATTTCAGGAACAGGATAATGCTGTTGAGAACGTTTTTGAGCAACTTCTAATAATTCTGGTGAAAAATCAACTCCGTAGACTTTACCTTGATTCTCAAGTTGATTCTCACCTCGAACTTTACCTTGATTTTCCTTTACATGTTGCCATAAACGAAATGTCAAATCACCGCTACCACAACATAAATCTAAGCAAATGTCCCCTAATTTAGCTTGGCTCCATTTTACCGTCATCTCCTTCCAGACTCTGTGCTGTCCCAAACTCAACCAATCATTTAATTGGTCATAAACTGGAGCGATACGGTTGAAAATGGAGCGAATTTCATCAGACATTAATTACTTCCCTATCAAGCTAAAACAATGCTATGCATCTACATTATTAACTGTGACGGGTACAACCAAGAACTATCGCGACTAATTGTGCTGATAAGCGAATTAAACTCAGTTCATCTTCTCTTAAAGTACAAGGCTGTTTCCACTGTAGAGAAAGTAATGCGATAATTTTTTCGGCATCAATAATCGGGATTGCCAAATGAGCTTTGACATTACTAGAACCATAATGTGAACTATCAGCTAATCTTTGGTCTTTGGATACATTCATTGCAATCTGCATTTCGGAGGTCGCGATCGCATCTTTTACTAAAGGGTCTTTTGCTAGCCAGTTATCTATAATACCTTCATGACTATAACTTCCTTGAGCATCTATTAAAGTATTATTTTGTACCAGTTGTATAATACAACCATCTATACAAAAATTACAGCCAAAAGACTTTGCTATGGGGTCTAAGGTTGCTTCTAAACTAGGTGCTGATTTTCTTACTTCTACTAAAGCTCTGAGTAAATCAATCTGACCATTAGCTCGATTTAACTCTTCGGTTCTTTGCTTGAGTAAATCATAAGTTTCAGCAGCTCTTTGAACTACAGCTTTTAGTTCATCAGGGTCCCAAGGTTTAGTGATGTATTTATAAACTTGTCCAGCGTTAATAGCATCTACTAAATCTTCAATATCAGTAAATCCAGTGAGAATAATTCGCACTGTATCTGGAAACTTAGGTAGGGTCTTGCTCAAAAACTCAGTCCCCTTCATTTCCGGCATTCTTTGGTCAGAAATAATAACAGCTACTTCCCCCTCTGTTGATAAAATTTCTAGAGCTTTGGAACCACTTTCAGCTTTCAGAACCTGGAAATCACGACGGAAAGTACGATAGAGCAAGTCTAGATTGTCCGGCTCATCATCTACCACTAGGATTTTTTGTTTTTTTTTGCGCAATATACTCATTAACTGATGACTAATTATATCTAGTTCTTGTATCTAGTTTAGGTATCGAATTATCCGAAGATAATTTATAGGAATATTAACTATTTAGTTATATTCAATACCAAGTCTAATGCATAACATATTATCTCAGTTGCGGATATTTGCGGATATGTCAAAACGGAGGAAGAAGAAGGAAGGTCTAATAGTTGTTAGCTATATCCACGTGTTAGCGCTCACCATCAAACAATTATCAATTACCAAAAAAATTAAACAAAACACTAATTAATTTATCGGTGTCTAACTATATGTTGCGGTGCATCACAGAGGGAAGCATATTCACCGTACAATGTATTGTTAAAACATAATTATTCAAATCGTCACTAAAGCCTAACTTTAAAAGCACTTCATTAGTACTTAGAAGAAAAAGTTGGATAAAAGATGTGAGATAGGAGTCTTTCTTCTTAAAAATTATAAAGATAAGTAGGTCAGGTAAAATAAATCAAACTATGTAACAGAATGTAAATTAAATCAACCTTTTTGATTTAGCTTGAATTAGAGAGTGTTTACAAAAATAAATATAGTTATGTTTTTAAAAACCGACTTACTTACTTCTTTTGCAAGTGTTAACTATTTCAGGAAATCTTGAGTAAATTCAAATTTTTGCGTTATGACTAACCTACCGCCCAATACTTCTAACTTTGAAAATAACTCTGAGAATAACCCTGGGGGGAACTCTGAAGTTTTACAACAAGAAGTTGTCGAGAATCTATTACAAAAGCTACGTCAAAAACAGGGTAATTGGGTAGAGTGGGGAAATGCGATCGCTCAATTGCAAAAGTCTGGTTATAATCCCCAAACTATTTTTGAAGCAACTGGTTTTGAACCAATTCAACAAAATCAGGTAATTGTAGGGGCACAGGTCTATAATTCTTTAAAAACAAAAGGTGCATCAGAGCAGGTGCGATCGCACTATCAACAGCGTGGTAGTGATGTACTTTATGAACTACGTTTGCTGACCCAAGAAGATAGAGTTTCAGCAGCTGAGTTTACTTTTAAAAACCAGCTTAACTGTGATGAAGCCAAAGATATAGCTAGAGCAATCAAAGATTATTCTCGTTTACGGAGTTTACCGGAGAATTTTTCTGCTCATACAGGTGATGCGATCGCTTATCAGTGCTGGAAGTTAGCTCGACAAAAGTCAGATTTACAAGAACGTTCTCGTTTAATTGCCAAGGGGTTAAAATTTGCTCACAGTGAAAGTGCTAGACAACAGATAGAAAAACTACTTACCGATTTCACAGTTATTCCTCAACGTCCTGCTCCCACTTTACCAATTTACCGTCTAGAGTCTGAAGCTGAACTACCTAAAATCTTACCTGTTGTTGGAGAGTTACCCCTCACCGCTGAAGATTTACAAGGGGTACCGGTAGTCACAGAAACCGGAGCTTTCGGAATGGTTAGATTTTCTGGAGAGCAAGCATGGGTGGGAGTACCAGGATGGCAAGTAATTTTAAATGCCAAAGACTCTGTAGTTATAAGTTGTAAGAGCGAGAAATTACCTGCTCCAACTCAAAATGTCTCTGAGTCAGTGTTAGTAGTAGTTGACCGTGCTCAAAGAACATGGGATGACGGTAGTTATTTTGTAGTAGAGAATTCTGGAGAACTTGATTTTCAGTGGTTTGAAACTGCTCCAGAAATCCCGATTTTAGGAAAGATTATAGTTATAGTGCGTCCTAAAAAGATTCTGGATGAAGAGGTCACAAAAAATACTTGGCTGATAGATGAATAGTAGTTATCAAGTTATCTAGGGTTTAGCTTTTGCTAAACCCTTCTGAAGCAGGAAAATTCCCCTTTCTTTGGTCAAACAAGTTGTTAATGTTTGCTAAATTGATTTACCAAAGCTTGGGTCAAACCATCTAAAGTATGTTCTGATGCTTCTAAGTCTACTCTTCCTAATAGAGACTTACAGGTTTCAGAAGTCTGAGGACCAATAGAAGCAATACAAACTTCTTCTAAAAAA
The DNA here is from genome assembly GCA_050042865.1 of Mastigocoleus sp. Taxonomy (GTDB): domain Bacteria; phylum Cyanobacteriota; class Cyanobacteriia; order Cyanobacteriales; family Nostocaceae; genus JBCCDM01. Next base: position 108,285 of record JBHJJE010000005.1, read on the forward strand.
CCTTCTAAAAAAGATGGTGAGTGATTCTCTGAATCATTGTCTGCAAAATTATCTGAACGATGACCTGAGCTATCTGTAAATATTTTTTGTGCTAATTCATAGAAAAATTTTACAGTCTTAGAACTAGCAAAAGTAATAACATCTATATTTCCACCCTGTAATGCTATTTCTGCTGAAGGAGGAATATTTTCAGGACAACAAGACTGATATGCAGCAACTTCTATCACTTCAGCACCTTTTTTCGTAAATTCTTTTACCAAAACTTCTCTACCACCGCTTTCTACTCTAGGAAATAAGATTTTTTTACCTTTAACTTCTTCTGGAAAGTTTACAACTAGAGAATCAGCAATAAAATTAGGTGGAATAAAGTCTGATATTAAGCAATATTTTTGCAGGATTTTAGCAGTTTTTTCTCCAACTACAGCTATTTTCAGACTTGCTAAACTACGAGTATCCTTCTCTTGTGTAACTAGTCTTTGTAAAAAATACTCTACAGCATTGCTAGAAGTCAAAATTAACCAGTCAATATTTTCTAATTGAGCGATCGCATTATCCAAACCTTCCCAATTTGTAGGGGGACAAATTTCTATAGTCGGCATTTCAATAACGTTTGCACTATGGTAGGTCAAAAGTTCTTTGAATGTGCTTGACTGTCCTGATGCACGTGTCACCAATACTGTTTTACCATTCAATAGTTTGCTTGGAGAACTACTGGGCGAATTACACAATGCTAGATTAGTAATTTGATTGGTAGTCATATCTTTATAGCGCAAAGCCTGGTGTGTGAGGTTTATGCTTGATATAAATAATTTATATCTGCTTATATAGGTATATATTCTCAAAAATTGAGCAATGAATTTATAGATTAGAAATTATAGATTAATTGAGATATTAATAAAGATTGATTTATGAATTGTACTTATTTCTTAATTCAACAACTTCACCGATAATAATTACCGCAGGTGATAGAGAGATTCCAGACACCTCAGAAAGAATAGAAAGGATATTTATTAATTTTCCCGTCCATATTTGCTGCTTAGATGTTCCAGCCCAACGGATAATAGCAATAGGTGTATCGGGCGATCGCTGATTTTTGATTAATTTATCTATAATTTCTGATAGATTTTTGGTACCCATGAGAATAACTAGGGTATCTATTTTTGCAAGGGTTTCCCAGTCTAAAATATCTGGTTGATGGGCAGAAATGACGGTAAAACAGCGACTAATATTAATATCTGTGAGGGGAATTCCTGCAAATAATGGTGCTGCTAAAGCTGAGGATATTCCCGGTATGAGTTCGTATTCACAATCATTTGCTTGTAAAGCTTGTATTTCATGAATACAACGACCAAAAATAAATGGATCTCCCGATTTGAGTCGGATAACTAGTTTTCCAGATTGAGAGTATTTGACTAATAATTGATTGATGTCGCTTTGGGGTGTACTGGGTTTACCTCCTCGTTTACCCACATCCAATAGTAAACAATTATCGGCAACTAAACTTAACAATTCCGGGCTCACAAGTGCATCGTAAATTAAGACATCAGCTTGACTCAGGAGACGAAAAGTTTTAACACTAAGATATTCTAAGTCTCCCGGACCTGCACCTGCAAGATAGACTTTGCCCTTTTGTACTGTCATATCCCTTCTTCCCAATCAGTTTATCTCTTTCCTATTTGTTAATATTTGGCAGTCTCTCCCTGAATTTCTCCTTTTATTAAATGTCTAGGTTTTATAACAATTCACATCAAATATAATACTTAACTGGGCTTTATTTTACTACCTATAAAAAATAATATATATTTTGATATAACTTGATTTGATCAGGGAATCCTAAGTATTAGGATTAACTTTTTCAGAAAATCATGGGTACATCGTTACACCAAAGTGGTGATGTTGTTATCGATGCACAGAAACAACTAAGCTATCGTATTATTAGTGTTTTAGGTGAAGGTAATAGTGGAATTACTTACAAAGCTAAAGATATTAATAACAATAACCAAATATTAGCAATCAAAGTTTTGTCATTTGTGCAGAGTAATGACTGGAAAATGATGGAACTGTTCGAGAGGGAAGCAAAAGTATTATCTATACTTAAACATTCTGGTATTCCCAGGTATATAAATTACTTTTACATTGATACAGAACGAGACCGAAAATTTTATATAGTCCAAGAATTAGCGCTGGGGAAATCCTTGACAGCTTGGGTCGAAGACGGTTTGCGTTGGAATGAAGCAAGTATTTGTCAGCTTGCAGAGCAAATTTTACGGATTCTTATGTATTTGCAAAGATTAACACCACCCGTAATCCATCGCGATATTAAACCTCAAAATATCATCCGTGATTGTAATCAATCGTTACGCTTGGTTGACTTTGGTGCAGTACGAGATACTTACTATAGTACCTTGATGCGCGGTTCAACAATAGTGGGTACTTATGGTTATATGGCTCCTGAACAGTTTCGTGGACATGCAGTTCCAGCAACAGACCTATACGGTTTGGGGGCAACAATTTTATACTTATTAACCCATCGTTCACCAGCAGAAATACCGCAGAAGGGATTAACAATTGATTTTCGTTCTCATATTAAAGTTTCTGAAGGTTTGGCAAATTGGCTAGAAAAAATTCTTGCTCCAGATGCCAATGACAGGTATCCAACAGCACAATCTGCACTGAATGCGCTACGTCAACTGCAAAAAGTCAAAGTAAAAAAGAAAAAGCAATTATCCATAATGGAGTTAGCGATCGCAATTTTTTTAGTAAGCGGTACTGCATTATGGGTGGGGAATGCAAATAAATGGAGGGTATTTAGTACTTTAGGAATTTTACCTCGTGGAATTTGTTCTAATTCTTCGATTTTGCGAAACTACCTGAAAAATGGTGGTAATCCGAATGCAAGTATAAAAAATGTTGAGGGGTTGAGTAGATATACTTTGCTAAGCTGCGTTTCGACAAAAGATACGGAATTATTACTTAAATATGGTGCTAATCCCAATTTAAATAAATTCATATTACAAGCAGCAATCTTAAAAAATGATCTTAGAAAAGTGCAGCTACTTCTAAAGTATGGTGCAAAACCTGATGAATCTACACTATTAAGAGCGGTAAATTCCAACCGTATAGAAATAGTCAAATTACTACTACAACACGGAGCAAAGCCGAATGAAGCTGTATGGTTGAAAGCTGTAGTTTCAAACCGTGTCAAAATAATTAAGTTACTTTTAGAGAATGGTACAAAATCTAATGATTTGATACTGGGAAAGGCTGTAGTTCTAAATCGTATTGAAGCAGTTAAATTATTTTTAAGATATGGTGCAAATCCTAATTCAAAAGTATTTTCAATACGAAATAGAAAATTTAAATTTCAATCTTATTTAATACATAGAGCAGTCTCTCATAGCCAAGTAGAGATGTTAGTACTACTAATTAATAATGGAGCAAATATTAATATTAGAGATGCTAGCGGTTATACTCCCTTAGATATATCTTTACTAAGAGGACGTAAGTCGAAAATTACTAAATTTTTATTAAAAAAAGGTGCAATTACAAATAAATATAATAACCAGAAATATCTCGAAAAGATAAAAGAAGAAGTGAAAATGCAATAATAATTAAATATTTAATCAAATTTAACCAATATTTTTTCTCTTTTCTTTAAAAAATTTGGCTCTTAGGTACTTGTTATGCTAAATAAATAGTCGTAAAAAGGCAGAAGGCAGAAGGGAAAAGAGTCACATAAAAAATAAAGATATATTCAATAACTCACCTTGATGCTCTAATAGCCTTTGATAATAGGTATTTAAAAGTTTTTTACTAACTGTTTAGCATGCTATGTCCTGAAGAACCAAAAATTTTAATAATTATTCATTTCTATTGAAATTATCAGTATTTAAGCACGGACTAGGTTTACATCATTATTATAAACAGAGCATTCGCTTTAGCTTTTCCGTTAGGAGAAGTCATTGCAAAGCCTTATTTTCAGTTGTGAGTGCGTAAGTTATATTTCTAATATTTTATTATAGCGATCGTATAAACAAAATATATTTTTAAAAACTATATTAATTATCTAAATTATATGAATTTAATACATAAAACCGGTGATATTATCGCTATAAATTACCAATTAAGTCATGTTTTAGGACAGGGAGGAATGGGAATTACCTATGCTGCAAAGGACTTAAGAACTAATCAATTAGTAGCACTTAAAATTCTTTCCCTCCAACGAGTGAATGACTGGAAAGTAATAGAATTATTCGAGCGAGAAGCAAAAATATTAGCAAGTTTAAATAATCCAGGAATTCCTGAATATATTGATTACTTTCAAATTGAAACAGAAGAAGATAAAACCTTTGTGATAGTTCAGCAGCTTGCTCCCGGAAACTCCCTATTCAACTTAATCAATCAGGGCTGGAAACCAACTATCAAACAAGTAAAAATAATTGCTACCAAAATATTAGAAATTCTCGTATATTTACAAAATCTTACACCAGCAGTCATCCATCGCGATATTAAACCCCAAAATATTATCTGTCAAAAAGATGGAACAGTCTTCTTAGTTGACTTTGGTGCAGTTCAAGACACCTACCATAATACTGTTACCGGAGGCAGTACTATTGTAGGAACTTTCGGTTACATGGCTCCAGAACAGTTTCGTGGTCAAGCTGTCTTATCGACTGACTTGTACGGTTTAGGGACTACACTATTATTTTTACTCACAGGTGAATCACCAGCCGACTTACCCCAAAAAAAGCTGAAAATCGACTTTAAATCCACACTCAGTTTACCCAAAGCTTTTGCAGACTGGTTAGACAGAATGATAGAACCAATCGGGGAAATGAGATTTACATCTGCAGAAGAAGCGCTATCTGTACTGAAAGAAAATCAAGCACTACCACCAAAATCAAAACTTATCCAACGACCTAAGTATACTAAAATCAAGCTAAAGCAAAACGATACCAGCTTAACTATTGATATTCCACCAACACTCTTGAACAACAATCAAAGTTTATTTTCAGGACTTTTTCCTTTGTTTCCCATTGTCTTAATTTTAGGGATTTTTCATGCTTGGTTTTTTGAATTCATCGCATCAGATATTTTTCCAGGTAGAGAAATACCATTTTTTTGTTTCTTTGCTTTGATACTTACCTTAGTTATTGGAATTCCTCTTTTAAGACACTCCGCCAACAGCTTATTATTTAGCAGTGCATTTCGTCAAAAAATCAAAATTGTATTCAAAGGTACACCGAAAAAAAAATCATTTGATGATCAGTCTCAAGAGCAATTAGTAACTACACATACATGGGTAGTCCGAAAAAAATGTCAGCTAGCTTGGATGAACGAAGAATGGAATTTAGTTGACGCTTCTTTCCCAGTTCAAATTTATCTGGAAAATCAAAAAATTCTCTTTATTAATCAGAAATTGTCATTCATTCTTAGGTTTTGCAGAATTAAAATAGGTTCAAAAGAATTGAAATTTGGGACATTCCTGACTCAAACCGAAAGAATCTGGTTAGTCGATGAGATTAATGCATTTATTGAGAAATACAAAAATAATTAATTCGTTAATTAATTACATGTGAACTTACGTATTGGAATAGAATTCATTAACTCAGTGTGGGTAGTTCACTAATCCATTCATACTGACGAAGATTAATTTTACCTTCTCTGGTAAACTCAATTCCTTCATCTTCAAGTAAATTTCGCTGCACATAATCCATACCTTGACGTAGAGGTGAGTAAGATATTTCACCTTTAGCATTTACTACTCTGTGCCAAGGTATATCTGAATTTGTATCTACTTTGTAGAGCGCATAACCTACAACACGAGCTTTCCCATACATTTCGGCAAGCTCTGCAACTCTACCATAAGTGGTTACTTTGCCTCTTGGTATCTGACGTACTACTTCATAAATGCGAGTATAGGTATTCATAAATTTTGTTATGGATTTAGGAATTCTAAACCCTCTAGCTATGATTTAGCAATTATTTAATTTACAACTTTTTCAAACTACTGCACTATTACTTACTACCTATTTTCTCTAATAAATTTTCAATTTTCTCTGCTTGTTGGGGTTGACGTTGCTTTTCCAATAACTCTTTTGCTTTTTGCAGATTAGCGATCGCTTCTTTTGGTTTTTGTTTCTGCATCAGTGCATCACTTAAACGGAGGTAAGCGTCAGCCTTTTTTGGTGCACGGTCAATGACACTTTCAAATTCTGCGATCGCTTCATCTACTCTTTCTTGGTACATCAAGCATTCGCCTAAAAATAAGTGAACTACATCATTGGTAGAATTTATATCAATTACTTTCCTAAATGCTGCCTCCGCTCCCTGATAATCTTTCTCCTGATATAGATTCATTCCCCTCTGGAAACGATTTGACGTAATCAGAGTTCTGATCGCAAAGTAGAGAAGTGCGATCGCGCTAAAGGAAACTATGGCTGTAGCAATATAGTTACTTGAAAATAAATTAGGAAATGAAATATCTGACATTTTTATTAAACAATTTCGTTAAGTAAAATTAACTCTGTCTGCTAATATGCCATATTTATGCATACAGTGAAGCAAATTAATAAAGGAAATCAGAAAAACCACTTCCAAAACTTCAGCCAAAAACTTTCACCTAAAAATACTGACAAGAAACCACTAGCGATCGCAAATAAAAGAATTACTAAAATTAAACCAAGCGTTGTTTGGGGAGCAGCTAATAATCCACCAGCGATTGCAAGAAAAATGCCGAAAATAAAACCACATCCAAAGCGAGCAACAATTTCAGCACGTTCTAATTTTTTATTTGGATGATTATTTTTGTTCATCTATTCTCATTTATCTATCTAGACTTGGATTTATGAAAAACTCTTCTGTTTCTTATTGTTCCCAGAAATAATTATCAAAATCGAGACATTTATAGATAAATCAAAGATAAGAGGGTTTGGGGTAGTCTACCCCAAGTCTTGAATTTCTGTATTTTTGTTACTAAATATCCACAGGACTTACGCAAAACCCACGTAATTCCGTCATTACGAGCGATAGCGACGTAATCGCCGAAATCTTGGGATTGCTTCCCTACACTACGTTACGGTCGCAATGACAAATCTTCGTTGCGTAAGTCCTAATCCTAATCCATATGGAAATTAATCAGAATGAATATAGAATCAAACGAGCGTGTCATAAAGATTTCAGCATATACCGCCGAATAATGCTTAACCCAGAATACAAGCTATCGGAAAAATAAAATATTCTACAAAAAATAACTTCCAAATAAATTGATAAAAGCTAGTTATAGAATCTTGGTCATTTAAATCCACTTTTTGACTGTAAAACCACAGTAGCGATAAAGCCATTAAATGAGAAATGATTAAAAATCCTGGGTTGAGAAAACTAATTCCTAAAAGTCCGATCAAAATCATTCCTGCATAACATACACTCAAAACTCCCCGTGCTAAGTTAAAAACTGTTTCTTTTCCTAACCTAATAGTGAAAGTCGAGATATTGTACTGCATATCCCCAGGAGCATCAGGAACATCTTTGAGAATTGCGATCGCAAAAGTATAAACTAAAATAAACCAGGTCAAAGCCCATACTGGAGGGGGAACTGATTGGAGTTGTTTGAGAACCCAGCTAAAATGTAAAAACAGACCGAGATTAACAATAGTTCCTCGGACGCTGAAAATACATAAAGCAGCCCAGAATGGAAAGCGCTTCAGACGAATTGGTGGTAAAGAGTAAGCAGTACCAATTGCTACGCTGATAAATACCATTCCGAATAGAAAAGGTCCAAGAAACCAAGATATTACAAGGGCTAAAACGCCAGTGATAGCCACTATTAACCTACCAGTCCTCCGAGAAAACTCACCAGAGGCAAGGGGTAAATGGGGCTTATTAATCTTATCTATAGCTATATCCTGGAGTTGATTTAACCCCACAATATAGATATTTCCACACAAACAAGCAATCAAAGTTCCAAAAAGCTGTCCTAATACTGGAAGAGAAGAATTAGGAACAGATATTATAGAAGACGCAATGGTATAAAGACCCAACACACTTAAAGAAGTACCAAATATAGTATGGGGACGAGAAAACTTCCAAAAAGCATACAGCCAATTCCTTGGAGGGGTTATCGCTTTGACCTGACTCATTATGTAGTTAATTGGTAATTTATAGTTGGTAATTGGTAATTGGTAATTGGTAATTGTGAATTCTCTGTTTTACTTTTTCGAGCATAGTAAACCGAATCTGATTAGACCAGTTTCGTAACCATCTTGCATTAAACCTAAAGACAAAGCAGCTTGAATTGTATCCATACCACTCGTGAGCAAACCCCAAATCGCTTGGGGATTAAATGCAGAATCGATTACCACATTCCAAAATGGTGCAACAGCTCTTGACCAGTCATCTGTACGAATATCATTTAAGGAAAGTTGACGTGCGATCGCTTCATATTCGGGTAATGAGATGACGTATGGTAAATGATAGACACGGTAAATTTCTGCTAAACGCCTTTTCTCTTCTAAGGTCAGTGGCACAATATCTGTTGGTCGATGACACCAGGTCACTAAAATAAAAGTTCCTCCAGGTCGTAGCACGCGCTGACATTCTTGCATAAACTTAGTTTTGTCAGGCATATGTTCGCCACTTTCTAATGACCAAATTAAGTCATAAGAGTTATCTGCAAATGGCATTTCCAGCGCATCAGCAACCTGAAAATTGGTTTGATTACTTAAATTCGCTACAGCAGCTCTTTGTTCTGCTCGCTTTGCTTGTACAGGACTGAGTGTAATCCCCGTTGCTCTAGCTTGGAACTTTTCTGCAAGATAGAGACTGCTACCACCGATTCCACAACCAACATCTAAAATATTTTCGGCTTTGTGAACTCCAGACCATTGCAAAATTTCTTCTATTAGATCAATCTGAGCTTGACGACGGTCTTTCTTCTGGGTTCCATCTGCACCATAATAACCATGATGCATATGCTCACCCCAAATATCTTCCCAAAGTTGGGAGGAAGCGTCGTAAAACTGCTGAATTTCTTGGTAAAGTGTTGCGCTCATGAAACAGACAGTATTAATTGAAAGCAGAACTGTAAATCAGAATACAATTGAAAATCAAAGCTGGTAATCTTAAATCAAATGTTTATCTACCAAATTTATTTATCCAAGTATTGATGTACTTACATCATAGTTACTTTGTTAACAACTACTGATGATATCAAATGAGAAATAATCAAAATTATTACTGTCTCCTGTTTCTAAGTTCCGGCAAAATTCTCAACTCCTAACCGATAAGGACATCTATATTGTCTGAAATTATCTCAAGTACGGTTGCACTGTCCTGGAATTTTAAGTTTTGATAAATGAATATACTGGTAGGCTAACATGTGTTTTTCGATGAATTTTGGTGTTTTTACTTTCTTAAGGAATATATTTAAATTACTTAATTAATCAATCGTCCAATCTAAGTTTTTTAGTAACACATAGTTAAGTTACGCATATTTCAGTAACACATAGTTAAGTGACAGCCTAAATGACAGCACCTCGAACAATTTGTTTTGGTTTCTTAGCAGTGATCGCAGTAGGGACAATCTTACTAATGCTGCCATTCTCCACTAGTAGCGGTAATTGGAATAGTCCTATAGTTGCTCTTTTTACAGCAACTTCAGCAGTTTGCGTTACGGGGTTAGCAGTCGTTGATACTGGTAGCGATTTTTCTTTTTGGGGTCAATTATTTATCTTATTGCTAGCTCAAATTGGTGGTTTAGGGTATATGACCACTACAACTTTTCTAATTTTGTTGACTGGACGAAGATTTGATTTAAAACAAAAAGTTGCTATCCAGCAAGCATTAGATCGTCGGGAAATGCATGGTAGTGCCCAAATTATTCGGTCTATCATTGCTACAACCCTAATTTTTGAAATTACGGGTGTATTTTTGCTACTGAGTGTATTTGCAAAAGATTTCGGTTTTAGTAAGGGATTGTGGCTGGCTATTTTTCACAGCGTCAGTGCTTGGAACAATGCTGGATTTAGTTTATTTTCCGATAGTTTAGTTCAATACCAGTCTTCTGGTTTAGTTATTTTTACTATTAGTGGCTTGATTATCTTTGGTGGTATCGGCTATCAAGTAATTTTAGAAACTTTTTTGTGGTTGCGCGATCGCATGATGAGAAAAACAGAATATCAGGTTTTTTCCCTAGATTTTAAAGTTTCTGTTAGTACAACAATATTTCTTTTACTAGTCGGTACAATTGCATTTTTTGGTGTGGAATTAAGAAATTCTGGGACTTTAAGAATGTTAGATTTTAACGACAAGTTATTAGCTGCAATCTTTCAATCTGTGACTACTAGAACAGCAGGTTTTAATGGTATTGATATAGGTAAAATGACTACTGCTGGTCTTTTTATGACTATTGCTTTGATGTTTATTGGTGCTAGTCCTGGAGGAACAGGAGGTGGATTAAAAACTAGTACTTTAAGGGTTCTAACCAGTTGTACTAAAACTATTCTTCAAGGTCAAGAAAAGGTCTCTTTATATGAACGTAGAATACCGCTTTCTTTAGTGCTAAAAGCAGTTGGTGCTTTGGTTGCCTCCGTCGGTGCCATTATCTCTATTACGACTTTAATTGCTTTAACAGACTCTAACTTCAGTTTCTTACAGATTTTATTTGAAGTTGTTTCTGGATTTGCCACTGTTGGTCTTTCTACTGGAATTACGAGTAGTTTGTCTATCACAGCAAAATTAATATTAATTGTCACTATGTATATAGGCAGAGTAGGAATTTTACTTTTGATGTCAGCTATTTTAGGAGACCCACGTCCTAGCAATATACAGTATCCAGAAGAAAATTTACTTGTAGGATAGCAGTCTTACGATAATCGCAAATGGCAGATATTTTAGTAAAAAATTAAGTAAGCAATCAAGTAGAAAATAATTTTTAGATTTTAACTTATATGAAAAAGTCAAATTCTAATATCTAAGTACTCAGACATTTTAAAACCTGTATCTAAAAGTAAAATCACATAAAAATTAAAACTATATTTTAATTTACAACTCATCGTATATAAATGTATTTGTATATGGAATATAATTAGTAATATATATTAAAAATTATCTTGGAATTTTTGATAAATAAATCCACTAAAAATAAGCAAATCGTATACTATAAAAATGGTAGTTTAACACTACTAATTAAAAATGATAAACTGTATCTTATCAGGCAAAAAATATAACTGTTTATGGCTTTGGCCTAACCGAGTTTTTGCCCTAGATAAAAGCAGCAGTAATTAAGGATAATAACTGTGAATCTTTCATCATTAGGGTTTTTCCGCAGTTTGCGTAAAGACAATCAACAATTTGCTGTAATTGGGTTAGGTCGTTTTGGTCGATCCGTATGTTCAACCTTGCATCGGTTAGGTTATCAGGTGCTAGCTACAGATATCGATGAAAGACGTGTAGCAAAAGCACTGACAGATGAAATTACCGGTCATGCTTTGCAGTTAGACTCAACAGAAGCAAGTGCTTTAGAAGAAGCCGGGATTTTTGAGTTTGACACAGTCATTATTGCTATAGGTAATTATATCCAAGAGAGCATTATCACCACTTTGAATGTCAAAGAAGGAGGAGTTGCTCGTGTTGTGGCTAAAGCTTCCAGCGAAGTTCATTGTAAACTTTTGCGTCGAGTTGGAGCAGACAGCGTTGTATTTCCAGAATACGAAGCAGGTTGCTCTCTTGCTAGAACTCTTACTAAACCATCAATCTTAGACAGGTTCGATCTCGATCCCGATAATAGTATTGTAGAATGCATTGTTCCTGAAGAATTTCACGGAAAAACAATAGCTGAGTTACAGTTACGTACCCGCTACGGTTTAAATTTATTAGCTGTCAGCGATAACGGAAAATTTAAAATCAATCCAGAACCCGGTAAACGCTTAGAAAGCGGTGCAGCAATGGTAGTAATTGGCTGTAATCAAGATATTAATCGTTTACCAATTTAGAGTAAATTAGAGTATAAGCAAAATCAATCCAGAAGGGAGCCAGAAGTTTTTTTATACACTTTCGTCCAAAGATATACAAAAACTGGTACCCCTTCTATCTTCAAGTACTTATTTGATTAGCATAAAAAGCATACTTCGCTTTCACTATCATTACCTGGTGTTTCTTTTTGGGATGAATATGAATCAACATTATCATTAGTATTTACTGGAGTATTATTTCCCTGAGTCTCTTCAATTTTTATTGGTATTTCCTCGGAGAATGAATTAATATCTCCATCCTCAGCATTATTAATAGAATTAGGATTTACATTAGAATTTCCCAAACCAGGATTAGTTTTAGTTATCGAAGGTCTTGACGGTGATGATTTACCAGATGCAATTTGCTGCATTAATTGTTCGACTAATGTAACTTGCTGGTAATTACCTTGTTGTCGATACTGTTTATAAGCTCTCCTAAATGCTATTTTTGCTTTCTTAGTATCTCCTTGGTTATACCAAGTTAAACCTAGATTATAATAACCTTGGGGATTTTCAGGAATGGCGCGAATTCCCTGCTTATAAATTTCAATTGCTTCTTGAGTCCTTCCTTGGAGTAGCAGCAAACTACCGAGATTATTGTAAGTCCGGGGATTATCTTGGTCTAGTTTTATCGTTTGTTGATATACTGCGATCGCATCATCAAACTTTCCTTGTTTTTGTAGAGCAATACCCAAATTCAAGCGAGCATTTATATTGTCACTGTCAAAATTAATTGCTTGTCGATAAGAAGAAATGGCTTCATCAAGGTTTCCTTGTTGATAAAGCGCTAATCCCAGGTTATAATAACCTGCTGACATGGTAGGAGCTACCACTAAAGCTTGACGATAAGCAGTAATTGCAGCTTCTATTTGTTCTTGTTTTTGTAGAGCCAGACCTAAATTATAGTAAGCTTCGGCAGAATTTGGATTCAAACGAATCGCTTCACTGTACTCTTGAGTTGCCTCTTCTAAACGATTTGTTTGCAAAAGAATATTACCAAGATAATTACGAGCAGAGGCAAAATTGGGATCTCGCTGTATAGCTTTACGAAACAAAGCTTCTGCACCTTGCAAATCTTGACGGTTATAGCGCATAACACCCTGCTGATAAAAGCTAGCAGCTTCTAGATCAGTATTAGGAGAAATCTGTGCTGCTAACTTTGCTTGAGAGAAATTTCCCAAGGCAGGTGTCAGGAAGATAGATATTGCAAATAATCCCCACAACCCAACTCGACGAGGAAGACAAAACCACTGACTATTTTTATTTTTTTCAGACATGAATGGGGAACCTGCGTATTGCTTGATGCTCTTAATAGTCAGGGTACCCACCGAGGAGTTGAAAATTTAAACTTGAGATTTTAAAAATTAAAGATGCAAAATTAAAGATGTCCCCATTACTTATACCTGTGGCAAAATCAACATCGCATCCCCAAAAGAATAAAAACGATATCGAGATGCGATCGCGCTTTTATATATTTCCAATAATCTCTCTCTACCAACTAAAGCGCTTACCATCATCATCAAACTAGAACGAGGTAAATGAAAGTTAGTAATAAGTCCTTCTACTACTTTCCACTGATAACCCGGGTATATAAATATATCTGTAGCACCGCAAAATGGTTTTAATTCTCCCGTAGATGCTGCCCCTTCCAAAGCCCTAGCAACTGTAGTTCCTACTGCAATAACTCGACCTGTAGATGCTTTAGTTGCCTCGATTGCTTCTACTGTAGCTTTTGGTACGCTAATCCATTCAGAGTGCATCTGATGGTTAGTAACATCATCTATTTCCACAGGACGAAAGGTACCTACTCCTACATGAAGAGTGATAAAAGCTTTATTAATTCCTTTAGATTGCAATTTATCTAACAAATCTGGAGTAAAATGCAATCCCGCAGTAGGAGCTGCTACTGCGCCTGGATTTGAGGCGTAAATAGTTTGATACTGCTCAGTAGCAGCAGTAGAGTCGGTTACATAAGGTGGAAAAGGAATTTCACCAAACTTATCCAATACTTGTAGCAATGAAGTATCAGCAGGTAAGTCAAATTCTAATAGTCTTCCCCCCGTAGCTTTATCTGTACCTATAACCGTAGCTGTTAAATAATCAGGAAACTTACATATCTCTTCCGGGCTTTCAGATACTAGTATTTTTTTATACTTATTATTTGAACTAACAAAAAATAGCTGAGAACCTATCTTAAAACGCTTTCCAGGTTTTACCAAAGCTAACCAACAGTTGGAACCAACTTCCTCTAATAACAAGACTTCTACTTGCGCTCCAGTTGATTTATGACCGTATAAACGCGCTGGAATGACTTGAGTATCGTTCATTATCAGTAAATCACCTGAATGCAAAAAATCCGGTAGATTTCGGAAAATAAAGTTTCCATCAGCTAAATATTTACTCTCTTTCAGAGGATTCACCACTAGTAATCGAGAATTATCCCTAGGGACTAAGGGATTTTGAGCAATTAGCTCACATGGTAAATCATAGTCATACCCAGCAAGGGAATAATCTAAATCTCGATATTCTGGCAATGAAATCGCTCCAGTTTTTCTGCAAAAATTAAATGATTTTATTTAATGATTTTGATTGCTGCTCAGTTTAAAATATTGGATGCAACAAAACCTTTAGTTCTCTTTATTTTCTAGTATTTGTTCTATTTTTACAATGGTAGATTAGAGTTGTTAAGACTCATAGTTTCTTCTAACTTGTCTCGAACCCAGATTTAGTCAGTGATGACAAGTTTTAATTCCTCTAGTTAAAATGGTACTTATAAATTTTTCTTAAGTATCACGCAAGCATAATTATAAAAATTGGGTAAACTCCCCCATCAAAAAACGGGGAAATTTACCCTACCGAAGAATGGGATCTATTTAAGAAGATATAGATGTAGGATTGGCTTTGATCCCTAACACCAAGATGGAATACCTGTACTATCTAGCAAATGCTAGTCTCACTCTTAGAGTAGTTGAATTTTTGCACGCCCAACCCCATATACCTGTTGCTTTTCTGACTGTTATTCACCAGATAGATGGTTGGGTGATCAGAATTAAACTCCGTAATGATCTTTCTACTAAAGAGGACCTGAATTTACGAGCTTTTTTAAATGAATTAGGAATAACTTATGAACCTCCCATGCGCTTACAAATGGCGCTCTGGAGTTTAGAAGCAGGTCAATGTCCTGTGGACGTTATGCGTCGCTACCAAGTTGCTATTGTATCTCATGGCAGTCCAGAGAAAGAGGAAATTGAAGCTTTCCGTCAGCAGTTTGTTAGGGGACTCGGCTATTGTCCGGAAACATTAGCATGAAACCTAGCGTGGAATGTTGTATAAAGTTAGTGATTCATATTAGTTAAGAAAACATCTGAAATTTAATTTGCTAGGGGTAATCCCCGATAGTTATTAGACCATATTTTTACTAACTGCTATTGGGAACTAAGCCATCAGTCGATTATTGGAATTAAGTTAAGCTAGTTATTAGTTACTAATTAGTTGCTTAACTAAATTCAAATGCACCTTGAATATAGTCTTGTAAAGAAAACTGATATTTCTCTGTCAATAAACTTCCCATGAATTTATCGGACACTTTCGGTAAAATCAAACTATGATGAATCTGATTTTCCTGTAAATCATCATCATGGTTACAATATTGGACAATTGCTACATCAAATTGACATTGATAATTAACCTTCTGTGGGTGTTTTGCTAAAAACATTTGAGCAGTGCGCCAAATTTTCTCCTTCTTTTGATGGGTAATAGCGTCTCTTCCTCCTCTATCCCAATTACCTCGATTGCGAGTTTTCACTTCCACAAATCTAAGTTGAGCTTCACTTTGCTGCTTCCCAACATATTCAGCAATAATATCTATTTCTCCCCAACGGCAAGACCACTGTCGATGTAAAATAGTCCAACCAGTTGATTCTAACCATTGAGCAACCAGCTCTTCTCCTGTGTCACCTATACCGGGATAATTAGATGAAGAACGGTTTGCCATTGGTACAAAAGTAGGATGAATTCTTGGTTAACTAATCCCATGAGGATAAAAATTTTTAGACTTTGCTTCGCACTTGTAATCAGTGCAACACTAGTACTCGGTTTCTCACAGAGTACTCTAGCTGCTAATTATAACAATCGCACTATGATCGGAGAAGATTTTTCCGGTCAAGATTTAACTGATTCGAGTTTTGACCATGCTAATTTGCGTAATAGCAATTTTAGTAATTCTAATTTAGTTGGTGTGAGATTATTTTCAGCAAACTTAGCTTCTGTAGATTTTACCGGGGCAGACTTAAGATATGCTGATTTAGAATCAACTCGTTTAACTAAAGCGAATTTGACTAACGCTAATTTAGAAGGTGCATTTCTTACTAATGCGATGTTTGATGGTGCTGTTATCGATGGTGCAGATTTTACTGATGTACTTCTGCGTAATGATGTACAGGCAAATCTATGTAAGATGGCTAAGGGTACTAATCCTACTACAGGTAACGATACCCGTGATAGTTTAATGTGTCCATAACCAAATTTTTGGTAAGTGCAGACGCAATATATTGTGTCTTTTTCAGATTTTATTTAATTCAGAGACGTATTAATACTGCGTCTCTATTTTATTATTCTTTTTAAGGCAGGACTTACTTTTGCGTAAGGTAATTTCTTCAAAGATGCTATTCTTATCTTAAAATTGTAGAGCTAACCAGAAACAAAGCTCAACTCCATTTGGTTGAATTTCCTCAATATCTACATATGTATTGTACAGAATCTTCCAATCATTTATCTGATTAAATCTACGATGGAAAAGTGTCTTTGACGTTCTAATTCCTGTAGCTTGATTTTTTCATCGTAGAAAGCTTCATAATAAGACTTCCATTTTTCTGGTTCTTTCTCCGGGTCAGTTTGCTCCCAAAGTTCGAGATAATGACGATAGCGCTTTTCTCTGAGATTTTTTTCCATGCAAGCGATCGCTGTTTTGACCAGTTGAGTTATGTTTTTACTAATTTCATACTGTATTTTTTCGTTGGGATGAAATAGATGAGATATCTGACTCATTTCTGTTTCATATTCGCAGCATCTGTCATGTAAATACGAAACTATATCCTCTTGCTGTATATTTTCTAAGTTCTCGATAATGATTCCCCACAGGAAACGATGGTGGGAAAAGCTAAACTGTAAATCTTGTTTTTCTATAAGATTGATGATTTCTTGTCTATGTTCGGAATGATGAAGATAAACTTGCAATAATAACGCTTCTGCTTCTTCTGGAAGACTTCGTTTAATAGGTTTTTCTACTAATTTATTATTTTTACCTTGGTGGCTATACTTAGATTTGTTATATTTATTAGATTTATTACTATAATTACTTCCAACATGGCTAGAATTGTCTTGAGAAAAGGATTGGTATGGGTGAGTGGAATTTTCCCAACTTTGATTGCTAGCTTCAGAATTTATCTGAGTGACAAGATTTTCCGCTCGTAACTGAATTAAGTTTGGTTCTCCTAAACTGAGAATTTGCGCACACTTAGATACGTAATAGTCTCTAGTATCTGGATTAGTAATCTTTCTGAGTAATTCAACTATCTTTTGCGATACTTGTTGAAAATCACTCGCTTCCTTGAGGTTCTTATCTTTGATAAGCTGCTGAATCTGCCAGTCAATCCACAACGGTGCATCCGCCAAAAGTTTTTTATAATCTTCTGTGGTATGAGTCTGTAAATATTCATCAGCATCTTTAACATCAGGAATATTAAGAATTTTTAAGCGAACTTCACCCCGATAAGCTAAGGAAGCAACTTCTCCGATAGCTCTTTCTGTAGCTTTAGTCCCAGCATTATCAGCATCAAAATTAAGTAATAATTGCTTTGATTCACAATAGCGAAGCACAAATTTAATTTGTTCTACACTCAGTGCTGTACCCAGAGAAGCAACAACCTCATTTATACCAGACTGGTGTAAAGCGATCGCGTCAAAATATCCTTCTACTACTACTACGCGATTGACTTGAGAAATAGCATTTTTTGCTTGGTCAAGAGCAAATAAAGTTTTACCCTTATTAAATAATTCTGTCTCCGGGGAGTTGAGATATTTTGGTTGTTCGTCCTTAAGAGTTCTTCCACCAAAAGCAATAGTACGTCCGAGTATATCTCGAATCGGAACCATGAGGCGATCGCGAAACACGTCATAATAACCACTACCCTTTTTGCGGGGTTTTATCAATCCGGCTTTTTCAACAAGAGCTACAGGGTAGCGTTTGTTATCTACTAAGTAGCGGTAAAGTGTCTCCCAACCGGGAGGAGCGTACCCTAAACCAAACTGATTAATTGTTTTTTCTTCAAGTTGACGCTGTTCTTTTAAATAGGATAGTGCTTGGCTACCAGAATTTTTCAGAGCATGTTGATAAAATTGAGCAGTTACAGCCAAAACTTCATATAGTTGTTCTCGAATGGAGATTTGTTGCTGTAATTCCTGCTTTTGTTTTGGTTCTAAGGTTTGGATTGGTACTTGGTAACGCTTTGCTAAATCTAAAACCACCTCAGAAAAAGAACGCTTTTCCAAATTCCTTAGAAAAGTAATCGCATTTCCTCCAGCGGAACAACCAAAGCAAAAATACAATTGTTTCTCTTGGGAGACTGTGAAACTAGGAGTTTTTTCATTATGAAAGGGACATAAACCAATCATATCCTTTCCACGTTTGCGTAGCACTACATGCTCTGAGATGACTTCATAAATATCAACTCGTCTTTTGACTTCCTCAATCGTGTCTGGATGTAAAGCAGGAATTTGCATTACTCATTTACCAAATACCAACTACTAATTATTTTTCCCCATCACTAACCTACATGCTTTGGGTTCTTTTCCGCTATCATCTCAGAGCAAAAGGTTTTGAGCAGTGAATGAATAATCAGATCATAATTAAATTGTCAGAATTTTAACAGGACTTTCACAATTACCCATTACCCATTATTACTCACTAATTTTGTGAAATTTCAACATAGATAACTGAATTTTAAACTATATTTTTCTAGAGTCGTAGAAAGTATGGCAAATAATATGCCTATTTAACCTACATCGTTAATTATATTCTTGTTGGGAAGCCAAGAATGATATATACATTTTTTACGTTTAATTGTGTAAAAGGAAATACAGTTTAATGGGACGTATTTTTATATCAGCTGCTCACGGTGGTAAAGAAGCTGGGGGTATAGACCCCGGTTCAGTCGCTGGAGGGACCACTGAAGCTAAAGAAATGATTTTGCTCAGAGATTTAGTAGTTACGGAACTCAGAGCACGTAATTTTTCTATTTTAGCGGTTCCCGATGATTTGAGCGCTAAACAAACTATCACTTGGATTAATTCTCGTGCTCGTCGTAATGATATTGCGATTGAGATTCATGCTGATGCTGCTCCAAATCCTTCTGTTCGTGGAGCAGGAGTTTTTCATATTGCAAATAATGAAGAGCGTAGAAATCATGGAGAGTTATTACTAGTCGGATTATTGCGTCGCGTTCCTCAATTACCAAATAGAGGTGTAAAACCAGACACTGCGACCGGTATTGGTCGTCTAATGTTTTGTCGTCAGATCGCTATTCCTTCCATGCTCATGGAAGTAGCTTTTCTGAGTAATCCTGAAGACCGTAACTTATTGCAAAATCGTCGTCGCGACTTCGCTTTGGGTATTGCTGATGGTTTAGCATCCTGGAATCGTGCTATCGATCCTGGTTCTACTCCTCAGCCACCCCAAGAATCCACCTATCCCGTTATCAATATTAAAATTAATGGTCAAAACTATGAAGAGCAAGGAATATTAGTGAATGGTAATGCTTACATTCCCATAGATTTAGTAGACCGTCTACGAATAGATTTATCTCAAGTATCTGAAGTCAGGAGAATAACTTATCGCAGAGTTGTTTATGTAAAAGCCGTAGAAATACGAGAATTTAATGTATCCGTTGGTTGGGATGCTGCCTCCCGTACCGTAATTTTGAAGTCAAACTTACAGGTTTGTCCTGGTCAAATTAGTAAGATTATGACCAGTGGTATTACCTCAGAAGTACAATTACAACTATTCTTGCGTAACAATAACGAAAATGCTCTAGGAAACTTTCCTAACTTACCTAAGTTTTATCGTGAAGAGGCAGCTCTTGAAGGGGTTAACCACGATATCGCTTTCTGTCAAATGTGTGTAGAAACAGGTTTCTTACGTTTTGGTGGTGACATTAGAGCAGAACAAAATAATTTCGCAGGTTTAGGTACAATAGGAGGCGGCAGCGAAACAGCATCTTTTGAAAATCCTCGTATTGGTGTACGGGCACACATCCAACATTTAAAAGCATACGCTAGCTTAGAGCCTCTAGTCCGGGAAGTGGTAGACCCTCGTTTTCGCTTCGTTACCAGAGGTATTGCTCCAGTTACTGAGCAACTTTCTGGACGTTGGTCAGCAGATTTACAGTATGGGGATAAAATTCAAGCTATGGTCAAAAGACTTTACGAATCTGCGGGTATATTGTAGTAATTCAGGAATAAATGTAAGTAAATTTCAATATCAATCTTAGATTAAATTTCGCATAAAAAGTATTGGATTTGGAAATTTTACCAAATCCAAAATTTTATCTGGATTATTCAATACCTCTCATACCAAAATTTGACTAAAATTTTCTTTTCTGATACACCAGGTAAATTTTTCAAATGTAATTTCAAATGTATATAAATTCAAACTTAATGATTCAATTTCACTGTTCATAAATTTGGCAAATTAACTCTTAAGTGGATATAAGCCAAATTCCTGCTGCATAGAACTTGTCAAAACTCTGTAATTTTTCAAAGATTTTAAATAATTGAAGTATTCTTTAGGAACAAACTTACTAAAGGAAGGATTATAGAAGTTTTCACCATTGTCAAGTGTATAAATTGCACCAAAAAATGGTAAATCATGAAATTTTATCCCTTTACTTAGCATCTTTCTCTTGATTAATTTATGATCACCATAAAATTCTGAAATAATATAATCTTGTTGATTTTCTAAATTATTAGACAAATCATAAAGTTGATAGTTGATTATATTGCAAGTGCCACAAATATTATCAAAATTCCTACATAAGTATGACCATCTAGCACCTTCTTTATAAAAATGTCCTTTCTTAATAATCCATCCATTACATTTGGGTCTATCTTCAATGAACTTGACTAGATGTTTACTAATACAATCATCTGCATCTACATTCATAGTATAGTCAGGATTAAATTTTGCAGCGAAGCGCAATCCTTTCAATACCTTATGACCTTTATCTAAGCGCTTCTCCTGAGTGGATTTCGGTATTTTTAAATTCACCTTAATATAGACTACGTTTGGATGGGTAAATTTAATTAAAGGCTTATCATGACAAACCACTATAACTCTAAAGTTATTTGAAGTCTGCTGACAAATTGAACGAATACATCTTTCAAATAGTTGGGAGACTTTTTCCCAAGAATTTGCGACCTTTGAACTCATTACTGGTACAACAAAGACAAACATTTTACCTGATAATTTTTATTTAGAACTTTAATACTTGCTTTGAGAATAAAAATTAAGTATTCATACTTGCTTACATGTATTAATACTTAATAATGACAGTACATCGACTTTAGCTATACATTTCAGCAAGTATCTAAGTCTTCAAGAAAATTAACAAATTATATATGTATGTATATATATAACTCTATAAACCATATATCAAAATAATTAACGGTGGAATGACTAATGTCATTAATAAACTTAGAGGAGCACCTAAACGCAAGAAATCCAAAAATCTATAACCACCTGGTCCATAGACCATAGTATTAGTCTGATAACCGATAGGAGTCATAAAACTGTGGGAAGCAGCAAAAGTAACTGCAAGCATAAAAGCAAAAGGATTTAAATTTAAACTCTCTGCAACTTTTACTGCTGTTGGTAATAAAAGAATGACTGCTGCATTATTAGAAAGCAGTTCAGTCATTAAACAGGTAATAATAAAGAATATTGTCAGTAACCAATAACCTGAAAAATTTCCTGCAACTGATAAAATTCCTTCAGCTAAAAGCTTTGTTGCACCAGAATTATCCATTGCTATTCCTAAAGGAATCAAACCAGCTAATAGAAAGATAATATCCCAGCGTACAGCATCATAAATTTCTCTAGGTTTTAAACATCCTGTAACTACCATTAAGACCACCCCAATTAAAGAGCTAATCATTATAGGTAGCCAATTACAAGCCGCGATCGCAATAACTCCTAAACCAATAGCGATCGCAAAACCAGCTTTAGAACGACGTAAATTCTCAATATCACGCTGCACAATCATCAACACATCCCGACAAGTTTGCAGACCTAATAAACTTTGTTTAGGACCTTGAATTAACAGCACATCACCAAAACGTAAAGGGATTTTACCCAAGCGATCGCGGGTCAGTTCTTCTCCTCTACGAATAGCTAACACTGTAACGTTGTAGCGCTGACGAAAGCGTAATTCTTTGAGAGTTGAACCAATCAAAACAGATTCTGAAGGAATTAAGATTTCTGCAATTCCCTCTTCTGAGGAATTAAATTCAGTATCTGGAGTCTGGTGGCGAAATTTAATTTCTGGTAATATTTCAACACCTTGTTCTTGCTTAATCTCTAATAAATCTTTCATACCCCCTCTAATCAAAAGAATACAGCCAGCTCTTAATGATTTGTCTCCTAGAGGTTGAGAAAAATGAACTCCATCACAAATCATTTCCAACACATCCACATCAAACTTACGCTGGATACGACTAGCATTGAGAGTTCGTCCTACTAAAGAAGAGCGAGGTGGTATTACAACTTCACTAATATATTCCTTTAGGTCGTAGTCAGAATCGACAATATTGTCATTACCTGAATTTAATAACTTACGTTCTGGTAACAAACGGGGTGCAGCAATTACAAGATAAGTAAGACCAACAGAAAATGTTATTATTCCCAAGCCAGTAAACTTAAACAAGCCAAACGCTCCATATCCCAGTTTCTCTGATAAGCCACTAGCTAGAATATTTGTAGATGTTCCGATTACCGTTATCATCCCCCCTAGGATAGTAATGTATGATAGCGGCATTAAAAGTAGGGAAACTGATATTCTTCTTTTAGAACACCAGTTCTCCACAATTGGTAAGAATACTGCAACCACAGCTGTATTGTTAATCAACCCTGTAATTGGACCTGCGATCGCTCCTAATGTCAGAATTTGTCTAGTAGGATTTTTACCTCCCCATTTGAGTAGTAAATCATTAACTACTTCAATAGCACCAGTGCGTGTAATACCTGCACTAATGATAAACATTGCCATTACGGTAATAGTTGCAGAATTACTAAACCCAGAAATACTTTCCTCTGGAGTTACCAAACCTAATACTACTAGGAGAATAGAAACTGTTATGGCGACTATATCTGAAGGTAGCCATTCACTAACAAAACCAATTAATGCAAAGACTACAACTGCAAGAGTGAGAAAAATAGGCATAGTTGCAATCTTCTCAAATAAAAATAAATAAAATAAGCAATGGCGGAATTTTACATGAGACTAATTTCAGATAGAACACATATAACTATTTTTCTAAATAGCTATTTTCAGCAAACATAAATAAACTTTAGTTATTCAAAAATCAAAAGTCTTTTAAGAAATCGCGGTCGCTTTAGGCTTCACCCTACACTCTGTGAGCTTCACTTTGGACAAATCTTCCTTGCGTAAGTCCTGTCCAAAGTTATGGATTTCAAGATTATTTTATTACTTAGAAATACCATTTCCACTATGATTCGCTGAAACTAGTAGAGAAATACCTGTATATTTTTCAATCTCTTCTAAAACTTTATTGACGCTTTGGGACAAATCCTCTATGTCTGTCCGACACTCTACCTCTGGATTTGTTGGTGGTTCGTAAGGGTCGGAGATTCCGGTAAAGTTTTTAATTTCTCCAGTTCTTGCTTTTTTATACAGACCTTTCACATCCCTTTCTTCACACACTTTCAAAGGAGCATTTACATATACCTCTATAAAATTACCGACTTTGTGTCTGACTTCATCTCTAATTGCCTGATATGGAGAAATAGCTGATACTAATACAATTACCCCATTACGTGTTAAAAGCTGCCCGACAAATCCAATACGACGGACATTTTCATCTCTATCTTCCTTACTAAAACCTAATCCCTTAGTCAAGTTTGTACGCACAACATCGCCATCAAGAACTTCTATTTTACATCCTTGTTCGCGAAGCTTTTGTTCCACTGCTCGACAAATTGTGGTTTTACCAGCACCACTTAATCCAGTGAACCAAACTGTAACGCCAGATTGCTGTAATTGCATTTTATTTCTCCAATGATTTAATATAAGTATCAAGAAAATAAAAGGATACTCAGGAATAAAAACCAACTTAAATTGAATTGATTCAATTTAATTGGGTGTAATATGTGCAGGAATTCTACATTAATCAATAAAATGTTTATTTGTGTATAAAATATGACATTATACTAAATTATGCCAATACAATAAATGATTGCAACAGATTATTATATAGAGACATTCGATTGAAAGTTTCTATAGAAATTTATTTGTAGAATTCTTTATTTAAAATTTCTATCAGATAGAATTTTAATGGATTTCAAGCTTTCAAATAATTAAGCTTCTCATCTCATCTCATCTCATCACATTCACATAATCAGATATAAACTAACAAAACAAACAAGTTAGAAGTATACATATCTAAATGTAAGATCGTATATTAATACGCTCCTGTTTTATGTAAAACTACAGATACTGTTTTTAACAGAATCTTCATATCAAGCCATAAAGACCAATTTTCAATATAATCCATATCTAGCTTAACAGCATCTTCAAAGCTTTCAATGTCAGAGCGACCAGAAACTTGCCATAAACCCGTAATTCCGGGTAATACTTCTTGACGAATAAAGTGATTCTGCTTAAATCTGTCCACATCCCGAACAGGTAAAGGACGGGGACCAACAAGACTCATTTCTCCAAATAAGACATTAAATATTTGCGGCAATTCATCTAAACTATAACTTCTAAGAAAATTACCGACCTTAGTGATTCGAGGGTCGTCCTTCATCTTGAAAAGTACACCATCTTTAATTTGATTTTTTTCTTCCAAGGATGCTTGTAACTTTTCTGCATTTACAACCATTGTACGAAATTTCCATACTTTAAACTCTTTACTATGCAAACCAATTCTCTTTTGTTTAAAAAATATTGGTCCAGGGGAGTCAAGCTTAATTAGTAATGAAATTAGTAGGTATACAGGAGATAATACAAATAATAAAATAATAGATAAAACTAAATCAAAACATCGTTTAGCCCAAAAATCAACACCAACAATAATTGGTACTGGTAAAGTCAGACAAGGCATATCACCTACTATTTGAATTTTAGATTTAGGATGATTAAATTCACTTACTGTAGGTAAAATATTCAATGTAATACCTGCGGTGTAAAAACGCCAGCAAACATAAAAACGTCTACAGATAGACCCCCAAGAAACAAATACTTCAGTGATTCCTAACTCGCGGAGATAATTAAAAGTATCTTCCCGATTAGATAAGTCTAAACAACTAGGAGCATTGATTCCTAATATGTTGTAATAATTTTCCCTCTCTACCAAGCTAATATGAGACTCTTGATTTTCTGACTCTGTAATCAGAAAAACAGCATGTCTTACTACACCTTTTTTACGAACAAGATTTGTCACACTTTCAAACAGAAAACGACCCGCACATATAAAAACTAGAGAGCAAATCCAGAATAATAAAAAAGTTGAGCGGGAAACATAACTTCCTGGTTCATACAGAAATCCTATTAATAGTAGAATTAATCCTGATAAAGAAACAGATTTAATTAGACCCCTGTAATCACGTCGATTCGCTCCAGCTTTATACAAACCCCTTGCAGCAATTAAGCACAATTCTATACTGAAAGTTAAGATTAAAAAATCACTTTGATTAATCCAGGCTGACTTTACAGGAGTTCCGTAAAATACAGCAACTTGCAAAGCTAAATACAAAGATAGAATATCAATTAATAAAAGAGTCAAGATACGAAATAAACGTATACTTAACCCTTTTTGTATTCGTGCCCCACTTTTAGAAGACCTTAAATCTGGTTTTGGGTTTGTTACTGAGAAAGTTTCAGAATCCACAACTTATTTTCCTTTTTTTAAGCTGAATATTAAACAATTAATTGTATTGATTAAGAGAGTTTCAAGAAGGGATATAAAATAATTTTGACTTTACTAGGTATGTATTTAAGCAAACATTAGTAGAGCTAATTATACTTTATGCTAATCTAAGTGAATACAAATAATTGATATAAATTTTATATTAACTATTACCCGAGCTAACTAAATTTTTCACACCCCAATTCTAAATTGATATGATTAGTGTACTTTGAAAACTTATCGTTCAAGTTCTTTTAAAAAAATTTAATATTACTTCTTGTAAAAATATTTTAACTACGAACCAAGGCTCTATAAGATAACGTTTCCAAAGTCTTTTTGGTTCAGATATTAAACGATATAACCACTCTAATCCTAATTTACCCATCCATCTTGGAGGCGTAGGAACTGCTCCTGCAACATAATCTATGCAAGCACCACTGGGTAAAATAGCATTAGTATTTATATCCTCTAAATTATCTAGTATCCAATGTTCTTGGCGCGGCATACCCATTCCAACCATTAATATATGAGGTTGATAAGCATTAATTTTTGCCAAAACATTAGAGCGATCGCTACTTCCTTTTTTCATATCTATATAGCCGTGTTCAGTAGCAATTTGTAAACCTGGAAATTTTTCGCGCAAAAGTATAGCTCCTTTTTCTGCGACTCCTGGTTTTGAACCAAGGTAAAAAATCCGCCAACTCTTTCTAGCAGACTCAGCCATTAAAGACCACACCCAGTCTGCATAAGTTACTCTCTGTTCCCTTTTGAGGGGGAAACCAAGCAACTTACCAAAAAGTATTAATGGCATGCCATCAATATGTATATAGTCTGCTTTATCATAAAATACACGCATTTTGGGGTTATGATGGTATATATAAAGACTATGTAAGTTATGATTTGCAATTACCCATTTCTGACTTTGCTCAACAGACTTTGCAATCAGGGAGTTTAATTGAGTTATAGAGAGTGGATCAAGCTTAACTCCCAGAAATTTACATGATGAAGAACTATAATTCTCAAGACTGAGCGATCGCTTCATAATTTTATTGAAATTTAGTTTTCTCTTGTTGGTTTATTTTTTTTTAAAACTTGATTAGAGCCTTCAATCAAAGCGTTTACTCTAGCTTCCCAACTGTGATTGGCTTCAATTTCTTGACGTGCTAACTGCCCCATTTCTGGAAGTTTTTCCTGGGAATTAAAAGCTTTCTCCAGTACACGTTTTAAATCATTTTTATCACTTGGTTGAAAAAGAAAACCAGTTTTTCCTTCATCAACTAAACGTTGAGCATCTTCAAAAGCAGAAGCAATTACAGGTTTCCCCATAGACATGTACTCATAGAGTTTCATTGGAGAGAGATACATTTTTCCCATCTGTAGTTGTATCTGTCCAGAGAAACCAATATCACAACCAGCTATATATTGAGGTACTTCTTCCCAGCTTAATCGTCCCAAAAAAGTTACTGATTCAGTAATTTCAAGCTTTTGTGTCAATTCTTCCCAAGCAGATTTCATTTCCCCATCACCAATAACAACTAGAAATATATCTATGGATTGACTGCGCAAGTCCGAGATGGATTCTAGTAAAAGATCTAAACCAGCCCAAGAATATAAACTACCAACAAAACATAGTGTAAATCCTGAAAAAATACGTTTTGGAATATGAATTTGTGGATTCATAGAATCAACATCAACACCATTTGGGACTAAGACAATTTTTTCAGGTGATACTTGATATTCATTAACTAAAATATCTTTTAGAGTATAGCTAATACAGGCTAAAACATCACATTTATTATAAGAACGAATTTCCATCCATCTAGCTAATTTATCAAGAACTAAAGCCTTTCGTTCAGTCTTAGCTTCATAAAATAAAAGAGCTTCTACTTGTAAAATCCAGGGAATTCCTTGACGTTTAAAAATCCAGCCTAGGGATTGTAAAGTTGCCGCATATTCATATACATAATCAACTTTATTTTTAAGTTCCCGATAACTTCTCCAAGAGTTAATTAAACCAAGTCCCAAACGAACGACATCTACAGCTAAAGTTCTTAAAAAACTTTTACTAACAGCTTCTCCCGATCCCTTAGCAGATAATCTTTTCGGTACACGATCGCCAACAATGAACCTATCGACTTCCCATCCTAATTTATTAAATCCCAAAATCAGTCCTAATACACGCGATCGCGGTCCTGACATTTCTGCATTTGGATCTGTAGAAATCCGAGGTGCAGCGGACAAAAAACCGAGCCTTTGATGCAAATTATTGGTCGTACTCATTCCCAAGATTGTTCAAAAATACAAAATAACCAAAGATTAGTTCTAATTAATCTGTGGATTGCTATCACTAGTGAATGTAGGAGATGCAGATAAGTTTCTGTAACCAATTAATGCCCTTAAATAAGGAAAAGTCCAAAAAATAAACCAGAAAGGACCAGAGTGTCTCACAGTAAAGGTAGTCCAAGCTTTTAACGGAAAGTTTTTCACTTGAAAAGCTTTCTGAAGTCTTTTATAAACTGGAAGACTCTTGTCAGCCCAACTACCAGTTACTCCATTCTGCGAACAATTTCCTAGATAACTTGGTGCAACCCAAATTGAGCAATTTACTGCTTTTGCTCTGAGCCCATAATCTAAATCTCCCATTGTATGAACAAAGGATTCATCTACATTACCAACCTTTTGAGCTACAGAACTAGGAATAAGTACAATATTGCCCTGCATTGTATCGCATTCTATAGGCTCTGATTGCGGTATGACTGCCTCAAAAGTATGAGAAAATCTTCTACGAGAACGTACTCTACCACCATAAGTATGATTTCCAGTTTTAGGATCTTTTACTGAACCAACAATAATTGAATCAGAGCGATCGCGTTGGGATAAAAACCTATGAGTCTCAAGCAATCTTGATAGAGCATCTGGCTCTAAAATAGAGTCATCGTTGAGCCAAAGATAATAGTCGTGATTATTCTGTAATGCTTCAGCAAATGCTAGTCGCATCCCTCCTACCCAGAAAAGATTGCCATTACCTTGAATAACTACTGCTGATGGATCATACTCCTTAACTGCCTCTGTAGTGCCATCAGAACTACCGTCATCCACAAGATAGGTAATAAAATCAACATTTTGCTTGGATAATGCTTTGAGGCAAGACAAAGTAATATCCCGTCGATTATGACAGGTCATTAAGACGGCTATCTCTTTCATAATTTTTTTTCTATATGGAATGCAACTATCTGTGGACATATAAACTACTCAAATACTTAAAAAACTAGTTAATAAAGATTCTACGTTAACTATCGTTATGCTACGCAAACACTTCCGCGTGTCCGTGCTTAACTCATGCTTCCTTACACTATGTTTCAGTCGCAATGACAAATCCTCGTTGCGTAAGTCCTGTTAATTACAATGTGCGTTTGCCCTAGTTCGCACTCCCTTATTTTAGAGCTACTTTAGTTCCAAATATTCCGAGATGGCTAACTCTTAGGTCATCTTCATCTATATAACTAATAGAAGAATCAATAGTTTCTGGTAAACTTCTATCTTTTCTACTCCATTCAAAAGCAACGCGATAATCAAGATTGTCAGTATTATCAAAAATATGTTTCCATAAACTACTTCTAATTCGATTACCTCTTTGATTTTGTATTGCTTTAGGAAAATTTTCTTTTGGTTCTTTTAAAAATTCAAATGGTTTATTAGGGATATCTAAATGATCCTCCAAATGAATTAAATGAAACATATTGCCATTCTCAGATAGATCGCACATCACATTTTTCAAAAGCAACTTAACCTCTTCTTCTGGAATATGCTCTAGAACAGCTTTTGAATAAATAAAATCAATTTTCTTGCCTAATGGCTTTTCTACTAGGTCTATTGGGGCAATATATTCTATCCCTAGTTCTTCCAAATTTTTTAAAGAAAACTTATCAATCGCATATAATCTTTCTAACCTCTCTTTCACTAAACTATGATCTTCAAAACCAGCTAAACCATCATTGATTATATAGTCAATAGAACTTTGTATAGCGTAGCGAATTGAACTGAGGCTTAACAGATCTGCGACATCAGTAGCATAGATTTTTTTGGCACCGAGCAAGTAAAAAACTAGGGTGTGAGACATGACCCATCCAGTTCCAATCTCTAAGCATACCTTTCCACGTATAGGATACTTATCTGGAATTCGTGATAGAAATAAGTAATTTGCAATTTCAGATGCACACAAATCTAAGCGATTTTTATGTGTAGCTGTATATTGAGCACGGTAATTACGAAAAATTGGGTTATTTCTTATACTAGACTGTAATTTACTAGGCATCCAACTCCTAATAAATTTTTCTACAGTATTCATTTTTATTTACCTAATTGATTATTAATGATGATTAATTAATTAATTAAACATAGGTATCCCAATTGATTTTTTAAAGCTTAGACAGGAACAATTTCTGTTATCTGTTCCCTGTTTATTTTATAAAAAAAATCGCTTCAATATTCAAGCCTAATACTTATGCTATTTATTAATTTTTAATGGGTATCTATATTTCATAAGTAAAGGGAATGTCAAACCAGTGACTAAAGATTTCTCCATAATATTCATTTCTTTTTTCCATTTATCATCTGTCTTTAACTTCATAATTCCTGTTTGAGAGCGGCTGCTAGGACTTCCCCCAATAACATGATCCCCATCAACATTTAGTAAATTTTGTTCTCCAGAAAAAGGATTCAAAAATTCTTCTTGTAATAAATCTTGTATTGTATCAATAGCAATCTTAGGATTAGCAACAAAATCTTCGTAACGCATTCTCAAATATCTATCTTTCTTTCCCCCTAACCATTTCTCAACTAAAGAGTTTTTTGCCGTCCACGACAAGGAAGCATGTAGAGGATTGTACCACTGTGATTCTTCTTCCCCTCCAGATTTACGTCTTGACAGAGAATAACAAACTCCATTAGAGTTACGAATCAAGTGAAATACATATAGTTCTATATTAGGTAACATTTCTAATATAGAAGCATACCAAACAACCTTAGAAGAATCTACTATCACCCTGCTCTTAGTTGTTGACTGAATAGCACTATAAAAATCTTCTAAAGTTTCAAAATAATATTTGTATTTAGAACAGAGCGCATTCTTATCTTTTAACTTAAATAAGTCGGTTAGTATTTCTATTCTTGCTTTTTTTTGAAGCCTTACTATCTCTTGCAAATCTAATTTATCAATTCCACCAAAAGCTTTATTGATAACCGGTTTCCAGAAATCACAATTGCTAACACTTTCTCCACAAGAGCATTTTCTACCATCAAGCAAATCCATTTGCCAAATAAAAGCTAATTCACCTAAAGCTATAAATTCATTTATTTGACCAAGAACTCTGTGAATTACCGTACTCCCACTACGCTCAAAGCCAGCGATGTAAAGCACTTTCACTTTAGACTTTTTACTACTCATTACCTTATATGTTTATATACTATTTATAAATTGAATTGCTTTGACAATAAATATTGCCGAGTTCGCAACAACTTCTTCGTCAGAAGAAGCTGAGTTATATCAGACATAATTATATGATTTATCAAAAGCACGCTTTCCTAGGTATTTATTAGATTCAACGGCTATAGATAAAGATAAAGATATATAAATTAACCGCAAAGAATACGTATCAGCTAGAGTAGTTAAAAGCAGAAATACTAACAACTGAAGCGACCAAAAAAACTCTATTTTCTTAGTGTAAATAAGTAAAGTAACTATTCTAATGAAACTTCTTACCATACTAGTTACATATAATAGCAACCCTATTAATCCTGAAGATAAGAAAAGCTCTAGCAAACCGTTATGTATATTAAAACCTTCTTCTTGAAAACCAGACCAAGTATTTATCATTATTGAAATGCCAGCGTCTGATTTCCAAAAAGCATTAAAACCGCGACCTAGCCAAAGCCTTTCAACACCTTTTTCAATTGCCAGATTCCATATTGGGGCACGTCCACTAAAGTCTCCTCTTTCCCCTAGCAATTCCACTATTATAAATTGCCAATTAGCCAAAATTAATATGGATAAAATTCCAACAATAATAAGTATAGAACCTAATATAACTGTACGTAATTTATAATGTTGCTTGACAATTGTGTAAAATGGCATCAATAATATTAATACAAATAAACTAACAATACCTGCCGAACTAGCAGATTGAGAAATCAAAAAGATAGTTACACTAAGTACGCTCAAATTGAGCCATTTATGCATACTGCTTTCAAGAAACATTAAGAGAAAGAAGACTGCTCCTATACTCATTACGTAAGCCATATAATTTTTATATGGGAAAATTCCTTGGAAACTACCATGAGTTGCACTAATTCCATGACTTGGAATGAATAAAGCAGTAACTAGACTTAAAATCGCAGCAATACCAAACACCCACCCCCATATCCTCATCTGCTCCGTAATACTATAACGAGCAGCAATGTATGCACCAAATAAAAATGTTCGCAATAGACCTCTAACTCCATTTATAGTCATACCTTGATGAGAGGTCCATAGCAATGAGCCTGTGACAAATCCAATAAACAATAAAAGAAATATATCTTTAGTTGCAACATAAGCTAAACGTTTCCACCGCAAAATAACTAAGGTCGCAATAAATGGATAACTTAAGGCATTGACTAAACTTGGAAATGGTGATGGTAAACTGACATTCAGGAAATACAATAGCCAAAAAACTGTAAATACGAACTCAAGTTTTCTTACCCATTGATTTATCAATTTATTATCTATATGCATTGTCTAATATTTAGAATTATCAATTATCACAGCAGATAATTTTTAATTTGTTACAAGTTGATTTTTTCCTAAATGAGAATTTTCTCCTAATATTGATTGAAAAAGAGATAGGTATCGAGTTGCCTGTTTTTCTAAAGGAAATTCTTGCTCTGCTTTCTCACGAGCGCGATAAGACAGTTTTAGATATCTATCTTTACTCTCCAAAATCCAAGCAATTCCTTGAGCTAAATCTTCCTCTTTAAATGCTTGAGCGAGATAGCCATTTTGTTGATGTTCGATCATATCAGGCATCCCACCGATATCAAAAGCAACACAAGGAGTTCCACAAGCGATCGCCTCCATAACTGTATTAGGTAAATTATCTTGAACAGATGGCGCAACAAATACATCTGCCGCAGAGTATGCTAGAGCTAGAGTTAAATCATCATTTAAAGTACCAAGATAATGAGATTTAAAGCCGAAATCAACTGGATTTTCTGGCTTCGATGCTCCAAAAATAGCTAGTTCTAAATTTTCAATCGATCCAGAATCGCTCAATTTTTTAAGTGCTGGTTGTAAATGATGTAAACCTTTTCTGCCGTCGCTAGTTGCTTTGAGTGCACCAAAAAGAATAATTTTTTTATCTTGAGGTAAATTAAGTAGTCTCCTTGCTATTTGTTTATCAAATTTAGTATATTTACTTAAATCCAAGCCATAAGGTATTATCTCAACTTGCTTATCTTTAAACAAAGAGCTTTCCTTTGCACACTTCGCCAACCATTGACTTGGAGTAACAATAGTTAGCTCTAAATTTTTCCAAGCTTTGGCTTTACGTTTCCATATCCAACGAGACAAATCGCTGTTTTTCGTACTATTGTTTTTTCTACTATGGAGCTGGGGACAGCTACCGCAAGAAGCCTTATAATTGAAACAATCCTGATTATAGTGGCACCCTCCAGTAAATGCCCACATGTCGTGTAGTGTCCAAACTATAGGCTTTTTAAACTTTGCAACTTCTTCTATTTGAAGATAACCAGCGCTCACCCAATGCAGATTGATTATATCTGGATTAATTTTATTGACACTAGATCCAACTTTACTTGGCAACCAATGAGTAGAGAAGCCATTTTGGTGATGAGGATAGAACTTTAGTGGTAACTTATCTAGGGTTAGTCTTAAGCCACTTGAGACCTTGCCTATTCCTGAACCACTACCTTTTCCAATCACAGCTTTGTTATCACTATGCTTCTCCTGAACTAACATCTGAGAGTCGAAACCTATACTTTGAAGTCCTTGGTGCAATCGATAGGAAGAACGTGCTGCTCCTCCTTTAATATCTGAATTACTAACTATCAATACTTTCATGAATTAAAAGCCATGTCCTCTAATTATTTTCAGATAGTTCCTGAAGTTGGTTGTATATCTGTATAGAACTATTTATTTCTCTCGGATATTTCTTTTTAAAATTATCTAAAACTTCTGATGTTTGTTCTTTTATTGCCTTTTTAGAATAAACTTTTTCAAAAGGAACTTTATTCAAATGAATATCTAGCTTTTTTTTCAGATCATCTAACATCATTTCCGGATTCTGAGTAATATTATCTATGTTAAGAATAATACTCTTTTCTTTATTCTGATTCCAAAATCTGATAATTTGTTTATTAAAAACTTTCCAAGCTCTCAAACCAATTATTGGTTTTTGTAATATTGATTTATCTGTACCTCTACGTAAGATAGAGTCAAGCACTAATAAAGGTTCTCTATACAAAAATAAATATTTAGGATTTTCTATGACTTCATCCCACATATTCAAAAATAAGGTTGTTCTAGGGTCTTTCCAGCCCCATTGCGGTAAATGCGCTCTCGACTTAATAAGTTCTACAGCTTTCTCTCTATCACTTTTTCTTACGTTAATTGGTACTCTAAATTCATTGGTTGGAAAACTATAAATACGCTTTTTCGCTAAAATCTGAACATGAAAGTCGAAGAAATCTTTATCCTCGTGATGACCATTATAAGCACTTTCAGGATTGACAGAATCAAAAGTAAGTAAATTATCACCTA
Source organism: Mastigocoleus sp. (assembly GCA_050042865.1). Classification (GTDB taxonomy): domain Bacteria; phylum Cyanobacteriota; class Cyanobacteriia; order Cyanobacteriales; family Nostocaceae; genus JBCCDM01. The sequence continues at coordinate 143,307 of JBHJJE010000005.1, forward strand.
CATGAAGACCACATTCGCTTAGATATTGCGATACTAAGGATGTACCACTGCGATGCATTCCGGTAATTATAAGAACTTTATTTGACATATTTTTTACTTATAAGTCATTGATTTGTAAAAATATCAATATTTTTCTAGATATATTTCCAGATATAATTAGATACTAATAGTTAATAATTGATTTATTTTTTTCATTAATCTCTTTAACAGGCTTGGTTTACTAAAGCCACTTTTATAAACTAAGTTATCAAAATCTCTATCTACTGTTACGTGAGATGGTTCTGTTAGGGGAAAAGACATTGGAAAAATAGGGATGCTGGCTACATCATTTGTATGAGTCGCATCGGCTCCATTGCCAATATTCTCAACTAAATTTCTAGAGGGAATTATTGCCATACCCGACTGATGAAGACGACAAAAAAGCCATTGATAGTCCCAAGCCGTAATAATTTCACCAGAATATGTTTTATTGAATATCTTCTCTAAAGAAGAATACTGCTTTTTATCTGAAACTACACTTTGAATTGCATTTTTTATCTCAGGATGTGACCATATTTTCATGTCTACATCATAATGTCTCCATGCTCTCCTCCAAGAAGCCCATCCCCAACCTTTTCCATAGTAAGAAAAATGATAACTTTGAATATCAGATTTCCACTCACCCTGTACATTAGTCCCACAGATAGTCATAATTCTTGGGTCTTCCTTATATTTTTCCAATAATTTCTCACAGTATTGAAAAAATGAAGGATCAGGCACGCAATCATCTTCCAGAAAAATAGCCTGTTCTACTTGTTCAAAAACCCAATTAATTCCTGTTGCGGGTCTTAAGCGGCAACCTAAATTAATATCAGAATAATTTTTTAAAACTTCACATTCCCAATCAACTCGATCAACAATTGCACGAGTAGCCTTACACTTTTCTAATTCCCCTGGAATATCAGCACGTGCACCATCTGCTATCACTAATAATTTAGGTGGTTTTACTTGACGAATTACTTCAAATACTTTTTCTGTAGTATCCGGTCGTTTAAAAATAATAAATGCTACTGGGGTTTTTATCATCTAAAACTTACCTCTAATTAGAACTTGATATCAAAATCGAAATGTGCCCATGTTGAGGTAATGCATTACAGCAAAAAAGAATTTGAGATTTGACCCAAGCCTTGGGTAGTAGAAAAAACATTTGCTTGGTTCAATCAATATCGTCGTCTCAACAAAGATTATGAACACCTTACTGAAATGAGCGAAGCTTGCATATATGCTGTTATGACTCGTATTATACTGCGTCGTTTAGTTTTATAAAGATTTAGTTTATAAATGGTCTATTATTCAATAAACCATTTGAAACCACTGTAAACCCTTTTCATTATAGCTAAATTAGTATCAGAATCATTTTCAAAAACATCACACTATCAATTAATGTGATCAACTTTTAATTGTACTCAAAAGAGTATTCAAATCTATCAATATCGTCACCATAAAGTTCTTCTACAATTTTACGAGTTGCTTTATTATAAAACGTTGAATAGTAAGCATTTTTTCTAGTTTTATTGACATGTGGAAAGCCTTGGTTACTGATGCCGATTTGATTACATATAAACTCAAAGTCTTCGTTTATATTTTCTATTTTACCTACAAAATCTAATAGTATTTCTTTATTATCTTCATCAGTTATATCCGACAAAAAAGGAACTGAATGAGTTATTAAGTGTTTATATTTTATATCTTTACGAATCTTCCAAATTTCAGGAAGTCTTTCTAAGAAAAATTGACCCAAATTGTGCTTGTGCTATGGAGCAATAATCACGAGCATATTTCCTAGAATTATTGCATCTAACTATCAATATTATTGATAATAATCTGTTCTTATTGATTCTTGCGTTTACCCTGGATAAATTATTTTAACTGGTTGTTAGAACATACAATGGTTATAATCGAAAAATCACGTGACTTTTTATATAATTAATAAAATTGATTTATGCACTTGTTTTGTCTAAAACTATGTATTAAACAGTGTAGTTTTTATAGATTAGCTATGTTCTCAACTAAATTTGGATTTACCCATTAATAGAAAAAACCAAATTTACAGATATTAATTTTCAAGTTCTACTCAATTCTATTAACTGAATTTACTTGAATCTATGATTTTGACAAAATAACTTCTTGATAACTACCTGATTCAACCACGCGACCTTTATCCAACATATAAACGCGATCGCAATGCTCTACAGTAGAAAGACGGTGAGCAATGATAATTAAAGTTTTTCTACCAGCTAGAGAACTAATTGCTTGACTCACAAGTTTTTCTGTTTCGTTGTCTAATGCAGAAGTCGCTTCATCTAATACTAAAATTTCTCTTTCATGATAGAGTGCACGAGCAATCCCTATCCTTTGACGCTGTCCACCGGATAAACGTATTCCCCTTTCACCCACTACAGTCTTTATCCCATCGGGAAGTTGTTCAACAACTTCTTGCAACTGAGCAGATTTTATTGCTTCGTTTAATCTCTCTGAGTCAATCATATTATCTGGAACACCAAAAGCAATATTTCTCTCTATCGTTTCGTCCATCAAGAAAATTGACTGAGGAATATAGCCGACTAGATTTTGCCAAGCACGAATATCTTTATAGATAGAATTGTTATCAACTGTAATGTCTCCGTTATTAGGATGTAAAAGACCTAAAAGCACATCAACTAGTGTTGTTTTACCTGCCCCAGATTTACCAATTAAGGCTATAGACTCACCTTTCTTTATTTTCAAGGAAATATTATCTAAAGAAGTTTCTGAGCTACCAGGATAGTAGTAAACAATATTTCTAAGCTCCACCTGATTTTCAAAACTCATAGCATGACTGTTATGATCGCTGAAATGAGGAAGTTTAGAAACTATAGATTTCGATGAATCCTTTGTTAAAGTACCATTTATATAATTTGATTCTTCTTTTTCTAACTCTTTAAAATCTAAATAAATACTATCAACAGAATGCACAGAATTATTTAACTGTCCCATTGCTTGTATGGACTGACTTGCAGCAGGTATTAAGCGAATGGAAGCAACTGCAAAGACAGCCATTACGGAAATAATATCTTGAATGTTCTGGTCAAAAAATAGTTGAGAAATGGATACAAATAAAAGTATGAATACGATTAAACATGTCTCGATAACAATACGCGGTAAAAAATTAAAGCTATTAGTCTTAGTAGCAGCAAGTGAAAACTTTTGAGTTTGTTCTTCCATTTGATTTTGGAAGTAAGCTTCACAACCAATTACGCGAGTTTCTTTAAATCCTCCTAAACTATGATTAACGATACGAATTATTCCTTGATTAGATTCAGACGACTGTTTTCCCCATGCCTTAAATTTACCTTTCAATTTATAAAATAGTAGGAATGTCGGAAGCATAATTGCTAGTATTAGGACTAAAAGGAGCAAGTCTGTTTTTGCAAGCAGTACTAATAATATGAAGACTACTGTTAAATTAGCGATCGCATTCAAAAGTGGTTGCATGCAAAAATGATTCACCCTCATAGTTTCATAAGTTATATTTTTAATTATGCTAGATGTATTCTTGCGTAAATAAAATGTATAAGGGACAGCTAAATAAGTGTTAAGCAATCTTGAAGCAAGTTTAGCTTGTAAATTAAAACTAAATTTTAAAATATACAGACGAGCGAAAAAATATAAAACAGATTTGATGCAAAACAATGCGGCAATCACCAAACCTAAGATAGGAATAAATTGACTACTCGATTGTAGATTTAATTGCGAATAAGTCCATTTTAAAAAAGATATTTCGTTTATTAGATCAGGTTTCTCAGCTAAATTTAGGAATGGTCCAATCAGTCCAATACCTACGGCTTCTAATATCGAAGATAGAACGAATAGAGTTATTAGAAAAGGAAGATTTTTTCGATGTCCTTCCAGGATATACCAAACCTTCAAGAAATATTTAGGCATAATTTTTTTATTCAAATATTTAGTTATACGTGAGTCAATTTATCAGATGCCATATTGAGCAGAGCATAATATAATTTATATTGTCTGAATATTGTCCAAAATCATTTTGGAGACGCAAAATTTTACGTCCCTATTTTTTTATAGATAACTAATATTATTTTGCAGTTACTTTAGGTTGATTGATAAAGTTTTGATTGTCGGATTCTTCTTTGTAATAAAAGTAGCTATCAGGTTCCTGTTTTACATTCACCCCATTAATAACCATGCCCAAAACATTTTGCTCTGACTGAGTTAAGAACTCTTTGGCAGCTTTTGCACTACCCCAATCCAATACTCCAGGACGAACTACTAATAGGGTACCATCAACTAACTTGTTAAGTACTGACGCGTCTGCGGTTCCTGCTAAAGCGGGAGTATCAAAGACAACGAACTCATATTTACTTGTGAAAATATCAACTAAAGTTGTCATACGTTGAGAATCTAGTAGAGCAACTGGATTTGGAGGTAAAATTCCAGACGGCAAAACATCCAAATTGGGAGTTGCTTTTTGTACTGCTACTTCTACAGGAATTTGATCGACAATTAAATTCGATAAACCCACAGAATTTGTCATTCCCCAAACATGATGTTGAACTGGATGACGCATATCTGCATCTATCAGTAGTACTTTTCTTCCTATCTCAGACATCGCAACTGCTAAGTTAGCTGCTACAGAAGACTTACCCTCTTTACTTACAGAACTAGTGACAACAACTGCTTTTACGGTTTTATCAGAACTGAGAAATTTCAGATTTGCTTGTAAAATTTGATAAGAGTCACCAATGGGAAATTGAGGAATATCTCTACCAGCAACTTTAGGAACTTCTAAATTCTCTAAATATGCCAGACGTTTTCCAGATTTACTTATTATGGGAATCACGCTTAAAAGTGTGTAACCGAACAACTCTTTAGCTTCTTTGACTGTTTTTAAGGAACGATCTATCAAATCTATTGCAAAGGCAACTATTATACCTAACAATATACCTACAACTCCACCACCAGCAATGATTAATTTCTTTCTAGAACCATCTGGTTCATCAGGGACTAAGGCTGGTGAAACAATACGTGCATTACCAATATTTTGGTTCTCAGTCACTTGAACTTCTTGCAATCTTGCCAGTAAGGCTTCATAGGTACTTTGCGCTGCTGTAAGTCTCCTCTCTAATTCTCTTTGAGTTTGCTCCAGTCGGGGTAGTACATTGGCTCTTTGCTTATAGCTAGACCATTTACTGGATAACACTGCTACTTGCTTCTCTAAACCAACACGCTGAGTCTCAACAGCCACTATATCTGCAATTAATTTTTGTCGCAGCTCTCCAAGTTGGAAATTCCCGACTCTTACCTGTTGATTTCCCGATACTTGAACTGCTCGATTTTTCAACAGGTTGTTGAGAGCATCAACTTTAGCTTCTAAGGAGACAATATTAGGATGTCCTGGCTGAAAACGAGTACGCTCCACTGCTAAAAGGCTTTGAGCTTCTTGGAGTTGCTCTAATACTTTCTGAGTTCCAGGAATTTGACTCAATTCAGCAGATTCTACAGCTTCATTTAGACTTACTTTTGCTCTATCTCTAAGTTTTACAAGACGAGCATTAACATCTGCTAATTGTGCTTGTGCTTGAGAAATCTGATTTTCTAACTGAGAAATATTTGCAATGGTTGCCGTTGACTCTTCCTTCAAGGAAATGACACCATTGCGTTCTCTGAATTTACGTAAGGCTGAGTCTGCATTTCTTACGGAAGTTTCAGTCGCAGGCAACTGTTGCATAATAAATTTACGAGCGGAAATTGCTTCTGCTCGGTTTGCCTGCATATTACTTGTAGTGTAAACCTCTACTATCTTATTAACTATTCTTGCAGCTAGTTCTGGGTCTTTATCTGTATAAGAGATATTGATAATATCAGTACCTACCTCTCCTTTCACACTCAGTTTATCTTTAAAGACTTTTATGTCTAAGGGTTCATTATCTTCATCTGTTAGCTTCAGAGAATCAACAGTTTCTTCAACTATTGGATGTGATGCAATTATTTTTACTTGAGTGTTTAATGGGCTATCTTCCCGAGTGAGAGACTCTATCTTACCTAAGGCTTCTCCTAGACCCGTCAATGAGGAAGTACTACTGGTTTTTATTAAGATGCTTCCCGATGCTGTATAAGTTGCCTGTCGTGAAAAGGCATAAAGCGACGCTAAGGCAACAATTAGACTGAACACACCGACTGCACTGATCCAACGCCTTTGCAAAACCAGTAAATACTTTTGGAAATCTATCTCTTCAAAATTTGATGTTGGCTCCATATAATTAGAGAGAAGTATAATAATAAGTTATGTCGATAAATATACTAAATAAATCAAGCTGTAATTAATGTATCCGGAAATTGAATTATGACAATTTTTTGAGCGTCAATAATTGTTTCAAAGAATTATCTGTTCATAATTTGAGCCATAAATCTAGATTCAGAATACTGGTAATCGAAGTATAAATAATAAAACTAAAACATAAATTGAAAATCTTTACGAGACTGACTTCCATTCATTCTTGACTGTCTGCGAGTGAACTCACTTACTGAAGGATTACCATTATTAGCATCCACTACACCGGTCGCTTGTTCCCACAAGCTAGTAGGAGCTATGCGCACAGAGTAATTAGACCGCTTGCCAGAACCACTGTGTTGCTGACTGTTCTTTTTAACGTGATACCACCTTTTCTGCTGACATTCATCACACCAAAATTCCTCCAGCCACTCACCCTCAAGAGGTATAGCAGTGAGAGTCTTTACCAGGATTAAGGCTGTTTGTCTACTCATGCCTCGTTCCTGCAATTGACCTGCTTTATCAGCATACAATTGATACTTTCGACTAGCACTGTGTAAAAAGCACATGTGTATGGGACAGTATATTTCCCGTCGCTTTGAACGTTTGCGATTTCGATCGCATCTTCTAGACAATTTCACAGCCCTCATAGAAATAAACTACTAAGCGCAAGAAAAGACAATGAGAGAGACTGAGATCGTTAAGACCATCGAAGCCCAACTCATGGGTACAATTAATAATTATTTAGTTATAAATTTTTTGTCCTACGATACTACTCGAAATTAATTGAAAGAGTAATTACTTAACATATCAATCACTGTAGATCCTCCATAGGTAAAAATTCTTGAAGTTTTGTTAAAAAAATATAAAGATTATGTAAATCTACTAAGTTATATTTTTTTTACTACATAAAATTTCTAGAAATATAAAAGTGAATCCTCCGCAAAATAAAGGATAAAAATTATACTGGATATAGCTTGATAATTAGGTAATTCATTAATTTCGCATTCACTTAATGTTTCATAAGATAACCTGTCCTTTATCATCTAATTAAATATCTATATTTCAGAATGTAATGACAGTGAAATTTAACAGAATAATAAAACGCTTTCTGAGAAATGCTTAAGTAGACTTATAATTTTAGAGGGAAATATTATACATATGAATTCAATAGTACTTTTAGTATTATTACAGAGCATTAATTTTTTTTCAATTGATTTTTGAGACTAAAGTATTATTACTGCTGTTTTTCTTAGTTTTTAAGATATTAAAAACTTCTTGAATTTAAGTGAAAATACTTGTGTAATTTAATTTAATACAATCATAATTGTTTGATAATTACCTGGTAATGAGTGATTCATAATGGACATGTTAGAATTTGCTAAAACTATTCATAAAACAGCATATTTGGCTTTGTGTTTAGATTAATTTTCACAAATCAGTATAAAATGATTAAGTATAAAAAAATACTTTTTTTTGAAAAATATAATTCTAGTATCTTATAAATAATTTCTTATAATAAAACAATAATCATAGAGATTGTTTATAATTTTAGGGTCAGTAAATATAGTGTCATACTTGCTAAGTATTTTTGGAATATTTGGATTATGAACTATCAGTTTTAAATATTAATTATATAGAATTGGGTAAAAATTGCGGTTGTCTCTCTGATAATTTTATAAGATATATATTTACCAAGCTTGTTGCAAAATACTTGTAGGATTTCTGTTTTAAACGACTTTTATATGATTTCTTGAGCTTTGAATCAATTTACAGTAAACTTCCTTTGCTTTAATTTCTATTCGATATTGGCAAAATCTTATGCAACCAAACATTACTTTCTATTTATCTCTCCTAATTTATTAATTGATTTAAATATCTGAAATAAGCAATGTTAACTAAATATAATTTGACGTATTTCTACTTATAGTTGGTGAACATTTCACTTTTTTGCATGTAATTTACATTACAATGAAATAGAATTTAGCGTAGTATCTCTGATACGAAAAGCGATCGCAAAATATCTTACTCAGAAAAAATAAATATGATTGCTGAAAAATAGAATACTGGGATACACTACATTGCTTTTTCTTCATTTATTACGAGCTTTCCGGAAATAAAATATAATACAATATGCATTCACAATATTTGTTTTTAGAGAAGGATATATTGTATCCAGGACAAATATCATGAATGTAGTATTTATTTTTTGAAGTGATGGATTTCTGTTCTAATCAGGTTCCTAATGATTATCCGATTTTTTTGAAGCCCCAATGTTAGATTGTGCTTTGTGAGTAGAAGCAATATGTAACTCTTTGAGTTGAATTTTACCTACTTCAGAGGGTGCATCTGTTAAAAGACAGCGTGCTTGTTGGGTTTTCGGGAAAGCGATCGCGTCCCGAATTGATTCTTCTTTTGCGAGTAACATAACCAGTCGGTCTAATCCGTAAGCAATACCTCCATGGGGTGGTGTACCGTATTCAAACGCTTCTAATAAGAAGCCAAATTTGTTATATGCTTCTTCTGGGTCTAGACCAATGGTTTCAAAGACTTGCTCTTGGACATCTCGCTGATAAATTCTCAAGCTACCTCCACCAATTTCAAAACCATTTAGTACTAAGTCATAAGCTTGTGCACGAGCGGTTTTCAAATCATTGATATCATCAGGGTGGGGGGCTGTAAATGGATGATGAAGTGCTTCTAAGCGTTTTTGATCAGCGTTCCATTCAAACATCGGGAAGTCAACTACCCATAAAAGATTGATTTTGTCATCATCTATGAGTTGAAATTCTTTGGCTACAAATTGTCGCAGTCTATCTAAAGTCTTATTTACTGTGAGTATATCTCCAGCGCCAAAGAGTAATAGATGTCCTGGTTTAGCATCTGTGCGTTTGAGTATTTCTTGTTTCTGCTCATCGCTGAGATTGTCTTTAATTGCACCTATAGTATCGATTTCTCCGTCTTCCCGGACGCGAATGTAAGCTAAACCTTTTGCACCAGCTTCGCTAGCTTCTCGAAATAAATCTCCACCTGGTTTGATGCGGACATTAGAAATATCTTTACCTCCGGGTATGGGTAGAATTTTTACTATTCCCCCTTTACTGACAGCATCACGGAAAACTTTGAAACCGCAGTCTTTGAGGAGGTCGGAGACGTCAACTAGTTCTAAATTATAGCGGGTGTCTGGTTTATCACTACCGTACTTGTCCATCGCTTCAGCGTAGGTTAAACGAGGGAAAGGACGGGGTAGCTCGATATTTTTGACTTGCTTAAAGATATGACAAACCAGTTTTTCGTTTAATTCGATGATTTCTTCTTGGGACATGAAACTCATTTCCATATCCAGTTGTGTAAATTCTGGTTGTCGGTCAGCACGTAGGTCTTCATCGCGGAAGCAACGGGCAATTTGATAATATCTATCGCATCCAGACACCATTAGTATCTGTTTGAATAATTGTGGTGACTGGGGTAATGCAAACCATTCACCGGGGTTAACGCGACTGGGGAGAATATAATCTCTAGCACCTTCTGGAGTCGAACGGGTGAGAATAGGGGTTTCAATTTCCAGAAAGTTTTCCGTATCCTCTAGATAGCGACGAATAGCTTTGATAACTTGGTGACGCATCTGTATGTTAGATGCCATACGCTGCCGACGCAAATCTAGATAGCGATATTTCAAACGCAATTCTTCTTTTACTGGTTCGTTATCAGCTGTAGAAACTTGAAATGGTAACTGTTTACGAACCGGATTAAGAATAATAATTTCGTTTGCGTAAATTTCCACTTCACCAGTAGGTAAGCGTGGGTTCAAAGATTCTTCAGGACGTTGCGATACTGTGCCTGTGACTTTAACTACGTACTCATTACGTAGTACATTTGCGGTTTCGTAGGAGTCTGGTGTACGTTGCGGATCGCTAACTATCTGGACGATACCTGAGCGATCGCGTAAATCTAAAAATATCACGCCACCATGATCGCGGCGACGATCTACCCATCCACAGAAGGTTACTGTTTCTCCAATATGTTTTTGTCGGAGTTCGCCGCAATAGTGAGTTCGCATAAGTAATATTGGTAATTGTTGGGGGGTAGACAATGAAAATTAAATTTTAAACTTATTCATTATCTAGCATGATATGCAATTCTTGTATTTTTGGTTAATCTTTTTTTGCAGGTAAGTAGGTGGGTATAAATAAAGGCAACTATGTAACAGATTGTAAATCAGCTTTAAACTCTTACCCCGACTGCCCTTCGGGTTCACCACTTTGCTTATGCCGGGGAACCCGTCCACCGCAAGTGGTTCACCGATTGCCGATTGCCTACTGCCTGTCCTAATGACAATTTTCAACACCAACCTACTTAAACACAAGGTTAAGGATTATCGGGAAAGTGTACCAAGAGAGAAAAAAGTTAAAAAATAAAGACGTTGTCCAACACAACGTCTTCGGAATCTTATTAATATTTAATATTTGAATTTAATATTTGAAAAATTCTGGAAAGAAAATTAAGGACGGGGTGCAGTTAATACGTCCCAAGCAGCTTTTGCAGCAGCTTGTAAGCGATCGCCTAGTTCGGTAACTTCGTTGACGATGTTATCCCAATTTTTCTGAGCATCTTGCTGAACCATTTCAAATGCTTGCTCGATGCGATCGCGTTCTAGAAGTTGATTGCTTTCGATTGTCTCTCGTGCTTGTTTAACTGCATTTAAGTATGTCTCACGGGTAAGAGTTCCAGCAGATTGAGCTTCAGATTGAGCGCGTTTTTTGATAGCATCAATTAATGCTTTAGTTTCATTTTTGATTGCATCTGTTTCTCCAGCCAATTCTCTTTCTACCATTTCGTCAGTCTGGGGACTAACTCTTACAACTACTGAGGATTCAACTTTTTGTTCGTCTGTCATAATTTTAGATTTCCTTTTATGTAAAGTAACAAATATTTAATTAAAGTGTATTTGCTGTATATTACTACCGGGTTAAGAGTGAAGGGTTTAAAAATAAGTTTCTACAATTCGATTACTCATTTACTCCTAATCCCATTAAACACGACTAAATGACCTATTCAACTAACTGTGAGACCCTGATATTCTATCTTCAGTAGTGCCTCTACCCTTGCTTCTGTAGAAGGATGAGTTCTAAATAGGTTTCCTAGAAATTGACCAGAAAACGGATTTATAATTAGTAACGGTTCAAATGCTGGATTAGCTTCAATTGGCATTTGCCTTGCATTGGATTCCAAACGTTGCAGAGCACTTGCTAAAGCACGAGGATTACCTGTAAGCTTAGCAGCACCAGCATCAGCAGAAAACTCTCTGGTACGGGAAATTGCTAACTGAATTACGGTAGCAGCTAAAGGAGCTAAAGTGACTGTCAACAATATTCCTAAAGGATTTCCACCTCTATCATTATCCCTACCACCACCGAACCATAAACTATAGCTGACCATTTGTGCTAAAAATGAAATTGCACCAGCTACAGTTGCAGATACAGCTTGAGTAAGAGTGTCCCGGTTGATAATATGAGTAAGCTCGTGAGCTATGACACCCTCTAGTTCGTCTTGAGGCAAAATATTCAAAATACCTTCAGTAACAGCTACAGCAGCGTGTTCTGGGTCTCTTCCTGTAGCGAAGGCATTTGCATTACCACTTGGAACAATATAAACTCCTGGCATAGGCATATTTGCTCGACGAGATAGCTTCTCTACCATTCGATATAGTCCGGGTGCTTCTGCTTGAGTTACTCTTTGAGCGCGATAAGCAGCTAAAGCTATTTTATCTGACTGATACCAAGAAACTAAATTTGTTACTGCTGCCAAACCAAATCCAATAAGTAGACCTGTAGGACCACCAACAACGTAATATCCAATAGCAATTAAAAGTCCACTTAATGCAGCTAGTAAAGCGGCTGTTTTAAACTGATTTCCCATACTTCTATTTCTCCTAGTAGCGATCGCAATCCTCAGTAAGTAAAAGCATTACATTTGCCACCCTTCAATTGTATCTGTCCAAACTTACATTCTTGGGTAGGAAACGCTAATACTAAGGTACGGTTTTTCCTACTAATCAATTCTGTCTTTCTGGGGACTGAATATTGATTCAGGTTAGGTTTATCTGATTTTTTCTATTCTATTTTTATATAATTTTAAGTACTTAAAAATGATTTGCTGCATCAATTACAACAATGAGAATACAGAGTCTCCAAAATCTTATTTCCATTGAAGGTTTATTCACCAAAAATTGCTTTACAGCTATAAGTAAGATTGGAAAATTCCAAGCAAATAAATAATATTCAATTAGTTCAATAAGACTGGGAAACTAGGAACAGGAATCACAGAAAAAACAAGCAGTTTAAGTCTAGGAAGCTGGATAATTTATTTTCTGGTGTTTCCTAATCCAAAAATTATTTTATTAGTGGTGATGTTAGAAAGCTTCATTTTAATTCTGCTTGTCGGCTTTTTTACTGGACAGATTGCCAAAAGACTGAAAATTCCTGCCCTGGTAGGTATGATTTTGGTGGGAATCATCTTGGGACCACAAGTTACAAATGCTCTTAGTCCCGATGTGCTTACAGCTTCTCCATCTCTACGGGTTATTGCTGTGATGGTAATCTTAATGAAAGCTGGATTAGGTCTAGACCGAGAAAAGCTTTTACAACAGGGAACAGTTGCATTGAGGTTAGGCTTTTTACCTGGAGCTTGCGAAGCTTTAATAATCTCCATAAGTGCTATGTGGATTTTCAAGTTTGATTTTCCCACAGGATTATTATTAGGCTGCATTATTGGAGCGGAGTCACCTGCTGTTATTGTACCGGGGATGTTACGACTGAAGAGTTTGGGGTGGGGTGTTGAGAAAGGAATTCCTGATGCAATTTTAATTGGAAGCGCTCTATCGGATGTTTTACTGCTTTTAGTTTTCAGTTTGCTGTTAAGCTTTTTCGCACAGACAAACTCGGAAGTCATCTTACCTTTTGGTCTAACCTTACCTTTTGGTCTAACCTTGAATGCAGTTCAACTTCTACCAATTCAAGTTATTACCCAAGTTATTTTAGGTCTTGTATTGGGTTTTCTGAGTGCGCGACTTTTAACTTTATTACTGGTAAAACAAAACTGGGCTGAAAATACTGTACAGAGTACTTTAGTTACTGGGAGTAATGGGCTATTGCTAATAGTATTGTCAGAAAAATTCCCATTTTTTTCTGGTTATCTAGCAGTTATGTCCATGGGATTTTTTTTAATTGAACTAGACGCTCCTTTCGCACGACAGTTACGTTCTGGATTTGATAGTTTATGGAGTGTTGCTCAAATCATCTTATTCGTGTTGTTGGGAGCAAGTATTCAGCTACAGGTATTAGAAAACACTCTGCTTCAGGGATTCCTAATCCTAGGAATAGGAACCATTCTTGGTCGCACTTTGGGATGGTATCTATCTACATTAGGGAGTAACTGGAACCGACAAGAAAAACTATTTTTATTACCAGCTAATTCCGCAAAAGCCACAGTCCAAGCAGCGATTGGGGCAATTCCCTTTACTCAAGGGATTTCGGGTGGAGAAATAATTTTAGCGATCGCTGCTTTATCGATTTTAGTTACTGCACCTTTAGGAGCGTGGTCTATTCCGACTTTTGCACCAAAATTATTGAAAAAAGGTGAAGTCGATCCCACCAAGGTAGCGATCGCGAATGATGTTGTTCTACTCGCTGCTGTTGATAATTCCGTTTTAGCGAATCAAGTTTTAAATAAAGCTGCTGAGCTTGCTCGTCGTAGCAATGCGGAAGTAATTGTTACACATGTCATTACAGCTAATGAAGCCCAATCATTAAAGAATATACAGCAAATAGCTAAAAGAAATTTAGCAGATATCCGATATAAATTTATTACTACCACCGGTTCCATACCAGAAGAAATTATTCGTATCTCCCAGGAATATAAAGTTACCGAAATTATTATAGGCAAACGAGGAAATCAGCCTTGGCAGAAAATTCTCATTGGTTCTATCTCCCAAGCAGTATTAGAATCAAGTTCTATCCCGGTGCTTATGGTTGAAGATAAAAATATTGATAATTAATATAGGTACTTGAACCTGCATAAATTAAGCATTTCCTCTGGGTTGCAAATGGCAAATGATAAATGATAATTTTTAAATGGTTATATAACTAAGCAGTAAATATATAAATAATGTTGCTTAATTATTTACTAACCTATAAGAATTGGAAATTAGTAACTAATTCACCATTCACTCCTCACCCCTTACCATTCACTCTTCTTTATTCATAATCTTCGGTACTCTAAAATACTCACCTTCTTGTTCTGGTGCGGTTTCTAAAATCTCATCCCGATTGGGGTATGGCTGTAAATTGTCTTTACGGGTAACATTCACCATATCTATCGCTCTGGTGGTGGGTTCTATATCTTCAACATCAATTTCATTGAGTTGCTCAAAATAGTCCAAAATAGAGCCCAACTGTGTAGTAAACTTTTCTTCTTCTTCTTGACTTAATTCTAACCGAGCTAAGTTCGCTACTTTCTTAACTTGTTCGCGGTCAATCATACTTTCTTAATGGGTAATTGGTAATGGGTAATTGGTAGTTGGTAATTGGTAATATATAAACCAGCTAAGAACTAAAAGCTTTTCTTAAAAGAACACATCAACTTGCATCCTACCAGTCGTTTTCAACCAGTTCTGAGCTTCAATATAATTATTAGGTGCCATGCGGATAGCTCTAATCCAATAATCCGCAGCTTGGTCTAAAAGCGCTTCACCGCCATCATTATCCCCTTCCTCTTTCGCTTTTTCACCTTTATAGTGATAAATCACGGCAATATTATTTAAAGCTTGTGGCATCCGGGGATTAAATTCTAAAGCTTGATTATATAGCTCTAAAGCTTTTTCATGGTCGCCATTACTAGCATAAATCAAACCCATATTATAAAAAATATAACCTTTATCTACCGGGTCTTGTTCTAATTCTAAAGCTTCTTCATAATTCTCCAAAGCCTCAGCATACTCACCTTCTGTTTGCGCTGACATTCCATCACGATAGTAAACAAAGGCTTCCTTTGCTCTCTTATTGGCTGGCAGAATTTTTAGGATTAGGTCTGCCATGACAGTAAAAGACTTATCAATAAAATTATCGTTTTTCTGCGTTCTTGGCATACTCGCCTCTGTTTTACTAACTTGCTTGTCTCATCTAAATGTTAATTTAACTGAATTTAGAGATAGATGACGCGATCGCTTATCAATTATTTGGAAACTTGTAATGGTTAATGGTTGATAGTTGATGGTTAGCGCTACTTGAGAATGGTTGATAGCTTTATAATTTTTCCTAGCTCCTTAGCAGTTAATTAACCTTTTGATACCCCCTTACTCTTTGAGTAAAGCAATGCATTCAGGACTATCATTCCTGGGATTATTGACCATCGTGCTAACTGGATAAGCAGTCATTTTTGCAGAATCATAGGGGCATAATAATTCTTGCAGCCTTTGCGGTAAAGTCTCCTGATCTAACCATAAATCATAATCTTGGGGCTTGAGAATAATAGGCATTCGGTGATGGACGGGTTTTAATATTTCGTTCGCTTCGGTGGTCAAAATTGTACATGATTTAATTTCTTCACCTCCTGGGGACTTCCATCTTTCCCACAAACCAGCCATTAAAAAAGGTTCTCTGTAGTTCAAACTAAAGTAAAAAGGTTGCTTTTGACCTTTCTCGTGTTTCCACTCATAAAAACCATCAGCAAGTATCAGACAACGTCGATGTTTAAAAGCAGAACGAAAAGAAGGTTTCTCTGCTACAGTTTCAGATCTTGCATTAATTAATTTTGTACCTATTTTCGGGGATGAAGCCCATGAGGGTATTAAGCCCCAATGTAATTTTTGACATTTCCGTAGTAAAGTTCCCTTATCATTAAAAATTATAGCTATATTTTGAGTTGGAGCAATGTTATATTGTGGCTCAAAAATGGGCAATTCTTCAATTGCAAATTTTTCTACTATTACCTGTGGGCTAGTACTTAAACTAA
The DNA here is from genome assembly GCA_050042865.1 of Mastigocoleus sp. Taxonomy (GTDB): domain Bacteria; phylum Cyanobacteriota; class Cyanobacteriia; order Cyanobacteriales; family Nostocaceae; genus JBCCDM01. Next base: position 159,631 of record JBHJJE010000005.1, read on the forward strand.
ATCTTCCACACATATTTTAATATCCTCTGATGGTGAATAAAATCAAACTTTTTATACCAGAACTAAATCATACTTTAATTAGCTTTTATAAAAGAATTTTTTATAATTGTAAAATTTACAAACTCTAAAATTTTTCTTCTAAATATTCAATTTTTTGATAATCTATTGTATTTTGTTTCATGTATTAAGTAATTAATTATTTGGCATAATTATTAGCATGGAACTGCTGCGTTTGTATGATTTTTTACCTTCTGGTAATGGCTATAAAATACGTCTTTTACTCACTCAACTTGGCGTACCATTTGAAAGAATAGAATTGAACATTTTAAAGGGAGAAACTCGTACACCAGAGTTTTTGTGCAAAAATCCTAACGGTAAAATTCCTGTTTTAGAGATAGATGATAACCAGTATTTGTCAGAATCTAATGCGATATTAATCTACCTAAGTGAAGGAACAGAATTTATACCCCATGACCGCTTCTTAAGAGCACAGGTGCTACAGTGGCTATTTTTTGAGCAGTATTCTCACGAACCTTACATTGCAAGGTCTAGGTTTTGGATATCAATCCTCAAAAAATCGCAAGAATACAAAGAAGCATTGATATCCCAGCATAAGGAAGGTTATATTGCCCTTGAAGTCATGGAAAAACACTTACAAGACCATTCTTTCTTTGTAGGAGAGCGCTATACCATTGCTGATATTGGCTTGTATGCGTATACTCATGTCGCAGATGAAGGTGGATTTGATTTAAGTCGTTTTGATGCAATAAAAAGCTGGATCAAAAGAGTTGAATCTCAATCTAGATACATCAATATTACCGAAGAACCAAAATTTATTTGCGAAGAATAAGTTAAATGAAATATTCTTATTTTCATTTCATTTAGTTTCGTTTTGATATTAGTTTGTGTTTTAGTGCTTATATTGATTTCAGTAATTATGTAAAACATAATTGCAGCGATTTAAGGGGAAGGCTCCCATATATTACCAGGGAGCAACATGTTAAAGAAATGAGTTGCCTTCCCTTGTTTAAATCAATATAGATGAGTTCAAAATAGTACTTCTATAAAACTTATTTATTTTGTCATTAGTCAATTAAATATTTAGATAAAAAATCAGATAAATATAATTATTTTATACTGAATAAATTTTTAATATATTAAGTCAATATTTATATTTACCCAAGAAATATATATTTTAAACTGACTATTTTGAAAAGCAAAAATAAAATTACAAAATAGAAACTAAAACTCAAAAAAGACTATATCCGCAGTATTTTTGCAAAAATTTTCTAGAGTATAAGTAACCTTAGCAAGTACAACTCCTATAAATCTAAATTCATAACCGAATTTAGCAGTATCTTAATTTTTCCAAAGCTGAATTTTACCCTGTTCTTCTAAAAATTTTTTCAGTTGAGTTCTATGAAAATTTTGGTAGTCTTTTAAGCTGTATTTATTTATCAAAATACCAGCAGATTTATCTTCTCCTTCTAGCACCTGAGCAATTTGCTTATTTACTTTAGGATAAAAATGACTACCATCATATGTATTTTCGATTTTACTAGTCATTGGTGAGGCATATGCAAAATCATACATAACATCAAAGAATTTGGATACCTGATAAACTCTTTGTAGCTGGCAATCTGTTAGTCCACGAGCGTAGACCCTGTTATAACTTTTCCATGCCGATATTGGGGGGATATAAGCGACAAATTCAGCTTTTGGAAATATGTCAACTAATTGTTTATAATACTTAGTTCTATAGGAAGTACATTTTTCTTGTGATGTGAAATCAGAAAACTTAGGTTCATACTTAGGAATATCTTCAAAGACCTCTACTTCCCAGTTCTTATTGTAATATCTCGGTGACGGAGACTTTTTAAAAAAGGTTCTATAAGAAAAATCAAGAGATTGTAAGGAAAATAAATATGGTTTTAATACAAATTCAGGTTCATCAACTTTTGCATTCTTGATAAAATCAGTTTTGGGGTCAAAGTTGAAAGCATCTACACCCACATAAATCTTACTTGGTGCCGCTCCCTCTTTCTTAATATATTCAGCATATTTGACAAATTCTTCTACCTTACCAGCAGTTAAAGCTAAATTAAAGCAAGTATTTTTTTTGAAAAATGAAGGATTCAATAAGGTTGCTCTAGAACTTCCAAAGATTATGCAATCATAGTTTTTATTTTTATTATTACGATATAAATTTATTTTCGTTAATCGTTCATTGAAAACCATATTATATCCATTGATTATATTACCTTGCCCATACCATAATGGATCGATGGTAAAATTAATTGCTCCGACTGTGGAAAGAACAAAAAGTATTAATAATAAGTAGGATTTGATATAACTTAAAAACATATAAAGATTAAATATAATTGCAAGTGTATAATTATAAATATTAAATTGTAAATATTAAACTGTAGATATTTAACTTTTTACAGAGATAAAATTGAATTTATCTAAATTATTCGCTAACGATATTTCAATTATTTATAATCTTTAAACTTTGAAAATTGAAACTTCTCTTGAGTTTCAGTTATCTAGCTGATAAATACTAAATTAGGACTTAGCAAAAAAGTATATTTTCCTGGTAGAAGCACGTGACAATTTGCTTGAATTTTAATGAAATATAATCACTTTATTGTGACGCACCAACTAAGATTTTGTGACAATTGCGTCAGTCCTGTAAATAATCTAAATTAAATATGTTTAGAATAAAAGTGATTCAGAGACTGCAAATAAAATATTTTCCTAGAACTGAAAATATAAAAATTCGCTGACTCTAGTTAAATTTAGTAAAGAAATAGCCGTTAAAGCAGAAATAGTTAATGCCCAAAATTTATTAGGTTGCCATTTTAAAAGATTCCATAATTTAGAATTACCAAAATTCTTATTAAAGAAACTCTGACTTTTTTTATCATGATTTAATACAGGATCGTACTCATACATCCATTCTTGGATATTTGGAGCATACCAAGCGATCGCTAAGAGCAATATAATCAATATGATTGGTAACATAGTCGGAACTGCTTGTGCTTTGAACAGTGGTAAAGAACCATCAAACTGTACTCCCCAATTAGCAGTAAATCCTAAAATTTTTGATAGACTACTCGGTAAAGATACCCCATTCATTCCCATCATTCCTTTTAGGACTATCAAACCAGAACTCATATTCTCTGCACGGAAAAATACCCAGCTGACAATTACACAGGTAAAAGTCACTAACCAGCTTAGACCTTGGTTAAACCAATGAGTATTTTTTAAATCATGTCCCCAAGTTTTACGTAAGGAGCGCCATTGATGATTAATAATTAGATATGCTCCATGTAAACCACCCCAAAAAATATAAGTCCAGCCAGCACCATGCCATAATCCCCCTAAAAGCATGGTAATCATTAAGTTAAGGTTGCGTCGCAATTTACCTTGACGATTTCCACCTAAAGGAATATATAAATAATCTCGTAAAAAGTTAGATAGTGTAATATGCCAACGTCGCCAAAAATCACTTATATTTACCGCTTTATAAGGAGAATTGAAATTTATGGGCAACTTAATACCAAACATTCTGGCTATACCTATAGCCATATCTGAATAGCCAGAGAAGTCAAAATAAAGCTGTAAAGTATAAGCAAGTGCAGCAATCCATGCTTCCAAAAATGTAGGTGCGATTCCTTTTGCAGCAGCATTAAATATTGGAGTTGCATATAAGGAGATATTATCCGCTAACATGAGCTTTTTAAATAGTCCCAGAGAAAAAATAGTCATACCTACAGCCATATCTTCTGGGTTAAACCGATAAATCTTTTTATCGGCAAATTGAGGCATAATTTCAGCATGATGAATAATCGGACCAGCAATTAATTGCGGAAAGAAAGTAACAAACAGACAATAATCTAGAAAATTATATTTTTTAGTTTCTCCACGGTAGGAATCAACTAAATATGCAATTTGCTGAAATGTAAAGAATGAAATCGCTAAAGGTAAGATAATTTTTTCAAGATTAAAATTTATCGATATGAGGCTATTGACAGAATTCAAGAAAAAGTTCGCATATTTAAAATAACCAATAGAAATTAAATTTACGATTACACCACAGATAAGTATTACTTTCTTATTGTCTGGCTGCTTGCTTAAAACTGAACCGATACTATAGTTGAATATAATTGAACATAATAATAGTGAGAGATAAATTGGATTAAACCAAGAATAAAAAGTCAGAGATGCAGCAACTAAACAAACAATTGCTAGACGATAATAGCCCAAACTACCACTTACAAAAAAAAATAACAGCGTAATCGGTAAAAATAAAAATATAAATTCTACAGAATTAAAGAGCATTTGCTTATTGTAAATATTAAATAAATAATTTATAAATAGATTTTTTGTAAATTAAAAAACAAGTATTTTTCATCAAAACTTCAATTTTTTTGAATCAATTTAAATCTTGATAATATGTATTAAAAATATAATATTTACTTCTATACATAAACTTCAGTGTTAGTACCGAAATGTATTTATTGTCTGATTTTAGTATGTTAAGCGATCGCTAAAATATCAAAATCAATCTATTATGATTTCAACTCATTGTGAGACTGTACATAACCTCTTACTTATTCATCATCTGTCTATCTAATTTAATTGAATTACCTAGTACTCGACCAAGCCAAAATTGCCGGGTAAAGGCATGCAGAGGAAGCGGAGGAAGCAGGGGGAGAAACAACTTTTATTTTCACGAACAACCACGCAAAGTTCGCTGGGTAAACTACTAGGTGAGTGGAAAAAATTATTGTTGTAAAAAGTGATTAGTAACTAGTGATGAGTGAGTAAGAATAAAGTTTTGAGGCTAATTACTACTTCTGAAGGGATTTTATATTTAATTGTGCCTACCTACTTAATAAGTTATTAGATAAAAAACTTACATAATATCCGCAATCACCTATGTTTCAGCAAATTGACCAAATTGGAATATTCCTCTAAGTAGAATTAAAGCAAACTCATTGACAGTTTATTGACGAAATTTGTTACAAAAATTCACTATTAAAAGAAAAAATAGGGTTTTTGACGTTTCGCGTTTCCACTTTCCCGTAGACTAATGTCACAACTGTTTTAAATTTGGTTGAGGATACCGCCATTGTGACCGAGATAAACAATGTAGCTTCTACAATTGCCGATGTATCTCGTCGAGAATTACGGGATTTGGTGCGTAATCAATTACAAATGCTTTTAGAGCAGAGCGATTTGCAAGGTGCAAAAGCCATTTTAGTACCAGTACAGCCACCGGATATCGCTGAAGCTATTGGAGGTCTACCTGAAGCTATGCAAGCCTTAGCTTTTCGTCTTCTATCCAAGGATGAAGCGATTGAGGTCTACGAATATCTTGATTATAGTATTCAAGAGCATCTGATAGAAGAGTTACGTTCTCAAGAAGTCCGAGACATAGTAGATAAAATGTCACCGGATGACCGAGCTAAATTATTTGATGAGCTTCCAGCTAAAGTTGTTAATCGTCTTTTAGACCAGTTGAGTACTAAGGAACGGGAAGCAACTGCACAGCTTTTAGGTTATGAAGCTGGAACTGCTGGAAGAATTATGACTCCGGAGTTAATCTCCTTTAAGGAAGACTTAACTGTGAATATGGCTTTGGAAAGAATTCGCAGTTTAGCTAATGCCAGTGAAATTATTTACTATCTTTATGTTACCGATAATGCTCGTCATTTAACTGGAATTGTATCTCTACGAGAATTGGTAATATCTCAACCCAATGAAAAAATTTCAGATATTATGACCCGAGAAGTAGTATTTGTTCATACTGATACAGACCAAGAAGAAGTTGCGAAGTTAATTAAGAGATATGATTTTTTAGCTGCACCTGTGGTAGATAGCGAGAAGCGATTAGTTGGAATAATCACAGTAGATGATGTGATTGATATTTTAGAGGAAGAAACCACCGAAGATATTTATGCTCTGGGTGGTGGTGTACAATCTGATGGTGATAATTATTTTCAGACAAGCTTGTTAAAGGTGGCTCGCAAAAGAGTTGTATGGTTACTTGTGCTTTTGATTACTAATACTGTCACGGGAACGATTATCAAGTCAGAAGAGGATATTTTACAAAAAGTCGTCTCTTTAACTGCTTTTATTCCTCTACTGACCGGTACTGGTGGTAATGTCGGTGCTCAGTCTTCTACGGTGGTGATTCGTGGCATGAATACTGAAGAAATACGGTCTTTAGGAACACTTCAAGTAATTGGCAGAGAAGCGATCGCGGGTGCACTGTTAGGAAGCATGCTAGGAACAATTGCTACCATATGGGCTTTTTTATTATTAGGTAATCTATATGTAGCAATCGTGGTGGGAGTGAGTCTGGTTGCTATATCTGTGTTAGCTTCTGTTTCTGGTTCTTCTCTACCATTTATATTTCAAATATTTGGTTTAGACCCTGCTTTAATGTCAGCACCTTTCATAACTACAGCTGTGGATGTGGCAGGGGTTTTAATTTACTTCAACTTGGCACGGGTTATTTTACAAATTTAACTACACAATAAACTACACAATAAACTACAAGTGAATCTAGAAATAAATCGATAAAATTGACTAACTTTGTCTGAAATATTCCCATGGTAGCAGTCAAGAAAGTTAAGAATGTTTTCGTTTTAATTCTTGTTTTTTCTCTTGATAAGATTAATTAATCAGTTTAATTATATTTTAGTGAATAATTCCTGATTCCTTTCTATATGTCTTTTTTATATATTTTTCTTCAAATAAAAAAATAGATTATTTGAACATGCTTGGTATATTTACCTATTAATTATTACCTATTCTTTATCACTATTTTCTCTATTTTGCTATTTATATTAGTTATATAAAATAAATCTATGAAGAGGATAAAAATATTTTGCTTAATATTTTGTAAATAAAGCTGATAAATCAACTGAAAAGATTTATAAAGATAATGAATATATGAAATGTTAAGTAAAGTAACATAAATTAAAAAAAATAACTATTGAAGTACCTGTTAAATACTATCTACAGAGTAAAAAAATAGGAAAAACAATCAATTTATTACTTGCAAAATTATTCTAAAATTATATTTACGCCTGCAAAAAATTGATTTATACTGCACTAGGAACAACTCTAAATCATCTATGGTTTTCTGAAATCAAAGTAGGATTACATTTTAGCAGGATTGATACGGATAAGTAATAATGGTTTTTAAATAATTTTAATTTCCGGAATTTTTAAGGATTATTAATAGAAATATTAAGAGGAATAACCTAGTTAAAAAACATGACTATTAATTCCAGATAACATTCTCTTTTAATTATTCTTATTAATATTTATTAGAACAGGTAAAAAATGTTGGGATATGATGAGGAAAGTAAATTTAGCAATGCAATTTATATCTACCTTCTGAAATACTCTAATTAGCTTTAAGCAAGTAAGTATAGTTTCATTATAAGATTCATGTGGCAAACAAATCATATTATCAGGATTTCCATTACTTGCTCAATGGGAAACTACCAATTAAGCAGCTTAGAAATAAAAAGTTTAGATAAGCTACCAATATTAAAAGCTATTTGTAAAACAACTCATGCATGGTTGCTTCCAAGCTTAGCTAAACAATTAAACAAACAATATCATTCTCTGGGATATAACAGATTCATTTATTCAACAGAGATTGTTGTATAAAGTCGCAGAATATGTCCTATCTATAATATGTGACTAACTTCATTTTTAAGTAATTAAACATAAGAAATATCATCTGTAAAACCTACGATCAAGAGGTTAAAAATAATGACCTTCATGCAGGTATTTTTAGAATTTCTATTCCGGAAATTTCCTTGGTGGGGCGTGTGTCATTTCCAGTTTGAACCACAAACTCAGACAATGTATATTCATTGTCAGAATCCAGATAAAAGAGCCACAATAATTGCCGATGCCAGAGCGATCGCCGATTTAGATATTGGTGTAAAACGTTTTATTGTTGTACATCCAAGCTACTCTGATATTACTATTCCTACGTTTCGTTAACATAAAGGGGATAAATATAGGGGTTAAAAAGCAGAATCCGTGAAAATATCTGAAAATATGAGAGAATCTATTTTCTAGATATTAAGTATTAATTTGACTACTAAAGATGGAAAATCAAATATGGATTGCATTAACCTTTATTGTTTTCCTTTTATCTTTTACTTTCCTGGGTATCTATTCATCTACTCGTAAGCAAGATACTACATCTGATTACTTACTTGCCAGTAGAAATGTTAACCCTTGGCTGACGGCACTTTCAGCAATGTCAACTGGACAAAGTGGTTTCTTATTCGTTGGACAAGTTGGTTTGGCTTACAGTGTAGGAATTTCGGCTATTTGGTTAGTAATTGGTTGGGCTTTGGGAGATTATATCGCTTGGTGTTTATTTTTTGAAAAATTAAGAACAGCTTCCGAAGAGACTGATAGTGAGACCGTTTCGGCTTTTTTAGGTAATAATTTACCCAATGGACGCTGGGTTAGTATTACTTCAGGATTGATTACAGTTGCTTTGCTGGGTTCTTATGCTGCTGCTCAGTTAGTATCGGGAAGTAAGGCTTTAAATGCTCTATTTGGTTGGGATTATCGTTTAGGAATTATTATTGGTACAGTAATAGTCGTTATTTACTGTTTTTCTGGCGGTATTCGTGCTTCTATTTGGACTGATGCAGCACAAGCAATCGTTATGATTATTTCTTTATTTTTGCTCTTAATGACTGCAATTATTAGTGTCGGTGGTTTATCAGATATTTGGACATTACTTGCATCTATTGACCCCCAACTAGTTAATTTAAATCCAGACCCAGAAACAGTACCTAATGGTTTAGTCGCATATTTATTCATTTGGATGGTTGCTGGTTTTGGAGTAGTTGGTCAACCTCATATTATGGTCAGAGCAATGTCTATTAACTCTGCGAAAAATGTTGCTCTAGCTCGTAACATCAAAATTTGTGCGGGATTATCAACTTCTTTTATGGCTATTGCTATTGGCATGATGGCAAGAGTTATTTTGCCACAATTAAGCGACCCAGAGTCAGCATTACCACAATTAGCATTGGGTTTATTACCATCTATACTGGTCGGTCTGATTTTAGCTGGATTATTCTCGGCAGTAATGTCTACGGCTGATTCTCAGATTCTTTCATGTTCTGCAGCAATTACCCAAGATATATTCCCCCAGCTTGCCAAATCATACAAATTCTCCAAACTAGGAACATTGAGCGTCACCGCTATCGTTTTAGCGATCGCTTTAGCAGGGAATAATAACGTATTTGCTCTAGTAACTTTTGCTTGGTCGGTTTTATCTTCATCTCTTGGACCATTATTTATAATAAGAATTTTAAAGCGACCCATCAATACAACTGTCGCACTGTTAATGATGATAATTGGTACTATTACTCCAGTTATTTGGAGCACAATTCGTTTTGAAATTGCAGGTAAAGTTAGTACTCTCAAAGTTGCTACCGGAATTTATGAAGTGCTTCCTGGCATGGCTGCGGGTTTGATAGTATATTTAATTGCACAGTTTTTTATTAATGAATCTCAAGAAGCAAATACTGAACCTCAAGAAATTAATAGATAATTTGTGATTTATGAAAATAATTTTACTAATGTTCAGGGGTAAACTTTGCCATTAGTTATCGCAACTACGGGTTAGTTAAAACATTTTTCTGTTCCCCAGTTATTACATATCCACAGGTAACTTCTTTTTTGCCTTTTTCTAGCCTTTTTCACCTTGCTGAATAGGAATTTCGATAGAAAACTCGGTCATTTTTCCTGGAATTGAATGACAAGATAGTTTACCTCCATGTTTATCTACGATAATTTGATAGCTGATAGATAAGCCTAAACCGGTACCTTTACCAACTTCTTTAGTAGTAAAGAAAGGGTCAAAGAGTTTAGAATGTGCTTCTTGAGCAATTCCAGGACCATTATCAATAATACGAATTCTAACCCAGTTCTCGAAGCCTCTTTCAATCATAACTTCAGTAATTAATTTGATATGACTGGGACTTGTCTTAATCTCTTCTAATGTACGTTTGCAATTATATTCATCTAATGCATCTATAGCGTTAGATAATATATTCATGAATACCTGATTTAGTTGACTTGGATAACATTCTACTTCAGTTAGGATTCCATATTCTTTGATTATCTGAATTTCTGGATTTTCAGGTTTAGCTTTTAAACGATTGCATAAAATCATTAGGGTACTATCAATCCCTTCATGAATATCAACAGGTTTGAATTCAGCTTCATCTAAGCGGGAAAAGTTACGCAACGACAATACTATCTCTCGAATACGCTGGGTTCCAACATGCATGGAGTCAAGTAATTTAGTAAAGTCCCTTTTGAGAAAGTCCAACTCAACAGCTTCAGTCTCATTTTGAATTTCCTCTACTGGTTGGGGATAATGCTTTTGATAAAGTTCAATGATATTAATTAAATCTTGAGCATATTCGCGAGCAGGAGTAAGATTACCATGTACAAAACCAACAGGATTATTAATTTCGTGTGCTACTCCTGCAACCATTTGACCAAGAGCTGACATTTTTTCACTTTGAATCATCTGAGTCTGGGTAAACTGAAGTTCTTCAAGAGTTTTTTGCAAATAGCTATTTTTCTGGTCTATTTCTTGAGTTCTTTGTAATACTTTATGTTCTAAAACCTGGTTAGATACTTCCAATTCTTCTTTAATTTTTTCCTGTTTTCTTAATAGAAATTCTATTTTTTTGCTCATAATATTAAATCCCTGAGCTAAGGTACTAATTTCGTCTTTCCCAGATATATATATCTCCTTAGAAAAGTCTCCACTGGCTAACTTCTTTGTAGCGTTTGTCAGATAAGCAATCCGATGAGTTAATAGCTTAGTGAAATAAGTTATGCTTAAACTAAATATTACAGCCCCAGAGATAGAAAAAATAAATATATTTAACCATAATTGTTTCTCATTTGCTTCTAGAATTGCAATAGGATTCAATAAAACTAATTTTTCTTTTTTACCGGTAAAGCTAGTGATTTCTATAGATTTAGCAAAATAATTTTCCCCAGCAATATTGACATTAATAGGTAATGATTTTAATGGTGGCGATTTCCAGAAATTAGACTTCGCAGCAGGTAAAGTGGAGGCATTAATTTTTTCATTTTGAAAACTGACTAAATGAAATTTTATTCCGGAACGGATAATATTAAGTTCTTTATTATCAAAGAGCTTGCCGACAATAATTTTCCCTTCTATTCCTTCTAAAGATTTGACAGAAGTTAAACCAACTAGCAGTGAAGATTTACCTTGATCGGCTTCTATAAAAGCAGAATAATTAACTCCAAAAATCTTAGGTTGATTAATAATAGAATTATCAAAATTTGCCTGTCTGATTTTTTTATCTTTTACTTGTATAATTACTGTATTATCTTTGCTGACAGCTCTAATAAAATCTAGATTCAAAGATTCTTTGAGAGGTATTATTTTTTTTAAAATAGCAGCTTTATCTTTTTGTCTAAGTGATTGAGATATCAGTTCTAAATCAGCTATCCACCTTGCTTTAAATAATAGTAGTTGCTTTTCTCTATCAAAAGTTCTCTGTACTAACAATGAAAATTCTTCTGTATCATTTCTTAAATTGTCCTTCAAGCGTTTATTTACAATCACACCAAAAGAAATATTGCCTACTGTCCATATACTGATAAATATAAAAATTAAAGGAAAGAGTATTTGATATCTTAGGGAAAGTCTAAAGTAGATATTTGTAAAGTAGATATTTCTAAAAATTTTTGACATTGAAATATATCCCTATTTAGAAGGTATAAAACCATTAGCTTTTAAAGTATCTTTTCCTTGCTTACTAAAGATAAAATCTAAGAATTCTTGTGTTTCTTTTGAAGGTCTTTGACCACTGACAACACCCATCTGACGTACCATTTGATATTTACCAGCTTTGATATTAGCTGCTGTCGGTTCTATACCATTTAAACTAAGACGATTTACAGGTGAATCGCTAGATATGGCATAACCTAGAGAAAAAGCACCGATGCTATGGGGAACGCTCTCAACGGAATTAATTAACTCTGGTTCCTTACGTAAAATTACCGTATCAGGAGCATTTTTTAAATCTTTACCCAAATAATATTTGCGCAATAGTTTCTTAGCTGATTCGTCTTCTGGTCTATCTAGAACAACTATTTTTGCATCCTTTCCCCCTAACTGTTTCCAATTAGTAATTTTGCCACTATAAATAGCTTTGAGTTGGGAAGTATTTAGATCCTTGATTCCTGTAACGCTAGGATGAGTTGCAACTATCAGAGCATCTGTAGCCAATGCTTGAGATTTTATAGAATCATTATCCTCTGATGGTTTGAGCTTCCGACTGAGAAATCCCACATTGACAATTTTCTGCTTAACACTAGCGATCGCACCTTCAGATTGACTTGGTGGTAAAAGTTTAATTTTACTAGTGCTGTTTTTTTCTTTATAATTATCAATTAAAATTTTTGCGACTGAATAGGTACTACTCGAACCAGCAACCTTAATCTCTTGCTTTTGAATTTTTGCGACTTCTATTTGATTAGTAGGAGAAGAATTACATCCACTAACGAGAAAAAATGTTGCACTTCCAAAGAGTATTCCCAATACATTGAAAATTCTCATCAATTTTCCTAATTTTTTAGCACTTATGGCTTATGATTCCCAAAACAAGCCTATAAATTGACAAAAATTGGAATTTAAATCTTATTCACACTTTCCCACTATGCTTGCTCGGAAATAAATAGCCCACAACTCAAAGAAGTATTACATCATCTAAGATAATCATACTTATTAGGATATACCTGAAGAAGAGGCGACAGAGGGAATTCTTAGAGAACCTTAAATCATGCAAAAGCTTAGCGATCACAAATCAGAACATATAGAAGAGTTTCGTTATCTACAATCACACTTACGCGATCGCTGGAAAAATATTGATTTATTTGATAACAGCGATGCAGATATTTTAGTAATTCCTTCTTTAAGTCTTGACCAAGAAGAATTACATAAAGTTGAAGGTTGCGAACATTATGAGGAACGATTATTATTTTCACTAATTAGATTGCGCAATCCTCGCAATAGACTAATTTATGTAACTTCTGTCCCTCTTCATCCGAGTATTATCGACTATTATCTCCAGTTATTACCCGGAATTCCTTTTTCCCACGCCCGTAATAGATTATTATTACTTTCTACCTACGATACTTCCTTAAAACCTTTAACCCAAAAAATTCTGGAACGTCCCCGACTTATAGAGCGAATTCGTCAGGCTTTAAGGTTAGAAAAATCATTTATGATTTGCTACAACGCTACAAATTTAGAGTCAGAGTTATCTGTAAAACTAGGAGTACCTTTATACGCATCAGCACCAGATTTACAAATTTGGGGTACTAAAAGTGGTTCTCGACAGATATTTGCAGAAAGTAATGTCCCCCATCCTGATGGTAGTGGAGGGTTATGGAGTCCTCAAGAATTAGCAAAAGCAGCAGCGCAACTATGGGAACGTCAACCCCATTTAAAACGCATGGTAGTTAAACTTAATGAAGGTATTTCTGGAGAAGGAAATGCTTTATTTGACCTTAGACCAATCCAGCATGCAGCACCTCCAAATTGTTCTCATAGTGAACGAGTAGAAGTCATTTTCAACAATTTTGCTAACCTGCGTTTTCAAGCAAAAACAGAAAACTGGGAAAGTTTTGCCACTAAAATTACTGATATGGGAGGTATCGTAGAAGCCTTTGTAGAAGGTGAAATTAAACGTTCTCCTAGTGTTCAAGGAAGAGTCACACCTACTGGAGATGTAGAAATTCTTTCTACTCACGACCAGATACTAGGGGGACCAGACGGGCAAATTTATCTTGGTTGCCGTTTTCCTGCGGATGAAACTTACCGCTTACAGCTACAGAACTTGGGTTTAAAAATTGGGTTAAAGTTAGCTGAAAAAGGTGCTTTAGAAAGGTTTGCTATAGACTTTATTACCGTTCAACAAGAAGATGGTAACTGGGATATGCAAGCCATCGAAATTAATTTACGCAAAGGTGGTACTACTCACCCATTTATGACCTTAAAACTTTTAACTAACGGTCGCTATGATTTCGCAACTGGTTTGTTCTATTCACAACAGGGTCAATCTAAGTATTACATTGCCACTGACAATTTATACAAAGATACTTATCAAGGACTTCTTCCAAACGACTTGATGGATATAATTGCTCATCATCGCTTACATTTTGACACTGGAACGGAAACAGGCACAATATTTCACTTAATGGGGTGTTTGTCACAGTTTGGCAAATTAGGATTAACCTGTATTGGTGATTCTCTTCAGCAAGCAGAAGATATCTACAATAAAGTTACTAATGTATTGGATAAAGAAGCTCATATCCAAAATCAAAATTCTGACCCGGTTAATTTTTTTGAAACGTCAACTCTCTCCGGATGGAAAGGATATACTTTTTGAATCTTGTGAATGATTCAAAAAGTATATCCTTAGTCAGTTCATTTTTCCAATCTTTATAAAATTTTATTGAAATATTATATAGTTATACAAATAAAATATTTATGAATACGCAAAGATATTCATCAGAGGTTAACTACGTTAAGCAGCGCTAACGCCACTTGCTTCAAGCTGGGTAACCCGTTCAATGCAGTGGCTGCTTATTTATATACTGATGAACTTTTTTATCACCGAAATAATTTTTTCTTCTTTCCCATTTTTAGAACAACTAGATACTCAAATAAAGACAGATTTACTTAGCCAAGCCCAACAATTAAAATTATCTGCGGGTCAATTCATCTGTCTAGAAGGAGATTTTTGTAATCACTTACCACTAGTAATTTCTGGAAATGTTCGTATCTACAAAATAGCAGAAAGTGGCAGGGAAATTACTCTCTATCATCTAGAACAAGGTGACAGTTGTATCATGACAGCATCATGTATTATTAGTAAAAAAGCTTTTCCTGCCTTTGCCATTGCTGAAACCGACGTTTTTGCTATTATTATTCCTGCAAATAGCTTACGAACATGGGTAACGCATAGCCCTATTTGGCAAAACTATATATTTGGATTACTTTCACAAAGACTAACTAATATTATTGAAATAGTTGAAGAAGTTGCTTTTCGACGAATGGATAGTCGAATTGCTTCATATCTATTAAAAATAAGAGATATTTGTACCCAAACCATACAGATAACTCATGAAGAAATTGCCCAAGAACTAGGAACTTCAAGAGAGGTTGTTAGTCGCATTCTTAAAACCTTTGAAAAAAAAGAATTATTAAGTCTTTCACGAGGAATGATTCGATTAAAAAATTGGGATGAACTTGAGAAGATTGCCAAGTTGAGAAACTTTTAAGAAAAAAATTATTATGTGACTTTATCACAGACCAAAAAAGTTAAACCTTTTATCTTTTTCATAAATGATTACTTTTTTGGAGGTCTTTATGAAAAGTAATATAGGTGCGATAGATAGAGTTATTCGGATTGTAACTGCAGGATTACTACTTTACTTCGGTTTGATATTTTCAGGACTTACGCAATGGAGATTTGTCATTGCGACCGAAACGTAGTCTAGGGAAGCAATCTCAGAGTTTTTGCGATTACGTCGCTATCGCTCGTAATGACGGAGTTACGTAAGTTTTGCGTAAGTCCTGATTTTATAGAGATTCCCCACTGGGAACTGGGCTAGTATTTTTCTCAATTATTCCTGTTATTACTGCCTTGATAGGTAATTGTCCACTTTATACAGTCTTGGGAATTAGCACTATTCAAGCAAATTCCAATCTCCGTTCTAAATAATCTGTATCCAACTTTAACGTTGGAGGTTCGTCACATGGAAGAAAGTCTCTCCTTTGAATATCCCTCAATGTCTCGCCGCCAATTGCTTAACTTTTTGACTGGTGCAGTAGTAGCTACTACGGCGAGTGCAGCACTTTATCCTGCTGCTAAATTCTTTATATCGCCAAGTGAAGGTAATAAAGATGGTTCAACTCTAGCTAAAGATAAATTAGGCAATCCGATTCCTGCCAATCAGATATTAGCAGAACCACCGGGAACTCGCGCCTTAGTTGCAGGAATAGCTGGAGAACCAACTTATTTAATAGTCGCAGAAAACTCGACGCTAGACTCAATAGGAATTGTCGATAACTGTACTCATCTAGGTTGTACTTTTCCCTGGAATCCGATCGACAATCAATTCCAATGTCCCTGTCATGGTTCTCGTTACGCTGCTGATGGTTCTGTAGTACGAGGTCCTGCACCTCTTCCTCTGAAGCTAGTAAAGGTAAAAGTAGAAGGAGAAGCAATTATAATTTCTCCTTGGAAACAAACTGACCCCCGCACGGGGGAACAGCCTTGGTGGGTTTGATAATGTTGGATTCCGGCGTAAATTTCCATACTAGAGTAATATTTTCAGTTGTTGCTATGAAGTGGTGCAGCAAATGAAAATATGGAGATTTTGTAGAGGTGTTGATATAACTTTATATAATTCGAGGGGTTAAGGCTTACCTTATATATGCTCTTACCTGTTCAACGGTTAAACCTAACAAATCAGCTACCTCTTCTACGTTTATTCCACGAGCCAACATCATAGGTATAAGCTCTATTTTCAGTTCTTCTCTACCTTCTTCTCTACCTTCTTCTTTGCCTTCTTTTCTACCTTGCTCTCTACCTTCAGCCTTAGCTTCTTTATAGAACCTAGTCTCTTCCAGCTTCACTCCTAACATCTCTTCGACCTCTTCTCTACTAAGATTGACGAATTTATAAACTGCAATTGTTGTTATTATATCTAATAAATCATTTTCCGATAAGATACCATTTTCTTGCTGCTTTACCCTCGCGATTAAACTTTTAGCAGCACTTACCATTTCACTTTCTGATGCAGTTGTCAACTGCATTAAACTAATACCTATAGGTTGTTCGGATGAGTCTCCTAACTCATCTAAATAAATTCTTTGTACTTTGGAACTATCAAGTTGCGGTTGATGAATTATTGTATTGTTTGGTTCTAAGCTACGTTTAGCAAAAATAATTACTCCATACCAATCATCATATAGAGCAGCATTGCGATATAAGTATAGTTGTAACTCTGAAAAGAAGCGATGATACAATAATTCATCGGCTTGAAACTGTACTTCTGCAAAAATCACTATGCGAGGGAAAGTATCAGTGGGTGGCAGAAATACTCCGTCTATCCTAAAAGTTGGTTCTTTAACTTCTACAGATTCAAAACGATAATTCTTTGGAAATGAGTTTGGTAAATCTACAAACTCAAAAATTAACTCTGGAGAACGTTGAAAAATTGTATAGAAAATTGCATCCCGTCTCACAAATCACTCCGATCTGAAATTTAGTACGATTATTTATCTTGATCAATTATCCTTTAGCTAAAGAATTTATATAATGCATTTCTTATCACTAAATAAAATGAGCGTCAAATTTTGTAAGATTGCCAATTTCTAAAGTCAGGATTTGTCAACATTTGTTGAGCTAAACTACTATTATTAGTAAATTTCCGAGAATTAACTTGATTTTTGTTACCTATTTGCTGTTTGCCAATTACGGTTGAGAAAATTAATGTGTACAATCAGTTCAGAATTCCCTCTGACGTGCGGTTGTGTCCCACATCAAAAATACTAGCGCGATTCACTGCGTAAATCCTGAATGTCACCGTCCTTACCCACAACTTTGGGGAAGTCGGTTTTGTAGCACTTGTGGCGCTCCGTTACATTTGCTCAATCGCTATGTTCCTTTACAGAAACTAGGTTCTGGAGGATTTGCCCAAATTTATACTATTTGGGATGAAAAAACTCAGACCGAAAAAGTATTAAAGGTTCTGGTAGAATGCTCCCTCAAAGCACAGGAATTGTTTTCCCAAGAAGCTTCTGTTTTAATTAGCTTGAGACATCCGGGAGTACCGAAGGTTGAATCAGATGGTTATTTTCAGAGGCATTGGGGTAATTCTGGAGGACAGAAGAGTTTACCGTGTCTGGTGATGGAAAAAATTGATGGTCAAACTCTAGAGGAAGTTAAAAAACAGTATCCTCAAGGTTGTCCCCAAGATTTAGTTTTAGATTGGCTGAATCAATCAATCGAGATACTAGATCATCTTCACCAGCGTAAAATTATTCACCGGGACATCAAACCTTCTAACTTGATGTTGCGTAATCCTTCCCCATCTCCTGTTGCTGGGAAATACGCTTTGGGAGGTCAAATTGTTCTAATAGATTTTGGTGGAGTTAAACAATTCACTACAGCTATTAATCCAGGACAACCCAGGTCTACCAGACTATTTTCCACAGGTTATAGCCCCCCTGAACAAATTGTAGGTAGTAAAGTCGGACCTGCTGCTGATTTTTATGCTCTGAGCAGGACGATGATTGAATTATTAACCTCTCATCACCCGCAAGACTTAGAAGATTCTGTCACCGGGAAAATATACTGGCGACATCTAGTTAATATCAATCCATACTTAGGCGATTTGCTTGATGAGATGGCTCATGAAGACGTGCGATCGCGTCCTCAAACTGCTGCTATTGTTCAGAAAAGATTAGCTAAGATTTTTCAACTATCTATTAATTCTGGTTTTGCTCAAAATCAACAGAGTTCTACAACCACAAAGGTAAATCCCACAATTTCTTTAACTGCACCTCCTCGTGTGCCTCTATTTTTATCTCAAATAGAACAATTCCTTGTCTTAGCTGTAACTAATTTTGCTAAGACCGTCAGTATAACCACACTGACAACATTTAAAGCTATCTTTAACTTAGTACAAGCTTTTTTGTATACTATTTGGGCAATGTTTTTAACTAGTTTAGGAGCATTTATTGGTACGATAGCTGGCTTTATTTTGGCATTCCGCACTAATTTTGGATCAGTATTTACACAGTATATATCTAGCAATTTACAGTTTTTACTACCAAATGCTCAGTCTGTGACAGCTTCAGAAGTTTTACTATTTGCGACAGCTGGTTTAGGTACAGCCTGGGGACTCACAGCGGCAGGAGTATTCGGTCAAAAACGTCGATATTTAGTGGCATCTATTATGGGAATAATTGGCTATACTTTCGGTTGGGTAGTTATGCAATTTATGATACCCGTGTATAGCAGCGAAAGTATTATAGTAATGATTCTTAGTGCTGTTTCTCTACTAACTCTTGGTTTGGGTTTACGCACTCACCACATTGTGCACGCAATAATTACATCTTTTGGAACTGCTATTCCTTTTGCACTATTTATCCAATTAGGCTGGTTTCCTAAGACTATTTTTAATTTCAATAATATTTCACTATGGTCTAATCTACTTTTGCCTATATTTTTCTTTGTGTTAGTAGGTATATTTATCAGTTTATTTTTAGGAATCAGTTACTACCTGATAGTACCAGGTTTACGCTTCCTTGGTTGGCGTTCTTAAAGAAGAAGTAATCCGTACTTTTTAAGTATATTTAAGGGACACTCAACTATATACTTAACTTCATTATCGCTTATCTTAAAATTTCTCAATTGCGTCTAATTTTCAATTTATAAACCACAGAAAAAATCATAAAGAAAATAACAATTCATAAAATTATCCCCCCAGCCATTGACTTTAAGATAACCGGGGGGACTAGATATTTGGTTGACTATATAAATTCTGTATATTTGTTGATATTTCTATTATAGGGTCGGATTTTTTATATGGCTATTGTTAACTTTGGAATTTATAGTAATTTTATAACTGGTTTATAAATACTTCATTTAATAATTAAACTCATATTAAACAACTATATAAATAACATACCAGAATATTACTTCTTTACTTAAGTGTCCACCCTTATACTAGCTTCTTTATAAGTAATTAATATTTATTTTAAAATCTCCAAATTGATTCGGAAAGCCTATTATTTCATAGAAAATTCGTATATCTTAGGTATATCAATATAGATTTACGTAAATTTTCATTCTTTCACTTATCTTTCACAATATGAAATTCAAGATTTTTGCTTGTTTGAGTATATTATGTCTACTTGGCTTCACAGATAGAACTTTGGCTGTAAATCAGCAAGACTTGGAACAATTAAAAGCCTCAAATAGCTGCCCTCGTTGCGATTTGAGTGGAGCAGACCTGACTCAATTTATTTTAGAAAGAACTAATCTACGGGATGCAAATCTCAAAGGGGCAAATTTATCCCAAGTTAATTTAAGAAGTGCTGACCTAACAGGAGCGAATCTGCAAGGAGCAACCTTGGATGGAGCGAGTTTATATCAAGCTTCATTAACTGGAGCAGATTTAAAGGCAGCGTCTTTGCAAAATACAGATTTAAGATTTGCTGGTTTTATTGGTAGTAACCTAGAAGCTGCTAACTTTAAGGGTGCACAGCTACTATTAACCAACTTTCGTGCTGCTCATTATCGTCTTACAACTCTACCTAGTGGTGCGATAACATCAGAGAAATCCTACGGTTGGGCTTTACAGCAACCTGATGAGCTTGAAGAGGCAGAAGAAGCTGAAAAACCTAAAAAGAGAAGGAGAAAAAAGAAGAAGAAAGATAAGAAGAAGCAAAATACTATTATCTTTGAGCAATAGTTAAAGTCTCAGGGATATTCCTGTATTTCCAGGCTCCAGCCTGGAAACAAGAATAAAAAAGCACTCTTGCTCTGTAAATAATTCCGTGTTTTCACATTTGATAATCATCATTCATGTTGGATACGCTAGGCAGACGGCAATTACTTAGATTTTGCCATAAATTACATATGCTCTAAAAGCTTACGTCATCATTAGAGTAATAAATCATAAGTCCTAACCCGTAAATCCTATTTACATAAATTCTCGATTAATACTCCTAACTGGAGTTTAGTCTAAACTTCAGTCCTAAATAAAATAATAATTAATTCCTAACTACAAATAGAGCTCTAATTATTCTGTCGTGTAAAAATTTATTTATCTATCATGTAAAGAAGTCCTCAAGTAAAATTTAAAATAGAATCATATGCTTACTCGCATTAAAGACTTGGCAACAAAACTAGAGCCGCGTTTGATTGAGATTCGCCGTCATATTCATTCTCATCCAGAATTAAGCGGAAAAGAGTATCAAACAGCAGCTTTTGTGGCTGGTGTCTTGTCTTCTAATGGACTTCATGTAGAAGAAGGAGTAGGTAAAACAGGTGTAATCGGCGAATTAAAGGGTAACGGTGAAGATAAAAGAATATTAGCTATCCGAACCGATATGGATGCACTACCAATTTTAGAACGTAGTGGTTTGGATTTTTCCTCTCGGACTGAGGGAATTATGCACGCTTGTGGTCATGATGTTCATACTACCGTTGGATTAGGTACTGCAATGGTACTTTCTGAGATGGGAGTAGATTTACCCGGTAAAGTCAAATTCCTCTTCCAACCAGCAGAAGAAATTGCTCAAGGTGCAAACTGGATGGTAGAAGATGGAGCGATGAAAGATGTGGATGCTATTTTGGGTTTGCACGTTTTTCCCTCTATACCTGGTGGTTCCATCGGTCTGCGTTATGGTGCTTTGACTGCTGCTGCTGATGACTTGGAAATTACAATTATTGGAGAATCCGGACATGGTGCGCGTCCTCACGAAGCAATAGACGCGATTTGGATTGCTTCTCAAGTCATTACTACCCTACAACAATCAATTAGTCGTACTCAAAATCCCTTACGTCCAGTAGTTCTGAGCATTGGAAAGATAAATGGTGGTAGGGCACCAAATATTATTGCCGACCAAGTAAAATTATTAGGTACTGTGCGATCGCTTCATCCGGAAACTCGTGAGCGACTCCCCCAATGGATTGAGCAGATAGTCGCTAATGTTTGCAGTTCATATGGTGCAAAATATCATGTCGATTATCGTCAGGGTGTACCCAGCGTTCAGAATGACTATACCCTTACTCAGATCATGCAGTCAGCTGCGGAGGAAGCATGGGGAGGGGAAAAAGTACAGGTTTTACCAGAACCTTCATTAGGAGCGGAAGATTTTTCTGTATATTTAGAACATGCACCAGGAACAATGTTTCGCTTGGGTGTAGGTTTACAGGAAAAGAAAGTGAATCACCCACTGCATCACCCACAGTTTGAGGTAGATGAGTCTGCAATTGTTACGGGTGTTGTGACTATGGCTTATACGGTTTATAAATTCTGGCAGCATTTCCAAGATGCGCAATAGCTACTCGATTCAGCGTTTGAATTTATCAGATGAGTATATTTTGAGTACAAAACTCAACTAAAAATCTGGACATTCTGAACTAACAACGTCTGGATGACAATAAAAATTCAAAACAGTTGACACTTCATCACCGATCCAAATTGCTACCTTGTCAGGTGATATACCCGTACTTATCGCCCAAGTAGCAAAAGTGTGACGTGTTGAATAGGGCTTTAGGTAGGGAACTTGACCATTGCTTGCAAGTTCTCTTACTACTCCTAAATAATTTCGCTTGCTATCTTTAAATCCATACCAACACCGTCTCAAGGTATCACCGTTACATGGATTTCCAGCTTTTGATTTAAATACTAGCTCTGAGTCTTTGGGGTCTACTTGATTTTTCATGCCAAGTAAGAGTTCATTCAACTTAGAACCATAACTTGTTGGGAATACTCTGGACTTACCATTTTTAGTCCCTTTCTTGATTCCACAAACCCCGTATGCTTTATTAATATGTATTCTTGTACAGTCCTTCTGGATATCCGCCCAAGTTAAAGCAAATGCCTCTCCTTGACGGCATCCAGTCCAAAATAGAAATTTTATTAAGTCGGAGTAGCAAGAATATAAGCGATGATTCTCAAATGAGTAAATAATCAAGTCTCTTTGCTCTAGTGTAAAAGCTTTGATTTTTGTTTCGTTTGATTTTTTCTTAGGTTTTGATATTTTTAGCTTTAAAAAGGGGTTGTCTGGTATTAAGTCGCTATCTACAGCCCACTCACAAGCGAAACTGTAATAAACTAAATTTTCCCAAACCATATGATGAGAAATATTTTTTAACAGCCAATCTCTAATGGTTGGGGCTTTTTTTAAGTCTCGTGTGGGCAGTTTTTCGATATATCTTGCGATCGCACGATATCGAACCAAAATAGTCGTTTGTTCTACAATGGCGGATCTAAAAGTGGTGAATTTATCCCAGATTTCCCCTAAATCATATTTGTAGGTTTTACTTTCACCTCTAAGGTTTTGCGGTTGTGGAGTAGTGGTATTCCTGGTTGCTTTAAATTGATAGCTTTTCAAACTAGGGTCAAAGCGCTCCAGGACAATATCAGACTGTATCGCATCACGCTTTAGTCTAACCAGTGCACGATTTTTAGATGTGTCTTTCAAGCCAGTACTAATGAAAAACTGACTTGAAAATCCTTTAACGCGAAATCGAATTATAAGCTTTCCAGATTGGTTGACACTTATCCACTTGTCATCCTTGTTCATGGTTCGGGTGAACAACTTTAAACTCATCTTCACCAACAACTTTCAAGACCTGCCCGCTAGGAGATTTGAAGTAGTAGAAAGTTGCTTCGGGTAACTTGGGCAGTCCAATCAAAGTACATCCTTCCACCAATTCACCAGTCATCGCATCCAGGACGGTGCAGGTTATTCCATTAACTCTTATGGTTTCCCGTTCAAAAATTTGCATATTTCGGTGGGCTATTATCTCCATCTGGCTAACACCGCCCGTGATTTTTTCGGAGTGACTTATAGTGTCGCCATCAGGAAATGTGTAAGTAAAGTTGACAGTCGTGTGTTTTTTACATTTACGCGTAGCGACAAAATCACATCTCCACTTACCCGATATTCCTTGTAATTCATAAATTCTTGGTTCAGGAAGCTTTTTAAGTGGGTCGTCGATTTCTTGAGGAGAAATATCTTTTTTATTTTCCACTTGTTGATGGTCAGGTGGATCAGTCGGGCTGTATTCATTCTCTGAACTGATTTCTGGCTGATCCACTACCTGTACCGTATCGTTAGGTGGATCTGTGTGAATCTCTTGACATACATTGTTTTCAGAATTGAATAGATCCATTTGAATTTCTAGTGGATCGTTTGGTGGATCTACAAAATACCTTGTTCTCACGTCACTTGAGAGATTTAGATCCACCTGACCATTAAAAAGACTATTTTCTTTTTGATTTTTTCGTTTCCTTATACGAGGACGGCTACCATTTGGTCCATAGCCTCGTTCGCTGCTTGCTTCCCATCCAATAATTTTTAAACATTCTCGTATCTGTCGTTCATGTCTTGCTTCTCTCCTACCCTTTTCGATTTCTAATAAATCAAATATTTGTCCAATGTAGGTTTGTTCTCTACCTACCAAGAAAGATTCG
>JBHJJE010000006.1:0-113379 GCA_050042865.1 Mastigocoleus sp.
TTAGACTTTTAAGGTGTAATCCATCAACTATAAAACTAGTCCCAAGGGTTGATACACAAGTCAGCCAGTTATTTAGTCCTGGATCTATCCCCAATCCAAGAGAACTATCTAATTTTACTTTTTGAGGATTAACTTTATAGAACCCATTTGGGTTCTTTACCTTCTCCGGTATAATAATCCAAGATGTTGATTATCAAATATAAATTTACTCCCAAGAAGCGCGATCGCCCTGTACCAGTTTGTGGAGGTGTTTTTGATGGTTTTCTTCACAACATCAAATCAATTTTGAAAAAATAGTTTAATAAGTTCAAAGTGGTAAAAGATAAAAGGTAAAAGGCAAAAAAAGGCTAAGAGATTAACCTTTTCCTATGCCTTCTACCTAATTTATACCTGATGCTTATTTTATATTAGCCTTTGCATCCCTAACTGCGGCAAGAAAAAATAATCCTGTTAGAGGAATACATAAACCGAGAATGATTGCAGTTGTTTGAGTACCCAAGTCTGGTTGACCAGAAGTAAGTTCAAAAACCGAACCGACCGCTGCGATCGCACTAATGCAGGAACCAGCTAAAAATAAACCACTTTTGGGAGTTAATGTATACACGCTATTGAAACCCTATACTAAAGATTTGACGGCTTGATGGGAAAAGCCATTTTTAGATAACTCCTCAGTTAAAGTTAAGGAATTTTCTACACGATCTACAAATACTACCCCATTCAGGTGATCCATCTCGTGCTGAATACAGCGTCCCAATAAATCACCAGCTTGTAAAGTCTGGGGTCGTCCGTTTTCATCTTTGAAAGCAACTTCTATGAACTCAGGACGTGTTACGTCCATATATACTCCAGGAATACTTAAACACCCTTCTTGAGCGCTACAGACTGCTTTACTTGCTTTTTTAATAGTGGGGTTAATTAAAATAAGGGGCTGATTAGCTGCATCATCGGGTTCTAAATCGATGACAATCAACTGCTTGTGAACACCAACTTGGGGTGCTGCTAAACCAATTCCATCTTGACTGTACATGGTTTGCAGCATTTCACGTATCAGTTTACGTAAAGGAGCATCTACCTTGCTGATACGCTTAGCATTTTGACGTAATACGCGATCGCCTAAATAATGCAGTTTTAAAGGAGGGTTTTTCAGTTTTTTTTTCTCAACAGCAATTTCTGAAGGCATAATCGTTTGTCTCGCTTTTTGAAGCTAGGTTTTTAGTATTGATAGTTCTTTAATCTTAACAATTCAAGGAAATACGGGTAAGAAGAGATAATGATTACTCTCTTCCCAATAAAAAATTACCTAAGTATTAAGATTTATAACAAAAGTATACAAATTCATCCTAAGATAAAATACTTCCTTCAACGCATTCGAGATAAAGGACTCATAAATTCTGCAAATTCTCCTGGTTTGAATGTTTGTTCCCAATTTGCAGGTAAACGCTGTGGATTTGGGTTTTCTGGAGTGGGTATCCGTAGGAAAATATAGTCGCATTTTGCTGATTCTAATCTGGTTGCTGGGGTAATGTGCCAGTCTTCTATATATGCACCGGTCAAATTAGCACAGCGAAAATCGGTTTTATCTACCAAAGCTTCTACTAGTTTTGCTCTAGAGAGGTCTGCATTGCGTAGGTTAGAATCATTTAAATTTGCAGCTATAAAACTTGCATCTTTGAGATTTGCACGTTGTAGGTTTAATCCTTGTAAATTCCAACCATCGAAGTTTTGATTTTGTAAGTCTTTGGTTGTTACTATCTGCTGTAAACGATTGTGATTGAGATATGTCCCATTGTAAGCTGCTAAATGTAACTGACGCACTTTATACCAGCAAGTACGGGTAATATCAGCCTTGTTGAAATTAGCATTTTTAACAACAGTTTGAGTAAAATCAGCATTAGTTAAATCGGCTTTTTCAAAGTTAGTACCATACTTTGCAGCGATTCTAATAATGATATTGCCAACAAAGTTTTGTTTAGATTTTTCGGAATTAACTTTCTCTACATTATTTGGGTATATTGCACTACAACCGACATAGGCTGACAGCACAACTACAGATATTCCTACAGCAGCAGCAACCGTTCCAGCTTTTACACTGACTAAAGTTGCTGCTAAAACAGCGATCACACCTGCGATCGCTCCAGATAATGCGACCATCACACCGACTGCAAAAATTCCGGCGATCGCTCCAGCAAGAGCTGCGGTAACAGAAGCGATCACAGCACCGATTGCAGCTACAATTACAGCTACAGTTCCGGTGACTATTAAGGAAACTAAACCTGCTAATTCTAAGGCTGGGGTACTAATACTAATACCAGTTCCTGCCACAGCGACTATTCCCGTCCACAATACCGCAGCCAAAATCGCCCAAATCACAGCCATAGCTACAAATCCGGCTGCTGTGACTATACCCCTAGTGATAGAAATTAAAAAGAATAAAGATAATACAACTAAGCTAATAACCCCTACATAAAAATTTTCAATAGCACTATCAACTAAGATAAAACCTAATAGGGAACCACCGACAGTACAGATTAATCCTGATATTAAGGATAATATCGTCAAGCAAAATAGCAAACTCAACAGCCAGCGTCTTTGCATACCGCATCTAGCATTACTGAAATTTGCACCACGAAGAATTGCACCTGAAAAGTTTGCTCCTCGCACATCGCAAAAGGAAAAATCAGCACCACTCAGGTTTT
Organism: Mastigocoleus sp.; assembly: GCA_050042865.1. Taxonomy (GTDB): domain Bacteria; phylum Cyanobacteriota; class Cyanobacteriia; order Cyanobacteriales; family Nostocaceae; genus JBCCDM01. The sequence continues at coordinate 2,697 of JBHJJE010000006.1, forward strand.
GCCCTTTAAAGGATTTACCCCTCAGCTTTTTACGGCTGTAATCTTGAGTCATTTTCAGTTACAAGTCTACTAAGAGACAGACATTCTAGAGTAGAATACCAGGTTTTGTTCAAAAATTAATCATTCATTAGCAATTATCAATCTTATGAAGTAGAAGAAAGGGGGGAAACTCAAACGGAAATCTTCCAAGCATAAATTTAAAGTTTAAGTTGGTATGATGATGTATTAAAGTCCAGAAACCATTGTAGATTTATGAGTGCAAATCCTGTTTGGTACTTATTTCAGTTAAGAACACCAGTCGCACTTTATGTAAAAAAGCTATTTGATCAAGCTGTTAATGAATCACAACTAGTTCAGACAACTTCAGAAATTCTAAAAAATAGAATAACAAAAGAAGATAATCTTAATAATTTAGATAAACATACATTCAATCGTTTTATTCCCAGAGCTTTTATTGATAAGCAACAAAAACCTGAAGTATTCGATTGGGATGATTTACACAACACTTATCATCTTTTCTTCCCACAGGCTTTTGTAAAGATGTTTGAGTACTTATTCGTAACTAATTCTTCAGCTATACCTAAAGCAATTATTGAACTAGATTTTATAATAACGAATCGTGTAGGTGCAGCGGAAATATTATGGGGTGGATTAGGTTGGGAGAGAGGAATGAGATTACCGGGATTCTTTGGTAATATTTTTATCTTGTCGGAAGAAGTTGCTACCGTTTTAGAAAATGTTGAAAAGATATTTGAAGAAGTAGACCATACAGAATTTATCAAAGGAGCGCAAGCAATAGCGTTACGGGGTAATGGTAATGAAGATGTAGCAAAAGACATTAAATCACTATTTCTATCAGCACTACGCACAGCTTTAAAAGAGAGAAATGGATTTTTAGCTTTAAACTATCCAGCAATGGGTTCAATACCGTTTTTAAACCCTAATTAGGATTTACTGAAAAAGTCTACAACCTTATAGCTCGCTACGCATTAAAATTAATTTGTCGTTTTCTTGATAGCCCCTTTTGAAGTAAAACGACTCGGCATGACTTTCTTTACAGGTTAATAAAATACTAAATTCATAATCATTTTTTTTCAATCCAGATTCTAGCTGATTTAGTAACTTTGTTCCAATGCCTTGTCTTTGATATTTCACATCAACAAAAAATTCTTTGATTTCAAATCCCTTTTTTCCCTGGAAAGGGACAAAATATCCTAATATTGCCCCAATTATCTTTTTATTAGACTCTGCAAAATAACCATGGAAACCCCGGGATTTATATATCCAAAGTAATCTTTCATATACCCACGAAGATTCCCAGTATTCATTCCAAGGTGATTTGCTGAATACAGACAAAAATAAGTTTGATATTAACTCTAAGTCTTTCTCTTCAATTGTATGTATTTCCACTTCAAATTATACTGCCAGTAAAATATTTTAAGAATATTCTCAAATTCTAGTCTTTCCATCAGAAAATTTTATATCTTTACCGCTTTTCCGTTACCCTGATACCTTCCAATGAATATCCAAATAAGCTCAAATTCTCAAACAAATCCCCAAAGCGTTTACTCTATTTTGAGTCAAACCCAATCCTTACAAGTTAGTGATGGAGAAATAAAACCCTTTTTAGAGGGTTGCTCAAATATTTCTCAATTACTAGTGCTTATTTGGTCACAATTAGGTGACTTTGATAACTTAGAATATGCTTGGTGGCTGCAACGAGAAAAAGAAAAGTTGCAAAATCAAGGAATCGAAATTCGTGCAATCGGAATAGGCGATCGCAATTCTGGTTTAAAGTTTTGTGAGTATACGGGATTCTCTCCAGCTAATTTATTTGTAGACCCAGAAGCGGAAGTTCATGCTGCACTCGGACTATATCCCGGTTTATCAATTAACTTTCCCCTACTCTCGACTGCTCAAAAGTCTTGGTTAAATTTAATGCTAATGTGCGCTGGAATTGGTAGTCCCGGAACCCTAGCTGAAGTGTTTCGCGGTTATAAAGGCGATCGCTGTGCACCGCAGTTAATTGATGATGAGGAAGTGGTGCAAGATACACCTTTACCAGCAATTAAGGGGTCATTTTTCCAGTTTGCTGGAGGAAAAGGATTTCAGCGTCCTTTTGAGTTAGCGACTCTCAGGTTAAGAAATATGACCGAGGTTTTGAGTAACTGGAGTACCTATGTCCCCAATTCATCTCACTTAACTCAACGGGGAGGAACCTTTCTATTTGACTCCGGGGGGAATTTAATTTGTGAACATCGAGATAAAGGTATCCTGGGTTTTGCAGAGAACATGAGTAATCCTTTAAATTTTATTTTAGATAAATGATTACCAATCCTCAATTCCCTAAAAACACTGAGAGACTTTGTTTAATTTGATTATTAAAATAAGTTGTTTATTCGCAATTTTGGCGATTAGGGTACGAATCTGGAGTAAAGTTTTGCTGAAAATACTGACGAAGCTGGATTATCTACTGAAAGAAACTTTCTTGGGTTTACGTCGTGGTGGTTGGATGAATTGGGCAGCGGTAAGTACTGTCACGGTATTATTATTTTTATTTGGTATGAGTTTACAGACTTCTTGGTTGATGTCTAAGCTGATTAATCAGTTTGGTACTCAGCTAGAGGTATCTGTTTACATGGAACCTACAGCAAATGCTAGTGCAATTATGGCTCAAGTAGTAGAAATGACCCAGGTTGCAAATATAGAAACTATTACTAAAGACCAAGCTTGGAGTAACTTAGTTAAAGAATTAGGCATATCTGACATTGCTAGCGCTACCCAACAGCTAGATGGTAATCCCCTCGTAGATGAGATTAAAGTTAAAGCACTAAGCTCCGATATTGTACCTCATTTAGCCACAGAACTAGCAAAACTCCAGGGTGTAGAAACAGTGCAATATGTGGATGAAGCTGTCAAAAGAATTGCACAATTACATCAAGGTTTAAACTCGATAACTTTAACCATCACAATTGTTTTAACCTTAACAGCGATCGCGGTTATCAATACCACTATACGTTTAATTGTCATGGCACGACGGCGGGAAATTGAGGTCATGCAGTTAGTTGGTGCGACCTATACTTGGATATACTTACCGTTTATTTTGCAAGGAGTAACCTTTGGGATTTTTGGTGGTGCGATCGCTTGGGGTTTTATCACTTGTCTTCAGCAGTTTATTGCTAAGTTTATTGCTAATCAACCAGAGTTTATTAAGTTTTTGACCAATGGATTAGAACTGAGTACCACACAATTTTTTTTACTACCCCTAGTATTATTAAGCTTCGGTTCAGTTGTCGGATTTATGGGGAGTATATTTGCTGTCAAGCAGTTTGCTAAGACTTAATTCACATCAAATTACACATTCCTTAGTCCAACGGATTTGGTTTGTATTTCTGAACAAAAGTTTCAAGCTCGTCGAATAACTGTCATTGCGAGGAGGAACGACAAAGCAATCGCAAAATTTCTAAATAACAACGAGTCCATGGATTAACTACGTTATGCTACGCAAACGCGCTAGCGTGTCCGATAGGACTTATGCTATTCTCCGACAACGCTTTCTTTCATGACTCCGCTCGCAATGACCTTCAACGCAAGCAACGTATCGCTTGTAATAAACCTTTGGCTTTATTCAAAGTTTCCTGATACTCCTTCTCTGGTTCCGAGTCAGCAACCATACCAGCACCAGCTTGGACGCTGACCGTGTTATTCTCAACCACCATTGTCCGAATTGCGATCGCGCTATTTAGTTGTCCTTCAAAGTCATAGTATCCGTAAACTCCGGAGTAAACCCCGCGACGACATGGTTCTAGTTCATTGATTATTTCCATTGCTCGAATTTTGGGAGCACCGCTGACGGTTCCTGCTGGGAAACAAGCTTTCAGTAAGTCCCATGCTGTTTTATTCTTGGCTAATTTACCAATTACGTTACTAACAATATGCATAACGTGGGAGTAGCGTTCTACTATCATCAGTTCGTCAACTTTCACGCTACCACTCTCACATACTCTTCCCAAATCATTACGTCCCAAGTCTACCAACATCACGTGTTCGGCAATTTCTTTGGGGTCTTGTAATAAATCTTTTGCTAAAGCTTCGTCTTCTATAGTATTTTTACCTCGTGGTCGAGTTCCTGCAATGGGACGAACTGTAGCAATAATATCATCGCCTCCATCACGTTCGGCTTTTACCATCACCTCTGGACTAGAACCAATAATTTGCCAGCCATCAAAATTGTAGTAACACATATAAGGAGAGGGATTTATCTGTCGCAGGGAGCGATAAAGAGAAAAAGGATCGCCGTTATACTCTGTAGTTAAGCGTTGGGAAATAACTACCTGAAATATGTCTCCAGCTTTTATATATTCCTTAGCTTTTCTAACGCTAGTGCAAAATTCCTCTTTGGTAAAGTTGCTGTGATATTCTTGTATTCCTTCTGCAATATTAGGATCTTTTTTCTCACTACCAGGAGGTTTCCATTCTAAAACTGTCTTTTCAGGAGCTAAAGATAAAGAAAGCTTGCACACCATTTGAGCAACGCGATCGCTAGCTTGTTCATATGCTGTTTGCAAGTCTGTATCTGGTTTACGTAAGTCTGCAAAGGCAACTGCCCAAATTTTACGTTTAACTTGGTCAAAAATTAACAGGTTATCTACCTGCATCCATAATCCATCAGGTAAACTTTCTTTGTCCCGGGGATGAATAGAAACTCTGGGTTCTATCCAATTAATCAACTCGTATCCCCAAAAACCAAAAAGTCCACCTATCCCCGGTGGTAATTGTGGCAAAATTACCGGATAATAAGGCTCTAAACATTTAGATAAAGCCAGAAATGGATCGCCCTGAAAAATTACTTCAGAACCATCCCTGTGCTTTTGAACTGTCCGCTCTCCAGTTGCAGTTAAAGTCCAAACTGGGTTACATCCCACAAAACTATAACGACCTAATTTCTCTCCACCTTCTACAGATTCGAGTAAAAAACTGTAAGATTCACCAGCACAAACTTTATACCATGCAGAAACTGGTGTATCTAAATCAGCAACCCATTCTTGATACACGGGTACAAAATTACCTTGTTTAGCCAGTTCGCAAAATTGAGAAAAATCAGGACAAATCATTGTCTAAAGCTATCAGATATCAGCTACTAGCTTAGCTTGAAGTGCACAAGAAGTATCAAGGAAGAAGTTTTATTTGTATTTATTTACTTTATTTCTTCTTCCTTAATACTTCTATCTGAGCTAGTATAATTTGCTTTCTAACTCTTTCCTAACTGGTAGTATTAGGAATTAAACATCGTGAGTAGCTTTACCGCTAAACTTGATTTGTGCTGGACTGGGGTTTGCACCAATGTTCCGAGGAACATGACGAACTTTCTCACGACCTTGATTTACTTTTTCTGGGAATACACCATCTGCTGGGTGTAAATACTGAGTTTCTCCATTGGGGTAAACTCGATATATTTTATAATCAGTAATTTTGAATTTAGCACGGAGTTGTTGACCGCCTAAAGCGATACACTGCTCTTTACGAGGTAAATATAATAAGTTCTCACCTTCGTTCATTACAGCAGCACCACCTGTAGGCATTTCAAAAACTTGTTGCTTTTTACTAGTCCAGGTGATGGCATACTTTTCTTCTTCTTCAGCTTTTTTCAGCAGACCACCAGTACTGCCGCCAAAGATAGGTGTTTGTCCAGAAAGTGCTTCTGCCATAAAGTTTCCCTCAACATTTTTAGGCATCCTAGCACTCTCATCAGTACAATATGTCGATTGTGTTAGGAAGTTTAACAGATTGGAGAGTCAACATTAGTGCGATCGCTATTATTTAAAAGGTCACATTAAAGGTCAAATTACTTCAGGGAACTTAGGCAAAACTATTTCAAACATAGCTTCCAAGCCTGATACAGCCAATATTAATACTTACCTATTACCAACTGTTTGGACTCCCAAATTCTGAACCTTTCCTTGAAAGATGGGGATAGTAAAATGAAACTGGCTTCCTTCATCTTTACCGGTAGAAGTTGCCCAAATCTCTCCTCCCCAACCGGTAACAATTTGACGACAGATCGCTAAACCCAATCCTGTTCCACCGGTAGTTCTACGTAATGCTCCTTCTTCTTGATAAAAGCGGTCAAAAACAACTTCTAAACGCTGTGGTTCTATTCCTCTTCCCGTATCGCTAACAGTAACTTCCAACATGTGGTCGCTTTGGGAATTAGCCATTACCTTAATTTCCCCATCTGGAGGGGTAAATTTACAGGCATTATCAATCAATTTTGCTAATACTTCTACTAACCAATCTCCGTCAGCTCTAATTAATGGCAATTCGTTAGCAATCTGATCCTTTATTGCCGGTAATTCTTCGCTATTAATGCTTCCACCAATTCGACTCAGTGCCAAATCGACGCATTCTCGCAAACTTAAAGACTCCGGATGCCATTCTACTCGTCCGCTCTCCAAGTTAGAAAGAGTTAAGAAATCTTGCACCAACTTGCGCATTCTCTCAGAATCAGTTAAAGCTGTATCCAACATCACCTGACGTAAATCTGGTGGCATATCAGGTTCTGATGCTAAGCTTTCTAAACAAACTTGAATGGTGGATAAAGGAGTACGAAGTTCGTGACCGGTAATTGCAATCAGATTACTGCGGGTTCTATCCAAAGCTTCTAACTGCTGATTCAACTCTTCGAGATTCGCATATGCTTCTGCTTGAATTAGAGCAGCACCAATTTGAGTAGCGATCGCTCTGACCATATCAATCTCTATAGGTTGCCATTCATGGGGAGTTTCGCTGCAATAATGTAGTTCTACAACCCCTAGTAAGCGTCCTTGATACACTACAGGTTCTATCAACCAAGAACGAATACTAAATTTCTCTACCAGTTTCCAAAGTACTTTTGAACCAGTTACTCTTCCATCATGAATAACATCAGTGACATAAATTCCTTCGCCTTTCTGTATTGCTTCTTGAAACAAAGGATTATTCTCAATGGGCCATTTTTTCCCCAAGACTGATACTATACCATTATTAAGAAATTCATGTTCTATGACTGCTTGTTGGTCTGTTACCTGAGCGCGGTAAATTAAACAGCGAGAAGAACCGACGTTTTCTCCTAACTCTGATGCTGCAATTTTTAAAACCTCTTCAGCATTAAGAGATTGTCTAATAGCACTACTAATAGAATTAACTAAGCTTTCTTTTCTTGCTTGGATTGATATCGAACGGTATGCTTTATGTAATTTGTACTGATTAGCCTGCAAATAGGTGATTAAACGCTGGACAAAGGGATTAGTATCAATATCGCAAGCGTACTCTCCTGTGGCTTCTAGGTTTACAAGCAAACCATCAAACTCCTCACCAATCCGAAACCTTTGACGCGCTTGTCTAACTTTCTCTGCCAGTTCTGGTCTGTAATCTAATACCCTAGTTAACAATAAATCTGCGGCTTTGAGACTAACTCCTCTTTGAGCTGTCCAAATTCCCTCAAATCTTCTTGCTGTATCCATATCTAAGCTTGGACTTAAAGCACGCTCGTGTCGCTTACCTGTTTTAGAACCCAAACTTTCTTGACAAACTAAACAAGTAGCATAATTATGAGCAATGACTACTAAATGCCATTCCTGAGCAAGAGTATCGTTTGGTTCAAAAGCTATTTTTTCATAGTATTCTGAGCTATTTGAGAAATCGGTTTCTGGTGCAGATAAAACATATACTTGTGTGCTAATTTGTGCTAACCGTTGATAACGATGTGCTTCTTGACGGTAGAATCTTTCCCGTTGAAAATTAGCAATTATTAAAGGCTGCTCCAAAGTTGCCGCCAATACCTGGTCTTCCATTGCGTGGGAAAGTGCTGTCAGTGAAGCTTTGAAATAAAGCTGCGATCGCAATTGAGGCTGACTCTGTAGCAAATCGCGCAGCACAGAGGTCGAAATGCTCATGAATGTCTAATAGTCACTATCTGAAAAAGAAGCACGTCATAGATGCATTGTACCGCTACATTTATCTTCTAAATTCAAATAAATTAAATAAATAAGAAGTCTTGTTAATCGGTAATCTTACTGTTTATAGAATTTCATCTACTCAACCATTTTCTGATTTTCATAGTTATTTTTAGAAAATTTGGCAAAGTAAAATGCAATCCAAGTTAAGTTAGGCATTGAGCTAAGTAATTAATACTACCTCCAAATATTGCCGTTCTAACAGTAGCCTCTAAATCAAGGAATCATCAAGCCTAGCTTTGATTTTGCTTTTGTTGATAATTATCAGTGTTGTAGTTTTTCTAAACGTCCAACAAAGAAGGCTACTAGTTCGATACACATTTCAATATACATTTTGCTTGACACAAAATTTCACTGACGGTCGCAAATTAGAAACTTTCTTAATGGTTAATTTATATACAAAGTTCATTCTATTTGATGAAAATAAGCTATATGATAATAAAATTATTAATATAAATAAATTTTTTCTTGATGTCGTATTTATGTATCATAACTTAATATTTTATTGTGTTTTACCTAACAAATAAATATACAGTTTAAGTAATTTCGCTATATTGTGTGAAGTATTCAAAATTTATTGTATATCGAGAATAAATTCAAACTATTAAAGTAAATATTGCTATTTTTTCACAGTGTGATTGTAACTTAATCTACTTTATTTTTCCCTATCTAATTTTATATAAGAATAATATAAAAATTTATGCGAATACAAAAAATAATTGGCAAAATAATTGGCAAAAATTAATAAACTTTGACCTAATAATAAATATTTACGAGTATTGGATATTTAATTAGCTGCAAATACTCAGTAACTTTCTGTGTCTTAAATTACTTCAATCAAAGACGAAATCAAGTAAATAAATTAGTAATATGTTATACATTTAACTTATATATTCATTTGGTATTGATTCATGGCTACGACTCTTGTCCCAACTTCGGCTCTTCCTTACTGTTGTACATTTTTAATGCACAACAGCTTAAAATGACATTATGGGATTCCTCCGCAGATTTGAGAAAAAGCTCAGTATACTTATTTTCTTCTTCTGAAAGAATTGTTTAAATATTTAAATCGGATTTTTACATATACAGATAGTAAATTTTCTTATCCACCCACAGGACTTACGGAATCACAATTTGTCATTGCCACTGAAACTGGTTTTTAGTTAAGCAACCCCTAAAATATGGGTAGATGCAGTCTTAAGACATCGACATAACTAAATTCTTAGCGTCCTAGGGACTATTGGGGACTCATAAGTCCTATGCAGAAAGTCTTATCGGACAAATTACGTTACTTGTGATAGATCCTAACCAATGGAAAAAAGTATTTAAACTTTTAGTTACGGGCAATATAAACCATTTAGCAATATTTCTATCAAGAAATACAAAATAATCAGTAGCAATTATGAGCACTGAAAGACTTATTTTATTCTTCTATGACATTTATCTTAAATTCGAGTGTTTACAAATGCATAGAATCATATAATTAAATGAATTAACTTAGAAATTATTGCTTTTTATATATTGATTTTGCCAATCTAATGCAAGAATATTTATAACAAAAGAAAAATGTAAGGATAAAATTTTTCTATTTGTTTACTTCAAGTTTCATTTGTGTTGCTTAATTTCTATAGACTCAAATGTATTGGAGTAGTATTTTACTCTTCTACCGATTCTTAGATACCTTAATCAAAATCTGTAATCCAATTAAGAAGGACTGATGAAAGCAAGGTATATGGACATTGCAAATAAACCACTTTACCCTCACACTAATTCTATATGGACTCACACATAACACTTTTACCCTTTTAATTTAGGGTAAGTTAACCGAAGAAACGCCTACTGAATTTGAGCTAATAACCTGTAAACTTAAATGAAAATGGTATCAATTAAATATATTTACTTATAGATGAAAATATTTTAACATCTGTTCGAGACTTCCTATCGCGTTCACTCTCCATCATTACATGATGGAGTAATGCTCACCTCAACAGGTCTAACTAGTCAAATCATAAATAAATGTTTTACTTATAGTCAACAAGGTGGTATTCCTGAAAGTACTTATTATTCATAGAACTTACGTACTCGTAACGAAAAATAATACTTTGGGATTACTTTCCTACGGTCGTTCCGGTCGTAAACATGTAGTCCGTGCATAAGTCATGATTGAAAAAGTTTTAAGTCCCCTGAGGCTCTCGTAAATTCTGAATCTTCAATATTAGACTTTATAAGGTTGTCATAGATACTAGACTATCTGGAGATTAAGTCTTATTCTATACACTTGGTTAAAAGTTTATCTTGGCGAAGACTTAACTATTTTTCTTCAACTTAACCAAACCATTAGATAACTGTTTTGGTTAATTACTCACCCTTAGATTTTAAAGAATCTCACACCCAAAAGGATTCTATCGTAATACTTACTGCTGAGTAGTTAGTCATGATTCTTGGCGTAGGTTCTGCACGTAATGCATACCAATCTAACTTAGTAAGGAATGATTTGTTTCCTGAACTTATAGCAATAGCTAGTCTTTCCTGTCGAAGTAGATAGTACCCAGAAGAATAAACCCAGTATAGGAACGTGCACAATGATAACAGATACACTGATGAATTCAGAAAAAATTATTGTAGATGGAAAAACTTTTGTTTATGCAGAACAACTGCCAGTTCCAGAATGGCCTTGTGTGGTTAGTGAAAGACCCCAGTCTACATTAACAGTAAAAGATGATGACTTGTTTTTAGTTACCGATACTCTAGGAAACATTACGGGTTGTTCTATCAATGATGGGAACCCTAGCATGGGTTTATTCTGCTCTGACACTCGATTCCTTAATCGGTTAGAAATCCAAATTGAAGGGCGATCGCCTGTTTTACTAAGCAGTACAGCAGATAAAGGTTTTTCTCTTTCTGTACTTTGTACCAATCCCAAAATTGATGAACGTCTGAATGCTGATACTATCGGAATTCGTCGAGAATTAGTACTTAATGGTGCCTTATTTGAAGAATTAGAAATATCTAATTACAGCACCAGTACAATCAGTTTTGAGTTGAGTATTAGCTTTGATGCAGATTTTGTGGATGTATTTGAAGTTCGAGGGTCTGAAAGACAACAAAGAGGAAGACTTCTACGCTTAGCTGAACCTGTATCTTTTGAGGATAATAATACCAACAGTGATGGTCAAGTTCCAAATCCAGGAGATTCCGAGAATGGTGATGAAGATAAAACCTTGAGTATGGCTTATCAGGGTCTAGATGATTTGGTAATGGAATCGCGAATTTTCTTCCAACATCAACAACCAAGTTACTTTAAGGGTTATACGGCAGTTTGGCAATTAGAATTAGCTTCCCATGAAACCCAAAAATTAGGTTACAGAGTCAATTTATTAACTAATAATAAGTCCAGTTCTAAAGTTAGTGCTCCCGTTACTTTGGTACAAGCAAGAGCCGCAGAACTAATGGAAGAGCAGAACTGGGTACAAACAATTACTCAAATTCGTTCTGATAATACTACTTTTAATCGCATAATTGAAAGGGCTGAGCAAGATATGTACTTGTTACGTCAGTCCTTTGGTAAATATAAGACTGTTTCTGCCGGGGTTCCTTGGTTCTCAGCTTTATTTGGTAGAGATTCTTTGATTACTGCTTCTCAGACTTTGATGCTAAACCCAGAAATAGCTAAAGAAACTTTGAAGCTACTTGCTTTCTATCAAGGAAAAGTAGATGATGAATGGAAGGAAGAAGAACCAGGCAAAATACTTCATGAATTGCGTCTTGGGGAAATGGCTCGCACAGAAGAAATACCCCACACTCCTTATTATGGTACGATCGATGCAACTCCATTATGGATCATGCTCTACTGTGAATACTATGCTTGGACTCACGATACAGAGACTTTAGAGCAAATGTGGCCACATGCGATCGCGGCAATGGATTGGATAGATCGTAGTATGAAACATACTGGCTATTTAGGTTATTTTCGTAAATCTAAAGGAGGTTTACTTAACCAGGGTTGGAAGGATTCTGGTGACTGTATAGTAAATCGCAAAGGAGAATTAGCGAATGGACCAGTTACTTTATGTGAAGTCCAAGCTTATGCCTATGCAGCTAAACTCCGCCTTGCAGAAATTGCTAGAATGAAGAAGAGGCTTGATCTAGCAGATAGATGGCAAGATGAGGCTAAAGAACTCAAGCAACGCTTCAATAAAGACTTCTGGATGGAAGATCAAGATTTTTGTGCCTTAGCATTAGACGGCGAAGGGATGCCGGTCGATAGTATAACATCTAACCCTGGTCACTGCTTACAACTTGGATTTTTTACCCCCGAAAAAGCTTATAGTGTAGCAGAGAGATTACGAGCACCAGATATGTTTAATGGTTGGGGAATTCGTACTCTGAGCAGTTCATCTCCAGCTTATAATCCTATGGGCTATCATATCGGTTCGGTATGGCCTCATGATAACTCTTTAATTGCTATGGGTCTGCGATCGCTGGGTCTAGTAGACCAAGCTTTAGAAATATTCCAAGGCTTGTTTGATATGACCTCAAATCAGTCTTATTCGCGACCTCCAGAGCTATTTTGTGGTTATGAACGTAGTGGGGATGCGGCTCCTGTACAGTATCCTGTAGCTTGTACTCCCCAAGCTTGGGCAACTGGTAGTATTTTTCAATTACTACACATGATAGTTAATTTGGTGCCAGATGCTCCTAATAATTGCCTAAGAATTATTGATCCAGCATTACCAGAATCTATTACCAGCCTTTCTTTACATAATCTAAAAGTTGGTGCGACTATTCTTGATTTAGAGTTCGAGCGTTCTGGAAGTACTACTGCTTGTCGTGTAGCTAAAAAGCGAGGGAATCTCCGCGTTGTCATCGAAGCATAAAAAATAAAATTAAAATTTAGTTCCTTCATAGCTAATTTAGAATTAGCCCAGGTTCAGGATGAAGGTTACGGAGAAAGATTTAAGGAATCAAGGGGAAATCTTGATAGAAAGTAAAGCTTTCTCAATTTCTATCCCCTTACTTATAACTACAAATTTCCTTAATTGCTTTTTCCTAACCCATTAATCCTCACCTACTAACTTTCTTCACTTTTCTCGCTGTTTGTACTAGAAGAAGAGTCATATAGAGCGTCTAGCTTCTGACGTGCATCCTCAACATTGATAGAACGCATTACTAAAAGCGGTTCTTTTATTAAATTACCCGCGTCATCTAATAGTTCTGGATGCGGTATATTCTGCTTTCTCACGGGTAATCTATACTCATTACCCCGATTTGTTAATGGAACAGAGCTTTGAGAAAAATTTCGCTCTCCATCACAACTGAAAACTACTAAATTTCGGATCAAATTAACTACGGCAATAGAAGCCAAGACAGTAAAAGCAAGTATGTAAAGTAGATGTAGCATTGATTTTCCTCCCAAGGAAGCAATTTTGAAAAACGTATGTATTTATTAAGGATTTACTCAGTCAAGAGTCCGATTTTTATGCGTATAAGCGACTATGTCTATTAATTTCTATATAGCTAGCTAATCCTAACTACTAGAGGTAAAGGAGCAAGCAATTTGCTCACAATCGCTTAAATGTATCATCATATACAATCCTTGAAAAAATCAAGACAAAAATTTAAGGATTTTGGACTATTCCCATTTACATGTCTTCTCAGTGCATACTATCGGTCTGTTGGGACCTAAAACGCATCGCCACACTCCAACATTCTGTTACTAATTTGTGCCAAGGCCTTAAAGTTTCCATATTTATTCCAACTTGTCCATCGGTTGCTCCGAACAGCATTTTTGCTGTACTTACTTCTTCTTGAGCAAATTTCACCCGATTTAATAAATCAGATTGCTCATCGCTACTCATAAATGAAATATTTTCAGATTCAAGCAATTTACGCGATCGCGCGAACCAGTATTGGAAGTCTTCTAATAATGGCTGCAAAACTGTCTTAAGCAATTCGGGATCAGGTAATTTCGAGTCTCGCATAAATGGGTTGGATAGTTTCAAAAAACTTACTAATATTAACGCTATTTACAATTCTTAATATTTTAAAGTAGATTCGCCTAACTTATATCAAAATGACAAATTGTTACAAAAACTACATTTTTATTATAAAAGACTATTAATTATTTGTGTATATATCTAAAGATATGTAATAGAAATATATGTAAAATTAACCTAAATAGATCAAAGCAAAAGAAATAGAAATATTAAAAAAGTATTAAGTTTATTTGGAATTTATAATTATTAATATTGAGTTTATCGACTTGTGCTGTTGTCCTTAAAGGATGAGAATTCATAAAGAGCGAAACCATTAGAGAGCAAAACTGTAAGATTTGAGGAAGGAGAAGATTGCCCTACTTTACACAAATTATTCAGAAAGACAAAGAAAATAATAGACTAGGAAATATAATTTAAATTTTATATTTATCTTTATCTTTTACTTTCCCAAGAATTAAATATATTTCTACAGAATATTTCTACAGAAAGTAAGGGTCGTTAAGATAATATGCAGTCAATTAGTAATAATCAGTATTTAGTTCGCCAATGGTTAAACAGCCAATGTCGCCAAATTTATCTTCCCAGCAACCAGAAAAACCTGCCGAAAAGGTATACTTACCCCGTACAAGCGAATCAGAGACTCTCAAAAAGATTCGTCACACAGCATCTCATGTAATGGCGATGGCAGTACAAAAGCTGTTTCCCAAGGCACAAGTTACAATTGGTCCGTGGATTGAAAATGGTTTTTACTACGATTTTGATAGTCCAGAACCTTTTACCGATAAAGATTTGAAAGCCATTCAAAAAGAAATGGTAAAAATTATTAAGCGCAAACTTCCTGTAGTAAGAGAAGAAGTTAGTCGCTCAGAAGCACAAAATAGGATTACTCAATTAAACGAGCCTTATAAGCTAGAAATCCTGAATGATATTAAAGAAGAACCAATTACCATTTATCACCTTGGTGAAGAGTGGTGGGATTTATGTGCTGGACCCCATATAGAAAATACTGGTGATTTAAACCCGAAAGCAATTTATTTAGAAAGCGTTGCTGGTGCTTACTGGAGAGGTGATGAAAATAAAGCACAGCTACAGCGAATTTATGGGACTGCTTGGGAAACTCCCGAACAGTTAGCTGAGTATAAGCGACGTAAAGAAGAAGCACTAAGACGCGACCATCGTAAGCTAGGTAAAGAATTAGGATTATTTGTATTTTCCGATGTCGTTGGTCCTGGATTACCTTTATGGACACCCAAGGGAACTTTACTCAGAAGTCTTCTGGAAGATTTTCTCAAGCAAGAACAAATAAAGCGTGGTTATCAGCAAGTTGTAACACCACATCTTGGCAGAGTAGACTTATTTAAAAAATCTGGACATTGGCAAAAATATAAAGAAGATTTGTTCCCAATGATGGCAGAGGATGAAGAAGCTGCAAAACAAGAACAAGGTTTTGTCCTCAAAGCTATGAATTGTCCCTTTCACATCCAAATTTATGAAAGTCAACTGCGCTCTTATAAAGAATTACCAATGCGACTAGCTGAATTTGGTACAGTTTATCGCTATGAGCAATCAGGGGAACTTGGTGGTTTAACTAGGGTGCGGGGTTTTACTCAAGATGACGCTCATTTATTTGTAACTCCAGAACAACTGGATAATGAATTTCTTAATGTTGTAGAACTGATTTTATCTGTAATTAAGAAATTACAGTTAGACAAGAATTTCAAAGCTAGACTAAGTTTTCGCGACCCCGAAAATAAAGATAAGTATATTGGTTCAGATGAAGCATGGGAAAAAGCCCAAAATGCTATCCGTTGTGCTGTAGAAACCTTGGGTATGGAGCATTTTGAGGGTATTGGAGAAGCTGCATTCTACGGACCTAAACTAGATTTTATTGTTAAGGACGCTCTAGAAAGAGAATGGCAATTAGGTACTGTACAAGTAGATTACACCTTACCAGAACGCTTTGGTTTAGAGTATGTGGCAGAAGACGGTTCACGTCAGCGTCCAATAATGATTCACCGTGCACCATTTGGGTCTCTGGAGCGCTTAATTGGTATTCTGATTGAAGAATACGCTGGAGACTTCCCTCTATGGTTAGCACCCGTACAAGTAAGATTATTACCTGTAACTGAGACACAGGTAGAATTTGCTCAGGGTGTAGTAACAAAAATGAGAGAAATCGGTATACGGGCTGAAGTTGACATTAGTGGCGATCGCTTAGGTAAAATTATCCGTAATGCTGAAAAGGAAAAAATTCCCGTCATGGCTGTAGTGGGACAACAAGAGTTAGAAAGTAACTCTTTAAGTATTCGTACCCGTGCTAACGGTGAATTAGGAACAATGCAGGTTGACGAGGTGATAGATAAAGTTAAAAGTTCCATAGATAATTTTACTAATTTTTAATCTGTATAGAGGTAATTATTTTATCTGAGCTAAAGTGAATTATAAATAATGTAAAGACAAATAAATTCTATTTGTTAACATCAGGAGTGCAGGATAATACTGCGCTCCTGACTGCTATTTTTCACTGTAAAAAACTAGTGTAAATAGTTTTTATCCAAAACAGGATTTACGCAACGAAAAATTGTCCGAAGGGACGGTCACGTAGTATGGGGTGGAGGCTTCCCTTAGTCTTGAAAGAGTGGACGTAGACTAGCAATCGCAACAACTCTGCGTTAACTACGTTATGCTACGCAAACGCCCTAGCGTGCTCGACAGAACTTATACGTCCCAAACAGAAAGTCAAGCGCGGATATGCGCTCGCTAGCAGGCGGGTCTTCTCTCCGAGACGTTACACGAACGACCATCCCTTACGGTCTTGGACGGAATTACTTTGTTTTTACGTAAGTCCTGCAAAAATAATCTGTATATTTTGGAATATCTTTAGCTCAAATTCCTAATAATTCTCCAATATTTAGACGTTTACCATTGACAAAATCCCATCCCGACTGCGGACGTTTACCTGGTAATTGGACTTCATGTAACAAAAGTAAACCATCCCCAGTCTGAACCACTGCTCCTTTTCCTTTGACGATGCTGACTATTTCACCACAGGTACCGGATATCTGTTCAATATCAGGAAGTTTATCCCTTATCTTCTGTAGCTCAGATGGTAAATCATCCCAGTAATCATCTCCTAAAGGTACAGTCGCAACGACTTTAATAACTTCAGAGCGAAATGTAGTATTGCAGTTAGGATAAAAACCTCTAACTTTGTTGTGTAAATTCCACGCACTTTTTGACCAATCTAAACGATAATCTTCCTTTTTTATTAAAGGTGCATAAGTTGCTTGTGCATCATCTTGAGCGATCGCTTCGATTTCTTGTTTTTCTAGCTTTAATAAGGTTTCGATAAGTAAATCTGCCCCTAGTTCTGATAATTTTTGTGCCACATTCTCAGCATTTGCCAAAATGTCAATAGGCATTTTATCCTTCAATAGCATTGCCCCTGTATCCATACCAATGTCCATCAGCATAGTTGTGATTCCTGTCTCCGGACAACCATCACATATAGACCACTGAATTGGTGCAGCACCTCGGTATTTCGGAAGGAGTGAACCGTGTACGTTGATACACCCCAATTTTGGCATATCTAAAATTTCTTGGGAAAGAATTTGTCCGTAAGCAACTACAATAAATACATCAGCTTCAGTTTCTTTGAGTTCACCTAAAGTTGCTGGGTCTTTTTTGATTCTTGCCGGTTGCCATACAGGTAAATTATTTGCGATCGCAAGTTTTTTCACTGGAGAAGGGATAAGTTTACTACCTCTACCACGAGCCTTGTCAGGCTGGGTAACTGTTGCCAATATCTCAATATCTTTTTGGGTTAATAAATTATTTAAAGTTGGTACTGCAAATTCGGGAGTACCAAAAAAGACTATTTTCATAATTACCTACTATATTTCTAACTAAATATTTGCGACCAATAATTAATACTTAAGCTTTAAATGCTGTTAGTCAATCGCCAATTAAACTCATTTATAAATATCATGCTTAAATAACTACATATTTATATTCCTTGGAGATTACTGGTAAAATCTGATGAAAAACTAATTTTCATTTTTTCCTGATGGAATAGGAAGATTACTGATTGAATATTTACCTAAGTAATATATATAGAATATATAGAAATAAATCATGAGGAAATCAACCAATATTTTCTGGGCATACATAAATTTATAGGTTTGTACCTATTGCTTAATGTAGAACTGTTGTATCTATCAAATATTATTGATTTATAAGAATATTTTTAGATATCTATCTATCTTTAACTTTTAATATCTGTCACAGACAGAACTGCAAGCTCCTAATGTTGTTTTCTCCAAGATAATTCACCTAGATAAAAATTATTCCAGTTATTGCTGAACAAATCATTATTTGGTATTGTTATATTGCGGGAGCGCGCTGACAAATTAAAATTCAGGCAGTTCTACCATTAGATAGTTGAATATTGTTTGTAGTTCGGATTAGCCTAAGCTAAGGAACTCACTGTTTTACTACTTATATATGCTTAAGTTAAAGCACTCGGCAAGGGTGACTTGATGACTAATTTTTAATCTTACGATAGTTTTAGTGTTCCTTATAATCCAATTATCTCGATATTTATTTGTGGAAGTAAATAGATTGGTAGTTTATCTTTTTAAATCATACTTATAGCTTTCACTAAATGGTAATACTTGATAGTTCATTAAAATACTCATAAGTAGATATGCAGTGGAATTTTGCAGGTATACATGTAGTTAAATATTCATCCAAAAATGTAATATTAACTGCTGAGTAAGTGCATAAATGTAACTGGACTGTGGAATACCGATCTTGACATTAAACAAACTGTTTTAATACTTCAGAATTAAGCTGCGTAATCTTCTTTAAGTAGAAAGGCTAATACTAGAATAGTAAATTATCTATATAAAATCAGCGTATCTATCTATTTACTGGTGTAACACTATTTATTTCGTTGTTAGAAATATAGCAGGGAGTATCAAAAGGAATGTTATACATTTTGTGTAAAGATATGCGAAGTTCAAGTAAATTGAGTAAACTGTATATGTTAATTAGCTAAGTTCTCTGTTATACAGTTAAATATAGTCTGCCCTGTTTATTTTCAGTTAGGAAGTATCACTCCCCCACACAGCAACCCCTTTTAGAGAGTCAAATTTAGATGCTGAAACCCCTCTTGCTGTCAGGATGGTTCCGTGTGCAACCATTCTCAAAGTATCTTTTAGTTGCGATGTTAATTGCTCCGTTAGTAGCTGCATCTGGTCATTCAAGTGCAGCTAAGCAGTCAGAATTAGCACATAGTAGTTTTAATTCAGTATCCACAAATTCTGATATGAGTTCAGAATCTGTGGAGATAGTAAATGATAATGATCTACTCCAAGCTTTACGAGCATCTCGGATCGACTCTGGGTTAGGAGAAATTGACTCAGCACCGATTTCTATCGCTGCTGTTAGTGAACCAAAACTAATTCGGGCAGATGCTATAGAACCAGTAGTTCAAGAGGATTATCAGGTAACAGATAAGACATCAGGAAATCCTTTAGCGACAGTTGAAGTAGTTCCACCGGTTAATGCAGAAGACTCTATTTCAGATCAAGTAAATTTAGGCACTTCAAACAAGCGTAATAGTCAGCTTCAATTAGTCAACAAGTTGAAAGCTTACAAACTTGAGATTGCTAGAGTTCAGCCTTTAGAGTCAGTAAAAGAAAAAGCTTTTAGAAGAGAATTGACACCATCCGATTCAGGAATAACTGTTTTTGAAGAACCAACTGAAGCGGAGATTGAAGCACAACGTAAAGATCCTTTAGGTAGTCCTCATCCTATTCCTTGGGAATGGATTATGAACACTCATAAAGAAATTAGTGCTAGAGGTAGTTCTGGAGTTCGTTATTATCGCAGTTCTCCTGTAAACTCTCCTGATGGTAGGTATACTGTCTACAGTCGTTTGCAATTAGAAGTAAAACCAGAACTTCATAACTCAAGAGTTAGTAGCGTTCTATTTATAGAAGATCATCAAACCAAGAGACTAAAAGTAATCTCTTCGACATCTGCTAATAATGATGTTCTACTTAAGATTAAGTCTAAGGGTGGTCACAACGACAATGGAAGTATAGGAGTACTAGTGCCAGTTAGCTGGTCAAAACAAGGCGATCGCTTCTTAGCTCGTTCTTTTGAATCACGTTTCCAGACATCTGACGGTACTGACAAGGCAGTTATTTGGAATAGCAATCAAAAGAGGGTTAATAAAGTATCCCCTACAGTTAAAAAAGACCAGCATGAACCTATTTCAATTCTTTTAGGTTGGAGCGAGAGTAGACCAGGTCAAGTTCTTTTCCAGAGTGGTGAATTGGGTGAAGATGATTGGTCATTATTAGCTGTTTCCAATAACGGTCAAACTGTAACAGCAAATGAGTTAGATAAGCCCATTACTTATGGCAAAGAAGTTTCCAATGTCTGGAAAAAGACACAGCCTATATATCGTTAATTTAATATTATTTGAAGATTTCTGATATGTAAAATTTTATTAACCTGCCACATTAGTATGTGGCGGGTATTTTTTATAAATCTAAGTTGGGGATAAGCTTTATTAATAGAAAGATATCCCCAGAAATTAATACGCACAATCTGTAATATCGTCACCTGTTAAATATTTCTAATTTAGACTGCAAGAGCAGGAGAGTAGAAGTTCAAGGGAAAAGCTTTTAGGTCTTTTGCACAGATTAATTATTGTTAGGAATAAAACGAAGATGATATAACTCCTCTAAAGACGTTAAATTTAAAAATTTAACGTCTTTACATTATGAATGCGGCAGATGTGTAATGAAGTTCACTTAATAATTTATTTTATTTCTTCAATATCGCTGATGTTAAGAGGATTATAAATGGAAGTATCTTCATATAAAATTACTATAAATTCATTATTATTCTTATATTTTGCCAGAAATATCATATTTAATTAAATAGTCATATTTTCTTTACAATTACTTTTCTTAAATGTGGCGATAATTCCTAATATTTGCTGAGAATAAATTAAAAGTTAGCAAATATTTTCTAATTCATAACTTCGGTATTTTTTCTCTTCCAAGAATAAATATTTCAAGATTAAATGTTAGATAGTTCTACTACTATCATTTTTTAAAATTAATATATTTAGTTCTAATGATGATAGAAAATAAGTTCGGAATAAGGAGATTTATTTGACTGGATAATGTCGATAATCATAGATATATTGCACTGGGTACAGATAAATTTAAGAGACTGATTAATAGCTTAAAAAACGCCTATCGGGACTTAGACAAAAAACAAGGAGGAAAAAACTTCAAAGGCAGTCAGAACAAGGAATATACCTCAAATATTAAGAAATAGATCAAACCCAGATATATCAAGAAAACAACCAATTCGATATAAAACCATTAACATATAAAGCTTTGAGCCTTTTTTGACCAAAAAAATAAAAATGTCTAAGTCCCGCTATCTATTTATGAATATCAAAATTAGACATTGATATAACAGGACTTTCAGTTTATCTAGAACTCAATTTGTATATGATGATGATCGGTTGAAAAAACAGCTTATCAAAAAAAACCTGGACACGTTTCATAGTTTTTTATTCCCAGCAATATTTATTAAACTTAAATAAAATGAACTCTAGTTATATTACCTAGGTCGAAATCTTTCTTCTCTGTAATCTAAGTCATAATAAAAACTTGCTTAAGGAATAAATCTCCATTTACAAATTTTTTAAATCATTTGTTTTAAAGACTTATTATGCGTCAATATACATATAATTTTCTGATGCTATGTATAGTATCAGGATCGGTTTTGATTACCCTTCCTTCCTTAGCGCAATCTCCGGTTGAGTCATTTAAAAAGAAGATAGATGATGTATCTGCTAAAAGAACAGTTAATTTAGATAAAGTCGAAATTACGAAATCTAAGTTAGAGAATACTGTTGATTCTAAAGCGGTGGCACAAAGTAAACCACCAATTGATAAACCCAATCGTCAGCAACCAGTATTTAGTAGAATTTTCCCTGTAATGACAATGCAGCAGTAAGTAATATACACTTGATTGATGCATTTCTTTCTTAGAATTTTATAAATAGCATACCCCAAACTCAATTTTATTTTTAGTGAATAAATATCTAAATAGAGAGGGGTATTTCTATATTTTTACTCAACAGCTTTTTTTAACTTGCTAAACATAATTCTTCATATCTCTTACCAGCAATTTCCCAAGTGAATTCTGTCTCTATTAATTGCCTAGCATTGTATGATAATTCTGCACGTAATGGAGAATTGTCAAAAATACTGCTAATAGCACTAATATATTCTGCCGCTTGATTAGCTCGTAAAGCCCTTAAAGGAGTATTTTCACCATCCACATCTAAACCCTCCAAACCGCGATCGCTTGCAACTACCGGTACACCAGCAGACATTGCTTCTAAAGTTTTATTTTTAATTCCAAAACCAGTACGCATTGGTACTACACATACTGTTGCTCTATGTAAATAGTCAGACATCATAGGAACTTTCCCAGTAACATTGATTCCTGGTTTTTCCTGGAGATTCATCACTTCGGGTACTGGACGTGAACCTACTATGTCGAAGACTGTCTCTGGATAAAGCTTTTGGATATGTGGTAAAATTTCGTTGCTGAAAAATCTTACAGCATCTATATTTGCAATATTATCCATTGCACCAATAAAAACTATGCGGTTTCCTCCAGGGTCTTGAAGACGGTAAGGAAAAGAAACTTTATCTACACCATTGGGTATGACTGCTATTTCCGCATTAGGATTGAACTTACTCAACTGATTTTTATCATCTACCGTAGTGACTGCGATCGCTCCAAATTTGGAGCAGTAATTTCGTTCGTAACGACCCAGTAGGGGTAAATTAATCCTGTCCCTGAGGGGATTCTCGGAGGTTCCTGTATCTAGGTGATTGCGATAAGTACCATATACAGAACTATGAACATTAACTATAGTTTTGCAGAACTGACTAAATTCAGGACGTATATAAATTTCGTTAACGCTATGTTCACAGGTGATAACGTCACATTTTCTTGCTCTAACAAAATTATTTACCCATTCTTGCATTTCATCAGAATAGCGAGTTGTCACACTCGGAGGAGTACTTGTAAGCAAAAAATTTCCAAACCGTTGAATTTTACTTCCCAAACCAGGTGTCGCTGCTAATGGTTTGTCAAAAACCACTAAATTATCAACGCGATCGCGTAAACCTTCTATTTCTGAGTCAGTTACATCCGCTTCTCTTTGGGTAACAATAGTGATTTCATGACGTTGACTAAGATATTTAAGTAAATTAAATGTTCTAACTTGAGTCCCTCCCCTTGTTGGTGGATAAGGAAAGGTAGTGGATAACATCAAAATATGCATTTAATCTCAATAAAGTAAGAATAATATTAGTAAAATTATGTTCGATACATATAAATACACTGTCTTGCTTTTAAAGTTTATGTCATCACAAATATTACTTAGATATTTTCTTGTTTAAAAAATCAACAATATATTTGTGTAGAATAAATATCCGCATTTACTCTCTGCTAATATATCTTTTGTTTAGCTTATTATTGTATAGATTATAGTACATATTATATTTCCCATATTATAAATTGGTTTGTCAGAATAGATAATAGTCAGATTAATTGAGGAGTTATAATTAAATTTTTAAAAACATGTAGGGTGTATTATCTGTTTTCTTAATGCACTATTCATAGGACTTTAATGGGTTAAATCAGGACACGCTTTGCAGTCTGCAAATACTTAAGTTAATAATAAAATCAGATTGATATAGTTTTAATTTAATTATTAATATTTTTGTAAATATATTGGAAATTAAACGCCTTTAAAATGAGTAATTTTGGAATTTATACTCTTGCTAATGATAGTGTTTATAATCAATTAATAGCTTTGATAAATAGTATTGAAATAAATATTGGAAGTGATATACCTATTTGTATTATTCCTTATAATCAAAACCTAAACTTAGTTAAACAAGAAATAAATTTACGACCCAATTTAAGATTATTTGAAGATTGGGATATCATAAACTATTGGGACAAATTTGTAAATCGAGTATGGGACTCGCATCCTAGAAATCAAGACTCAAAATTGACTCGTCCTGGATGGTATAAAGGCTTTGTACATCGGAAATATGCTGCTTTTAACGGTGATTTTGATAAATTTATTTTTTACGATGCTGATAGTCTAGCAATGAAAGCAATTGATGATGTGATCTCTAAGCTAGACCAATACCAATTAGTATTTGATGATTGGGAACATACAAAACCACCAGAGAATACAGATATTATCTTGGAAAAAGTTTCACATCAATATAATTTATCCGAAGATGAACTACGTTTAAGAATTCATTGTAATAGCTTTGTGGCATCACATAAAAATTTATTTAGTGAAAATGATTTAAAGAATTTAGAGAAAAATCTAATTGAACAGAGGGAAATAGAATGGATTAGTCATAATTTCTGGTGGTCTAGTTCTGCCTTGATGAATTACATGACTATAGATGGTAAACATTCAATGTTTAATTATACTTTGAGTCCAGAATATCAAGATAGAACAGGGAACTGTGCAAATGCTGATGATTTTATCAATATCGATAATATTCTTTATAATAAAGATGGCTTAAAACCAATTCATCGCCTCCACTATATGAGTTATTCTACGAATGATTTCAATCGTTTATGTAATGGAGAAGATGTTGATATTAGATATAAACATGAATTTTTATATTATCGATTTCTTAAGGAATTAGAGAAAAAACCACGATATTTAAAGCCTGCAAATATTACAGATAAAACAAATCGTTTTATTGATAAAGCAGTAAAAAAAATTAAGCGAGTGATGAGATAGAATTTCCAAGATTTTTTAGAATATAAGTCACAACTTCCTTGAAGTTTTCGTCCAATTTCTGGTTCACTAATTTATTTACTCTAGAGATATATAATAAATGACTAAAGTTAGTATTTGTATTCCTACTTTTAATCGTATAGATATTCTTCCTTTTGCAATTGAAAGTGTAATCAAACAGAGTTACACAGACTTTGAATTAATTGTGTGTGATGATGGTTCTACAGATGGTACCTCAGAATTGATGGCACACTATCAAGATAATCGTATTAAATACATTCGTCATTCGGAAAATATTGGTAAAAGTAACAATATGCGCTCCGGTTTTGAAGCTGCAAAAGGAGAATATTTTATCAAATTTGATGATGATGACCGACTAGTTCCTGAGTTTTTAGAGCGTACTATATCGGTTTTAGATAAATATTCAGATGTCGATTTTGTTGGAACCGACCACTGGATAATTGATATCAATAATGTCCGTAATAAAGAGAAAACTGAAAAAAATTCTGATTATTGGGGTAGGAGAAAATTATCTGAGGGTATTGTAGAGAATTTACTAGAGGTCGTCTTTGTTAATCAAAGCTTTCAAATAGGTGCAACTTTATTTCGTAAGGAAGTTTTACAAGAAATAGAATATATGCAACCTCACTGGCAAAATTGTGAAGATAACGATTTATTTGTCAGATTAGCATTAGCAGGTAAAAATGCTTATTATTTACCAGAACTATTGATGGAATATCGGGTTCATGAAGAACAGCAAGGTAAAAATAGGGCAATTCGTTATCTTTCTGATAAAATCAATTACTTAGAGAATTACAATTTTGAAGTTGAAAAGATTGAAAATATTAGACACAAAAGGCTTATAGAAACCAAATTAATATTAGGTTTGCGTCTTATAGAAAAAGGAGAAACTCAAAAAGGTAGAGAACTGGTATTAGCTGGTAAATCTTTTTCTCAGTCAAAAGCTTTTACCGGTCTAGGATTATCACTTCTTCCTGTAGGTTTGAGAGAAAAAGCCTTTGATATAGTTCGACAAGCAACTAATTAAGTCAAGCTATTAAAAATTAAATTTATTAAACTTATTAAACGTTTTTTTCTTAATTCTTCCTTTCCCTGACTCCTTAACATCGTCGGGGAATTATTTTGATAAGCTAATATAACTCTTTTAGTTTTATATATTTAACTCTGAATATAGATACATGATCTAATTATAGTAGTTTAAAGTACATAAAACTAATGCTCTGATAGAAATTATTTTATGTCAAGCCAGAAGCGGATTGAAGAAAAGGCAATTTCCACAGTGATAGTGGATATCAAAGAAATTAAACTACAACAAGAGAGCTTAATTATTTTGACCGAAGCTTGCATAAGAGAAATACCTACCAATTTACAACTTTAAAGAAATATATATCTAGATTGTATCTTCAGATATTTTTTGATTCCAATGAATGATATAAATAAATTTTGTGTTTATTAACATTCACTTATAGTATCTCTTAGTATCTTTGAAATAAGGAATTATGCAGCAGTACGATGTTGTAATTATTGGTGCAGGACATAATGGATTAGTTTGTGCTGCTTACCTTTTGAAGGCTGGATATAGCGTCATGCTGCTAGAAAAACGTTCTGTTCCTGGAGGTGCAGCGACAACTGAGGAATGCTTACCTAAAGAAGCACCTGGATTCAAGTTTAACTTATGTGCCATTGACCATGAATTTATCCATTTAGGACCTGTAGTAGAAGAGTTAGAATTAGAAAAATACGGTTTAGAATACTTAGAATGCGACCCAGTAGTATTTTGCCCCCATCCTGATGGCAAGTATTTTCTTGGTCATAAATCCTTAGATAAAACCTGTGCAGAAATTGCTAGATATAGCGATCGCGATGCAGTTAAGTATAGGGAATTTACGGAGTATTGGCAGCGTGCATTGGGAGCAATGATACCAATGTTTAATGCTCCACCAAAGTCAGTTTTAGATATTTTGAGTAACTATGATATCAGTAAGATAAAAGATTTATTTTCAGTAATTGGTTCCCCCTCTAAAACCTTAGATTTTGTCCGCAATATGATGAATAGCGGCGAAGATATAGTTAACGAGTGGTTTGATTCGGAATTTCTAAAAGCACCATTAGCTAGACTTTGTTCGGAACTCGGCGCTCCACCTTCCCAAAAAACTTTGGCAATTGGTGCAATAATGATGGCGATGCGTCATAATCCTGGTATGTTTCGTCCCCGTGGTGGTACTGGTGCATTAATACAGGCTTTAGTGAAGTTAGTCAAAAGTCATGGTGGAGTTATACTAACTGACCAACAGGTTGAGAAAGTATTAGTTGATGATGGTAAAGCTGCTGGGGTTCGTGTCTTTGGTGGGGAAGAATATCGCGCAACAAAGGCTGTAATTTCTAATATTGATGCGAAGAGATTATTTTTACAGTTAATGGATAGTAGCGATGTTGATTCTAGTGACGAAAACCTAAGAGAAAGGTTGGAGCGTCGCATTGTCAATAATAATGAAACTATTCTCAAAATAGATTTAGCTTTAGATAAACCCTTAAATTTTCAGCACCACCAACACAAAGATGAATATTTAGCTGGATCTATTTTAATTGCCGACTCGATGGCTCATGTAGAACAAGCACATACTTTACCTAGTATGGGACAAATTCCTGATTCAGATCCATCTATGTATGTAGTTATACCAAGTTATTTAGACTCTACACTTGCACCCCCAGGAAAGCATACTGTATGGATTGAATTTTTCGCACCATATCAAATTGCTGGATATGAAGGTACGGGTTTAAAAGGTACGGGTTGGACTGATGAACTTAAAAACAAGGTTGCAGATAGAGTCGTTGATAAATTGGCAGATTATTCCCCCAATTTGAAAGATTCAATTATTGCTCGTCGGGTAGAAAGTCCGGCAGAATTAGGAGAAAGACTAGGAGCTTACAAGGGTAATTATTACCATGTGGATATGACTTTAGACCAAATGGTATTTCTCCGTCCCTTACCAGAAATTGCTAACTACAAAACTCCTATAGAAGGACTTTACTTAACAGGTGCAGGAACACATCCTGGTGGTTCAATATCTGGAATGCCCGGACGTAACTGTGCTAGGGTATTTTTGCAATCACAGCAGCCAATAGTACAGTCTTTGAAGGATGCAAAAGATGCGTTGTTCTCAACTATGGGTTCAATGTTTAAAAAGTAGATAGTAAGCTATAGAGTTACAGGAATTAGGCACTAATAACAGGGAATAAAGCTGATACTTCCCTAAGGTTGCTCCGGAGGTAAATACTTAGTCCGTAGATAATTCCTGATGTAAAGTTTAATTAGATACAATTAGATAACGCAATACCTTTGATGGAATACTTAATCAAAGCGATAGTCAACTGTAAAGTATAAATATTTTTGTTATTAAAGTGTTGCATCACTTCACTGAGTTCTCCAAACAGGTTAATATATGACGCTGTCTAATTTCCGTAATTGAATCCAGATTTATTGAAGACAGAGGATATTGCGGGGTGAAGCTCTTTTTTTTTGCTTATTGTCTGTCTAATTCTGGTTTAAAGTCTTGCTAATTATGCCTACAACTTATACAAGTACAATTCAAGAATGGACTCGTCATCATGTCCTTTCCTTGGCTGATTTTACTAAGGCTGAGTACAATACTGTTTTGCAGACTGCTGCTAGCTTTCGAGAAGTTCTATCTCGCAAAACGAAAAAAGTACCAGCTCTACAAGGGTTGGTAGTCGCTAACTTATTTTTTGAACCTTCTACTAGAACTCGTAGCAGCTTTGAACTTGCAGCAAAACGATTGAGCGCTGATATTTTAAATTTTTCTACAGCAACTTCCTCCATAACCAAAGGAGAAACCATACTCGATACAGCCAAAACCTATCTTGCAATGGGGGCTAATATTATGGTGATTCGTCATAAAGAAGCTGGTGTTCCCCATGCGATCGCACAAGCTATGGATAATCTAGGTGGTTATGTCAGTGTTCTTAACGCTGGTGATGGACAACACGAACACCCGTCTCAAGCTTTATTAGATTTATTTACAATTTGTACTACTTTGGATGCAGAAAAACCTAGACTAGAACTACTCAAAGACAAAAAAATTGCAATTGTTGGCGATATTTTACATTCAAGGGTTGCACGTTCCAATATTTGGAGTTTAATCGCTAGCGGTGCAGAAGTACATTTAGCTGCACCTCCTACTTTGCTACCAAAGTTATTTAAGAATTATGGCAACGGAGGAGAAGGTAAGCTATTCGTACATTGGGAGTTAGAACCAGCCCTGGAAGATGCAGATTTTGTCATGACTCTACGGCTGCAAAAAGAACGCATGAGTGCTAACTTATTACCCAGTTTGCGAGAATATCATCAGCTATTTGGGATTACTCACTCTCGGTTAAGAATATGTAAATCTGAAGTTAAAATACTTCATCCAGGACCTGTGAATCGCGGTGTGGAGATTAGTTCAGATTTGATGGATGATTTAGAGTTGAGCTTAATTCAAAATCAAGTAACTAGCGGTGTAGCCGTCAGAATGGCTTTACTATATTTAATTGGCAACAGTAATTTGTAACTGATGAAATCATTTATGAAATAATTTACGAAAATAAAATTTTTTAAAACTAGAGAAAAACTAGATAAATAAAGGCATCAAAATAAATTTAAAAGTTAGCACAACCTTTTATAACAGTTGTTTATGCCTATAATTTTGCAGTTGAAATTATTTTATTTTTTTGATAAAAATAGGTGCATGATTTTCATTTAGATGAGATTAAAAAAATATTAAATAATCTATTCTTTTGTAAACTCTTCCGTAAGAATGAATACTTTTCTTATATTTATGTCATAATATATGTAAGCTCAAAGATTAACATTAAAAGTAAAAGCAATCCTTAATTTTAAAAGTTTTAATAACTTAATGAAAGTTAATTTTTTGAGTAATGATCTAAAGTAAAATTTAGATTGGGGCAGTGGTAAAGCTTTCCGAAGCACATCACTCCGATGGGATTGCGATGGTTGTGACGGAGGAAATGGTTATGTTACGTAGATTATTTACAGCGATCGTTTTAGTGGCTTCGGTAGCAATAGGGCTACCAGCACAAGCAGAACCTTCTGCTGATGTACAGAAGTTATTAAGCACCGGAGAATGTTATGGTTGCAATTTACAAGGTGCGGATCTAAGTGGTGCTCATTTAATTGGAGCGGACTTAAGAAATGCTGATTTGCGTGGTGCTAATTTGAAAGAGGCAAATTTGGAAGGTGCTGATTTGCAAGGTGCGGATCTACGTCAAGCAAATTTAAAAGAAGCATTTCTAAATAGCACAGAGTTGAATAATGCGGATTTAACATATGCAAATTTGAGCAATGCGGTGTTATACAGTGCTCAAGTTGAAGGTGCAACTCTAATTGGGGCAAATTTAAACGGTACAGATATCTTTAATACTCCTGTGGGTATTGGTGGACAATCACCAGATGCACCAGAGGTACAAGATTATGAATTACCAGAAGACGATTATTATGCACCAGAAGAGTAATTAGTGGTAACTTGTGCAATATGTTAAAAATGTTGTAGAACATTTTTAAACGAAGTAATGGAATATTTGAATAAAAATTAAATAATAATTAAATAGTATTGACAAACATGGTCAGGGTAAGTAATCTTTTTATCCTGATCATGTTTTTAAAGATTTTAGTAGATGAATCTTATTTTCTTGATACCCAAGATGTATACACGGGATAATTGACGATCAAAAAAGTGATTCGCCAATTATCAACTCCTATTCTCCGGTAATCGATAGACCTTCAATCCAAATTCTAGGACATACTCCTCCAGGAGTCAGTTCTGGATCTTTTTCTACATAGACAATTGATTTTAGAACTTCTAAAAAATCACCTGCGATAGTAGCTGAGTCAATACTAGTCTTTTCACCTTTATTGATTAACCATCCATCGAAAGGTAGAGAGAAAGAACCTTGTAGGGATTTTACTCCAGCATGGAGTGCTTGTAAGTCATCAACAAAAACTACATTTTCAGCAGTCTCCAAATTGAATTCCTTATCTGTTTCTTCACCCCTATATACGTGGTAAAAGTTGGGACCAACACTGACTTTTGCGCCGATACTAGCATTACCAGTCGGTTGAGCGTTCATCCTTTTAGCCGTACCTGCACTGTGGAGAAAGTTCTTAAGAACGCCATTTTCAATTAAAGATACTTTGCGAGTAGGAGTTCCTTCCCCATCAAAAGTTTCACTACCAACATTAGACGGGTGTAATGCATCGTCACAAATGGAAATTAAGGGAGAAGCAATTTCTTTACCTATATCATCAGGAGTAGAAAGACTCTGCTTATCCAAAATACTTTGAGCATTAAATAGATTAGAAAAAGCACCCAAGAGACTGAGGAATGCTTCTGCGGAGAAAACTACCGTATATTTACCGGTTTTAACTTTGTGATAATTTAGATGACTGATAGTTTTATCAACTGTTTCCTGAATACAGCCTTTGACATCTAACTCATTGAAGCTTTCACTAATTCTAAAAGCACCAGCACTACGGGGTTTCTTACCCTCCTGTTCGGTTTTGGTGTAAAGATAAATTGAAGAATAGGAATGAGACTCAGTTCTCATTGCACCTTGACTGTTGAGATAGAAACGGTCGATACTTCTTTGTGCTAAACCGTTGTATGGAACTCCCGCGATCGCTTCATGTGCTGCGAGTAGTTCTTTTTCTGCGTCTATAAGACTATCAATTAGTTGAGATACATTAACCTGCTCTTTTTTTTGACTGGGGGTGTGGTTAATAGGAGCAGTGGATTCGGGACTGAAGTCAGGGACATTTTCTTTTACTCCAAAAGCACTAGCTTCATAAGCTGTTTTCAGTGCGAGTTCTAGTCCCTGGGGGTTAACATCACTGGTACTAGTTACACCCATAGTTTTATCGTCATTCCAGACCCGGACTGTTACCCCAGAAAGGTTAGATGCTTTAACTTTTTCTGGTTCACCTTGGTCTACTTGCACGCTAGTTTGGTCGGTAACTGCACCATAAATATCAAATTTTTCGATACCGAGTTTGTTTGCACTTTCTTTTGCGTGGGTTGCAATATCTTTAATATTTGCCATACCTAGCTATACCTAATTGTTGGGAATTATCTGTTTTATTTGTGGGTTAATTTTTTAGTCACCAATAACCCATGATGGGTGAGACAGCGAGGTAACTAAAACTATCTTCCGCCGACCGTAATAGAATCTACTTTAATGTGGGGTTGTCCGACAGTGGTATAAATACTGCCACTTACAGAACCGCAAAAACCAGGAGCTAAAGATAAATCTTGAGAACACATAGAAATCTTGTTCATGATTTCTTTTGCTTCACCAATCAAAATAGCACCTTTTAATGGTTTGGTAACTTTGCCATTTTCAATTAGATAAGCTTCATCAACACCAAAGTTGAATTCTCCTGTTGCACCGACGCTACCACCACCCATTTTTTTGCAGTAAATACCTTTTTCAACGGAAGCAAATAAGTCCTCGGTACTATGTTCTCCCGGAGCGATGTAAGTATTGCGCATCCGACTTGCAGCTGCAAAAGTGAAGCTTTGTCTGCGACCGCTACCTGTTCTGGGATGTCCTGTACGTACTGAACCTGCTCTATCTGCGAGGAAGTTTTTCAGTACACCTTTTTCTATGAGCAATGTTCTTTGAGCAGGCATACCTTCGTCATCCATGTCAATAGTTCCAAAGGCATTTTCAGAACGTCCTTCATCCCATGCAGTTAAGCTTTCATGGGCAATTTTTTCACCTTTTTTATCGGCAAAAGGTGTAGTTTTACGTTCTATTTGGGTAGTTTCTAATAAGTGTCCACAAGCTTCATGAAATATGACTCCACCGAAGTGATTTGCCATAATGATGGGATAGTTACCAGATTCGATGTAGTCAGCGTAAAGCATTTTACCAGCAGAACTTGCCAGATGTTCAGCCGCTTCTTGGAAGTCCCAAGTCTTCAGAAATTTAGGATCACTGGTATTACCTGCACGTTCACCGATGGATGTACGATGAGCACCATCAGCGCACAAAACATTCATTCCTACGGACTGAGTTAAACGGATGTCTCTAGCAAAAGTACCATCACTAGCTGCAATTAAAACTTCTTGCCAATCTCTAAAATAAGAACCGCGACGGGACTGGACTTTTGTAGCTTTTTTCTGGAGTTCGGCTGTAGCATCTAGCAAAACTTCTCCCATTTCCTGCATACTACTACATATGGGGAGCCATGCATCCTTTCCTCTTTTGGTTGCGTAATCTCTGAGGATTTCTAAATTAATCTCTGGGATAAAAGCGTTAGGTGTGGGGAATTGTAATCCCATAATAGCTAAAGCTTTTTCTAGGGCTGTTTTTAAGCCAGAGAAGGAAATATCATTAGTATTGACGTAGCAATCGGCTTTACCACGGAAAACTCTCACACCTGCCCCTGTGGAAAGTCGGGGAGTAATACTTGTGATTGTATCTTCTTCGGCTAAGCAGCTAATGTAGTTGACTCGCTCAAGGAAAAATTCGACGAAGTCTGCTCCTGCTGCACGTCCTAGTCCTAAAAGGGTTGCTAGGGGAGCTTCCCAAGTTTCATCAAACTGTTCTTGTGTGGAAGAATATTCTAGGGCGGGAATTTGTTTAGAAAGAAGTAGAGTATTTGTTAACATCAATTGCCTTATAGTGCTGCTATGAGTAGGAAGTTTACCGAAAGTTCTTAGTGTAATTAGTCTAACAAATTCCAAAAATCTGTAACTGTGCGAAGTAAATTCAGGGGTAGGGAGTATAATGTATAATTTGTGGGCTTATAATAATCAGATTATATTTATAAATTTTTTAGGTTTAATTCAATCATCATTCAGTATGTGAATTTGAGAAACCATCAAGCAAGAATATATATCTCCGAGAGTTAATTTCACCCCCTTACAATTCATGGGATACAAATTTAGTTAGTGAAAATGTGTAATGGGTGTGTAATGGGTGTGTAATGGGTGTGTACATAGTGATACAAGGTAAACTTACTTACTAAATTAATATAATATTTTTTTATTCTTTATTTTTCTATGTACAATTCAAGTATAAAATTCTTATAATGTGACGATATTAATTGAATTATTATATATCTTATAATTTTTCTTTCACTGCTCCTCTATCAAGGTTCATAGCTTACTAATGTTAAAAAAATTGAAAATAATGTGATTTAAAATTTAATTCCAAAAGATGTAAATCAATGAACCTATCCCACTATTCTGAAAACGTTTATTCGTTTAAGCAAAATATTCCTGAAAAGCTTTATTTTCCGTTTTGAATTATTAAAGTAATTGAGTTTTTCACAAAAAATCTTATTAGTGGGATATATTAAATAGCTGACATCTTTTTATATCTCTTGTTAAATCTATATTTTTAAGATAATCTTTGATTGCTTTTTCCTATGATTTGATTCTTCTCAAATGATATTTCACATTATATTAAATTTTAGATAATAATATATTAAACTAGTATATTATCCATTTTGCTTTTTTAATTTTTTATTAATGATTTTTTAAACTATAAATTATTCACAGACTATGTTGTCATATCATTACGACTATAGAACATCAATCGTAAAGCTTTACTTTTCATGACGAATGTGTAAAATCTATTAACTAAAGACTTCAAATCGTATTATTATATTATTCCTATTATTTTAATAAAAGCTTTATATATCTCTTTATAGAGTTTTTTCAAACTTTATTTATCTATAAATGTGAAATGATTTTTAGAAAATCAGAGATTAAATTATTTTGTAAAAAAGTTTTTAAAAAAGTAAAGAATATTTTTGTTTACTTGATAAATAAGTCCCAGCTAATTAAAAATAATTCTATATATAATAATTTTCGCGAATTTATCTTTTCTAAAAATAAGATTAATGATATTAATGAATATCTTTCTTACTGGCAAAATCTCAAAACTGATGAAATTCTCAATGAAAGTAATTTTCATCTATTTGATATACTGTGGAATCAGTGGGCTTTTCCTATCAGTGTTTGGTTAAGATTTTACTCATTATGTTCAGTATTAGTTTTAACTATTATTTCCATTGACTCTGGTAATAACAACTCTATTAATACTATTAATTTTCAGTTAATTATAGTAACTGCGATTACTGGCTATATATCATTTATAATATTTAAATCTAGATTTTTACCTACACTGCAAGAAGTTCTTCTAGATAAAAAAAGAAAATATTTTGCAATTCTTATATTTGTGACAGGAATAGCTTTAGGATTAGAATTTATCCCTGCTGCGATACAACTGATTGTGAGACCATTTTTTCAGGTAAGGTTATTAGCATCATTTATTTTAGTAACCTCAATATTTATAGCTAGAGATGGTTTAATTAAGACAAAAAATAAAAAATTTTTCTCAGGTAATTTATTATTATTTTTACCATTTATTAACTGGCAGTTAGTAGTCTTTAGCCTAGGATTAGGGACATTCGATAAATTTATCAATATATTTTACATTTACTTGATGATTAATGTCCTATCACCCCTAAAAACAACCCAACTGGCAATACTTAATTTAATTTTTATAGTAACTGGCTCTATTATTTATTCTCTGACTATCGAACTTATTGCCTCTACTCAAATTTTAGTAATGTTCTTTATATATTTACTGGCTTTACTAGTAAGAGTTAGTATTGATTTGTGGCAAGAAATTTTAGAACTGGCTCAACAGAATGAAATTCTTTTATATAATACGCTTCCAGAAATTATTGCCAAAAGATTGATTTCCGGAGAGAGTGTGATCGCAGATGATTTTGAGGAGATAACAGTTATATTTGTAGATATAGTTGGTTTTACGATGCTAGCTACTAGTTTAACTCCTCAAGCAGTCGTAAGTATTCTAAATGTTTTATTCTCAGAATTAGATGAACTTTGCGAAACTTTTGGTTTAGAAAAAATCAAGAGTATCGGAGATGGTTATATGGTAGCTGCTGGAATACCTATAAAAAAAGAAAATCACGCAGAGGTGGCAGCTGATTTTGCTCTGGTGTTAAGGGATAAAATCAAAAAGATGCCTTTAGAAATTAACGTCAGAATTGGTATACATTCGGGTTCTGCTGTGGCTGGAGTTATTGGTTCTAAGAAATTAACTTACGATATCTGGGGAGATACTGTTAATATTGCTTCTCGGATGGAATCACACGGTATACCCGGACAAATTAACGTTTCTGATGCAATATATCAAAAGCTCTGTCATTTATATAATTTTTCGGAGAGGGGAATGATTAATCTGAAAAATCGCGGTGAGATGAATACTTATTTGCTTTTGGATAAGAGGTGAGGGGTTGTGGAACTTTTGAGAAAGATAGTAAGGGATGCATTATTATTGAAAACTGAACCTATATATTTATCAATAAGAAATATTTACATTATTAAGAGTATTTTAGCTGTCTATGTCTCCTGTTGGTGTTGGAACTAGTAGTAAAAAGAAACGAATTAAGAAACCATCAACAACCTTATGGTTGTTGATGGTTGGTGTTAATGAATATGAAGATGAAGGGTTACCTGCTCTGCGATATTCTGCGGGTGATACTCAGGGATTATCTGCTGCTTTGAATAATATCTTGATTAAAGATAGCAGTTATTTCCCTCGACATGAGGTAAAAATCTATCATGATTTTGCTGCCGAGTTACCTGTTTTTGAAAATGTACGTCAAAGTTTAGGAGAAATTGTACAGAAAGCGCGATCGCTTGATACGATTTTATTTTATTTTTCTGGACATGGAATACTATGTCCAAAAACCAGTGATGCTTTTTTATGTTTAGCAGATACTCGCAAAGATGATTTAGAAAATACAGCTTTACCTCTACAACAAGTTTTATCTTTACTTAGCTCCTGTGCAGCAAAACAACAGTTGATATGGTTAGATGCTTGTCATAGTGGGGGAATGACCTTAAGGGGAGCAAGTATTGTTGAACCTATACTGAATCCATCCCAGCAGTTGGTAGAAGTATTACAGGAAAATGCAGCTAAAACCCAAGGATTTTATGCGTTATTATCATGCGATCGCAATCAGCAGTCTTGGGAGTTTCCGGAGTTGGGACATGGGGTGTTTACCTATTATTTAATGCGGGGTTTAGGTGGTGATGCTGCTGATAGTCAGGGTATAATTTCGGCGGATGGTTTATATAAGTATGTTTACTATCAGACGCTGCAATATATTGATAAGACTAATCAGCAGTTACGGTTGATTAATCAACAAAAGCGGGGTAAGGGAGATATTAATCTAAATTCTGAGTATCCTTTACAAACTCCGAAACGAATTGTGGAAGGGGTGGGGGAGTTAATTTTAGGTAATATTTCTGCGGAGTTGGAGTCAAGTTTACAGAGGAAAGCGTTGGTTGTGGAGGGGAAAACTGCAACTGAAGGGACTTTAGCTTTTAGTCGGGTATTAAGAAGTAGTGGTGGATTTGAACTAGAATATATACCCCGACATAGCGGACAAGATATTAGACAAATTATTCAAAGATATCTGCGTTATTCTGACTCTGGAAATAAGAATTTACAGCAACCTACGACGATACTTTTATATTTACGGGGTAATTTACAAGAAACCCCTACAGGGGAAGTAGCTTTAGTTTTATCTGATGATTTTTGGTTGAGTCGTTCTTGGTTGAGACAACAGTTACGTCGTTCTCAGGTTTCTCAACAAATTATTATTTTTGATGTTCCGGTTATAGAAGGTAAGGAAAATCAAGATTTAGGATTCTTGAGTGAATGGTTGGAAGAATTGCAGGTAGATTCTTCTACTGGACAATGTATAATTGCAGCATCGCCACAACAGTTTTTAGGAAAGTCTTCAGAATATACTTTAGAAAATCATGTTTTAGAAAAGAATTCTTCACAATATAATTCTTCGTATAATAATAGTGAAAAGTTTGTTCAAGCTTTAACACAGACTTTACAGCAAGTTGAGAATCAAAAGTCTGGTCTATCAGCTGCGGGTTGGATTACCAAATTACAAGTTTATTTAGCTGGTGAATTATCGTTACAGGTTTGGCTTTCGGGTAAACAAGGAGTTATAGAAATAATTCCGGCTACAACTGGTACGCTGAAAAATAAAAAAGCTGGAATTTTGGATTTAGGAATTTGTCCTTACCAAGGATTAAGAGCTTTTAATGAAGATAATTATCAGTATTTTTACGGTCGAGAATCGTTAACTCAACAACTTATAAATCATGTTGCAGATAACTCATTTTTGGCAGTTGTCGGAGCATCCGGTAGTGGTAAATCATCAGTAGTGCAAGCGGGTTTGGTTGCACAATTGCGTTTGGGAAAACAGTTACCTGGTAGTGAAAAATGGTATATCAAAACCTTCCGTCCAGGTGCAAATCCGATGGAAGCTTTGGGAAGAATTGAGGTTGAGAAGTTATCTCTAAACCATCAATCCCTAAACCATCAATTATCAACCACCAACCATTCTCAAATTCTCGAAGGGATGCTTTATGAGGGT
The DNA here is from genome assembly GCA_050042865.1 of Mastigocoleus sp. Lineage (GTDB taxonomy): Bacteria > Cyanobacteriota > Cyanobacteriia > Cyanobacteriales > Nostocaceae > JBCCDM01. Next base: position 41,118 of record JBHJJE010000006.1, read on the forward strand.
GTAGAAGGTTTCGTATATTGGTTGCGATCGCGTCCGGAACCGATGGTAATGTTGGTTATTGACCAGTTTGAGGAGTTATTTACTTTAGCTGGTGATGAGGAGAGGAGTAAATTTTTAAAGTTGCTTTTGGGTGGATTGGAATATGCGGGAGATAAGTTTAAGTTAGTTATTACCCTCAGAGCAGATTTTATTACTTCTGGTTTACAAGTTCCTCAGTTAGCAGATTTATTACAGCGTTTGAGTATTTTGGTACAACCAAATTTAACTGGGGATGATTATCGGAGGGTGATTATCAATCCAGCTCAACAGGTTGGTTTACAGGTAGAACCGGGTTTAGTAGAAGTTCTTTTACAAGAGTTGGATGATTCTGTAAATGATTTACCTCTGCTGGAATTTGTTTTAGAACAGCTTTGGGAAAAACGAGAAGCAGGTAAATTGACTTTATCTGTTTATCAACAGCATTTGGGAGGGATGAAAGGTGCTTTGGAAGGAAAAGCACAATTGGTATATGAGAATATGGAAGCGCGATCGCAAGATTGTTTGCGTTGGATTTTTCTATCTTTGACTCAGTTGGGAGAAGGTCGGGAGGATACGAGAAGAAGGGTTACGAAACAGGAGTTGATAGTTAAGAAGTATCCTGCAAAGTTAGTAGAAGAGGTTTTGCAAAAGTTAATTGCTGCTAAGTTAATAGTGATTAACTTTGATGATGATCAGGCTGATGTTGGTGGTCATAATGGTGATGTGAAGGGTTTAGATAAGGATTCAGATAAGGATTTAGATACAAATAAGACTTTTAATACAACAAATACAACTTTACCAGATAATTTTTTAACAGATAATTCCTTACAGAAGGTAAAACAACAAACAACAATAGAAGTTGCTCATGAAATATTAATTCGTCACTGGTCTACATTACGTTGGTGGTTAGAAGAAAACCGTTCTCGGTTACGTTTGCAAAGACACTTAGAACAAGCTACTCAATTATGGCAGGATAATCAGCGTAAGTCTGAATTTTTATTACAGGGTGTGAGGTTAGTTGAAGCGGAAGATATTTATATTAAATACGCTGATGAACTATCTGAAGACATTCAGAAATTTATTGAAGCTTGTTTAGATGAAAGACTTAAACAGCAAAGAGAACAAAAGAAACGCTTACGTCAAGCACAAACAGCGATCGCGGTAATTAGTGTTTTGGGTATTACAGCTTCTGGTTTTGGTGGTTTGGCTTATTTTAAACAGCAAACTGCCCAAATCAGGGAAATTTCCGCAATAAACTCTTCTAGTGAAGCTTTACTATTATCTAATCAGCAGTTAGAAGCTTTAGTTTCCAGTTTACAAGCAGGAAAACAGTTAAAGAATATCAGAAAAAGTTTTTTATCAGGATTTACATTAAGTCCAGATGTGGAAGCTCAAACCATCGCTACCCTACAACAAGCTGTTTCCCAAACCCAGGAAGTTAACCGTTTAGAAATCCACAGTCAAAAAGTAAATGCAATTAGTTTCAGTCCTGATAATCAGTTAATTGCAAGTGTGGGTGATGACGGTAATGTAATTATCTGGAGTCGGGGAGGTAAATTAATCCAAACTATTATTACTCCCAAGGAAGAAAGATTTACAGATGTTGCTTTTAGTCCTGACAGTAAATCTATTATTGTTGCGAGTAATAATAAAGTTGTCAGACGTTACGATTTTGGAAATCAGTGGAAACGCAAAAGTGAAGGGGAAAAGCGAAACAGTAGCGGTTTAGCACCGCTAAACCCTTATCAAAGCAAGGAAATAAGAAATAGTAGAAAGGGGAAAGATGATTTTGTTTTTAGTGAATACGGTAAAATAACTAATGTTTTAACGGGACATAAAGACTGGGTAACAAGTCTAGATTTTAACTCTGATGGTAAATTTATTCTTACTGGCAGCCGGGATGGTAATATTAGAATCTGGGCTAACAGTAGAAATAAAAACCAACCTACAACATGGATTGCCCATACAGGTTGGGTAAACACAGTTATATTTAGTCCCGACAACGAACTAATTGCCTCTGGTGGTGAAGATAACCTAATTAAACTTTGGCGCAGTAATGGAAAACTGATCAATACCTTAAAAGGACATCAAGGTAGAATCACCCAAATTAAATTTACCCCAGACGGTAAATACATCGCCTCAGCAAGCGGCGATCGCACGGTGAAAATCTGGGATACTCAAGGTAAGCTGTTACATACCTTTGATGGTTACCAAGACCAAATTAACAGCATTGACTTTAGTAGTAATTTTAGTCATGACGGACTTTTAGCGATCGCTCATCCTAAAGGTATTGAAATTAGAGATTTTAGTTTAAATTCAATACCAAATTCAAATATTAATTCAAAACCTGAATTAATCTCAAAAAGTCGGGTTTTAAAAACCTTACCCGTTAATATTGCAGAAATAACTGATATCCAATTTAGTCCAGATGGTAAATATATTGCATCAACTGGAGATGATAAGATTGTCAGATTTTGGAGAATTTCTAACTTAAAATCTCAAACCTTACTAGATACAGGTTTTGATAATGAAGGTATTAATATAACCAGCGCAAACCCTGGAAATTCGGATAAAATCAGCTTTGCTGCTGCTGGTTGGAATGGGAAAATTTATCTGATAAATCCTCTTAAAATTAAAGCTAAAACCAATACACTTAAAAATAATAAACTTAAAAACAATAATAATTCTCTATCTTACACTCTAACAGCCCATGAATCCCCAATAACAGCTTTGAGTTTCAGTCCCAATGGTAAACTACTTGCTTCTGCAAGTGATGATAAAACCATTAAACTTTGGGATTTACAATTATTGAATTCAAAATTAAATTCAAAATTAAATTCAAAATCATTAAACTCAAGATTACGGTATTTAAAAACCTCAAACTCAGTTAAAACCTTAAAAGGACATCAAGACAGCGTTACCAGTCTCAACTTTAGTCCCAACGGTAAATTTATAGTTTCCGGTAGCGCAGATAAAACCGTTAAAATATGGGATAAAACAGGTAAACTCATTAAAACCTTAGCAATCCCAACATCTGCTCAATCCCAGGATGGAATTACCAGCGTCAGCTTCAGTCCTGATAATCAAATGGTTGCTGCTGGTAGCTACGATAATCAAGTTTATGTATGGGACATTAAAGGTAAATTACAAAATAAGTTGCAAAATAAATTCTCAGGACATAAAAGCGCTGTTTCATCAGTGATATTTTCCCCCGATGGTAGAACCATAGCTTCAGCGAGTTGGGATAACACTATTAAAATATGGGATATTGCACAAAAGAAATCGCTTTACACCCTTACAGGACATACAGATGGTGTAACAACTCTTCAATTTAGTCAAAATGGTAAATTACTATTCTCTGGTAGTAAAGACAGAACCATCAAACTATGGAACCTAGAAACCGGTAAATTAGTAAAAACCTTTTTAGGTAACTCAGGAGCAATCAGCAGCTTGAGTTTAACCCGTGATGGGAAAACCTTGATTAGCGGTAGTGAAGATGTTGGAGTCAAGCTGTGGAACTTGGATTTAGATAGATTGATTGAAGAGGGATGTTCTAGAGTTAAGGGTTATCTCAACAATAATCAAAATGTCAGTCAGATAAATAAGAGAGTATGCGATTAATTCACCACAATGATTGATTGGTTATATCTCCCTCATCTACCCGAAATAATGCCGTTACCATAAAACCCACCTACTTAACTCGCAATTATTTGTATTAAACCATTATCCCATCACTGTATACTTAACCTGTTAATTAAATAAAATATTCAATGGAAAGTCTACCCAAGGAATGGGCGGATATTCAAGCTGATGAAATTTACGAAATAACTGAAGGATTATTAGTTTCCTTTAGCCCAGAACAAATTAAACTAGGATTAAAGTACGACCAAAAGAGCAAACATCTCAAAGCAATTGAAAAAGGAATTGTTTCACCATGAGGTAATATTGGACTTGTACCTTCTCAAGAAATTGATTACGATTTGAAATCAAAAGTGTTAGGGAAAGGTGGGGATAAACGTTTCCATGCAAAATTTATAGACGAAGTGTTGCACTTTCCTGTTTTGGTAACAGAACATTAGCTTTTAATTAGCTTTTAAATATATGACGTTTCTAGAGTTAAAAAATCACCAAGTTTGGCATGATTTTACTGAAATATTAGAAAATATAAATACTAACTCGCTGGTAAAGGAACATTTAGAATTGTGCGAGTATACAGTTTGTGGTTACTGGGATGAAGCAGATAATTATTATGAGAAAATTAGTCTCCCAAATAGCTTAGAAGCAGAATTAGTTAGTAGTTCTATTGGAATTAACTGCAAGCAAAAATTTATGCAACTAAAATTTATTCTTGAAGTTATTCTTGAAAACTCAAATCATCGTAGATTAAGAATTGGTGAGTTAAATTTAATCTACGATGAAAATATGCAGTTCATCAATGAAAATTGGTCTTTAGATACCGATTTTTTAGATACTTTATCTTTATAAAATACCAGAATAAAATACCGGAAAATATCTAGAGATGGTTCCTAAGAACGTCTCTACAAAGATTCTAATACGCCCAAACTAATTAAACCAAGCTGCAAATTGAAAGAATTGTCCTTGAAATACCTGCAATAAACGTCTCCAAACATCTGCATCTGTCTGTTTACCAAATTCTAAATATGGTGCAGCTGCGGTTCCCTGTACCCACAAGACTAAATCGAATCCTTTGGGTTGGGTAAAAACTTTATTTAAATTCATCCCTCTAACTTCACGTCTTCTCCAAAAGGGAACTAACTTCTCACCTTTGAGCAGAAAATCAGCTTCATCAAGAAAAGTTAACCAACTATCAATCATCGGTTGAGTTACTGCTACATTCGGAATTACTGCTTTTTGTCGGGGATTAGGAAGCCATTCACGGTCGTTATCGGTTTCTGCTAGAATTAATTTCCAGGATTGACGACTTAAGGCTGTGACTGTTTGGAAGTTTTGTAGTGCAGCTGTTAAACGTTCTGGTTCTACAACAGGAAAGTTGATTAGATGAATTAGGGCTACAATATCGCTAATATCAGCATTCCCAAACTGAAAAGCTCCTGTACCATTTGCTAAAAATGGGTAAGGCATTTGCGGTTTAGCGAAGAATATATGAGCAGTGGAGTTGAATAGCTTACTTTGGTCATGAGCTAAAACAAACTGAACCATTCCGGACAGTAAATTGCAGTATCCCTTTAACCAAATTACATCACCTGCATCAAAAGCGATCGCGAAATTCTGCGCTGCTTTTTCTGTGGTTCTCGTTCCTGTCAATAAACTAAAGGTTTTCCAGAAAGATTCGTCAGTTTCTAATTTTCCGTTAGCATTAATATCTATGCGTGTTAAACCAATCCGTAGTGGTAGTTTGACTTTATCATCTTTGATAGGTTCGAGAGTATTTTTGACTTTTGTGAGGTCATTGAGCAAGTCTTGCAAAATCTTTCGAGTATCTTCGTAGGTTACTGATTCTGGTTTGGGGTTAACCGGAACGGGAAGACGCAAAATAGGAAATAACTGAGTAATAAAGTTTTGCTGGGAACCATAACGATATAGGGACTGCATTAATCTTTCAGTTCCACCCATTAACTGTAGAACTCCTAATCCAAATCGCGTATTATCATCATTCGGATTTTGAGAAAGTTTGGTTGAAAGAGCTGTTTCTCCTGTTTTAAATTCAGCGTTAATGAGATATTCTTCAACAGGAGAAGTTGCTGTTATTGTCTCTGATTTAACTACAGAAGCAAGTGGAAATATCAGAGTCAGAATTACCAGTAAAGAACATATAAAAATACGTGTAGACATAATTACTTCACATTAATTCACATTAAATATATTTCTTGAGATTTAGATAAGTTTGTAATCTGCTTCGGGGAAACTTAGCAGTATAGCTACAGTTAGCGCTAGTAAGGGTTTTTGTTTTCTCAAAGTGTTTCGTGAGAAAGAATAATAATCGTAACACCTAGACTTTGAAGGTCTCTCTACGGTGGCAATAACGAAATGTATTTTTACATAGTTGAGATGTCCTTAATGATGATTATTGAATAATTTAAAATATCTCTGAATGGTACTTTACTACAAGAGACATCTCTGAAAAGGAATATAAAAGCCTTGTGTAATGAGGTTTAATATCTAACTTCTGGAGATGTCTAATACATACAAATTTGCTCAAAAGTACAACTCGCAGCTGTATAAACTCAAGTAATCAGGTAAATCAATTAAGAAACTATAAAGTATATAAAGTATCTTGCAAAACTTTCCGCAAGACATTTAAACTCTGTTAGATAGGATTCTGGGGAGACTAAAACTATTGTGAATACATTAGTAGGACGATACGAAATTACTCGTCAACTAGGTGGAGGTGGTTTCGCAATTACCTTTCTTGCAAGGGATATTATGCAACCGAGTCAACCCCTGTGTGTAGTCAAGCAACTACGTCCCAATCAAGACCATCCACGAGTGGTAGAGTTTTTTCACAAAGAAGCAGCAATTTTAGAAAAACTAGGAAAACATCCCCAAATCCCCCAACTATTCGCACATTTTCAAGAGGGAGACAATCTCTACATTGTTCAAGAATTTATCCAGGGACACGACTTAAGTAAAGAAATATCCCCAGGGAAACGACTAAGTGAAGCTTATGTCAAAAAGTTATTGCAAGACATTTTAGAAGTATTATCCTTTGTACATAAATACGGAGTCATCCACCGGGATATCAAACCTCAAAACTTGATGCGTCGTCAAGAAGATGAGAAAATATTTCTGATTGACTTTGGTGCTGTGAAAGAATTGGGTTCTTTGATGGTGAATACCCAAGGTGAAATCAAGTCAAGTGTGGTTATTAGTACACCAGGATTTATGCCCAGCGAACAGGGTCAAGAAAAACCTTGTTTTGCAAGTGATGTTTATGCGTTGGGAATGAGTGCAATTTCTGCTTTGACTGGTCTGCAACCCTTTGAATTAGAAGCAAATCCCCAAACTGGTGAAGTAATTTGGTTACAGCAAGCACAGGTTAGTCAGCATCTAGGGGAAGTGATAACCAAGATGGTACGCCGTCATTATAGTTTGCGTTATTCTTCAGCTAAAGATGCATTGCAAGATTTGATATCACAAGCGCAATCAGTTCCACCAGTACAACCAATATCACAAGTACAATCAGTACCAACTACACATATAAATCCACGAAATCCCCAATCTTCACCATCCCGATCAATATCTAAATCCAAATCTCAACAGTTATCAAATTCAAATCCCTTAAATTCAAATCCCTTAAATTCAAATTCCTCGAATTCAAGTCCCTCAAATTCAAATTCGTTTTCAAATACTAATAATTTGCAGCGTCGTAAACTATTGCGAACAATGGGTTTAGTTGGTGGTGGTTTTATTGCTGCAATTTTGGGACAGAGGATATTACCAGCTGCTTCTGATGAGGATTCAATAAATTCCGAACCTATTACAGAAATTCCCAATACGGAAAGCTCTAATACAGGAAACTCGGAAACATCTGTTGGTAATAATAATCCTATATCTGCCGATGACCTCCAAAGCTTTGACTTTGAAACAGTTACTGTTGATGCAAAAGGAGCAATTACCAACCGCAGGAAACTAAACGCAAAGTACTTTGCTGAAGACCTGGGTAATGGTCGCACCTTGGAAATGGTACAGATTCCAGGAGGAATCTTTACGATGGGTTCACCCTCAAGCGAAGCAGAGAGAGATGATAATGAGGGTCCTCAGCGTGAAGTAAAGGTTCCTGGGTTTTATATGGGTCGGTATGAAGTTACCCAAGCCCAGTATGAAGCAATTATGGGTAAGAATCCTGGAAAGTTTAAAGGAAGTAATCGACCTGTAGAACTAGTATCTTGGGATGATGCAAAGGAGTTTTGTAAGAAACTAAGTGAGAAAGTCGGACGTACTTACAGGTTACCCAGCGAAGCAGAGTGGGAATATGCTTGTCGTGCTAGAACTATTACACCCCACAGGGGTTCGTCAGTCGCTCCTGGGGGAAACCCCCATGACCGCGCTGACCCACCGTTCTATTTTGGAGATACAATCACTGCTGATTTGGTTAACTATGATGGGAATTTTTCATATGGTAATGCACCGAAAGGGGAAAATAGGGAGCAGACTACGGATGTAGGAAGTTTTCCACCCAATGCTTTTGGTTTATACGATATGCATGGGAATGTGTACGAGTGGTGTGAAGATACTTGGCATGTTAATTATAATGGTGCCCCTACTGATGGTAGTGCATGGATTGATAATGATAATCGTTCTCGAAGAATATTGCGTGGTGGTTCCTGGGTCGGCGATTCTAGGAGCTGTCGCTGTGCGAATCGGAGTTGGACTTATTCAGGCTTGCGTGGCTTCGGCAGCGGTTTTCGGATTGTCCTTTCTTCTGTTTGAAATATTATAAAAAGATGCCTGTATACAGGCATCTTCGCTAAATTAATTTCTAGAATCGGAATTGAAACTAAATTTTTTGAGCTTCAAACTAAATTAATTTATTCAAACGAAACTTAAACTAAAAGGAAATTATCAGCAGAAAACTCTCCTTGAACACCTGGGTCGGTGAGATTCTGCAAATTAGCAAGAATGCTGATATCACCACCGTCGCTGAGGTCTTGAGAAAATACTGCTCTAGAAATTCCTAAATTCTCATTGAAGTAAACAAATACACCAGCATCTGCTGTTATTTCGCTATCCGCGATCGCTGTTGCTGCTGCTCCTGCATTAGCGAAGGAATTGAGCAGCACTACTACATTACTATCACCAGATAGGTCGCTACTGTTAGCTTGTTGGAATTTCACTTGATTGGTACCGAAGTCTTCTGCTGCAAAAACTAATAGGTCTTCTCCAGTCACAAAATCAGTAATAGCATCAGGGCTATTGAGGATATTGATACCAGTAGGTGTTGCTTGTGGTTCACCGTCAGCAAAGGGGGAATCTAGAGAGAAGTCAAACTGATCACTACCAGCACCACCTGTTAAGGTATCTTGACCAGCACCACCTGTGAGAATATCATCTCCAGTGCCACCTTTAATGATGTCGCTTCCATCAAAACCATCAACATCAAAGGGACTTGTTCCTTGACTACCATCAAAGAGGTCGTCATTTGCACTCAGAGTGACAAAACCATTTATGGTACCGTTACTGATAACCCGGACGCTATCTGCTGCACCATTAGCATCAATTGCAAATTGTCCCAGTTCATCTATACCACCTTCAATAGTGCCATCATTAATTATAGAACCGTTTAATGCTACACCCTCTTCAATGGTTATGGCTGCACCAACCTCAGATGCTAATGTACCTAAGTTTTCAATATTGCCATTGAATGATACAACTTCTTCAATACCAGTACCACGAAACATACGGACGGCTGATGCTGGAGTATCTTTAGTTGGTGTACCTCGACCCTGTATCAATCCAGAGTTGACTATAGAACCTCTAACTTCTCCACCTAATTCCAGAGAAATTGCATCACCGGTGTTACCTTCACCGACATCAATCAATCCTCGGTTATCGACAGTATAGTTATTTGCAATAACGTCGCTGTAAACAGTACCGTTACGGGGGTCATCTGTAGTGGTAATTAAACCTTCGTTGACTACTGCAACATTATTACCGCTAATACTAACAGCTCGACTAGTACTGGTAATAGTACCCCGGTTGGAGATAATCCCATTGGAAAGATTAACACCATCTCGATTGCCATTAATTAAACCAGTGTTGATAATTTCACCATTGAATATGGTGCCGTTTTCAAAGAGAATTCCGATACCATTATCAGGATTTGCGCTAGTAATTTCACCACTATTGATAATAGAACCATTCAAAACTACCCCTTCTTGAATAGCGATCGCAGCACCATTCTCAGCTGTTAGTAATCCTAGGTTTTGAATATTACCAATAAAAGATACAGGTTCTTCTATATCGCTGGGACGAAACACACGAATTGCTGAAGATAGATTAGTCCCAACAGCTTCTCCCCGACCTTGTACTGTACCAAAGTTGGCGATAGAAGTTCTAACTATTCCTCCTAATTCCCAAGAAATCGCATCACCATTGTTACCTTCACCAACATCAATTAATCCCTTGTTATCTAAGAAATAAACGTTTGCAGTGCGATCGCTATAAACAGTACCGTTACGGGGGTCATCTGTAGTGGTGATTAAACCTTCGTTAAGTACTGAAACTGTATCTCCACCAATATTGATAGCGCGACTTTCGCTGGTGATAGTACCTTTATTAGTAAGTGTACCGGAAGCTCCACTCCCATTGGTGAAATCAACTCCATCTAGACCTCCATCAATGAGACCTTCATTTACAATGCTGACATCAACTCCATTTAAGTCAATTGCTGTACTTTCACCCTGAATAACTCCATCTTTCTCAACGTCAATACGATTTAGATTGTCTTCTGCTACAACAGCTGTCTCTTCTCCAGGGACTTCCAAGCGACCAAATACTCTTAAGGATTCGCTAAATTCGTCTAGTATGACTGGATTATTAATAGTTTCATTTCCAGGGATAATATTGCTTTCCATGATGTTATTTCCTTCTGAATTGATTAACTCTAGTTAAGAATGATAATTAAACAATTGAATGCCATTTAATATGCAGATTAATGTAGGTCTAAATCTTGATGCATATATTTTGGTTTCAAACCGATTATTTGGGAGTATGGTCAATATCGCTTAGGGGAACACATTTTTTCTACCTAACACTTGCATAAGTTCAAGCTATTAAGCATATAGTTATTTGGCATATATATTAGTCACTACCAAACTAATCAATACCAAACCTTAACAGGAATGACTACAGAAATAATGTGTTTGCTCAGACCCTCTAATTGTCACTACTTTCATGACATCGTAGGCTTTCCTAAGCTTCTTCACTATTTAGAATTGTTAATCAGGATAGATTCAAGTATTTATCTGCAAACTATTCATAGCTTTTTTGCTAAATAGAATTATGCTGATTATTAGAAATATACAGGGAGCAACTATAAAATTGATACCCTTTCTATACCTTTTAGTGATGGCGATACCTACCAGAGGTAAAATCTATATAAGGTAGAACTTACGCAAAAATTATGGAATTGCGTGATTGTGACCGTAGAGTTAGCTAACGCTATACTTTTTCAACGCCTAGCCTCTCCTCTTGGAGAATCATAACCTTAAGCATAGGCAGATCAAATCCTCAGGATTAGCTATATAGTCAGGCTTTACGCAAAGCCTTACTTCTTATCTCGCAGAACAGTGCATAAATTCTACAAGCAAAATCTTTAATTATTCCAAAATACTACACCATATTTTCACCAAGTGTTTTCACCATGAAATCTCAATACCAATTTTTAAATAATTTTCTTGCACCTGGTATCCTCCGAAAGGTACATCATATTGCTTTAAATGTGAAAGATATGCAAATTTCTCGACAATTTTACGGGAATCTCTTAGGTTTACACGAACTTCATGGAGATGAGGTACCCAAAACTCTGGTAAAGCTAGTTGATGAAGGAAAGGTTGCAAATTTCATCACTCCTGATGGAACCATATTAGATTTATTTTGGGAACCGGATTTGACTCCACCAGACCCAGACCCAGAAAAAAGCTTCACTAGAGCATATCATCTGGCATTCGATATTGCTCCAGACTTATTCGATGATGCTGTGTTGGTCTTACAAGAAAATAATATCGTGATCGCTCATGGTCCTGTCAGTCGTCCCACAGGAAGGGGAGTGTATTTTTACGACCCCGATGGATTTATGCTAGAAATACGATGCGACCCTATGTAGTTGAGGAATAGAGTAGAGTGAAGTGAGTGAATAGCGAGTGAGGAAGGGAGTAAGAAAGTTTTTAGTTAACAATCAACTCTGTTGTGTGGTGCTGATTATTAATTATTAACCCTCAACTATCAAGTAATATACATCAAATAGCCATCAAATAACCATCAAATAAAAATGACCGTTAATAAGACTCAAATATATCAAGTCATTGAAGAAGCATTGAAAAAACCTGCGATTCCCCATGAACCACAAAGACAATCATTGAAAGCTTGGGCTATGTATTGTTTACGCGATCGCGGTTTTAAGGTAGTATATGCTCAAAATGCAGATTTTGCTGTTGAGACTAGAGATAAAGAAAAGATGTATTTTAAGGTGTCTAATCAGGTCTCTGGTACGGAAGATAGTCTAGATAATCAATATAGTTGGATTATTTGGGATAGCAATAATCAAGATGTTAGCCTCATCCCATCTGGAATTTAAGCTGAATTTATTTGAGTTTAATTGACGTGAGTTACTTCTTTAAGAGATTCACGCACTTGCAATTAATAAAAGACAAATTTAAAAGACAAATTTAAAAGATAAATTTTTCTAGGTGCTTTAAGAGTGGTAGGATAATGCATCACCATCGAAAATAATTAAGTGAGATTATTTATTTTGTGATTTTTCTTTATATAAAGTGAAATATCCCTAAGCTTTCTCACTCAAATATCATATTTTCTCAAATATCATTAAGTGCTGTCGTGGTAAATTATTTTTAGTCTCGCACCATATAAGCCCGGTGGATTGTAACTCTTTTTTCACCTGTTTTTGAGTCATTTTATGTAAAGGTTTAATTCTGAGAAAAGGATTTTCCCCTCGATACTCAGCTAATACAACCTTACCTCCGGGTTTTAATGCTTTGATAATTTGTTTTATCATCTCATAGGGGTACTCTAATTCATGATATACATCAACCATTAAAGCCATATCAATGCTTTCTGGTGATAAATTAAGATCAGTTTCGGTTGCTAATACCTTTTCAATATTATCTATCTGCTTTTCTTGCTGAAAATAATCAATTATTTCTAACATTTCTGGCTGAATATCTACAGCCAAAACTTTTCCCTCAGTTAATAATGGTGCAATCTGGAAACTAATATAACCCGTACCAGCACCAATATCAGCGATGATATTATCTGGTTGGAAATTCAGTGCTTTAATTATTTCCGAAGGTTTCTCTTCCTCTTCTCTGGTGGAACGCTCTAACCACCCTGCACCCCGATGTCCCATGACTTTAGCTATTTCCCTACCCATGTAAAATTTACCAATTCCATCTGGACTATGGGAAATTCTTTGGCTATAAATGCTGAAAATCGGAGCTGTTTCTACCTCTGCTCTAGCTTCCATATTAGGGTAAAACCAGCATCCCCAAAATGTAAGCAGGCAGATGATTAATGGCAGCAATTTATACTTGCCCCTATGTATATATTTATGAAACACTTTGAAATTTGATTATTGCTAGAGATTAGGTAATTGATTATTTCTTAATAAAGATTATAAGCATTACCGTTCTCTTTTTGAGGAATTATAATAATTTTTACTAGTATTGGTAGAGTAAAACTGGATTTAATTTTTTATATAAAAAATTAAAGGAGAATTTTGAAGGTAAACTGAAATATAAATATGAATATAACCATAAACATAAACATAAATATGAAGATAAAATATCAGCTGTTAATTATTGGTTTTTAGCTGAAAATTGAATAATAAAAGCTAAAAACCAATAGTTAAAAGTTAATTGATGGTAAATGGCTGAATCTTAGGGAATTCCCAATGATGATGATGTCTATCAGCCACAAATGGTTTAACTATAAATTTAGGTGGAGTACCATCTTTGACGTCAATCCGTACAAAAGAGTAGGGACGATGTTTGTCTGAACCTTGTCCGTTACGTCCTAAGAATAAGTTGCAGCGAGCAACCTTCCGAGTGTGAACACCATTACCATCTGTAAAAGTTTCTTCTAGAACTGCACCCTCTTCTCTTTGACGACGTAAACTAAAGCCACTACCCCCAGCAATGATACAGTTGAGATGGGAGTCAGCATGTCCTGTATCAAAGGTTTGTAAATGCTCAAAACAGTGGGCATGACCGCTTAAAATCAAGTCAACAACAGGACGCCCAGGTGGTAATTCTCCCAACTCCTCTACAACTCCGTCAAATACTTCCCGCAAGCGATCGCGTACTGCTAAGGTTTGTCCTTGATGCCATTTTGTTGCTTCTGTCACATAGGGAGGATGGTGAAAATACACAATTCTTCCCCTTACATGTGGGTTATTCCAAGAAGCGATTAGTCTTTGTTTAAACCAGTTTAATTGCTCGATGTCAATAACAACTTCTTCCTGGATATTTAGCTGTTTTTCAATATCCATTTTGACCTCAATTAACTGTTCTAGTTTTGCGTTGAAGTCGTCGATTTTTTCTGCATCGTCGGGAGATTCGGAGTTTAATTCAGTAATAGCTAACAAAATCTGCTGTTCTTCTTGTTCTATTTCCAGACTCCGCTTTTCTAAAATAGTCCGTTTACCTTGAGTATCTGAATTTGTGGGTATGGGTAAAGGTGTATTAAATGTACTAGAGTCCAGGGCAAAAAAATCAATACCACCATAGCGAAAACTATAGTAACGGTTTGGTAAACGGGTAAATTCTCCAGGTAAATAACGCAAACAGCGACCGGAGTCAGTTTTACCGGTGTAGCGTTTATCTAAATGTACTCCTAGTTTTTCTTTGTTTCTAAACCGTTGCAAATAGTCAATGAATGCTTTAGCATAAGCATCACCTTGGTAGGAACCGTGCCAGCTGATATCTAATTCCTTGTAACCAAAAGCACGACGTATAGGTAAAGTCGCACCTGCTAAAATTCGATAAGCTAAGGGTACATCATAATAGTCGTGGTTTCCTAAAACTGGTAAAAATGGCTGATTGAAAACCATGTTATCGTAGCGAATACTTTTATAGTTTTCACCATTTACCAAAAACTCTCGGTAGGGTTTAATAAAATTAGGATAGTAATAATCCTGAGAACCTACTAAGTAAATTACATCACCCGTATGTAAGACAAATCGACAATCATCCCGATGAGGTAACATCAACTCAGCAATCTGTCTTTGGGGATTATGTCCCCAATGGTCTCCAGCACCACTATCTCCAATTACCATAAAGGAAAACTCTGGACTTTCCTCCTTACCGTCATCTATGACCATACTAGTTTGGTCAATACCTCGTGATGTAATGCTTGGATGTAACCAGGACACCCGTTGATTCATCTTGTCTATTTTGACTGAAATTGGCGGTTCTGTAATTACTTTCATCGCTGGTTACTCCAGAGTTTGCTCCGCTAGCTTTTGGTTTTTAGCTATTAGTTGTTAGCTTTTAAGTCTAAAGTTATCAAGTCCAGAGAATGTTTATGAATTAGTTAAGATTTTCATACCCAATTCAATGACAAAATCATAACAAAACCAAAGTATACAAGATTAAATCTCGATGCAAGCCTAATTCTGCTTTAATTTCCCAGGAAATTTGTGTAGGAGAAATTACCACAAAATCGAAGCGATGATAAAAGGGAATTAATTCTGACAAGCAGACTAGGTAAGTTGGTCTTTTTGCTTGATGAATGACTTCTTGCATCAAACATGAAGCAAGTTGACGAAGACGGTATTCTGGAAGAACGCATAAGTTAACGATGATTGAATAATTCTTATAGTTACGTAATTCAACACAAGCGACCAAAGTCTGAGAATTTGTATTTTCTACTACCAAATAATTAGAATAGTTTCTAAAGGTGCTTTCATAAAAGTAAAATAAGAGTATTATTCCTAAAATATATAAAGCGATCGCTGGATTAAAGGTAAATGTGGTGATAATTGTAATTAGAAGTATCATCAGAATGATTCCAGTATTATCTTCCTTTTTCCCAAAGGCTGATAATACCTTTTTGATTTGCCAAGCATCACTATTGCGACCGCTGCGGATTATGAACCCTGATGGTAATGTGAAATTTTCTTTCATCTAAAGATTATTTTTTGATTCTTTTTTTCCAATTCTTTTTTTTCGATTCTTTTTTTACTATTCTAAAAAGCTATTTTTGAATTTTTTATAATTTTTATAATTATCTAAGGCTGTGATAATGATTTTATAATATAAACTACTTTTCTATTTTCTTTGTATCGGAGACTGATTTAGTATAGAAAAATTACTAACCTTTTTGTATCACAATAATTGAATTTCAGAGTATTTACAATTGGCAAAATTTTACTTTAACTTAAGTTTGGGTTAGGGTGTAAATTCTTTTTGATTTTAGCAGCTGCTTAATGATTAAAATAAGGCAAGTACCTTTATAGCTACTAGAATTCAGCGAGTGAATAATTACGTTTTATAGCACTACGCCGGATATGTTAGGACATTTTTATATTTCTTATTTGGAGCGGATTTGGGGGAGAATCCCCCAAGTCTTTCTGCTTGTGAAAAAACGTCCTAACCGGAAAGTGTACAGCTATAACTTATCCCAAATAATGGTGAATATAGTTGAGAAATTGTGACTTATGATGAGTTTATTGCATTAGTAATCTTTGAGTAATATGCTATTATATTCTGATGCTCAATAACATAAAGCAACTGCGAGTGGCTTACTTGTTTTATTAGTTTCCAGGGTACAAAAAATTTTGTTTAGAATACCCCGCTCTTTACCTACAGTAATATGCGACGATACCCGAACTTGTGGTTGATTTGAGATATGTATAGGCAAGCAGGCAAACTATTTTATAACCTAGATTCGGAAATCTATAATTATTCATTACTCATTACTTCTTACTTCTTACTCATTACTCACACTTCCCCGTTATATCTAATTAAAAAAGAGTCCAGTACTACTTATACCCTGCTGCTTGTAGAGAGAATAACTTTGCATAAAGTCCCTTCGCAGCTAAAAGCTCTTGGTGGTTTCCCTCCTCTATCACTTTACCCCCATTAATCACCAAAATTTTATCAGCCATGCGCACTGTTGAAAAACGATGTGAAATTAAGAATACAATCTGGTTTTTGGTAAGCGATCGCAATCGTTGAAAAACTTCAAATTCAGCTTGGGGGTCGATTGCTGAGGTGGGTTCATCTAAGACTAAAATATCAGCTTTATCACGCATGAAAGCACGGGAAAGAGCAATTTTTTGCCACTGTCCCCCAGAGAGTTCTTGTCCGTCCTTAAACCACTTTCCTAACTGTGCATCAAAGCGATTTGGTAAGTTATTGATAAAAGACTTAGCCATTCCTTTCTCAGCAGCAGTTTCCCAACTTTCTTTTTCTTCCAAACGCTCTACATCACCGACACCAATATTTTCACCGACAGTGAATTGATAGCGAACAAAGTTTTGAAAAATTACACCAATACGCTGTCTTAAAACATCAATATCCCATTCTTGTAAATTTAAACCATCTAATAAAATACGTCCCGAATCTGGATGATAAAGTCGAGTTAATAACTTAATTAAAGTAGTTTTTCCAGAACCATTTTCACCCACAATTGCTAACTTTTCTCCTGGTTGGAGATGAAAGGAAATATTTTCTAGCGCTGGTTTAGTACTTCCAGGATAAGTAAAAGTTACATTCTCAAACCTAATACCATCATCGGGAATCTTTCCTCGAACTTCCCTACCCCAAGACTTGGGAACCTCTTCCTCCAAAAACTCATACAAATTAGAAAGATATAGATTATCTTCATACATCCCACCAATAGAAGTCAAAGCAGCAGAAAAGGTATTTTGTCCCTGACGAAACACCGTTAAATACATCGTCATATCACCTAGAGAAATCCTTCCCACCACAGCTTCTACAACAATCCACCCATAAGCAACATAAAAAGCAGCAGTACTCAACAAACTCAATAAATAACTCCACAAACCCCGACGCAGAGTTAAATCCCTATCTTCCCCATAAAGCTGATTAAACAACCCCTGGTAACGTCCCAAAAGCATCTCACCTAACTGATAAAGCTTGACCTCCTTAGCAAAATCCTCCCTCGCGACTAAAGTCTCCAAATATCGCTGTTGACGCGTTTCCGGTGCTCTCCACCGAAACAAACGAAAAGCTTGCCCAGCAAACCTAGTTTCCGCAAAAAAAGCCGGCATAGCAGCCAAAATCAACATGACCACAGCCCAGCCAGAAAAGCCAATTAGCAAAGCACCATAAGTCACCAAACTTAAACCACTCTGCACCAAACCAAAAGTACGATTGACCAAAGACAAAGGACGACTCGAAGCTTCCCTCCTTGCATTAGTCATTTTGTCATAAAACTCAGAATTCTCAAACTGAGTCAACTGTAAACTCAAAGCCTTCTCTAAAATTAAAACATTAACTCGCTGTCCCAGAAGTACCCTCAACAAAGACTGACACATCGTCAATCCTTGTTGACTACCCGTCAAAACAGCCACAGTAAAAGCCTCCATCCCCACATATACTAAGGGATTATTAATATTAAAATTACTGTCAGGATTAACACCACCCCCAGCAACCACCGTATCCACAATCAACTTACCAAGATAAGCTACCCCAGCAGGTAACAAACCAGCCAGAAAAGTTAATACAGCAATGAAAATAGTTAAATAACGATTAGTAGTCCAAACTAGCGCGATCGCCCTTCCACTGTAACGAAATACATTAAAAAACTGACCCAGGGCACGGTTTATTTTACGAATGCTCATGCCCTCATTTTACAGTAATGTCAATCAAATTTGATTGGAATTAATCCGATTTTAAGACCGATGCAGATATCTAAGCGATCGCCTATCCCATTAAATCTAGAATATAATTCCGAGATATTTCTGTTTTTAAAAACCAATCAAATACAAGAATTATATTTTTTGCGATTATTTTGTAGTCATTTAAAAGACTCTGCTATTTAATCGCGATCGCACCATATCGATTTCAATCCCTAATAGGGAGTAAGAGTAATTGTAACCAGATAAAAGATATTCAGTTTCTTCTTATTTAAGTTTCAATCCCTAATAGGGAGTAAGAGTAATTGTAACTCAGAATCATCTGTGGCTAAATCGCCACTATACGAGTTTCAATCCCTAATAGGGAGTAAGAGTAATTGTAACTGCTCAGTTCTAGAAACACTGATATATTTAGTTTTCGTGGTTCAAAATCGCGGATGGTCTTATTATGATCCAAAACATCCATAATTGTCAACCTCCAAATTCCTGAAACCCTTGCTGTGCTTGAAGCGCGGATGGCTCTACTTTCAAAATAACCTAAAACCCTTACCAAAAGAGGATTTAAAGATAATTTTCCTAGAACTGTCTTTTCAACACCTACCCATCCGCGCTAATCTGGATAAATCGATTTGGCAATCAACTAACTTTCCTTTCCGTAATCAAAGATAAACTTATCCACTCTCCTTTAATACCATACATCCGAATCATACGCTGACGTAAGTCCGGTTCAATTAACCAACCAGACTCAATAAATAAAGGTTTTCCTAATTGTGCTTTCACGGGGAAAGTCGCAGAAGCTCCACCTGGTAAAAGTAAAACATTTACTTGATTCTCAGGATTTTGGTCAAATTCCAGTACCGAACCGTTAACTGTTGCGCTGGAAGTTAGGGTTTTACCGAGATATGTTGTAGTTTGCTGCAATCTACCACTACCATCAAGCTGTAACTGCATTTTGGTTGTGAATGTGGTTTCTTCTAAAGTGGGAGAGATAGTAAATGCTTCTCCTTCCCATGTTCCCAATAAATCATCTACTTTTAACTGGGGAGCTTCTACTTTTTCGGTACCGGATTTATATTCTCGGATGAGAGTAATTCTATTAATATTAGAATCCTTATCAAACATCTGTACCAATCGCAGACGTCGATTTTGATGAATTAAACCCAATTCTCCACCAAATTGAGAGCAGGGATTAAACTGTACCGGAGCTTGTGAGAATGCTCCATTGTCCAGAAAAATGAGTCCCCCAATTCCTTGTTTACTAAAGTTAAGAACTATATCTTCTTTACCTTCCCTCTCCAGAGTCAGACGCAACTCTTGATTATTATTGAGACCCTCAAAGCTTATACGACTGGGAATATCTTCCAATAATTCCCCTTGAGGAGAAAACAAAGTAAAAGAACCAACCCAAACACCTAAATTTTGTAGAAAGCATTCCCACTGTGATTTCATAATATTTGGATTCAAAATTTAAATATGATTTTTATAAGCTGCTACGCATTTAAATTGTATATTCATTTGGCATTGATTAATGGCTACAACTCTTATCCCCTCTTCCCTCTGATTTCTAAATCGGCAGTCGGCAGTGGAAAAAGATACAAGACTTAGCTTATTGGTGATGAAATTTTTTCATCGGGACTTCCTTTCCGCAGTCGCTACAACGGTCGTGTTCCTCTGCAACGCGCTGCTCTCTTCCTTCTGACTAGCTGCTGTGCATTAAAAATGCAACAGCTTAGACGTGAGACTTTGTTCTTCCCTAGTTCTTCTCTTTTCGATTTTAAATTTATATTTCAGAGAACTGATTTTACCGGTAATCCTTTTTGTCTATACAATCGGCAACTAAGGTAAGGCGGCAAAACACTTACAAACTAAAGGAAATCAAAAGATGAACAGCTTTCTAACTCTTCTGGTAAACGAAATCGTAGGTACCTTGTTTAAAGACGCCCCTACAATCGACGATCTCGGTGACATTTTTATTGGTGGCAACGGAGATGACAATCTCCAAGGCGGCGATAAAGACGATATCTTCCTGTCGGGCGGCGGTGATGATACTGTCTTAGGCGGCGGTGGCACCGATGTCGTTTTTGCCGGCAATGGTAACGATATTGTGATTGGTCAAACCGGCGATGATGTCGCCTTTTTAGGAAGCGGTGATGACCGCTTTATCTGGAACAACGGCGATGGCAGTGACTTCATCGATGGTGGTAAAGGCTTTGACATCACCGAAGTGAACGGTGCCGACGGTGCTGGTGATGAGTTTGATCTGCGCGGAGTTAAAGGTCAGGCCATTTTTAACCGGCTCAATCTGGGGCAGTTTACCCTAACTAACGAAGAGATTGAGCAGTTTGAGATTAATGGTCAGGGCGGTGATGACTCACTGACAGTGGGTGACCTTACTGGCACCGAGGTTGAGAAAGTGGTCTTCAAAGGCGGCAAAGGCAACGAAACATTAGACGCCAGAGAAAGTTCTACTACCCTTGAAGCTCGTGGAGGCAAAGGCGACGATGTGTTGCTAGGCGGCTCCGCCGAAGATACGTTTTATGCGGGGGCTGGTAATGACCTTGTTGTGGGTCAGCGGGGCGATGATACCGCCTTTTTAGGGAAAGGCGATGACCGCTTCATCTGGAACAACGGCGACGGCAGTGACTTCATCAACGGTGGTAAAGGCTTTGATGTTACCGAAGTGAACGGTGCCGACGGTGCTGGGGATGAGTTTGACTTGCGTCAAGTTGACGGTCAGGCTATTTTTAATCGTCTTAATCTGGGGCAGTTTACCCTAACTAACAAAAAGATTGAACAGTCTGAAATCAATGGTCAAGGTGGTGATGACTCGCTGACAGTGGGCGATCTCAGTGGCAGCGGGGTTGAAAAAGTTGTCTTCTCAGGCGGTGACGGCAACGATACATTAGACGCCAGAGAAAGCTCTACTACCCTTGAGGCTTTTGGGGGTGAAGGCGACGATTTGCTGCTAGGCGGTTCTGCCGAAGATACGTTTTTTGGCGGCGGTGGTGATGACATCGTTGTGGGTCAACGGGGGAATGATACCGCCTACCTGGAGAATGGTGATGACCGCTTTATCTGGAACAACGGCGACGGCAGCGACTTCATCAACGGTGGTGCAGGCTTTGATGTCACTCAAGTGAACGGTGCCGACGGCGCTGGGGATGAGTTTGACCTACGTCAAGTAGACGGTCAGGCTATTTTTAATCGCCTCAATCTAGGGCTGTTTACCCTGACTAACGAAGAGATTGAACAGTTTGAGATTAATGGTCAGGCTGGTGATGACTCACTGACAGTTGGCGACCTCAGCGGCAGCGGGGTTCAATCCGTTGTCTTCTCAGGAGGCGACGGCAATGATTTTCTAAATGCGATTGGTACGGCTACACCGATTACTGCTGATGGGGGTGCTGGTAACGACATTCTTATCGGGGGTGTTGGTGACGATATTCTCATCGGTGGCGGGGGTGCTGATTTGCTGATTGGGGGTGGCGGTAACGATGTTCTGATTGGTGGCAATGGTAACGATTTCTTTGGCTTTGATACCGGCGCTGCCTTTAATGCAGCAGATATTGGGACAAATCTGATCCAAGACTTTGAGAGCGCTGACAAAGTTGTGCTAGATACCACGGTCTTTGACGCGTTGACCAGCGAAATCGGCGGGGGACTATCCTCCAGCGAGTTCGCTGTTGTCGATAGCGCAGAAGCCGCCGCCTTGAGCGATGCCCTGATTGTTTACGGTGAAAATACGGGTCACCTGTATTACAACCAGAACGGTGCTGAAGCCGGGTTTGGCAATGGTTCCCAGTTTGCCACCATTGAAGGCACACCCGCACTTGATGCTAACAGTTTTGTTGTTCAGGCATAAAGGCTTCTGAATGTTAATTCGTTATTATAAATATAATGAAAACCCTGTATTTTTAAACCAGGCATGTTGGCGTAGCCTTCCCGTAGGATAAACTGATCGCAGGATTTATACTGCCATGAAATGATATAATTATTTGAACAGGAACGGTAATCAAACTGTATAAAAAATCAAATTCCTAGGTGCAATCTGTACCTTGAAACGACCTGAACACATCAATCAACATCAGGAATCGTGGGGCACACGACCTAAATAATCAAGTTCAGTTAATGTCTAGGGTTGCCTAGAGTCTCTGAGAAGCCTACACTGTACCGAAGATACAGTGTAGGTAATTCATTAGAGAGGCGTAATTATTTATAATATGTGTATTCCCTTTATCAACTGTTAAGCCTTTTGACTGCATGGGTTACGCTACGCTAACCCATCCTACATTTAATTAAACATCAGCTTAGTATTAAAATATCTTTGGCGAAACAAGGTGTGGAGTATTAAGCATACATATGAAAAAACTACTAATTACCGGTGCTAGTGGTTTTTTGGGATGGCATCTTTGTCAGTTAGCGAGTAAAGATTGGGAGGTTTATGGTACATATTTTTCCCATGAGATTAATATACCTGGTGTGAAAACCTTGAAAGTTAACTTAGGAGATTTTTCTCAATTGCAAGGGATGTTTGACAACCTCACACCAGACGCTGTAATTCATACTGCGGCTGTATCAAAACCAAATTTTTGTCAAACTCATTCCCAAGAGTCCTATGCAATTAATGTGGAAGTATCTTGTAATATTGCGGGACTTTGTGCAGATAAAATCATACCTTGTATTTTTACATCTACCGATTTAGTATTCGATGGTTTAAATGCACCTTACAAAGAGACCGATCCAGTTTCTCCAGTGAATATTTACGGCGAACATAAAGTCTTAGCAGAAAATGGTATGCTCGAAAGATATCCGCAAACTGTTATCTGTAGGATGCCTTTAATGTTTGGTAATGCTACACCAACAGCTTCGAGCTTTTTACAACCTTTTTTAGAAAAGCTACAATCTGGGGAAAAAATCAATTTATTTACCGATGAGTTACGGACACCTGTAAGTGGTGTGACTGCTGCAAAAGGATTATTATTAGTTCTAAATTTAGTTTTAAACTCAGTTTTAAACTCAGTTCAAAATAAAGGAATTAGCAACATAATTCACTTGGGTGGGAAAGAAAAGCGATCGCGTTATGAATTTGGTTTACTTTTAGCTGAGATTTTTAATATTTCTCCAAGTTTAATCAATCCTTGTCTTCAGCAAGATGTAAAAATGGCTGCACCCAGACCCCATGATGTATCTATGGATAGTTCTAAGGCTTTTGATTTGGGGTATTCTCCTTTAAGTCTGCACGAGGAGTTGCATCAAATAAAGGATTCCCAATAAATAGAATAACTGATAACTCTGTGAAATTAAGTGTAGAGGAACAGGTAAGAACGGAAAACAAGTTATCTGAATAGAAACAATTGGATTGCTTATTTTCTGATTTTCCCTACTTGCTCTTTTTTTAAATGCAATTATTTTCAATTGAAGCAAAATGTTTAGCTAACTTAATTTTTACTGCATTATATTAAAATCAATGACCTCTTTGGTATTGAGACTTTTCCGATGAGGGGAGCACACAGAATATCTATTAAATCAGAAATACAAATACTTAGGGCTTGCTGAATAAAATTATAAGTCTTGTCAGATAAGGTTTTCAGACCTTTTTATCCTTTTCTTGTGCAAGCTTTATGCGATGTACTGGCTCAAAACCCTTGCACTTTTTTACAAAATTATTGCTTAAATTTAGAATTCAAGCCGCAAAACCTAACATTTTTAAGCTCTGTGGGTTCTATTTTAAATTTCTAGGCTTTTTCAGCAAACCCTACTTAATATTCTCTCTTCGTAGAGTTATTTAAGCAACAATATTAATTATTATTTCTAGTTACATATACTTGTTGATGCATGTGATATATTTATGGAAATGTGATTTATAAATCAAGATACTAGTAAAAGTACGTGTAAAAGCCGGGGTGGTATCTGTGAGCACATATCGGACAATTCGGACAATTAGAGAAATCAGTAAGCCTACGATAAAGTAGTCCTACGATAAAGTAGTTCAATTTAAAATATAGCATTCTATTTTTGTTATCTATTCAAATTTGAATTGGGTATATCAAATTTGCTGATAATTGCTGAATTCAAGTTTTTCTAGAGCTTTAAGAAATGCGCCTGTTTTCGATTCAGATAGAATAATGTGATTCTGAATGGTGATTAAGTCCAATTACTAATTTTAGTTGACTAAAATCTATATAGGAGAATATTAAACCTAGTTTAAGCTAGGCATAGATAAGCCTGTTAACTATATATCCTTTAAGCTCACAGTGCTTAATGCAGAATCTGTGTCTTCATTTATGGTGTGAAAGTGCCTGTATTATGTAATTTCGCATCAACTGAAACCAGCACAAATAATTTTTCGGAACATTCTCAAAAAATACATAAGTTCGACAGTCTAGTTATAGATGCAGAAAGCCTCTATGCATATTTTTTATTAACTTGTCAGAAGGTTAATTAGGGAATGAGGATTACAGGGTATTTAATAATTTAATAATTAAATAATTAAATAATTAAATAATTAAATACTCAAACCCTATTAATTTCATAATTCCAGTGAAATCTTGCCATTCTCTCTAACTGATATGAAGGGAGCATCCTAACTCTTAAATCTTAAGGCACAAATAAAATGTCAATACAGAAGATATCAGAGAATAAATCTAAAGTCTTGGTTCTAGCTTTCTTGGCTAATCCTACCTGTACTAATTGGATATATGGGTTTAAAAGTTTAGGCTATGATGTTGCAGTATTAAATTGGAGCAATTCTCCTGCAACCCAAGAGCAGCTTAATAAATGGGGATTCTCGAATAATGACATCCCTATATTTCACTTCTGGGATAAATTCTCTGAAACAATCAGCCAAGCTGTACTTAATTCACTCGATGGAACACCCGATATTATTTTCTCTTGGGAAGGTGCTCTAATTTTGGAGCCATTGCAAAAAGTGTCTTCATATTTTCCTACTGCCAAAGTAGTTCATTGTGTTAATACATATCCTAATGCTATTAGCAATCTAAGCGAAGTAAGGATGAATAGTCGTTATCGTAAAGCTAACTCCTTAATCAGCGGCTATATTTTTTATTCGGAAACTCAGCAAAATCTTTTTTCACAAAAAATTCCTTCTGCAAGCAACAAGCCTTATATTGCTATGATTGAGCCATTCTTTGACAGAGCATTTTCTTCTAAGAAGATTGCAGATGCTAACGTACCAAGGCTTGAGCGATTCGATAAAAATCCACATATTATTTTCACGGGACGAGGAAACTACCTTTGGAGTAAGCCTTGGACTCGCTTTCGTAGAGATGCTTTAGGTCTATTTTTAAGTAAATTAGCAAAGCGTGGAATTCATATTTTTTTATCTTCACAAGCTGATACAAAAGGACTTCCTAATCTACATAAATATCCTAATTTTTCCAACGAAGATATATTTGAAGGAAGATTTTCTCAGTACATTTCACAGTTTGATGCTCATTTAGTGATGTATAATGAGTATAACAATATTATGCGTCGTTGGACATCTTCAGGACTCTCAACTCGTTTTGCGTATTCTTTAACTGCGACTGCTCCGATAGCTGTTACAAAAACTAGCAAGTTTGTTGAGGAACTTTGGAAAGATACTCCATTTGGTTTTACATTCACTAATACTGAAGATTTAGCGCAATCTCTCTACGATAAACAATATTTGACATTACTTAGTCATAATATGGAGAAAATCCACAGATCTTACTCTTTTGAATCTCAGAGCAAGCGTATTGCAGAGTTCTTTAACCTTTTCCTTAAACGTGATTTTGACAGCGTTCGCAACCCAGAAAGCCTACGATTAGAAAAGCTGAGATAGAAGCTTCTTGTCTCTCCGTGAGCTTAAAAGGTGAAGCTGGTTCTTAAAATACCGATAGTAATATCTTCACTATCTGGTGTATGACCAGGATTAATTATATGAATTACTCCTGGTGTAATACTGAGATTATCGTTTAATTGATAGCGATAAAATGCTTCGATGTGAGTTGTAGTTCCAGGTTGTCCTCCCTCGGAACCATCTCCACCATCAATCAAATCGGGAACATTGTTACCTGTTGGTAAATCACTGCTAGTAATTTTTACTGGTTGTCCTACATAAATTCCACCTAAGTTACCCTTACGAAATAAATCAGGAAAGTTGAGATAAACCATGTAATTGGTAGTTTCTACATCTCCCGATTCTCCAGGAATATGAGATTTGCTATAACCAGCCCAGCCACCCAATGTAATTTTTTGCGAAATCTTCCAATTGACAGTAGCACCAACGGCGTTTGTTTGCAGAGGTTTTGAGGTTCCTGTAAAACAATTTAAAGCTGTTAAACAGTCATCACCAGCAAAAGTTAATAAGAAACCATTAGGTGAATAATTGTTAACATAGTATAAGCTTACGTCTAATGTCTTTGCAGGTGTTAGTAAGAGTTGAGCCGCTGCGGTTGTATTCCCATCAAATAATCCTCCACGTTTCCCAGGATTTCCTATATCCTTAGCACTGTAAATTACTTGAAGACTAGCACTTTTAGCTAATTGCCAATCAAATGCAATACCACCATTCTCAAAATCCAAATTCAAAATAGGATTTCTTTGTGCAAACCATGATAAAGGACCGTTTGCTGCACTTTCAGCACGATTGGGACCCCGGAATGCACGTATCATATCAACTCCTTTAGTTCCCACCATCATTGCTAATTTTTTATTAATAAGGTGGTGATAGTGCAGGTCACTTAAGTGTAAATTATTTCCTGGAGGAGCTTCATAACCAAGTGTGAAATCATTACTTAATTTAGGCTGTGTGGAGCCATTAGCAGCTAAAAGACCAGTTACCAAGAAACTTCGTGGAGAGAATTGACTGATTAGGTAGAACTGACTAAAGTTGATGACATTAGTATTAGCACCTGGGTCATCAGTATCTCTGATACCATCCCTAGGAGCAACATCACCGCGATTTTCTCCACGTCCTTGAATACCAACGATGGTAATACCTTTAAGTTTAGTTGTAGTTGAAAATTGATTGGCTTCAATATCAGCGCTACGAGCTTCCAGAGCATTTACCCGACCTCGCAAAGTAGCTAATTCCGCAGAAAATTCTTCCTGGAGTTTTTGTAGTGTTACTAGGTCGTTACGGGT
Organism: Mastigocoleus sp.; assembly: GCA_050042865.1. Taxonomy (GTDB): domain Bacteria; phylum Cyanobacteriota; class Cyanobacteriia; order Cyanobacteriales; family Nostocaceae; genus JBCCDM01. The sequence goes on from JBHJJE010000006.1 coordinate 68,803, forward strand.
AACTAAATCTTGAGTTGCAACACCAATGAGTTCAGTTATTCTATCTAAACAAGCACTTAAACCGGCAGCAAATTCGTAACGAGTCAGAGCGCGATTTCCTCGGAAGGTTTGATTTGGGTAACCTGCAATACATCCGTAACGTTCTACTAAAGATTGTAATGCCCCAAATGCCCAGTCTTGGGGCTGTACGTCACCAAGTTGGGAAACTGAGGTGACTTGAGCCATTGGGTCTTCTGTATTATCTTCTAAATTACCCTCAGATTGATCTAAGGATAATTCAGAAGACTTTTTAGTAGAAGAATATTGATTGTCGGTACCAGTAGCCTTATCAATATCTTTGAGATTTAAATTTATGTCTAAATTTAAATTCAGATTATTGCTTTTAACCTGAGTGGTCAAATCTTCTGAAAAAATTGGGTAGATATTGGTTGATGGAGTTTTATCGTTGGATATGGCTTTTTGTGGTAAAAAAGCGTAAAAACTTCCGACTAGCACCCATGAAATTAACTGGAATTTAGCTGTTTGGCTAGTTAATCTACCTTTCACCTTATTACCTACTCACACTCACACTCGATGATTGAGTTTAAGTAAATTAAATATATATGTGCATTGGTGTATATACTGATTTTGAACCTATTTACATTTACACTATATTTAAGTTTCACAGAAATTTTATAATAAGTATTTCTGAGTCAAAAATAGAAAACGGGAGTATAAAAGAAAATAGTTAATGTGTCTGAAAAGATACTGTTACAAACAAGTAAATGATTTTATTTTTCCCACAACATAACTTTTTATACCATTTCACTTGATTAAGGATACTGACTTAGGACAGACCCAATGAAAAAATTTCATCACCAATAGTCTCGCGGTTTGGGAAAGAATCCCAAACCGATTCCCGACTGCCGACTTAGAAGTCAGAAGGCGTAAAATAGAAGGCATAAAATAAGGGACATAAATCTTGCACCCTTACAGATGTATCATGCTTTTGGTGACTTGATATTAATGATTAATAACCGTTAACTGAAATGGCAAAATTCCCGCGCAAGTCTCACCGTAGAGCTACGCAGAATCAAGTTAATAAGAAATCTCGAAAACAAAAGGCTGAGTCACAAGATTCTAAAATACAAAGGTCGCAAACACAAACTCAGAAAATACTTAAGGGATTACCGTTAAAAAAATCCGTTGATAAATCTTATAGAAATAAATCCCAAAGAAAAGGTAAGGGAGGCTGCTTAATCAAAATATTTGCGATCGCGCTAATTTTGGCTAGTGGTGGTATGGCGATCGCTTTTGCCTGGTTCAGTTTATTATTTATTTTTAGCCCTGATGAGGCTAGGGTTGTGGGGGATTTTTTACCTGAATGGGCAAGACTTTCGGGGGATAAAAATCAAGCTCCTGAGAGTTTAAAGGAAATTGAGAAAAGTCTAATTGCTCAAGGAAAAATATTAGGTAAGAAGTTAGCTTTAGGTAAAGATAAAGAGAAGTATTTTTTATTACCTGTTTTTGAAAAACGTAGTAACTGTGAATTTGATTGCCAGTATATTACTCAACTCAGAGCTTATCAAATTGCCCAAAATAAGTTATTTAATGCTGATTGGCAGAAAAAATATTTTCTGAGTTCAAAGTTGGATATTGTAGGTCCTCTAGAGTCGTTTGCCATCGCACCATTGGTTCGTAATAGTAATGTTATTCAAGGTTCAAATATTGCTTTACCTTTAAGTGAAATTAAGCAGTTTCAGGGTCAGACTCCCACAGAGGGAAAATGGTTTTATTTGCAGGGAAAACGCAGCACCGGAAATCATGCGATCGCTTACGGTCATATTGTTCATTACAATCCCCAACGTACCCATTTACAGGTAATGCTTTCTTGGAGTAGTCCGACGGGAGAAGCACCCCAGTGGAAGCAGGTAACGGGTAATGAAGATAAGGAATTAGTGATAAATCAAACTGTCGGATTTGAACCGAATTTACGGGTTTATCAAGTCAAACCGGTCAAGTCTGTTCGCAATCCCATTGTACTTAAACCTATTGAATTGAAACCAGCATTGTTTAAAGATTCTGGTTATGAAAAAGCTTTGTTGATTGCTCGTAGTGGATTGTGGACTCCAGCTTATAAATGGTTACAGTTTATTCAAAAACAAAAAAATAGTAAGATATCGGCTGGAGCTAGGGCACAAATTGATACTATCGGTTTACATGCTAATTTAAGTCAGAAACAAGCTGCTATCAGTTGGGCTAGTCCTAGTCAGCAAGTACAGGTAGATTTAATTAATGGGGACTGGAGTAAGGCTTTACAGATATTAGATAAGTCTCCAGATAAAGCTGCTGAGGTTGCTGCATTCTTAAAACGAGATAACGGTAGTCTATGGAGTCGGGTAATTGCAGCTTTGGAAGTAAATCCCCGCAGACGAGAGGTACAAGCTTGGGGAGGTTTGATATTAACCGCAGAACAAGGGGAAGCAACGGCTTTATCTTGGCTCAAAGATGAAGCTAAAGTTAGTAAAGATAACTTGGAATATATCCAGGGTTTGCTCAAGAAATTGAAAGGAGAGGTGGCAAAACCTGAAATAATTCTTAATCATCCTAGTCGTATCATCGGTGAAGCCAGATTATTAAGTAAAGTTAATCCCCAAAATTGGTTGAAACCTAGCTTAATTCCGGAATTACAAATTCAGAAAAATCAAACTTGGTATGAGATCAAGGTATCATCTTTCCACAATGGGAAGGGCTGGTTATCTGATTCTTTTAATTCCCTCAAGTCAGATAATTTGTGGAATATTTTAGGATTAAATACTGACCCACTAATCCAAGTTACCGCTTGGAACTCAGCAGGAGAGCAGCAAAGCACTACTGCTATTGTGAAGGGTTTACGACACCAGGGAAATCAAATACGTCTGTTAGCTCAAGTAGAAGAGAAAATTTTTCCATCCCGACAGATTCCTCTAGCTTTAAGTTCTCAAGCTTTGGAATGGATAGAACCACCCACAAATACTCTATTACAGCTTTATCAACAAGACCCTGTCAAAACAAAAAATATACTGTCTCAGATATGGCGATCGCTTCAAAAATCAAACCTGAAAAAACCACTACCGCAAATTAAGTTAGAGCAAATCTTACAATTATTAGGGAATTGGTCAGTACAAGAGATAGATTTAACGGGTAATAAGAAACCAGAAATTATCATCAGTATTTCTAAAGAAGCGATCGCTTACCTATATGAATCTTTAAATCAAAAACCAGAATTTTCTTCTCAAAAACAAAATTCCCGCTCCCAGTCATTAATTTTATCTGATAGCGGGAATGTTATATACAATGACTTTTACCAAAACTCTCAGCAGTCACTGATTGCAATTGCTCAGTTACTAAATACAGAGAGATTTGTATTGGTTGTAGAAAACTCTGATAAATATCAAATTAAAACTTGGTCTGAAAAAAGTAACCGCTTTTAGTAAAGATGGTCTGACTAATTGACTAATTAAAAAAAGTGAAAAATATGACTTACGCCGTTATTGCTGAGTCGCAGATTCAGCCAAGCGCTGTGTTTTTATATATTGCAATTCCTTGAGCAAGCAGTCTACCTCTGCCTCCAAATACATAAATTTCACTTGCTGATCGATTTTATAAGGAGGCTTAGATAGCTCTGTTAACCTTATTTTTGCTGATTTTTGGCTGGAAATACTGGATGTAGACATAACTTATTACACTAGAACTCTACTCACACCATTAGAGATATTATAATAATGCAATATAAATAATGATTAAATTATTGTATATTTAGTATTGCTCTATCTAATTAAAGGATAACTGATAACAAAATTGACTGACATTACAAAAGTTTGTTCCATCAGTAAATTATCATATGTCATGTTATATGTGAAACATTACATATATTTAGTACCAATCTGGTGATGTAATTACTCAAGATTTAACTGCTTAAGTATTCAACTCAAAAGTTACAATGAAATATTTATCCTATAACTGGAAAATAAAAGTAATTTAGCTACTAAATTCTTTGTAAAAGCAGTGAAGGAATGATAATTATAATTGTGCTCTTATTATCTTGCTAGTAGGATGTTTCAAGTGCAAGATAAATATGTGCAAGGTAGACTAGAATTGATTTTTTAAATACACAACTGACTTATATATAAAAACCGTGACTCTGAGCTTGTCTGTCGAAAAAAACTACCGCCAACCCTGGCGGGGATTGATTGAAGAATACCGTCAGTATTTGCCTGTGACTGAGAGTACACCAGTAGTAACTTTATTAGAGGGCAATACACCTCTGATACCAGTTCCTGCGATCGCAAAAGAAATTGGCAGACAAGTGCGCGTGTTTGTTAAATATGATGGTCTTAATCCTACGGGTAGCTTCAAAGACCGTGGGATGACCATGGCTGTGACTAAAGCTAAGGAAGCTGGGGCTAATGCCGTAATCTGTGCGAGTACCGGTAATACTTCTGCTGCTGCTGCTGCATATGCAAGAAGAGCGGGGATGCGTGCTTTTGTGATTATCCCTGATGGTTATGTAGCTTTGGGTAAATTAGGACAGGCTCTATTATACGGGGCAGAAGTATTAGCAATTAAAGGTAACTTCGACCGTGCTTTAGAAATTGTTCGGGAAGTTGCCAATGATTATCCCGTAACATTGGTCAATTCTGTTAATCCTTATCGCTTAGAGGGACAGAAGACAGGAGCCTTTGAGATAGTTGATAATCTAGGTGATGTCCCGGATTGGTTATGTATACCAGTAGGAAATGCTGGTAATGTTACTGCCTATTGGATGGGCTTTTGCGAATATCATCAAGATGGAAAATGCGATCGCTTACCAAAAATGATGGGATTTCAAGCTGCTGGTTCAGCACCATTGGTGAATGGTATACCTGTGGAAAATCCAGAAACTATTGCTACAGCAATTCGGATTGGGAAACCGGCTAGTTGGGAAAAAGCGCTAGCGGTAAGGTCTGCAAGCAATGGTGATTTTAAAGCGGTTACCGATGATGAGATTTTAGCAGCTTATCGAATGTTAGCTTCACAAGAAGGTATTTTCTGTGAACCTGCAAGTGCTTCTTCGGTGGCTGGGTTATTAAAAGTTAAAGACCAAGTTCCTACTGGAGCAACAGTTGTTTGTGTTTTGACTGGAAATGGATTAAAAGATCCAGATACAGCAATTAAATATAGCAATACTAAGTTTAAACAAGGTATAGAACCAGATATTGATGTTGTAGCAAAAGCAATGGGATATTAGTAAGCTTCGGTGGAATTGCCCATACCCTGATAAAGCTTTGTTCTATAATTAATTCAGGTGAAGCAATTCCCAGACTTATGTTGTACTATTTTCCTGAGAACTTTGAGTCTGTGTCTGTGTTGAAGAAGACTGCTGTTTCAAACCATCAATCGCATCACCTAAAGCCGTAGTTAAATTATTGCGGGTTTGGGAATGATTTAACTGTTCTTCTTTCAGTGCTTTTAGTAAGCGATCGCGTTCTTTCATGGCTGTCATCAGTTTGGATTTTAATTCTGTAACTGAATTCAGAGTTTCGATTTCTTCTTGAATTGCTGTAGCTGTATCTGCATCAACCAGAACACCGTCTTCAATACCTTTGCTTTGCTGGATTTCTGCTTTTAGGGTGTCTATGGTCTGTTGTGATAGTTGGGAATCTCTACGGCGTTGCTCTGCTTCGGTATTATACAGATTGCGCCATTTTTGAGAACTTTTCCAAGCTTTATCGCGCTCTGTTTGCAAGTCTTTGATATGTTGCTTGAGTGTTTTTATTTCCGACAACCACTGTTGTGTTAAATCTTGACTCATAAAAATTGATTTAGAACTAAATAAAATGCTGATAGGGTGAGGGTATAAGAAATGTGAAGAAGTTTCAAGTATTTTATGGGAATATTTTAGCTATAAATCCTACCTCTCCAGGGTTATAGTTTTGAAATTTATATACTAAGTAGGCTGGTGTTGAAAATTGTCATTAGGACAGGCAGTAGGCAATCGGCAATCGGGGTAAGAGTTTAAAGCTGATTTACAATCTGTTACATAGTTGCCTTTATTTATACCTACCTACTTACAATTAACTAATTTAATTCATTTAGGACTGACGCAATTGTCACAATATTTTGGTTGATGGGTCACACAAAAGCAATTATCTGAGGTTAAAAATCAAGCATAGTGTCACATTATCCTAAGAACAGAATATACCAAGAAAGGTAAGTCCTGTAATTAACTAACTAATTTAATTGTGATAAAAATTGCCAATTAAATTGCCAATTAAATTGTAAATATTATCTTCAGTTAGAGTTTAGAACTAATAAAATTTTTTGGTAAGTAGGTGGGTTGAATTAAATGTAAAATGATTTTTTGCTGCACATCCTTCTTACACAAGGATTTGATGCTTTATCAAGAGGATGATTTTTTTATCAATAATTACACCTTCCTACTTATCATCCAAAAAACAAAAAACTTAATCAGGATTTACGCAAAAGCTACGTAATTCCGTCATTACGAGTGAGCGCGACGTATAAGCTCTATCGAGCACGCTAACGTAGTTAATGCAAAGACTCTGAGATTGCTAGTGTCCGACAGACAAAGCTTTCAGCGCTAAGCAAAGCCATGCTGTTAGGCTCCACCCTAAACTATGTGACCGTCACTTCGGACAAATCTTAGTTGCGTAAGTCCTGTTAATATAAAACACTTAACTTAAAAATATTTCGTATCATCTTACTATGTATTTACTAGACAGCATACTTTAGTATGGTATTGGTTTTTACTTAATTTTTCCCTTAATATTTATACATTCATATTTACTCTTGAGAATATTTTGCTAAATAGCTAATAATTATGTCTACCTATAGCAAAATAAGAGTTGGTAATTTATTGGCTTGTTACGAAAATAATTATTACAGCTTAAGAGTATTATTCTGAACTAATTCAAAAGTTTGTTCAGATAATAATTGCTTTCAAAATATAAGGCAAACAAATAAGCCGCAGACTTTTAATTCTTCAGTATATTGACTTATAAATTAGCAATTGAAAGTAACTATTTATAACTAAAATTGCCAGCCCTTTTTTATATACTGCTAAAATTTTATACTTATAAACAAAGTCATATGACTCAACACAAATACTCCCCCAAACCGGATACCAAGTACAAAATGTTTCGAGATTGGTTGACGAATAATTTAGGTATTGGACAAACCCGTAAAGAACAGGTATACCTAGAAATCAGTAAGTCAGTGAGTTTGAAAGATGTCAGCTATTGGATTCAGGTATTATTTTCTGCTGGTATTGCGACCTTAGGATTAGTGCTTAATAGTCCAGCCGTCATTATTGGTGCAATGCTGATTTCACCACTGATGGGGAGTATTCTGGCTAATGGTTTAGCCTTAGCTGCGGGTGATGTGATTTTAGCAATGCGAGCTAGTCTAAATCTTGCTTTGAGCTGTTTGACTGCAATTTCTTTTGCCACACTTTTAGTGTGGGTATTACCCTTTAAAGAAATGAGTCAAGAAATACTAGTTCGTACCAGTCCTAATTTGTTGGATTTAGTGATAGCTCTATTTTCTGGAGCTGTGGGTTCTGTAGCTATTTGTAAAGAACCCAGAGGTGCTGTAACTTCCATTCCTGGGGTAGCGATCGCAGTTGCTTTAATGCCACCTTTATGTGTGGTAGGTTATGGAATTGGTATTGCTTTGAGCCTCAATTTTTCTAGAGGTATGCAAGTTGCTGGTGGAGGGGGGTTGCTGTTTTTTACCAACTTGGTTGCAATCACTTTTACTGCTATGTTAGTTTTCTTGGCTCTACATATTGATAGTGCTTTAGCTAGACAACAGGTTCGAGCATGGCGCAAAACTGATCCTGGAAGCGCTTGGATGAGGGATATTTTAGAAAAATTACCAGCTTCTAAACGTTTGAGAAGGATAGGTAGTCTTCCGGGAAGATTTTTACTAATATTTATTACCATTACTGCTATTATGGTTCCCCTGAATGAATCATTTAGCCAGCTTAAGCAAGAACTTTATCAACGACAGCAAGAAAATGATATTCGTCTTGCTGCTACTGAAGTATGGGAAAATAATTTTGCAAACCTTCCTAATGGAGATACGCGCTCATTTATCAGTAAACTTTCAGCTTTACCTCAAAAAGACAAATTAATTATTCATTTACAAGTAATTACTAGTAAGCTTTATACACCAGGAGAGCAAAACGTATATGTTAAACAGCTCGCATCTCGTTTAAATAAAAGCCCTGAATTATTAAAATTAAAATTAGTAGAAATCCCTACCGCATCTAATGAATTGCTGCGTACTTTTCCTGAAGAAAAAAATCCAGAACCAGAAACCGTTATCACTGTTGCAAAACTACATAGCGATTTCATTCAAGAAACTAAATCAGCATTAACCAACTTGCGTCTACCTTCAAATACGCAAATGGTTGATTATGAAATTATTAGTTCAGAAAGATCCTCCTTAACAATTCGAGTCATTTATTTAGGCGATCGCGATATTAGTCCAGATGCACAGGATTTATTAAGGTCAGATATTCAGCAAAGATTCGACTATCCTGATATTAATTTTGTGATGCAAAGAATTAATTCTAATGTGGGTCAAGTAAGCTTTAATAATGCACAATTAGTACTTGAACAGGATAAGTCTCCAAGATTAGATAAAATTGGCGCACTTTTACAAAAACAGCCAGATTTACAGTTACAAGTTACTGTGAATCAGCAAACCAACGAAACAGAGGATATTATTCAACAGCGCTTTGATGCGATCGCTAAATATCTTGTAGAAAAATGGAATATACCTAGTAATAGAATTCTGATGAATTCAGGTACAGAAAAATCAACTGATGCCAAAATGAAGCTAGTGCTCAAATCATCTAATAAAAGTCTGTAGTAGAGTCATAATTATATTTAACTAATATTTGGTTAATATACAGCTAATATATGACCGCTTTTGAGATGAAATTAATTGTAAAGAACAGTCTTAGACATCTGAAAACGGAAGTTTAGGACTTTTTTGAATGTATTAATTTTGATGTATTGCACTATCAGAATAGGTTAGGACGTATTTCATTTCATATTCCTTATTTACTATTCCCCTTTGAAGGAAGCACATTGTCCTAATCTATATGTCTACGGCTATATTAATAGATTTCAAAAGTCGATATGATATGCAAATTTCAAATATGTAATATTAATAACTTTTTTTTTTCATATCGATGAATTTAATTAAGTGTTTATACCTGAAAAAAATAATAATTGATTTGAAGAAAATCTATTGTTATGGAAAAATCTATTCGAGTTATTCAGGAAAAATGTACATATCATGTCAAATCCTTATTCCAACAACATATCTAATAATTTAGATGTTTCTGCTGCAACCTACTTAGGGGGTGCAGGAGATGACCTCAGCAAAGCAATTGATATTTCCCTAGATGGAGAGGTTGTCTTAGTTGGTGGAACTTTCACAAGTGACTTTGGAGCAGAAAAAACCACTCTTTTGGGTGGAGGTGATGGTTCTATTATTCGTTACGACAGTCAGACCAACCAAGTTCTTTCGGTCACGGAATTACCTGAAACAGTCTTTGATATACAGGTTAGTGAGAATGGAAATGTCGCAGTTGCTTATAAAGGTGGAATAGCAGTTCTAAATAGTGACGCTACCGAAGTTAAATGGAATAAATCCATTACAGGAGCATCTCGAATTAGCATCTCCGAAAGCGGTAATCTTGCAGTAGTTCAGGATATTAACAATAATAGCGACCAAGTTGTTCTTTTTAATGCCCAAGGTGACGAACTCCAGTCTTGGGAAACAGGTTCTGATGCTCGTCATTATCAAGATGTGGTGATTACCGATGAAAATGGTGGTCAAGTATTTGCAACTGGTTATGACCAAAAAGCAATTGACTTACAGGTAGCATTTACTCAATCCTGGTCTTATGGAGGGGAACAACAGTGGAAAAACTATGATTATAATCCTAATGACCTGAAAGCTGAAAGTTTAACAGCAGACACTAGAGGAGAGCGTCTGACTATTGGTCAAGACGGTGAACTTTACATTGCTCATTATATTAATGGTGGTACTGGAGCATCCCTTTTCAGTCGGGAAGCTTTAAATCTATCAGAAAGCTCCGACGAGGAGACCGTTGTTACCGATAAGTACAACAACCCATTTAACACTGGTTCGATGAGTATGATCTATTACGGTCAGTATGACTTGGGTAGTGGTGAATTGATTCAAGGTCAATCTTTACTAGGTCGCAGATCCGGCGATCGCGGAAATACTGTAAAAGTATATTCTATTGATGCAACGGAAAATGGGACTGTTATTTTAGGAGGTACTGCTGCATATGGGATTGAAAACCGGGAAGAATTGACTATTGAAGAACAACAGGTTAATCCTTACATTGCTTTGGATGGATATATTGCAGTTATTAGTCCTGATTTTCAAGAACGTCTTGCTTGGACTCCAATTTCTCAGTCTAGCAATGCAGTTGCTGCAACCAGGGATGGTTTAGTAGCTGTAACTGCAAGCACTAATTACAGTGGGAATCAAATTACTCATAACTCAGTGCAAAGTAATAAGGGTAGTACCGAAGATGGCTATCTTTTGATTATTGGTGGTAATGATAGTAATGATATTCAACAACCTACTACTCCCCAGTCAGAATCTAATTCTGGGGTTGTTGATAGAGACTATCTTACGAATTATGGTGAGAATAACCAGCAAAATACTGTACAAGACTCCCTAGGGATGGAATCAATATACCCCTTAGCAGATATAAACTTGGATAACAATATTGGCTCTATGGTTCAAAGGTTGGATAATATCAATTCATTATCAAGTTATTCAATATCTGATCGCAAAACATTAGAAGGAGTAATAGCTCAAGACAGTTATGATTGGTCTGTCGATAATCTAATTTCCTTAGGTTCTGTTTTAGATGTTTCTCAAAAATTAGGGGTGGATGATAATAAAGTTGATGTAGAACCTGTAAACTCCTTTTCCTACATCAATGGAGACTTTGTATAGTGAAAGCTATATAAATTACTTAGGACTTACGCACTCGTGACGAAAATGTTGAGATACGGCATATTTGATTTTGGTGAAGTAAATTCAGACGGGCAGGGATGACCATCCCCAAAGAATCTTAGAATATAGCTTTGTAGCTGATTTATCTGCAAAGTGCTGTAAGTAAGTCGGTGTTAAAAAATCAAGGTATGTCATTGCGAGTAGAACGTAGTGGAACGAAGCATAAGCTCTATCGAGCAGACTGCGTCAACGCAAGCTTTTGAAGTATATTTACAATCCGTTACATAGTTCGGTTTATTTGTGCTGACCTACTTAAACAAAAGCTTAAAAAATAGCGCCGGAATATTTATCTTTACATAGAGATGATTTAGCAAACCATTATTGGTACTAACATCTCTATTTTTTTATCCGTTTATTTCAACAAACATTATTTCAACAAACATTATGAGAAATTTCTGATCACTCATCCGGTGATTTAAAGTGTATAAAAATTATCAAATAATAATTTTTAATCAGCAATTTTCCCATCTTTTTACAAAATACACTAGATACGACCACAAAATCTGTCAAATTAGTTAAATAAACTTAAATTGTACAGATACCTAAATGACCAAACCCCGATTTTTTCGTATCCTCAGCCATTTAAATTGGCGGACTTTAAAAAAGACCTTTACTCGTGTTGGTCAAAGACGACTACTCGGTTTAGCTTCAGAAATGGCATTTAATGCCATATTGTCTTTATTCCCAAGTGTTCTAGCAATTTTAACAGCCATTGGCTTATTTGAAACCGCCTTACAAGATAGTTTTACCCAAATTGCCAATCAACTCAGCCAGGTAGCACCCCAGGAAGTATTAGACCTAGTTGGTAACTTTGCTCAAACAGAGATTACAGACCCTAAAAACAGTGGGTTATTTTCTGTAAGTTTCATAGCTGCAATCTGGACAGCTTCTGGAACCATTGGAACTGGAATGACAGCACTTGATTTAATTGACGAAATTCCTTCTTCTCAAAGAAGACCTTTTTGGAAAGCCAAAATAATTTCTATTTTACTAACTATAGGTACAATTATTTTACTTTTAATAGCTTCCTTTTTGGTATTCATCAGCGATATAGTATTAAAATTTGTAGTTGGTAAAACTGCTGGGTTTCTTAATTTTTTGCTACACCTGTGGGATTTGATGCGATGGCCTTTAACTTTGTGTATTGTTGCTGTCACTTTTGCTTTTATCTATCGCTACGGACCGAGTTTGTGGAAAAAAGGTACCCCAATTATGCCAGGAGCTTTATTCGCGGCTGCGACCTGGGCAGGAGTGTCTAATTTATTTCGTTTATATGTAGAAAACTTCGGTAATTACAATAAAGTTTACGGTACTGTCGGAGCCGTGATTGTATTGATGCTATGGCTACAAGTTAGCTCTACCGTCATACTTGTTGGAAATCAGCTCAACATAGTTTTTCGTGAAGAAATCCAGGCTAAAAGTAACAGAAATATGAAAAATGTAAAAAAAACAACATGTTAGGAGTTAAAATGCTGAAAAATAATTAACAATCACAGTAAAATATTGAGCGATTCAATTAACTATGCCATTAAGATTTATGCCTTTACCTCCTTCTCAATTTTACTCCATTGACCCGGATACTAAAGCACCAACTTTGAAACGTTTGCGGGCTTTTACTCGTCTGTTAGACCGGGTAATTACTATCCCCGGAACTGGAGTTGGTATTGGCTTAGACCCCATTTTAGGCTTGTTACCCATAGGTGGTGATTTTATAGGAGTTATGCTATCTGCCTATATCGTCCTAGAAGCTGCACGTTTAGGGGTATCTAAAGCCACTTTGGGAAGAATGGTCTGGAATATCACCTTAGATGGTTTAGTTGGTGCAATACCGATTTTTGGCGACTTTTTCGATTTTGCTTGGAAAGCCAACGACCATAACATTAAACTTTTAGAAGAACACTTAAAGTTTCCGACTCGAAGAAAAAAAGCTGACGGTTGGTTTGTTTTGGTAATGTTGATTGGTTTATTTGCACTTGCGATCGCTTTAGTTGCTTTAACCGTTTTCCTTACTAGAGTATTAGCACAATTGTTCTCGGGTGGTTAAATAATCAATAAATGGTGATAACTTATGCAAGACTGGTGGCAAGCAACTTTTCCTCAAGGAAAGCAATATCTGACAATTAGCGATGCTTGCGGTTATCCTGTAAAAATAGCTTATGGAGAAAAAGGTAAGGGTAAACCTTTATTTTTACTCCATGGAGTGGGAAGTTGGAGCTATAACTGGCGAAATAGCGTAGAAGCACTATCAAAATATTTTCGAGTAATTTGTTTTGATGCAAAGGGATTTGGATTTTCTGAAAAACCCCTATACCGTCAAGAAATTCCAGGACACCAAGCAATTGAATTTGAACGAATTATTTGTCAACTGTGTGATGAACCAGTAATAATTGTTGCGGAATCTCTAGGAGCATTAATCTCTTTAGCGATCGCTCAAAATAATCCTCAGTTAATCGCTAGTATGGTGGTTATTAATTTACCAGTTTTTGCTGAAGATTTGCCTCATTGGGGAATGAAAGCACTTTCTATGGCACCATTAGAAGTAATCAAAGTAATTGACTATTTACGTTTGACCTATTGGTTTGCACCTTTAGTTAGAAAGCTGATTGAAACAGAAAGACGTGAGGTTCTTTTTGACCCATCAATACTTACCAAGAAAGATATCTACTGGATAACTTATCCTTTCATAAAAATTCCTGGTACTCTCTCCAAAGCTGCTGAAGAGTTACAGATTGCTGCACAGGAAATCAACAAGAGTCGAACTAATAAGGGAAGTTGGTTAACTCAAATTCAAGATAAGCTTCATTTGATTAATTCCCCAGTTCTGATACTTTGGGGTGAATATGATAGTTGGTTTCCTCCGAGTCATGGTGAAAAATTAAATCAGTATTTACCAAATTCAAAATTACAAATTATTCCAAAATGTGGTCATGATGCTTCTACAGGTGCAACAAAAATAATTAATCAAGCGGTAATAGATTTTCTCATTAAGAAAATCTAGAATTAAGTAGGTTGGTGCGAAAAAACTAAACCATGTAAATTCATATCTTGCACCTCACTCTATAAACCATAAAAATTAAAAAATATGTGCAATAAATCTACATTATTAAATTCAGTTTATATCGCTAAATTAAGATTTAAAGCTTAATACTGAGTAATTTCTTTACTCCATTCCCAAACCAAAAGGCGGTATCTCAAATAAAAATTCATCATCTGCGGTTATATTTATCCAGAAACATTCATCCAAGTCGCCGATAACCTCTGCATAAATAATACCCTGAGTTGTATCTGTTAGGGTTTGAGAAAATAGTTGCTGTGTTGCATCCCGTACTTCTAAATCAAGTTTTTTCGGCATTGACTTTTCTGGCTGAGAACCTAAAGCAACAATCAATGTCCACTCCGAATTATCTTCATCTATCCAAGCGATCGCATACAAGCGTAAACTTCCGCGGTCGCAGTCTAAATTTCGGTAAGCAGCTTGTGCAGAAGCAGGAATGTGAGTTCCCTGCTGTTCCAAACTAACTCTAATTTGAGTAAAGTTTTCCAGATAGCGCATTCCTGATGGTGCTAATGATGGAATTAACATCCATCCTAGTTCTTCTGCTACTGTATCTACTTGATTTTGCAGCCATTTAGCAACATTTATCAGGGGTTTTATAGATATAGGGCTATCTGGATTAGTTTGGGGTTGTAAGAGATTCATTAATTCGGGTGAATTGAGTAATTCTCTACCTTCTGAAACTGATAATAGCTGCCAAGGATACTGTTTTTGAAATCGAGGTTTTAGTTGAGAAATTTTTGCTTGCAGTGTTTGGGTATTAGTAGTTTTTGCATTTATGTCTAAATTTGAATTTAGATTTGAATTTAGATTTGAATTAATACTAAATTGTGGTAAATTAATTGCATCTGGTACTAAACAACGTAAATTAAGTATCAAATCATTTGTATTAGAATTAAACCAAGTATCAGGAATCTCATAAGTCCAATCAGACTCAGTTTTTATATTTGCTGTTTTTTGATATTTTTGATATTGCTGATAGCTCATAAAACCAGATATCGCCACCTCTGCTTTTTCCTCTTCTACCTGCATTAATACATAGAAATGAGCAGTGAAATCTGGGATATCAAATGCCGCAAAAGGAATATTATGTTCGTCAGTTAAACTACTTGCATTAATAATACAAATTTTAAAATTACCAACTTGAATATTACAGGCAATCGGAACTAAATTAGCATACACACTTTTCCAGATAGATGAATCTTGGATATCAATACTTAAATCAGGAGAGCGCTCATACAGCCATTTTTGAAAACCTAAAACAGCCAAAGTATTAGTATAAACCTGCCAACGCTGCTGTGGTAAAAAAATTGATTGACTATTAAGTGCAGCTTTTTTCAAATCATCTACCGATAACTCTGTACGAGTTTCATTTAGCGATCGCCAATCTATGAAATCCGTGAATTCTATGTCCGGTGCTTGGTTTGTCATGATTCTATGGGGAATTAATAAATTATAATAGGTAATTTAGTGCTATTTGTTAAATACTTAACTTTCAAAGGATAAAGTAAAAGAATAAAACAATAATAATTCTGAATTATTTTAATTATCTTGATTATTATTGTGATTATTATCTTGATTATTATCTTGATTATTTAAATAACTACAAATGCGACGAGCAATCAGATTCCGTAGCGGTTTATTGCGGACTGGGTTTCTGACTTCCGATTCAGCTTCTTGAATAATTGTAGATATCTGTTCATCTAAGATTGACTCTACTTGCTTATCTAAATTTTGTAAGCGATCGCAGTCTGTAAACTCCTGAGCTATTTCCATAACACTGCTACTTAAATTTATCAGTAAGCTTTGACGAATATCAGCACGAAATTGATTTAATTTTAACAAACGAGTTACTTCATATTGTTTTTTAAAACCGATTTCTGGTGCTATCTGATTCATGGATTTACCCTCACAGTGGAACAGATGCAAACCTTTGATAAATTCTTTTTCTAAAGACTTACGTTTCCCCTGGGAACGGGAAATATAATCTGTAATAACTTCAGAAACAGCTTTATCTAAACTAACGAAAAATTGCTCTTGATATAGTTTAATAAATTCAATTTGTTCTGTATTTGTATCAGTTTGATTTGCTAAAGAAGCTTCGATAGCTGGCTGGATTTCTGGTTTATCGAAAGCTACAGAAGCCATTGAACCACCACTTGCTGCTATCTTATACTGTCTGAGTTTAGCTGCACTCGACTGCAATTTTTTTAAAATAACTTGCTCATTCAAAGTAATACCAGTTCGAGTTTGCAAATCTTGGGAAATTCGCTGCAATTGCTGATTGTTTGGTGGTTTACAGGGTAAAGTATGTCCCTGGAGTCGCGCTTGTAAACGGTCTTCGCGATAAACTGCATGATAACTAGTTAGTAATTCACAACTTTGCTGAATTTCTTCAGGTGCTAACTGATACATTTTGTGCAAAATTCGCTGCAATTGTTTATGATTGGTATCATTTAACAGTGCCCAGTCACTAATTAAGTAAACCCCGTGCTGCATCAAGAATTGCTTAATTTCTGGATGCTGTTTAACATAACGAGAAATCCAAGTTTTCAGAGAACCTTTACCGGGGTCAAATGTTTGTAAAATGTTAGTGGCTAAGGATTTATAAGAGTTCGATTGAGATTTATTAGATTGAGATTTATTATATTGACCAATTCCAGATTGAGATTTATTATATTTAGACTGAGAAAGCATTACCTCATCATCCAACACTAAAGGAAATAAATCCTCTGCGTTAAAACCGTTACTAATACCAAATCTCCCTCCTAAATCAAAACAGACGCGATAAATTTGTTGAGAGATATAACAGCGTAGGCAGATTTGCGCTAAATTATAATCTTCTAGCACCTGGGAAGACTTATCTTGCCACAGTTGCCGTATAATTGCAGCATCTGTAACCTCATCATCTTCTGATAAATCTGGAAATTTTTCCTTGAAATAATTATGAGCAGCAGCTAACATTTCAATTCGACATTTACCACTAGAATTTACCTTGACGAATTTCCAGTAATGTGATAGGGAAGTCACTGTAATTAATTAGTTTAAGAGTAATAATAATTTTTCCACCTCCTTCAGGTAAAAGCAATTTTCTACTCAAAGTGTATTCAAAGATTTACTATTTCTGGAGGAGAGGAAGTTATGCAAAAGTAGGTTGGTGGTGAGTGTGGTGAGTGATGGATGGTGAATGGTGAGAGGTTGGTGGTGAAAAAAAATAAATAACGAAGCTGTCAATTATTAATTACCAGTAACAATTACCAATAACAATTACTCATGACTTACTACCTGCATTACTTATTACCCATCACCCATTGCCAAACTATAAAGAACGTCCCTTGATATCAGATAAACCATCGTTATCCAGGACATCATCTGTGGTGTAGTATCCTGCGGCTTTTTTGGCTTCAATTTCTACCCGTGCATCTTCAGGAACTAACTCATCGGGTATGGGAATACGCTCTACTATTTCAATACCCGATTGTGCGATCGCATCATACTTCATATTGCTCATAGAAACCATTCTATCAATGCGCTTCACTCCTAACCAGTGTAATACATCCGGCATCAGTTCTTGAAAGCGCATATCTTGGACACCTGCAACGCATTCTGTACGGGAAAAGTAAGCATCGGCAGTGTCTCCACCTTCTTGTCGCTTACGGGCATTGTATACTAGGAACTTAGTTACTTCTCCAAGGGCACGTCCTTCTTTTCTGAAGTAAACTATAATACCAGTACCGCCTTCTTGAGCAGTTTTCACGCAGACTTCAATCCCATGTACTAAATAAGGACGACAAGTACAAATATCGGAACCGAAAACGTCAGAACCGTTACACTCATCGTGGACTCTCACAGCTAAAGGTTTTTCGGGGTCATTAATAGCAGCGACATCACCAATAATGTAAACGGTGGTTCCTGCAATTGGTGGTAAAAAAACTTCTAAATCCGGTCTTGTAACTAACTCTGGAAACATACCTCCAGTTTGCTCAAATAAAGCACGACGTAGGTCTCCTTCAGAGATATTAAATCGCTTTGCCACTCCTGGTAAATACCAAACTGCTTCTATTGCGGCTTTGGTAACTACTAAGTCTCCTCCGGACTTCATAATTTTACCATCAATCTGTAAGCGTCCCTTATTTACAGCATCTTGTAGTTCAGGCATATTAATATGTGCCTTAGTAATAGCAATTGTGGGACGAATATCATAGCCTTTTTCGTAATAGGGTGAGAAAACTTCACCAACTGTCGCTCCAAAGGGGTCGAGGGAGACTATTTTATCTGCATCAAACCAAGATTCATAATTTCCAATATGTTCTACGGGTGATGTATTTGTCAAATCAGCTCGGTGGTTTGACTGAAGGACACCGCTAGCTACTGCTAGAGCGCGATAAACTGCATAATTACCAGAGTGAGTCCCAATGACATTACGATGTGCTCTAGATGTTAGAGTTGCAATAACAGGTCCCCTTTCCATTGGGTCTTTAGCACCCCAGTTAATTGATATCGGTTTTGGACCAAAGTTACTAGGATGAGAAGTTAGAACAATATGCTTAGAAATAGGATTTTTTTTAGGTTCTTGTTGAGACATATAATTTTATGATTTTTATGATTTTTCATCAATCATTATGATTTTATTAGCAATTTAATTTTTTTAGGATTTACCCACAATTTAGGTGATTATGTCTAAGACCGTTTGCGGGAGAATTTTCGTGTTTTAGAAACGATAGTCACGCAATAAATAGGGTTCAGATGCCTAATAAATAATAGTAATGGGAATGGATACACGAAGAGGATTATCTGTTAACTCAGTATTCACTAGCAACTACTTAGCACTCACTCCACCATAGCTACTCTCAAATGTTGCGTCTTTATTAAAATTTAATATTTACTTTGACTGATAAAAATTCTGTTACAAGAGAATCACAATTACCATTGTGGAAATTACTCGCATCAGAGAAAAAGTATTGTTAAATACAGAAAATATTGCAATTATTACCTGTATAGTTACCCATATAGCAATTATGTAGTAATTAAAAGTAAAAAATTAAAAGTCGGTAAACATATGATTTTCTAGGTGATTTTATGCGAGATTTAAAATAATGATTAATGCCAATTTTATGGATTCTTTATTTATCAGTTCCTTACTTAAAGATTTGAAAAGCCCCGATGAAACTATCCGAGATAGTGCGACTCGAAAACTCTGGCGAATCTGGTTCAAAGAGAAAGGAGTTTACGGTCTAGAAATGATAGAACGTTCTCAAAAATTATTAGATTCTGGAAAAACTGAGGAGGCTAAAACTATCTTAATTGAACTTATTCGCAAGCAACCAGACTTTGCAGAAGCTTGGAATCGTCGAGCGTTTCTTTACTACTCCATCGGAGATTATCACAACTCTCTAGCTGACTGTAAGATGGCTGTTCGTCTTAATTCAGTACATTTTGGTGCTCTGCATGGTATGGGTTTATGTTATGCAGCTATTGGAAACTACTCAAAAGCTATCAAAGCTTTTCAACGTGCTTTGGAAATCCAACCCTACTCTTTGGTGAATCAAAAACTCGTTTTAGAGTGTAATTTTAGACTAAGTAAATAATTAAATATAAATCAACTAAGTCTGAATATTTTAAAATAATACTTAGTATAAATAAGATACAAAACATACTTTTAGTCATACTTCTAAATTAAGCGATAACCCGTTCAAGGATTGCAGGGAGGAATGGTGCAGTAGCACCCACTGTAAGCGATCGCTTTTTAATAATTAGTAATAATCAGTATTAAAAAATACGAATAATTACTAAGTATTACTAGATGTAGATAATAAGTTTTCTCAGAAATGTCATTTAGAAGTTAAACATTAAAAGTGGAACAAAGCCGTATTAATATAATTTGAAAAAACAAGGTAGAAAAATGTAAAGTAATTTATGTGATAACGAAGATAACAGAATCACGATTGAATACATTAGTGACGCAAATAGATATTAGCCTAGTATTGCTACAGGCAATTTACAATCATTGCATACAAAAAGCTTACTTAGGAAGCGTTTTATAGATTTAGTTCTATAGACAGGACTTATGTAACGAAGATTTGTCCAAAGCGACGGTCGGTCATGTAGTGTAGGGTTCCCTGAAAGGGTTGTCGAAGACTAGCATGAGTCAAGGACGGACATGTTACGCAAACAGTCTCGGGGGGAATTACGTAGCTTTTGCGTTAGTCCTGATAGATTTAAACATTAAGAAGTTGTTTATCAAGCATCTATCAAGCAGCTATTCAATTCATGGAAGAATTAAGATAAAGTAGTAAATTGATAATTAAGTAGATAATTTGAATTACATGCAGGATGGTAGGGCGTAACGTAATCCATGCTGTCATTCGAGTTTAATACTTCATAAAGAGATAATTAGTTATAAATAATTTAGTTATAAATTTAGTTATAAATAATTACTGCTTCCTACTTAATACTTAACTATCCTATAAGCTGAAACAAAACTGGGAAAATAACTTCAATGACACAGACACCCATCGAATCACTTGATTTAAATAATCTGATTCAATCTCTAGATGGGATTGAAGTTATTACTGACAGTACTCAAATTGCTAAGTTATCCCAGGATTATCATACTTTTAGCCCAATATTGACAGAGAAGCTCCAAGGGAAAGTCGGAGATATCGTCATACGTCCCACCACCGAACAAGAAGTAATTAAAGCAGCAGAAGTTTGTACAAAACTTAGAGTTCCCCTTACTGTCCGAGGAGCAGGTACAGGTAATTACGGTCAGTGTGTTCCCCTACATGGAGGAGCAATCCTAGATATGACCAAAATGCAGGAAATTCTCTGGGTGAAACCTGGAGTTGCTAGAGTCCAAGCAGGGGTGAAATTAGCTGCTCTGGACAAAAAAGCGAGGGAAATAGGTTGGGAAATGCGGATGAGTCCTTCCACCTACCGGACAGCTACAATTGGTGGTTTTGTCGGAGGGGGTAGTGGTGGAATAGGTTCCATACAATATGGTTTACTAGGTGATAGGGGAAATTTACTGGCTTTAAAAATAGTCACTATGGAAGAAGAACCCCGGACAATAGAATTAAGGGGTGACCAAGTAAACTCATGTAACCATGCTTGGGGTATTAATGGCATCATTACAGAAATAGAAATCCCCTTAGCAGCAGCTTATCCTTGGGCAGAAGTTATTGTCACCTTCAGTGAGTTTACAGAAACATTACAATTTGGAAAAGCTTTAGCTCTGGCTGATGGTATTACCAAAAAAGAAATTGGTATTTTCGCATCTCCCATTCCCCAATACTTTCCAGCTTTGGCAGAATACATTCCTCAGTCAACTCATGCTGCCTTACTAATCCTTTCCGAACCTAGCTTAGAATTCTTACCCAATTTAGTCAAAGAGTTTCAAGGTAAAATAACTTATAAAAAATTAGCCCAAGAATCTCACAAAGGTTTACCCCTCCTAGAATATACCTGGAATCACACCACTTTACACGCCCGCACAGCAGACAATTCCATTACATATTTACAAAGTGTATTTCCCAACGACAACTTCCAGACTATAGAACATATGTATCATCATTTTGAAAATGAAGTGATGATCCATTTAGAATTTATTCGTACCAAAGGAGCATTAGCAACACCAGGTTTACAGCTAGTACGTTACACCACCGAAGAGCGTCTGAATGAGATTATTCGCTATCACGAAGAACATGGGGTATTTATTGCGAATCCTCATTCCTATTTAATAGAAGAAGGTTGGAAAAGAGCAATTGACCCACAGCATTTAGAGTTCAAGCAGAAAGTAGACCCATATTCCTTAATGAATCCTGGAAAAAGTAAAACTTTAGGTGATTTCTGACCAATATTATACTCAGGTTGACCAAAAAAATTCAAAATTCAAAATTCAAAATTCAAAAAAATCAAATAATTAATTTCACGTGTTCTGTATTGAACACAGTTTGCGTTTCCATCCCCAGTGAAAGGGAAGTGTTTGGAAAGGATAAATAATTCGTTTGTAGTTAAAGCTCTTTTGGAAGAACGAAGTAAAAAAAAGCTTGTATTAAAAGTTGCTTCTCACTACCGTTTTATCTATCTATACTGTAGATGCAAGATGTCAGCCTATATAAATCAACTAAATAAATGTATAGTCAATTGCTTTTATTATCTCAATTACTATCTAGTAATAATTTTACGGTCAACGAAGTCAAATACAGTCCATCACAACAAGTAGTTCAGATTTATTCTCGAAACCGGAATAAATCTAGAAAAAACAAGGGAGACTTCCGGGATATGCTTGAAGCTCTGGGAGAACGGGAAACAGGTTTATTATCGGGAGACCCAAAACAATACAAGTTTGTAAATCCGCAGCTCAGTTTTCTGGGGAAATATCAATTTGCAGAAGTTTTGTTAATTCGCCTTGGTTATTATAAAGCTAAAGTTTACTTTGGGAATGGTGCGAATAAAAATTATTGGCGGGGGACTTGGACTGGTAAAAATGGTATTAATAGTAAAACCGACTTACTAAACTCTCCGCAAGTTCAAGAGAAAGCTATTCGCGAAGCTTTTGGAGTTTATTGGCAAGATATCAATTATTTGATGAAGAAGAAAGGAAAGTCAATTGATTCCTATTTAGGTCAGGTAAAAACCTTTCAAGAGGAAGGGAAGACTAAAAGAATTAAAATCACTCTTTCCGGAGCGATCGCAGCAGCTCATCTTAAAGGTGCTGATAAAGTTGTAGACTTGTTGGTGAATGGTAAAGTTTCTTCTGACCCTTTTGGTACTTCTATCATTTCATATTTGGAGGAATTTGGTGGTTATAAGACAATACCGCAAGATTTCCTGTAACTGAGTAGTAAGTATCTAAGAGGGTGTTTATAAAATACTTTTAAAGTAGGTTTTGTTATGGCTACCCAAGGATTTAAGACAATTAGTCGATGGGGATTTGCCATAACCTACCAAGGAATATGGTGTGTTAGACCGAATATATTTTGATGGTAAATGATCGCGAAACTGATTTAACAAATTATGAAGGGGAAGTTGATAACTTTTGAAGGGGTGGAAGGTTGTGGAAAAACAACTCAAATACAACTTTGTTCAGAATGGTTGCAAGGTCTAGATATTCCTATAGTCACAACCTGTGAACCTGGAGGAACGGAATTAGGAGTACATATCCGCAGGTTACTTTTGAACGGTACTCAGAGTAAACCAATTACTAATACAACAGAATTACTTTTATACGCAGCAGACAGAGCACAACACGTAGAACAAGAGATTGTGCCTAATTTAGAAGTTGGTAAACTAGTATTATGCGATCGCTTTACCGATTCAACAGTTGCATATCAGGGTTATGGACGCAGTTTAGATATGAATTTAATTGACCAGTTAAACTCTATTGCAACTTATGGAGTAGAACCCGATTTAACGTTATGGTTAGATTTAGATGTGAAAGAAGGGTTCGCTCGCAAATCTAAAAATAATCATGTTGCAGACCGGATAGAAAAGGAAAAAATTGACTTTCATTACCGGGTTCAACAAGGATATAACTATTTAGCATCAATCTATCCTCAACGGATTATCAAAGTTGATGCAAGTCTAAATCCCGAAGAGGTACATCAAAAAATTCAAGAAGTAATATCAAATAGTTTTAAGATTAAATAAGATTGATACAAAACTTGATTTCATATGCATGACTCCATTTGTAAAGTTAATTGGACAATCATCAGCTGTTGAATTATTAACTCAAGCTGTAGTGCAAAATAGAATTGCACCGGGTTACCTATTTGTGGGAGCAGATGGTATTGGTAGAGGTTTAGCAGCTCGTTGTTTTATAGAGTTTTTGTTTACTTATTCCCTAGAAAATTCCGAACCTGTAATTAATAATGTAATTCATAAACTGCAAAAAGGTAATCATCCCGATGTACTCTGGGTCGAACCGACTTACCAACATCAAGGACAGTTACTGACACCCAAACAAGCAGCAGAAAAAGGGTTAAAACGTAAAGCACCCCCCGCTATACGTTTGGAGCAAATTAAACAAGTTACAGAATTTCTCGGTCGTCCTCCCATGTCCGCTCCCCGAAATATAGTAGTTTTAGAACAAACTGAAACTATGGCTGAATCTGCTGCTAATGCTTTACTAAAAACTCTAGAAGAACCGGGAAGAGCAACTATAATTTTAATTGCACCGTCTGTAGAATCTATTCTATCTACTTTAGTATCCCGCTCTCAAAAAATTCCTTTTTCTCGTTTGAATAGTTCGGATATGTCCCAGGTACTCACTCAGACAGGAAATGAGGAAATTCTACAACACCCTACAATTTTACAAGTTGCAGCAGGGAGTCCAGGATATGCGATCGCATCTTACCAGCAGTTACAAACTATTCCTGAATCATTACTTACAAATCTCACCTTACTACCGCGAAACTACCGTCAAGCTTTAGAATTAGCAAAGCAAGTTGATAAAGAGTTAGATACGGAAACTCAACTTTGGTTAGTTAGTTATCTTCAATATTTACACTGGCAAAATAATACTCAGATAACTCAGATAAACATAATTCAACAGTTAGAGAAAGCTAAAAAAGCTTTACTATGTTACGCTCAACCCCGTTTAGTTTGGGAATGTACCTTTTTAGCTTTTGTGAATATTAATAATCCTGCGACTTTATCAGGAAATAATTGAAAGAGAGGACAGAAAACTTTCTTTGAGGAAAATAGTTTAGTAGTTGATGTTTGGTAGTTGATGTTTGATAGTTGATTTTTGGTAGTTGAGTGTTGGTTTTGAGCTACCAATTCTCACTCATTGTCTATAAAAAATTTAAATTCTCGGTAGGATAAAGATACATTATCTACTGAGAATTTTTACATATGAACTTAACTGAAGAAATACTCTCACAAATACCAGGAGATATCTTGGGTAGATTACATGCAAGCGATCGCATTCTAGAAAGCTTGAGAAAAGGTAGCGCACCTATACCATCCTTTGTGAGGGAAAATCAACATCCTGTGACAACTTTGGACTGGGATGTTGTTATTTGCGGTGGTACTCTGGGTATTTTAATTGGTTGTGTGTTAGCAAAGCAAGGTTTACGGGTAGCTTTGTTGGAAAGGGGAATTCTCAAGGGGAGGGAGCAGGAGTGGAATATTTCTCGCAAGGAATTAGATATACTCTTGGAATTAGATTTATTATCAGAAGCAGAGTTAGATAAAGCAATTGTTACTGAGTACAATCCTGCAAGAGTCAGCTTTTTTGAAGGTACAGAAGTTTGGGTGAAAGATGTCCTCAATATTGGTGTAGATCCAGTTTATTTATTAGAGACTTTAAAAAATAATTTTTTAGCTGCTGGTGGTAAATTATTTGAGAATACAGCTTTTAAGGGAGCAACGGTACATCCTAACGGTGTTGTAGTAAATGAGGATTTATCTACTAAGCTATTAATTGACGCAATGGGACACTTCTCACCCATTGCAAAGCAAGCACGTCAGGGGAAAAAACCGGATGCAATTTGTTTAGTTGTGGGAACTTGTGCTGAAGGATTTCCGGAAAACGACACCGGGGACTTGTTGGTATCTTTTACACCATTACAAAATCAATGTCAGTACTTCTGGGAAGCTTTTCCAGCTAAGGATGGGAGAACAACTTACATGTTTACATATATGGATGCAGACCCACAACGTCCGAGTTTAGAAGATTTATTTGCAGACTACCTCAAACTGATGCCAGAGTATCAGAATGTGGAGTTATCCCAACTTCATTTTAAACGAGCATTGTTTGGGTTTTTTCCTTCCTACCGTCAAAGTCCTTTACAAACACCTTGGAAGAGTATCTTACCGGTGGGTGATAGTAGTGGAAATCAGTCTCCCCTGAGTTTCGGTGGTTTTGGTGCAATGATACGACACTTACCCCGCTTAAGTTCTGGAATTCAAGAAGCTTTAGAAACCAATAATCTATCTTCTCAAGCTTTAGGTTTACTACAACCCTATCAACCGAGTTTAACTGTCACCTGGTTATTCCAGAAAGCTATGAGTGTAGGTATCAACCAAAAAATTGCTCCCAATCAAATAAATGAACTTTTATCTATAGTTTTCGCTCAAATGCAAAATTTGGGTGATTCTGTTTTAAAACCATTTTTACAGGATGTAGTGCAATTTTCAGGACTTACCAAAACTCTGGCTTTAACTAGTTTAAAACATCCATTCATCATTACTCAAATTATTCCCCAAGTTGGTTTAATTGCGATTTTAGATTGGATGGTGCATTACCTTAATTTAGGTATTTATTCTATTTTATTTAGAATTAATCAAAGCTTAGATAGTTTTATAAAACTACTAATTAATCTATTACCAGATACTGCTAAATATTACTGGAATCGTTGGGTTGATGCTTGGAAGTATGGTTCTGGAGGTGATTATCATTGATTGGTGATTAGTTAGTAATTAATGTTTGATGTTTAGTAATTGATGGTTGATAGTGGAGTCAATGGTTGGTAAATGAATTTTAATTAATATCAATTTTTATAACAAAATCAGAGAACATATCAGAGAAAATATAAAAAATGCAGCAAAAATCAAAAGGCATCAAATACTTTGGGACATTGACAAGTTTATTGCGCGATCGCGATAGTTTTCTAGAGGAGGTAAAGGAAGGAGTCAGACTTCCCAGTAAAATTATTTCCTTGCTTGTTTGCAGTTCTTTGTTTCTCTCTATATACGGTGCAATTATTGGTGCTTATCATAGCTGGATGCAAGCTTTATCTTCAGCAGTCAAGTTACCAGTCTTATATCTAATCACATTGTTAATTTGTCTACCGACCCTATTCTTTGCCAATATTATTTTTGGTTCTAAGCGTACCTTTGGTCAATTTTTTGCTATCGTTTTAACTGCGGTTTCTATCACCAGTGTGCTTTTATTTAGCTTCGCTTCAATTTCTCTATTTTTCATGATTAGTACTAATCATTATCAATTCATTATTTTAATAAATGTAATTATCTTTTCTATAACTGGATTTATTGGTGTTTCCTTCTTATCTAAAGCCGCAAATGTAGTTTTAGAACAAGAACCAGATAAAATTCGAGAAAAAAGCTTAGAGGATAACTTAGAGTATAAATTAGAACAAAATCAAGAACAAAATCGAGAACAAAATTTAGAATATAAATTAGAACAAAATTTAGAACAAAATCAAGAATATAACTTAGAACAAAATTTAGACAAAGAATCAGAAATATTAATAGAGCAAGACTTCATAAAATTCTCAAAAGAAGATTTACAAGATAATTCAAAACATAAATTAAATAAAGATGATAACGGTAGTAAAATACGTCAAAAGATTGTCAAATATTGGCTATTCTTATATGCTTTTGTCGGTATTCAACTAGGATGGAGTCTCCGACCATTTTTCGGGACACCTGGTTCTCCATTCCAATTATTCAGAGAAAGAGAAGGAAATATCTATGTCAGTATTATTCAATCTTTAGCTTATCTACTAGGTATTCGTTAAACTGATTAATTTGTATCATCATCTATTATCAACTTTCAATTCAAAAAATAATTTAATAAGTCAATAAATAATATAAAAAATGCTGGAAAAAAGAACTCATAAAGCTGAAAATTTAAACGTCTTAATCAATCTACTCCGCGATAGACAAAACTTTTTAGAAGAAATCAACCAAGGAATTAGACTACCAAATAAAATCAATTCACTGTTAGTATCTAGCTCTGTTTGCTTTGCACTATATGGTTTAATTATTGGTGCTTCTCATAGCTGGATGCAATCTTTATCGAGCGCTATCAAGTTTCCAGCATTTTATTTACTGACTCTAATGATTTGTTTCCCGACCCTATTCTTTTTCAACATCTTATTTGGGTCACGTAGTACTCTTCTCCAACATCTAGCAGTTTTACTCACTGCTGTATCAGTAATTAGCGTTTTACTTTTTAGTTTTGCACCAGTTACTTTATTTTTCTTAATTACTACCCCTAATTCTTACCAATTTTTTAAAATACTCAATGTTCTGATTTTCTTGATTACTGGTTTCTTTGGAGTTAAATTCCTTTATGAAGGAATGCAAATATTATCTAAACAAAATGAAAACGGTAAAAAAACTCGTACATTTATTGTCCAATCATGGTTAATCTTATATGGATTAATAGGGATGCAGTTAGGTTGGTTTCTCCGACCATTCTTCGGTTCACCCGGTTCTCAATTTGAGTTATTCAGAGCAATTCAAGGTAACTTTTATCTAGATATTATAGAAGCTTTTGCTGAGGTATTTGGTTTTAAATAACAACCTCAACCATTTTAACTACGGTAAATCTTTCTCTCTTCTCACATTAGGTTCTTACATTAAGTATGTAGCAGCTTGTAATTGTAGCAGGAGAGGGATTTACTGTGTACTGGGTGAAATTTATTAATAGTGTTTTATTCTATTGAACCTTTATCTACCACGTATGGGAAAATAAATTGCTATCTGTTAGTTAGATTTTACATATAAATAGAACAATGACATTACTATTTATTAAACATGAAAATTGCTACTAAATATCTGATATCTAATAAAAGTCCGTATTGATAATAGGAAACTTTAATGGGAGCATCCCAAATGTGTAAAAATACTATTTGTCATTGTGAGTGGAACGAAGCAATCTCAAAGTCTTGCGATTGCTTCACTTCGTTCGCAATGACAACCAAAATCTTGATCATGCAAAATTGGGATGCTCCCACTTTAATCAGATTTCTATTTTATTGATTTATAACTAAACAATTATGCTTCTACAAAATCATATTGCACGTTTAATAGTTTTTATAAATAGTTAACAAATATTTGATAAAAATAAATGCATGACCTTACATAGATAAAGTCATGCATTTGGATAATCGATATATTGTACTGATATATTTTAAAAATTAATAGAAAACTGATTTTCGCAATTCTATATTATTCTTGATTAAGAATTTAGAGTCAAGGTGAAGAAGTAAGCTTTATTAGGTATCTTCACCTTATAGAACTCCCTATATTCAATACTATTCAATGTAACTATCGTAGAGAAATTTGGAACTGTTCTCCGATGGTCATCTGTAAATCGGTATCTGGATCGATAGCAATTAAATCAACTTTCTTCTTGTTGAAGAAGACACCAATCAAACCACCAATTGCAGCACCACCAAGTACTTCCTCAGTTGCGATCGCGCGGTCTCCTGTAACTGCTGCGACTGCTGCTGCTGCACCTGCACCATATGCTGCGTTCTTAAGTGCACTGGTTAGTTTGCGTCCTTTTCTAACGGTTTCGGTTTTGGTAATAACTTCACTTGTTGCATTAACTTGATATTCTGTACCGTTAGTTAAGACTAACTTCTGAGCTACAAACTGAGAACCACCATCCGCAGGTCTGAGATTACCAACTACTTGACTACCTGCGGGGATAACTAAATCACCTCTATCTGTAATGACGTTTTGAGAGACTGTCAGAGTCAGAGGTGCGGTTTCATCTTTAGTGACCAAGATTTTCTCTGCTTTGTCGTACTTAACAGGTATAACAGTACCGCTTGGAATTGTCACTGCAACTGGGGTAGGATTACCTGTTGAATTAACTGCAACAACATAGGGAGAATTTGAGCTTGCAACTTGTCCGTTACTAGCTAATGCTTGATAGATAAATGCTGCAACTTGAGCGCGGGTTGCACTGACTTTAGGGTTAAGAAACTCTACATTTGGATAATTTACTACCATCCGCTTTTCTGTAGCAGCAGCGATGGGATTACGTGCATAGTTAGAAATATTATAGGCGTCTCTATAGTTTGCTAATAAACTATTAGTATCACCGCTAGAGTTGTATTCTAAACCGTTTGCTAAGGATACTAAAACCTGTTCACGAGGAATTTTTTGATTAGGAGCAAATCTATTTCCAGGATATCCAGATAAGAAACCGGTGGTGTAAGATTCTTGAATAGCACTATATGCCCAATAGCTAGTTGAGACATCATTAAATCTACTAGCTTGACGTTTTGGAGCTTTTTGAAAAGCTTTACGAATCATTGCTGCAAACTGAGCGCGGGTTACAGCTTCTTCGGGACGAAAACTACCATCAGGGAAGCCAGCAATTACACCTCTTTGAGATAATTCTTGAATAAAGTTTGCTGCCCAATAGTTAGAAGAAACATCATAGAAACTAGTTTGAGCAGATGCTTTTTCAGCGGATATAAAAGGTGCAATACTTCCAGCTGTGATTCCCAAAGCCATCATAGTAGAGAATCCGGCGTGCCAGCGAGATTTAGTAGACATTAATTTAGTTCTCCAATTATTCATTTATTTCTGTTATTTACTCAGACAATTGATGATTTAAAAAGTTCCAGTTCATTACACATTTTTTATTTTTTGTTTTCTTTAAATAATTCAATTTCAAGATATACAAATCTATTAAATAGAACTGAAAGTTATCTCTTTGATAATATTTAGTCTTGATTATTTAGACGCATGTTCCCCTTATAAAGTTGCTTAGTAATTAAATAAATAATTATTTATTTAATTAATATTTTTTTAATGAAGCTTGTGAATAATATATGAATAATAATTGATGAATTGATTCTCTTTTCTACTTCTCTACTCTTGATTATTATTTACAGAACTTAAGGAAATAGAGCTTACATTTATCTAGCTTCTGCATCTTTAAATTTCATCCTAACTATTTCCATCCTAAGTATAGTTCTAAATATGAGCAGGACTTACGCAAAAGTAACGTAATTACGTCATTACGTTCGCGTAGCGTATCCGTAGTATAAACGATAGCGACGTATAAGCTCTATCGAGCACGCTAACGCGTTTGCATAGCATAACGTAGTTAACGCATAGTTCTTGAGATTGCTTCCCTGCACTCTGTTCCGGTCGCAATGACAAATCTTCGTTGCGTAAGTCCTGATGAGTAAATATGATTTTTGCTAAAATCAGCAAAAATTAGCCCAATAGATACTTACTACTCTCTTGATAAATATACCCAGAAAAAAAGCTACATCGGGAAAATAAATAACTATTTACTAAAAATTAAATATGAATCATTACAATTTTCCTATCTATTCCCTGTCTCAAGCAATTTTACAGAACTTACGTAATCACAAGGATAGTTAAACTCAATAACCAAGCTCTGCACTGAATTCCACCGGCTAAAAAATATATTATTCTCATACCAACAGATTTGATATTACTCACACAAAATAAGGTTCCCAAAATTTTGGAAACCTTTTACTTTTGCTTTGAGTATTTGAATTGTGAAACTGGGGATTGAATGCAGGATAGCTTCTTAACGAGATAAAGAAACAACTAAATCCGAACGTAGGGTAATATCGAGATCCTTTTCTGGTCGAACAACAACAACTTCTGTTTTCTTACCTCCTCGAATTAGAACACTCGCTAAAGCACCAGCTGCACCACCAGCAATAGGTTCAAGTATATCTATTTTTCTGTTACCTGTTAGTAATGCAATCACACTTGCTGCACCTGCACCGATTGCAGCATCTTTGAGTACTTTACTTGTGTTTGAACCTTTTTTGAGGGTCTCAACTCTGTCAACCACTTCGGAACTAGCATTGATAAATTGGCGATCGCCATTTGGTAATACCAATTCTTCTGCGATAAATTGAGTACCTTTCTCTGAGTCAAAGGTTTTTGCTGGTCTTAATTCACCAGTAATTTCTGCTCCTTCAGGAATGAGAATATTACCGTTGGAATCAATAATATTTCTTGCAACTTTCAATGTTAAAGGAGTTGTTTCATCTGGTGTTACTACAACTTTTTCTTTCTCATATGTTACGGGAATAACCGCACCAGCTGAGATGGAAATATTTCCAGAACGTCTTCCATTAAAAATTGACTGTGCATTCGCTGGACGGTTAGCAACAACAGGAATAATACTACCAGTTGTAATGAAAATCGTCATGAGCGTAGCTGCTCCAGATTTCCAGCGTAAAAGGGAAGTCATATAGGGAGTCCTTTTGTTAAGCAGGTTATTTGTGATGACGTGAAGCAATCAAGTATTGTTTCTTGAGGGTTTGATTATCTGCACCTGGTTAATATTTGGCTTTTGGCTTTCCATTCTTTGGCTAATAACTGTAAATAATTTCCGGGGTTGTTTTCAAGGGTTATAAATATAAAATTTTTACATGAGAACTTTCTAATTATACTTCTCAAATAACAACTATTTAGATATTATTTAGGCATTATTTAGCTTTCTCAAAATTTAGTGATCTCAGTTCAAAATCGTTAAATATGTAAAATATAATTACCTAATTTAGGTAAGTAAAAAGTATATTTTTAAAAAATATTTGGTTATTTTTGATTCAATTTTTATATTCTATTCTTTTAAAGAAAATAGCTATATCAAAAATTATTTTTTAATATTTTTTTTGAAATTTGATTATTTATCGGGACTTACGCAAGACTCTGGGATTTCTTCTTCTAAGTACCTAGACAAAATTAATTGTGCATTTGTTGTCATTGCGAGTTGAACGGAGTGAAACGACGCATAAGCTCTATCGAGCAGACTACATCAACGCAATAATGTGAGATTGCTTCTCCTAGCAGAGACGCTAAAGCATTTACGTACTATAGCGCTAGCTAATGTCGTTTGTCCTAATGGACATGCTATGTAAACGGTCTCGGACGGAATTACGTTGATTTTGCGTAAGTCCCGTGAAAAATATACTTAGTTATATATCGAAACAGTAATTATATAAGCGAGTATCAGTAACATATAATTCAGATAATTAAACTGCAAATAATAGATAAATAAATCAAAATTGTTTTGATAATCCCAAAAACTCATCTCGAAACAGGTAAATATGCTCTAGGAATGCACACTACCACCCCAGAACTAGGTTTAGTTATAAGCAACTTTGCCGATGATACCCGTAGTGGTGTATGGAAGCTGGAACGAGAACTATCAAATCTCATACATGGGTATTTGATAGATTTAGTCAAACCACAAACTTGGTCAGATTTGAGCTTCATTGCTGTTGCTAAAGGACCCGGTGGTTTTACAGGAACTCGTATTGGAATAGTTGCAGCAAGAACATTCGGACAACAGTTAGATATTCCAGTCTTTGCTATTTCTACACTCGCTGCGATCGCATGGAAAACATTTACTGAGGAATACCACTCTTCCCAGGTTTTGCGGTCTCCAGATGAAGTAAGGGTGGGTGATGTTAATACCAAGTCGTCTTTACCTATTGCAGTCCAAATGCGTGCTCAAAGGGGACAGGTGTTCGGTTCTATCTATAAACCCCATGCAGATAAATCCGGTTTAGAGGTATTATTCCCAGATACGGTATTACAGCCAGAAGTTTGGCAAGAAAAGCTTGATAATTGGAACTCTGAGTATCAGTTAGTGGAAGCAAAGTCTGATTTGGCTGCCAGTGTTAATCATATATTAGATTTAGCATATATGGAATGGCAGCAAGGGAAGTCTCCTCATTGGTCAGATGCTTTGCCTTTTTACGGACAACATCCAGTTAATTAGCTTGGTTCGGCTATAGTCCGATGGGATAGGAAAATCTCGTTTTAATTTCTTAATATAGTGAGTAAGTATTTAACTTTCGATGTAGAATATATTTCATAGAATTAGAATATATTTCATAAAATATTTAATAAAATTTCTTAATTGACTAAATAAATTAAAGAGTTAGTAAAGTATACATGTCTTACCATGATGGGTACTTAAAAATGTTCATTCAACTGATGTAGAGTTTTAGGTACTAAAAATTACATATTTTCAGTACTTAAAAACATCCAAAAATTTGGAATTTCTCTATGAGAATAGCTTTTATAGTAGAGAAGTTTCCTGTTTTATCAGAAACATTTATTCTGAGCCAAATAACAGGATTAATTAAAAGAGGGCATCAAGTACATATTTATAGTCATTACTGTAATGACCAGAAAAAGGTACATGAGGATGTCCATAAATTTCATTTACTCCAGTACACTTATTATTCACCTAGATTTCCAAAAGATTATTTTCGACGTTTTATTAAAGCTCTGGGGTTGATACTCATTTATTTTCCTCAAGCACCGATAAAAATTTTATCTGCACTAAATGTTTTCAAATATGGAAAATACGCAGCTTCTCTGAAATTACTTTACTCAATTATTCCTTTTTTAAAATCTGCCCCATATGACATTATTCATGCTCAGTTTGGAATGCATGGTATTGAAGGAATGATGTATCGAGAGATTGGTGTGTTGCAGGGGAAATTGATTACCTCTTTTCGTGGCTATGATATTAGCTGGTATCTAAAAGAAGAGGGAAATCATGTTTACGATCAGCTATTTGTAAAGGGTGATTTATTTTTTGCAAACTGTCATTTTTTTAGAGATCGGGTTGTTAGATTAGGCTGCGATCGCTATAAAATAATTGTTCATGGTTCGGGGGTTGACCCAGACCAATTTAGATTCCGCAGACGCTATTTTACTAATAAAGTCTGTATTACGACTGTTGGGAGACTGATAGAAAAGAAAGGTATTGAATATGGTATTCGGGCTGTAAAACAGGTTTTAGATATTTATCCCCATGTTGAGTATAAGATAATTGGGGATGGATATCTCAAAGAATATTTGCAAGATTTGATTGATGATTTGAATATTGCAAGTAAAGTAAAGTTACTTGGCTGGAGAAATCGGACAGAAATCGTAGATATTTTAGACCGGTCTCATATTTTTATTGCTCCTAGTGTTACAGCTGCAAATGGTAATCAAGACGCACCTGTGAATACTCTCAAAGAAGCAATGTTAATGGGTTTACCTGTAATCGGAACCTATCATGGTGGAATACCAGAACTCATTGAGGATGGGGTATCTGGCTTTTTAGTACCTACTAGAGATAGTGACGCGATCGCGCAAAAAATAATTTACTTAATTGAACACCCCGAAATTTGGGAGAAGATAGGTAAAAATGGTTGCAGTTACGTCAAAGCGACTTACGATATTGATAAACTAAATGATCAGTTAGTAGAAATTTATCGCCAATTAATAGAGAAAGAACTTCCAGTAAGTAAGTTAATATCTCCTACATTGGAAAGAACTGCAAAAAATATTGTAAGGATTGGTAAATAAGTAGTTATTCCAATACGGTTCGGATAAGCAAAAATTTACTTATAGTTTTACTTATAGTTCAAAAATTGAAGATTTGGGGGATTCTCCCCCAAACCCCCGATTGGGAGGACGACTGCGTCCCCCAAACCCCCTCCAGAATGTATTGGTAGTTATTCTGATTGACTATCAACCATAAACCACCAACCACTCATAAATGTGAAACATCAACCATACGAAATTACTTACACACCCCAGAGTCAATTGAAACGACCCCGTGAGTTATTTAAACAGATGTGGTGGGATTTATTAGCTTCACGGGAATTAGCTTATCAATTAATGATTCGGGATATTAAAGCGAAGTATCGTCAATCCTTCTTAGGTATTGCTTGGGCTTTTTTACCATCGATAATTTTAGCATTCGGGTTTACTTTAGCCTCAGAAGCTAAGGTGATAACTGTGGGGGTGACTAATTTACCTTACACAGCTTATGTGATGTTTAGTACTGCACTTTGGCAAACTTTTGTAGAAGCTTTAAATGCACCAATACAAGCTGTAACTTCTGCTAAACCTATGTTAGCGAGGGTAAATTTTCCTAGAGAGGCGTTAATTCTAGCAAAGTTAGGGGAAGTTTTTTTTAATTTTGCAATTAAGTTAATTTTGATAACTGGTTTATTTATCTGGTTTCGGATACCTGTTAGCCCGACCATAATTTTAACTCCAGTAGGGTTAGTTAATTTAGTCTTTTTGGGGACTTTAATCGGTATTTTAGTCGCTCCATTTAGTTTGTTATATCAGGATGTATCGCGGGGGTTAACTTTGCTGACAAGTTTATGGTTATTTCTAACTCCTGTTGTTTATCCTGTTCCATCTGGGGGAATATTCGCTTTACTAGTGAAATTTAACCCCGTGACTCCTTTGTTAGTGACTATTAGGGAGTTAGCAACTACAGGAATTCTGACTCAGGTTTGGGGATTTTGGATAGTTAGTTTTATTGTCTTGGGAGGAATATTTTTCACATGGTTAGTTTTTAGATTAGCTATACCTTTTGTTGTTGAAAGGGTTAGCTCTTAAATTTTTAAATCAAATATAATATTGTTATCCAACAAGCTTTATGAATACTACAAAAATTTCTATGTTCGATGTGTAACTGTAATTATCTGGGTAATGGTATAGTATGAGACTCTTGTAATACAGTTAATTTTCTAGGACAAAAAATGTGATTAGAATTTTGGTTCTTGCTGTGTTGCACAGTGTATACTCCCCCCACCAGAAGCAATACCGTCTATTGAAATTTGCTCAATAATTCTATTGGGGAATGCTTCAGCTAAAATAGATTTAGCGTTACTATCAGCATATTGATCTCCAAACTTCTGCATAATAACTGCATTGTTACAGACATAATATCCAATATATCCAGCAGCAAAGTTATCGACTCCATAGTCTTCATTAATTGAAGTAGGTGCATCAATAATAGTAAGATTTAGTTTGTTTCCATCTGCATCTGTAGCGTTTTTCAGTTCTTCAATATTTCTTCTAGTAACTTCATAGTCAAAAGATTCTTGGGAATTATCACGACTAACAAGAACTTCTCCCTTTTTGGAAAAACGGACATAAAAATCAGTATGACCATCAGTAATATCTCGACCCTTGACACCTTCTAGCCAAATAATTTTTTTCAGCCCCAATAATACTTTTAGTTTTTCTTCTACCTCAACCTGACTCATATTTGGATTGCGATTATTGTTTAACACACAGCTTTTGGTCAAAATAGCCGTACCATGACCATCTATTTCAAAACATCCACCTTCGAGGACTAATGGAGTGCTTTGAATTGTAGCTTTTGCTTTATTTGTAACAAAGTTAGCCAATGCAGCATCTTGAGAGTATTCTTGCTTATTACCCCATCCATTGAAATTAAAGTTTATACCATATTTTTTTCCATCACTTCCTCGGACAAAAGTAGGTCCAGTGTCTCTTAACCATAAATCGTCTGTGACAAATTCTACTAATTCAATAGGGAAATTATATGAATTTAATCCTTTAAGAAGAGAAATTGCTTCTTCATAGTTATCAGGACTCACAAGCATAGATACAGGTTCGTATTTAGCAATCGTTCTTGCTATTAAAGCCAAATTCCTCTTGACTTCTGGTATTTGACGCTTTGACCATATGTAATCATTTGCGACAAAAGACATCCATGTCCTTTCATGAGGTTTACTTTCTTTTGGCATTATGAATGACTTATTTTCTGAAACCTTTACCCTGGGAGAATTGCAACCTAATATAAATCCTCCAGTTATCAAATATGTGAATTTTATAAACTTTCGTCTTAACAATATTCAATACCTTCAAAGAAATCTAACTATATTATAAAAATATTATTTATTATTTTAGTTTTTTAACTTATCATTTCTTAGCAAATAGAGCTTTCTTTTTCATCATTTATTAAATTTTTAAATCAAATATAATTTTGTTGTCCAAGAAGCTTTATGAATACTACAAAAAGCTTAGTTTTGGTGTGAAAATTGATAACTCAAAATGATAGTTTTGAATTATAGATATATGCAGTGCAATTGTATTATTTTTTTTAAGTGCAGAATGTAGGATACAATATTTATACTGTTGATTAATGATATTTAAATTAATTAAAAGCTTAGTTTTCTTATTTATCTCAAATATAAAAAATAAGAAGAAGAATATGCAGAGTTTAGAAAATATTGAATTTGTTACAAAAAAAATAGAAAATGATTTTGTCATCAATGTAAATGGTGTTTCTAAAAAGTTTTGTCGTAGTTTAAAGAAATCATTATTTTATGGTTTGATAGATATTTGTACTGAATTAACTGGAATTGAAAGGAAAAGTTATCAACTTAGAAAAGGAGAATTTTGGGCTTTAAAAAATGTAGATTTACAATTAAAAAAAGGTGAATCTATTGGTTTAGTGGGTGCGAATGGTGCAGGTAAAAGTACCCTACTCAGAATTATTAGTGGTTTGATTAAACCTGATACTGGAAATGTAAAAGTCAGAGGTAAACTAGCACCTTTAATTGCTTTGGGTGCAGGTTTCAATCCTATCTTGACCGGTAGAGAAAATGTCTATGCGAATATGGCAATTTTAGGTTTATCAAGCTCAGAAATAACTGAACGATTTGAAGATGTAATTCAATTTGCAGAAATAGACGAAGCCATTGATGCACCAGTACAAACCTATAGTTCAGGAATGGCAGCTCGTTTAGGTTTTGCCTGTGCCGTATATATTGAACCAGATATTTTATTAATTGATGAAGTACTGGCTGTAGGGGATATAAAATTTCGTATGAAGTGCTATCAACGCTTAGAGAAAATGCGAGAGAATGGCACAGCTTTTATTCTAGTTGCACATAATCCCCATGTAATTTTAAACGTTTGCGATCGCGCAGTTTATCTGAATAAAGGTAACTTTATTTGTGAAGGTAGAACTGAGGATATTTTAAATCAGTATGAGCAAGATTTATTTGTAAATGGTTTAGAGAAAGATGATAGCGAATGTTTTGTATCTTTTGCAAAAAAAAAGACTGAGGAAAGTTACGGTTTAGATATTATTTCACTTAGTTTTAACGACAATAAAGGCAAGCAAATTAAAAATTTAGTTTCTGGTCAATCTGCTTATCTATGTATAAAATGTTATGCTCACAGAACAATAGAAAATGCGAATGTGGGTATATTAATTTCTGCTGACTCCGGTAGCTACGGACGAGTTTTATATATCTCTTCAGCTAGCGACAATCAAATTATCGAATTTTCTCCAGGGGAAGCCGAAATTCAAATGCAAATGCCTTATTGCGGTTTATTACCGGGTTTATATAGTGCCAAAATATATATAAAGCAGGGTATATGCTCTCTAGATGTGGTGGAATCTTTCAAGTTTCTGGTAAAAACTGATAAAATTATGAGTCAATGCCTATTTTATCAACCCCGGAATTGGAAAATAATTG
Organism: Mastigocoleus sp.; assembly: GCA_050042865.1. Taxonomy (GTDB): domain Bacteria; phylum Cyanobacteriota; class Cyanobacteriia; order Cyanobacteriales; family Nostocaceae; genus JBCCDM01. The sequence continues at coordinate 107,992 of JBHJJE010000006.1, forward strand.
AAATAGGAAAATAATTAAAAGATTTTAAGGCGTTGCTGAATATAGGTATGATTTTGCCCCCAATCCCCAATTCTAGGGGAGCAAGATAATTTAAAGTCCGCCAAATTTGGGGAATTTAGGGGGTGTTACTCAAAACTTAAAAAGTAAATTCATCCTTCAATTCAGCAACGCCGATTTTAAATAAGGGCTTTAAGCTATTAGAACCAGATAATTATGAATAAACTTGTTTCAATAATTATGCCATGCTTTAATGCCCAAAGATGGCTCCAAGAAGCGATAGATAGCTGCTTAACCCAAACTTATCCTCATATCGAAATTGTAGTCGTTGATGATGGCTCCACCGATGACTCCTTAGAAATTATTAAGAATTATGGTGATAAAATTACTTGGAAAAGTTTACCTGAAAATTGTGGCGGAAGCCATGCTCGAAATCAAGCGATCGCTTTATCAAAGGGTGAATATATTCAGTTTCTTGATGCTGATGATTTCATTTTTCCCGAAAAAATCGCCAGACAAGTATCATACTTAGAAGAAACTGGTGCAGATATAGTATACGGAGATTGGCAACATAAATTTCATCTACCCGATGCCATGAGTTATTTTGGTGAGGTTAGAGTTCCCGGAAAACAAACTGATATTCTAGAATCTTTGTTAGCTAATTGGTGGAGTGCGATCGCTTCTTTGTTGTACCGAAGGAGTATCGTTGAGAAGAGCGATTCTTGGGATGAGGGTCTAATAGCAGCTCAAGATAGAGATTATTTTATTAATGCGGTAATTAATGGTGCGAAGGTAGTTTATCAGCCCGGATGCTACAGCGTATATAGAAGTTACGGTAATGTTACAGTATCAACTCTGAGTAAGCCAAATTGGGTAAAGAGTCACTGTTATATACTCAAGAAGGCTGAGCAGAAACTAATAAGCTGCCATATTATCTCTAAGAAGTATAAACAGGCTTTGGCTCTGTGTTACTTCCAAATGGCTAGGGAATCTTTATTATTTGATTACTATCAATACCGAAACTTATTAAAGGAAGTTTTAATTCAATTTCCTGAATTTAAAATGAATAGTAAAAGCGTTATCTATAACTTTATGCAGACTTATTTGGGATTTTATCAGACTGAATTAATTGCTAGTTCTATAATACTCTTAAATAGATTTTTTTCAGGTTATTTGAGGTTATTGAGAGATTATTGCAGCTCTATTAATCATGCTTTTATCACTTTTACTAAGAAAAATATTAGTGCCATGATCTAAAATATATTTGCCTAGGTCCTGATAATCTCTACATTCAATTTTTTATCAACGCTTGAATTCTAAAATAGGTGCAATCATATATTATAGATACATCTATAATATAAATTTATCATAGGTTTGAATAATGGATAGGGGAAAAATAGTTGCAGTTCTAACAGGAGCAATTTCTATATTGTTAGCTGTTTTCTACCTGATTGTTGTGCAAATTTTAGATTTTCGAGGAGAAATGAAACCAGCACCAATAGGTCAAATACAAATTGAGAGTAATTTTAGTTCTTCAATTATTCTTTACCCCCACTTAGGATAGTAATAGCAATTATAGCTAAAGACTATTTATTAATATTTATTAATATTTATCAATTTTTATTAAAAAATATTAATAATCCTTCTACACCCTAGATGCTACATCTGTTTTAATGTCAAACCCCCGCAAAGGATACACCTTACCTGTTTTCGCAGTTGCTGCGACCAAAGCTGCTTTACTGCATTTGTTCCTGACCGCTTCTTCTGGACTCCCTAATATTGGAAGAGGAGTTGGAGATGAGGAAGATATATCTGATAACTCCACAGTTGATCTAGATTTACTCCCAGGAAGTGCAGAAGTACCCATACAACAGGTTGCTTGCTTAGATAATAATACGGCTTTAGCAATTACTCTAAGTGACCCCGGGGATAATTTGGATTTAACTAGAAATACTCCCATCTGGAGCTTAGTAAAGTTAGTACCCCGTCAAAAGGAAGCACTTATTTTAGAAGCTGGTGAAGGTCTGGGGAAAACTGCAACTGGAGAAGCTGCTATTTACAGCTTTGCTCGACGTTTGTTTGATGGAAATATTTTACCTTTAATACCAGACAATCAAACCGCGATCGCTCGGATTATATTACCATCTGGTCGTCAGCTTGCACAACGTACTTCTAATGAGGCTTTTGGTATTTTGGAGGGTTTGGCTTTACTGGGGACTAGCGGTATTTCTCAGCCTTTAAGTGCTGCGGAACATTTGCAGGAGTTTCGCGCTGTTTTGCGGGAGAAAGTACGCAATACATCTGATTTAGTCTTTTGTATCGGTAATAATGGTTTTTCGGTTGCAGAACGCTTATCGATTCCTGATTCTGCAATTGTTCCCACGGGTAACTGGTTGGGTGCTTTGCTGGTGGAAGCGGGTTTATATCAAGCAAGTTCTGTGACTTTGCTGGGATATCAGGGTAAATTAATTAAACTTGCAGGGGGCATTTTTAATACATCTTCTCATATTGCCGATGGAAAGTTAGAGATTATTGCTGCTGCTGTGGTGGAAGCGAAAGCTGATATTGAAACCGTGGAGAAGGTTTTACAAGCAAAGACTGCTGATGCTGCTTATCAACTGCTCTTAGAATTAAACTTAGCAAAGAAAGTGTTTGCAATTTTGGCAGATAAGATTAGTCAAAAATCACAAAGCTATGTGAAAAAATATGCGGATATAGATTTAGATGTGAAAGTTATTTTATTTAACCGTCAGGGTGAAATTATTTAATCCATAGCTTCACAATCTTTAAAAATAATCTCAAAAGAATCAACAAATATCTAAAAATACCTCTTTAGCTTGATGACAATTATCAAACCTTTCAAAACTATAATCAATATCTGAAAAAATAATTATTATTATATATAAAATTGCATACAAAGAACCTATTAAATACTATTGAGTATTAGTTATAATCTTTACTTAGTGAAATACATTATCGGTTATATATGTCCCAAGGTTAAAATGGGGCATATTTTTTCTTATCCCATCCAACAAAACTGTTACAGTTTTACATTCAAACTCTCAGTTAGTAAGAATTTACTCAGTCAAGCTTCATCTAACTTTACTAATAATTCCTACCGATATTTTATCAGCGATCGCCCAATAGAAAAAGAAATTGATTTCAGAACTGATGAAATTTCATAGAAACAGGTTCTCCGAATCATAAATCCTGAGAAAACTGGTTTCAAGCTGAGAAATTTGGGTTTGTAACTGTGATGCATTAATGGTATTGATGCGTTAAAAAGTTTACCTCTATGAAATCGATAATAATATCAATAATAATTTAGTTATTTTATCGGTACAGGGATGCTAGATAATTAAAAACGTTGTGCAATTATTATCTACTCATTATCTATTATGGCTTTACCCAAACTTACCACCCTAGACGGCAAATCTCTTTCCCCTGAAGAACTGGAAAACAAAGTAGTTCTGTTTATTAACGTCGCTAGTCAGTGCGGACTGACTCCCCAGTATAAAGGTCTAGTAGAACTAGACAAAGAATATGGCGATCGCGGTTTAGTGGTTTTAGGAGTTCCTTGCAATCAGTTCGGAAGTCAAGAACCCGGTACCCCTGAAGAAATCAAAGACTTTACTAAGAGCAAGTATGATGTGGACTTCACTTTGCTCGAAAAGCAAGACGTTAACGGTGCAAACCGCAGTCCCCTCTATCAATTTTTGGTAGGTAATGGTGAGGATATCGCTTGGAACTTTGGTAAGTTCCTAGTTGGACGTGATGGACAGGTCGCTGCTCGTTTTGAACCCCAAACCGCTCCTGACGATTCCGCTCTGAAATCCGCAATTGAGAAAGCTTTAGGTTAATTACTCAGTTATTTAGGACTTACACTCGTGACGAAAAATAAGCCTTTGAGATTGCTAGTCTACGACAACCCTTTCAGGGAACCCTACGGTCGCAATGACGAAATTCCGTTATTTTTGCGTAAGTCCTGTTATTAATTAATCAGTTAATTAATGTTGAGTTTTGCTGTACAAAGCTAATTTTAGATTTTAGGGGAGAAGAGTATTATAGAAGCTCTCTCCCCTAATTTGATTTATAGCCAATTAAGAAGTAAGTAAATACAAGTTTGTAAATACAAGTTTATTTAAATCAGGACTTAGAACGTGTTTATAAATAAATAATAAAATTCCTGTAGGGTGCGCTAGACCCACGACGAAATCGGATTTTTACGATAATATTTAATATGGTCTAACGCACCAAGTAAAAATGGTGTGTGATGGCAAATCCTTGTATAGCCATAACACATCTCCTAACTAGAAGTATTTTAAAAACACCCTCTTAGAACGTGTTTATAAATAAACAGTAAAATTCTTGTAGGGTGCGCTAGACCCATAATTAATTAGGATTTTCACAATGATACTGATTATGGTGAAGCCGCACCATCCGAGTATTGTAATGCGCAGCCTTAGTCCTGGTTATATATTTCTAATTATATTTTTCTAGCTATACAATCAGAAAACCAATATCAGGGTAGAGGATAAAGTATTGTTGCTTGATGGAAGACGACGGTAGATTTTCACCCTGAACAATCTTGACTAAGTGTGGAGTGATACACCTTGATGAACAAATCATGTTACTAAGTATACAGGTTTTTAACTGCTAGTAATTTTAGTATTTATAATATATATTTTGATTTCAAAGTGATTATTCTACGAACATTTCGTTATTACCTATTCCTCTTCTAGAAAGGCTTATATTCTTATTAAATAGTTTTATAAGCTACCTAATAGATAAGAATTAATCATTAAAATTACTTATAATACACCAGCATGCCCCAGTAGGGGTTTAGCATGTTAAACCCCTACCCCCAGATTTAGCATGTTAAACCCCTACCCCTCTGACGGGTAAATACAAACTCGACTTAATCTCTTCCCTGACACCACAAGTCATGTAACCATTCTTCATGCATTCCAATAGTAGATAATTAGCGTCAAAATACTGTTGAAGACTTTCTATTTGTTCTTTACTAAACTCCCAGTTAAGCTGATAATCACTTTCATCTATCATTACTCCCTTCAGTTGACTTGACCAAACTAGGACATTGTCCTCCAACCACTGCTTAATTTCTTGCTCAACTTTCTCTAGGTTGTCATCTTCATGAGACAGTTGCTTTGCTAAGTTTTGTAAATCTTTTTTATTCTCTGAAGGAATAAAGCTATCAAGTTCTCGAATCAGGTATTGGCTGAGGTATGGGCTGAGGTATCGGCTGAGGTCTGGACTAAGGTATCGGCTAAGGTAAGGGCTGAGGTAAGGGCTGAGGTATAGGCTGAGCTATAGGCTGAGGGAAAGAAAAAAGGAAAGGAAGAGGGAGGGGGTGAGGGGGAGGGTGAGGGA
>JBHJJE010000007.1:0-170116 GCA_050042865.1 Mastigocoleus sp.
CGAACAGAAAACAAGTAACCAAAAAATAGACTGTCAAAATACTCTTACGAGTTTAGCTAATACTGATACAAGTATTCCAACTGTAGATATAAAGCTAATTGAAACTTACTTTGCATATTTCATTCGTGATGGCTTCTTAAATTCTCCATCTTCAAATTTAGAAATTTAATATAGGGCTTGCTGAAAGAAAATGAAAGTACTGCCAGATAAAGATTTACAAAGTTTTTTCACCAAACAAGTGCAAGATTATTGACCGAAGATGTCTAAAATCCTTGCACTTTCAAAAAAAAGAACCGTGTAAGTTTTAGGACTAATCAGCCAAACCTTGATTTTTCAATCCCTGTGATACCTAGATTCAATTTCTAGACTTATTCAGCAAGCCCTAGTTAAAGATATTGCTATGCAAATAGCAGCTTGCTCTAATGTCGAGTACATAAGCATAAAAGATATTCCCACTGAAATTGTTGAAAAGGAACAAAAAATTGAAATGGGAAGGGATGACTTGGCAAATAAAACCGATGAGATGAAGGAAAAAATAGTTAAAGGAAGAGTTCAAAAGCGTCTTAAGGAAATATCTTTAATGGAGCAATCCTATATACGCGACCAGAATATCACAGTTTCACAAAGAGTAAATCAAGGTATCTCTCTACTTGGTGAAAATATCAAGGTTAGTCGCTTTGTTCGATTTGTACTTGGTGAGTGATATATTTTATTCTGGGATTATTCTAAGAAAGGGGATAAGATTATTTATCTCTTATCTCCTGAATAAAGTTATTTCTTAAAGTTATAGAAGCTGATTTTTATAGGTACTATGAAAAGATATCAATTACTCAAATATGGAATCAATGTGAGTTTTTAAAAATACTAAAATTGACAGAAAACCAAACTATCAAAAGTTTATAGGCATTTTTCTATTTTTGTTTATATCTTTTAGCAGCAGTTGTCATCCATATAGATACAGCACTCACAAAAGGAATTAAAACGAAAATAGCTCCTGAAATTAAGGGATAATTTCTGACTACAGGACTGTTGACCATTAAGCTTATTCCTAATCCAGAATAGACCAGACCTGCTAAAGGAATGCTGATTATTAACAATACAAATTTATCATTAGAGTCCATAGGGATATTTTTAAGATTGATTATGATATTTAGATAGTAATCTATAATCGATATATTTTTATTGATAATTGTATTTTCTTAAAATTTTTATATTTTTTATATTCAAAACATGAGTAATTTAAAAGTAGAAGTTGTCAGAATACACACTGTTAACCCTCATCCTAATGCAGATAGACTTGATATTATTACTATGATTGGAATGAGCTATCAGGTAATTGGTGCAAAAGGAAATTTTCAAGTAGGAGATAAAGCTTTTTACTTCCCTATAGATAGTGTTATCCCAGATAAATATTTAGATGAGTTTGGTATTCGTTCTTATTACTCTAAAAAGCTGCGTGCAGCGAAATTGAGGAGTATTTTTTCCGAAGGTTTATTGATTCCTGTTGGAAAAGATATTACATGTCAAGTTGGAGATGACTATACAGAATATTTCGGTGTGACTAAATATGAGTATCCTATTCCCAAAATTATGAATGGGGAAATGGAAGGTCCGATTGGACATTACAAGTTTCCCGCTCCAGAAAACTTTAAGCGCTATAAAGACGTATTATGTGTAGGTGAAGATATAGTTGTTACAGAAAAACTGCATGGAACTAACTTTACAGTTTTAGTTGACTCTGAGGATGTGGCTCATATCGGCAGTCATAATTATTTCTGGAAGAATAGTGAAGCAAATCAAAATCTTGTATATATTAGAGCATATAATGATAATCCTGCTTTGAAAAAATTACCTAAGAACACTCAAATATTTGGTGAAATTTTCGGCATTCAAGATATCAAATATGGTTTGAAAAATGGTCAAATAGGCTTAGCAATATTTGCAGTACGTCGCGGTCGAAAATTCTTGAATTACATCGATTTTATATCTTTTTGTGAAGATTATAATCTTCCTAAAGTGCCCGTGCTTTACACAGGTGTTTATAGCGAAGAAGTGGTTTCTGCTTTTAATAATGCTCAGAGTGTAATTTCCTCTGATTCAATCATGGAAGGAGTAATCATTCAACCCATAGTAGAAAGAACTCATCCAGAAATAGGTAGAGTAACGTTGAAATTAATTAGCGATCGCTATCTTTTGCGCAAAGGTGGAACTGAGTTACATTAACTTTGTAGCATTATGAATCTAAAAGATATTAGATTAAATTAATTGACTAAAAATTATTTGATATTAAAGATATTATCAAATAATTTTTAGTTTACTTATTTATTAATATATTTATATAAATTTAGTTAAGTCTAATGATATAGAATCTATAAAATTTTTAAAAATACGGTATTTAGTTTTTACTTTTATCAAAATTATATACAAAAAAAACATATTAAAATGTGTAAATAACACTAGCAAAAGAGTAGATACTCATAATCATCGATAAAATCATTATTTCTACGGATATCAGATGGAAAACAAATAATTTAGATTAGACAGAAGTAATTAGGAGTAATTGCTTTTATTTTTTATTCAATAACACGTATCATACTAAATTATATAAAAAGCTAGATATAAAATTGTAAGTCAAATTGAAAAATTATTATATATCTTCGTTTGAGTTAAAATAAGCTATGAATGGTTCGCAACCTAGGATATCTAAAGCCCTACTACAAGAGTTTTATATATGCACTCAATTGCAATATAACGGTAAGTTAAATGTGACTAGTAAAAAGGGTCATAAATGGAGCTTTTATTACCGTTTAGGAAGAATAGTGTGGGCAACAGGAGGAAATCATCCTTTTCGACGTTGGTGTAGGAATATAAGCCATTACTGTCCAGATATTGATATTAATGAAATTCCCTTCAAATCTGAAGATGTATCATTCGACTACTGGGATTATATTCTTTTACAAAGATTGCATGAGAAGCAAAAAATTCAACGTCAACAGGTGAATCTAATTGTGGAATCCACCATTGCAGAACTGTTGTTTGATATTGCTCAACAAGCTAATTTTACAGAAGTAACTAGCGATCGCACCCACGATGTAATTTTGGAAGCACCAATGAATTTTACCAATGCAGACATTTGCCTCCAAATGATGCAGGAATCGTGGCAAGCTTGGATCGAAGCAGGTTTAGCGAGTTTTTCTCCCAACTCAGCACCGATACTACGAAGAGGAGAAGAATTAAAACGAATTGTAAGTCAAAGTGCATACAACAATTTTACCAGTTTGATGAAAGGTAAGTATACTCTGCGGGATTTAGCTGTCAAAATGAAGCGGGATACTCTACCTGTAGCACATTCATTACTTTTTTATATTCTCAAAGGAATTATTGAATTAGTAGAAGTTCCTGATTTACCATCAATAGCTACTGAATCTAAAAAAATACCTCAGACCAATAAATCAAATACATCTAAGCAGATGGTAATAGCATGTGTTGATGATAGTCCTTCAATATGTAATATGATGGAACAAATATTAGTTCCATACAATTTTAAGGTTGTCAAAATTCAAGATTCTGTACAAGCTTTACCATGTTTGATCCAAAATAAGCCAGATTTGATATTCTTAGACTTAATTATGCCTGTAGTAAGCGGTTCAGAGATTTGCGCTCAACTACGTAGAATGTCTAAATTTGCTAAAACACCCGTAGTCATTTTAAGTGGTGATACTAGTTTTATTAGTAAACTCCGTGGAGGTGTAGCTAGAGTATCTGGTGCAACAGACTTTATTTCTAAGCCTATAACCGAACAGAAAATAATAAATATAGTAAATAAGCATTTACAGATTGAGGCAACTGTAAAGAAATCTCTTATTTCTAAGAATAAAAATAATTCAAATAAAATAGAAAGTCAGAAAAAATCCTTTGAATATATTGTTTAAATTGTTTAAAGAGTTTAAATTATTTAACTCTTTGCAAGCATTATTTACGCTTACAATATTACAATTACGTAATTTCTCTAGTGAATCGCCATAAGCACAGGTAGGCAATTTGCTGATTTACGACCTTTGATAATATTTTACATAACTCCTTAGTTGATAGAAACGGGAAATATTAATTGATACTCCCGGATATTTCCAATTACGGGTATTTTTAACTCAGCGAGTCTTTGTAAGCTATCAGGTTTACACTATTCTTTACTAAAAAGAGTCTGTGCTCTGTTACACTCTGCCTCATGCCAATTGTTCTATTTGGGGAGACTCCCAGAACCTACTTAAAAAGATTTATGACATTTGAATCTAGTCTTCAGTAACGATTTCACCAAATATAGACGATAACTTATTCTTAATATAATTATTCTTAATATAATCATTCTATAAGATATATGCACTTTGCTAATTCCACAGCATAGTCTTTGCAGAAGTTTGCATTACACTCCACGGCATTCATTGGTGGAAGTATGGCAATTTCCCTAATTACCTTTAAATATTATTTGACCTTTACTATCCAATAACTAGGATAGTTCTTTTTGTGACATACCAATTTTAAAACTACCCATTACTTTTATTAATTTTTCCATGACTAGTATTTCTATTACTTATAAGTATTAATAAGTTTGTTGATTTTTAAAAGTGAGGGATTGTATTTAGAACCTACTGAAATCATTTATATTTCTACGAAAAACATTTAATAGCAGGGATTTTAGGGATTAAGAATAGATATTAGCAACTATCTAATTTAATATTCCTTATATTCAACATACTTGAAACTTATTTAGCTACGCGATTTACATAAATCAAAATAAATAAGAATATATATACATATAAAAATATGAATTTTTATAAAGAGAGGGGAAAAAATGTACATCGTACAGGTTGCTTCTGAATGTGCTCCCGTTATTAAAGCTGGAGGTTTAGGCGATGTTGTCTATGGTCTAAGTAGAGAGCTAGAAATTCGGGGTCATTGTGTAGAACTGATTCTACCCAAGTACGATTGTATGAGGTATGACCATATTTGGGGTTTGCATGAAGCTTACTGCGATTTATGGGTACCTTGGTATGGGGGTGCTATTCACACTAGCGTATATTGTGGTTGGGTGCATGGACGAGTTTGCTTCTTTATTGAACCTCACTCGGGCGATCGCTTCTTTGACCGGGGTAAGTACTACGGTGAGTGGGACGATCAAATGCGTTTTGCTTTCTTTAGTAAGGCTGCTTTAGAATTTTTACATCAAAGTAATAAGCGTCCTGATATTATCCATTGTCATGATTGGCAAACTGGTTTAGTTCCCGTTTTGCTATTCGAGATTTATAAGTACCATGGTATGGCAAACCAGAGGGTATGTTATAGCATTCATAACTTTAAGCATCAAGGTCTGACGGGTGGTGAAATTCTTTCTGCGACAGGACTAAATAATCATAGTTATTATTTTCAGGACGACCGTTTAAAAGATAATTTTAATCCTTTTGCTATTAATTTGATGAAGGGAGGTATTGTTTATTCCAATTATGTGAATACTGTATCACCCCATCATGCTTGGGAAGCGCGTCATTCAGAGATTGGTTATGGATTAGGTTCCACTTTAGAAGTACATCAGGATAAGTTTAGGGGAATTCTAAATGGTATCGACTATGATATGTGGAATCCTGAGAAAGACCGCTACATTTCGTATCATTACTCAAAAGATAACTTTGAGGATAAAGTCTGGAATAAAAAAGCTTTAAGAGAAAGACTGTTGTTACGAGATGCAGACAAACCAGTTATTGCATACATCGGTCGTTTAGATGGTCAGAAAGGCGTTCATCTTGTCCATCATGCAATGTATTATGCTCTTTCACGAGGGGCACAGTTTATATTGTTAGGTTCAGCAACTGAATCTAATATTAACTCTTGGTTCTGGCACGAAAAGCATATATTGAATGATAATCCAGATATTCATTTGGAACTAGGGTTTAATGAAGAGCTAGCTCACCTGATATATGCTGGGTCTGATATGATAGTTATTCCTAGTAATTATGAGCCTTGTGGATTAACTCAGGTTATAGGTTTACAGTATGGAACTGTACCAGTGGTTCGTGGTGTCGGTGGACTGATTAATACGGTGTTTGACCGAGATTACGATCATCATCATCCGATGGAAGAACGCAATGGATATGTGTTCTATCAGACTGATAATCAAGCTTTGGAATCAGCTTTAGGACGTGCTCTTGATTTATGGTATGAAGACCGTAAGGAATTTCAAAATCTAGCAGTGCAAGGTATGGAGTACGATTATTCTTGGAATAAACCTGGCAAGGAATATGTTCAAGTTTATGAAGGTATTCGACATGCTCAGGTGGATTAATCAACTACGATCCTATTTTGATGAAAGTACTTTTATGAAGATAGTTTGATTGAGCAACGGTTACGAAATTACCTTCATTCTCACTAAAAGAGCACCTTATTCCAGAAAGAAGACAGAAATCGTAACCGCGATCGCATCACAAAATTTTAGTAAATTTAGTCAATTCACAGTAATGCATATAAGAAGATAGAAATTAACTAAACTTAACTTTAGTTAACCCTATCCAATTTATTGAACAGTTAACTTTCCGACCATTCCAGCACCACGGTGAGGTTCGCAATAAAAAGTGTAATCACCAGAAGCATCGGAAGGAATAACGGTTTCAAAATCCTGACCAGGACTCATCATCAACTGTTTGTGAGATAGTTCTGATAAATTGCTACCAGGAGCAAATACAACATTATGTGGAGGTACTTTATTGTTTACCCACTTGATAGTGTCCCCAGGTTTAACTGTTAACTGTTTGGGTTCAAAAGCCAACATACCATTGTCGGCTCCTAATTTAACCTGATAAGTGTCAGCCGCTGCTGTGGGAGCAAAAATAATAAAGCTGGTAACAACGAAAAACACGCTTAACATTACCAAGCTAAAGCGTCGCAGACTAGCCGCAATCATTTTCATGTTTTTCTCCTAAACATCGATTTTTTAATTTCTTTTACTATTGTAAATAAAAATCTGGCTAAATATGACGTATTGTCATATATGAAAATTTTTTTAACAATATTCCAAAAATATATAAGTAAAGCTTTTGTATCAATTAAAATAGATAGCCGATATTTGAGGAGTTTCAGAGCTTAAACTTTTTAAACCATTTCCAAAGAATTGAACAAAGCATTGAACAAAGTATTGAATCCAATGCATTGGATTCAATACTTTTGGATGGCTTCTCACTGTCGTAATTACTATACTTATGCTTCCATGGGGAAGTCCTGTTAATCTAGAATTCAAAAGACCGAACAGAGATAAACTTTCTCTTGGATAGAAAAGAATTATCTCTGCCACTACAAATTAACAGCAAATAAGCTTAGAAATAAATTTTACCGCCGCCCCATCTCTTACCAAGTATTTTGGGCTGTAATAGAATATGACCAGCGATCGCTTCTAAATCTTCCTCAGACATATTTCTCATTTCTGTGAAAATATCTGCACTTTTGGTACTGGGGTGTAGTTCTGAAATCTCAATCTCACCATCATAAGTAGTGGGATTTTTCATATAATCTACAAGACCCTCTATATTATCGCGGGATGGACTTGCTAATGCCAGAGTTTCTGGGTCTAATCCCACATTTTGATTTGTTTTGGTAACACCACCAAGGTGACAATCAGCACAAGCCTGACCGAATAAACGCTTGCCGTCTTTAACTTGTTTTAAACTGATTACGATATCATCGCCTTTATCGTTTAAAGGAACTGTGCGAATCTCCTCACTCAGTTCTATAGCTGCTGCGCTTCCCGCGAACAGATGAAGACTTAAAAATAAAGTTGCTATAACGATGCCAGCTAATTTTCTAAACATATTTCCCCTCAAGGATCTTGACTCTCAAACACAGCACTAACAGCAATACTTAATCTATTTATGCTGACTAAATTATTGTTAAATGGCGACTGTTAATACCATTAAAAGGCTATTAACACGTAGCTATGACTATTATCCCAGAAGGTGAGCGCCGATACTATTACTACTCAACAGTTTTTACCACTCCGGAAACCGATATAAAGCAAAATATAGAAAATTTTACATTTGCTTAAATAGTATCTAATCCTGGATTTTGATGGCAATTCGGAGGGTGTAAAGTATGGAGATAGCACTTCTGGTACCAAGAAATTACAGGAAATAATATTCTCATAATCTTTCTAATATTTGCAAAGAAAGTTTACAAAACTCATAAGGTTTATTCTCTGAAGGATTAGAAATGAATTCTTAATGAACAGCGATCGCTTCTTTGGGAGAGGCTAGGTTTTATATTTGAAGATGAGGAGAGATAGAGTCGCTAGCTATCCTTTTCCTCCTGTAAATTTGACGCTTTGAATAAAATAGCGGTTGAAAAAGATATAAATCAGAAGAGCTGGTAATGTAAATACCATAGAAGCTGCCATAATGTAGTTCCAGTAACTGAGATATTGACCTTTGAAGGTATTTAGTCCTAGAGGTAAGGTAAACATCTCGGGATCGAATAAAATTACCACTGGCAGTAAAAAATTATTCCAGCTGCTCATAAATACAAAGATAGCTTGAGCGGCTAAGGCTGGTTTAGCTAGAGGAATCACTATATAGCGAAAGATACCCCAAGTATTCAAACCATCAAGTGCAGCTGCTTCCTCTAAATGTTGGGGGAAATTTATGAAAAACTGCCGCATCATAAAGATAAATGTGGCATTTACCATGCTAGGAATAATCATTCCCTGGTAGGAATTGAGCCATCCCAGAGTTTTGAGAATCAGGAATGTCGGAATTAAAGTAACTTGCAGGGGTACTGCTAACACTGTCAAAATTAGTAAGAACCAAAAGTGTTTTCCTGCAAACTTCAATTTAGCTAGGGCATAACCTGCCATCGAGTTAAATATTAAGTTTAAAACGGTGACGCTGATGGCAATAAATATACTATTAAATAGCCATCGAAAAAATAATGGTTCTTGTAAGAATATTTGAGTATAGTTATCTAAAGTGAAATTCTTTGGTAAAAAATTGGGTTCACCACTGACTATCTCCGATAAGGGCTTAAATGAAGCGGAAAGTGCCCATAAAAAGGGGACAAGGGTGATAAATGCGTATGAAGTCAATACGCAGTAAAGAAGTATTTGTAGTAGTCGTGATGGACGATTCATTTCCATTCTTCTGAATGATTGAAGAAAATTGATAATTGACTTTGAGTACCTAGAGACTTAGCAGTGCTAAATCTCTAGGTCTATCTTGAGAGTTAAATTTTAGAAATATTAGAAATATCTATTAGGTTAAAAAAGGTTCACTTGATTTTTGCTAATAATCTCAGTTATTGCTATATTTCTCCACAGGAATTTGAACTTCTGTAACATATTTGGATTCATCTCCACCTTTTTCATACTCTAGATAAACTTCTCTAGTAGAACCCACGACTCTATATCCATTTTTTTCGACCCATTCTAATAAAGTCCTGTAAGCTTTTCCTAAGCTAGAAAATTCTCCATGATGGATTACACAAGCCATTTCTTCAACTGCTGGTAGTTCATAAATCCAAACCTTTTCACTGCTGGGAATTTTCTCATATATTGGTGCTGCGGCTTCTACTGGGATATAGCGATCGCGCAATTTAGTGTCGTGGTAAATAGAAATTCCGCTACCTATTTGTTTAATTCCTTGACTAAATGCATAGGAGAAAACTTCATCAAACATCCGGTCAAAAATTGCTCCACATTCATCATAGTTGGGGATGACTCCCACGGTTGCAGCAACCATCTGGGATGCTACTGGTTTAAGAATTACTTCGTAGTTGGGCATTTTTCCCTCCATTTCAAGTTCTTGTAAGCGGATTTCTACCCTCTTTAAGCGGATTTGGTCTTCTAAAACTCGCTGCTGTATTTCTGAATGTTTCAGACGCAGCATACCTCTAATTTCTTCAGGAGAAATATTTATATTGAGTAACTTAGAAATTTCTTCAAGAGAAAAACCTAGTTCTTTGAAGACAAGAATCCGGTTAAGACGGGATAATTGAGATGCTGAGTAATAGCGATAGCCATTCAAACTATCAACTTGGATTGGTTTGAGTAAACCCATGCGGTCATAAAGACGCAAAGCTTTTGGAGAAACGCGACTAAGTTGAGCAAAGTCACTAATTCTAAGCATGGATAACTAACTCCGGTATTACCTTTAATTTGATTTGACACCTTTCCCCAAGGGGAAAGTCAACCCCTTTGAGAATTCAAAATTCAAAATTCACAATTCACAATTCAAAATACTTACGTAGCAAGATACAAGATTCAAAATTCAAAATTCAAAATTCAAAATTCAAGATTACTGTCAATCACAATTTTTCGCTGAAGAATTGACGTTGAATCAGGGTAATAGTAATAATTAATGCAGCTAGAAGAAATGCGATCGCTGCTGCATATCCCATTTGTAAGTTACGAAATACGGTTTGATATATCAAAAGTACGATGGTAAGAGTCGCGTTGTTGGGTCCTCCAGTACCACCGGAAAAAATATAAGATTGGTCAAATAGTTGAAAAGTGCCAATTATTCCCATTGTCAAAACAAAGAATGTGACTGGTTTGAGCATGGGGACTGTTATATTAAGAAATTGCTGCCAAGTATTTGCACCGTCCAAGTCTGCTGCTTCATAGAGAGATTTAGGGATATCTTGCAATGCAGCTAGATAAATCACCATGAAAAATGGAGCTGTTGACCAAATATTCATTAGCATAATAGCTTTGAGTGCAACTGCTGAATCTCCCAACCAGTTGTATGGTGGAATTCCCAAAACACCAAGGAAGTCATTGAGCAAACCGTTGGTGTTATATATCCACATGAAAATTAAAGTCAAAACTGCTGAAGAAGTAACAGTGGGAAGAAAGTAAAGAATTCTCCACCAGTTTTTTCCCCGAATCCCAGAGTTAAGAGTAACAGCCAAAATTAAAGCCAAAATAGTTTGTAGGGGGACGACTATTAAAACGTATTCAACTGTGTTTTTCAGAGAAATTCTGAGTTTTTCGTCTTCTACTAACCGAGCAAAGTTACGTAGACCGATAAATTTATATTCGATACCACCCAGTAATTGGACTTTATGTAGGGAAAGAAAAATAGCATAGAGAATAGGTAAGATGACAAACACTCCTAAAACTAGAAGAGTTGGTGTCATGAAGAGATACCCGGTTAAATTTTCGCTACAGTACAGTCGAAGAGAACTGCGTCTTTTCATTATTTTATTGAATACTTCCCAGGCGATTGTGTGAGATAACGCCTCAATTTATTTTACGGTAATTTAGACTGTAAGAATATCATTTAATGTATGTTAATAAAAAGCTATAAGATTAGTTTTACAGAGCTTTGCCAGTACATGAGGTACATTCTCACTGCTCCCTGCCTGATAAAGATATGACCTGTACCTGACTCAGATGAAAACTGCTGTATTACTGCGTGTAATTAGTACTTATTTTCATTTATTCTAACGGGTTGTAGAGGGGTAAAATTTTACGTCTCTCGATGGTTGTAGTAAAATGAGCTTTTGTAATAAAGTTTTTTGTAGATTTAGCGTAATCTAATTTTCGCAGTAAGAGGGTTTGCTCTAATAGTTAATAAAGGCAATAGTTGCTTATTTATAAATTTACTAATGTTTTTATAAATATATGAAATTAAAACTTTTTACTTCTTTTATGATTGCATAATGTAAAATAAGTTTTTAAAAACTAGGTTTATAAAACAGCCAAGATTTAATTATTGATGTCAAAGATTTATAGCAAAATTGATAGCAAAAAAATATAGACAAAAAAGCAATGTCCATTGATAAGTGAACATTGCCTAAATATGGTTACTGTGAGTTGTGATTTTTTGGTTACAAAAGATTGGAGAAAAATAATTTATTTATAAACTATAAACCAGCATTTCTTCTACCTCTTCTAGAACCACGTTTTTCCCTACGCTGTTTTTTGAGTTCTGCAAGTTTTTCGCGTTGTTCTTGTGTCAGTACTTCACGAATTTCTAATTTCATTTCAAAGCGCTTTTCACCCAGTTGCTGTTTCAAGCCTCGAACAGTTTGATACTGTTGTCTTAACTGACTATCAGAAGCGTCACCAGCCATTAAATTGTCCATCTGTTCCTTAGCATTGCGCATTTCCTGACGCAAACCTTGATTATCTGCTTTATATTTCTCGCGAATAGATTTTACTTGCTCTTGTTGTTCGGTAGTCAGATTTAGCTGCTCAAACATTTTCTGCATTTTGTCACCTCTTCTACCGCGCTTACCTTCAGCACCAGGGGTGTTGTTTTGAGCTTGAGCAATTAAGCTTGAGTTTACAGATGCATTAACAGATTCACCTTGAGAGCTCATCTGAAAAGCATTCGCACTTATAGGTACAATGACCAAACTAGCAAGTAAAGCAGGGATAGAAAGATTACGTAGTTTCATTATTAATAACTCCTAGAGGTATAACTTGAAAATTAGAATATCTAAGAAGGATATCTAAAAATTAAAGAACAGGTTGTTTTGCCCTGTGACTCCTATATAATATGAATTTTATAGCTATAACCGCATGAAGCTTTACTCCTAAAACCCTCTTAAATAATCAGTAACTTAAGTACCAAAATTATTTAGTACCTTAGATCCATTTACAGTATTTTTTGTAGAACTATAGTTACTGTTTGAAAGCGAAAATTTAATTTATATTAATAAGGTTAAAACTACTACTACAGCTTACCTGTAGCTGATATGTGATATGCAAAAGTTAGCTTGGAAAAAGCACCCTTTTAGACTTCTATTTTACCTAGAACTAATTTTATTAGGTATAGCTGTGGTAACTGTACTGTCCCCAGCTACAGGGAGCAGAATTCCCAAACCTGGAAAAATACCTCCAGAATGGGTAGAAACAATGATAGCTTTTCGTCCCACTGTCATATTGCTTCTTCTTCTTTTGGGAGTTATGGGGCTGCGATTACCTTCTGGTTCTAGGTTATTCCAAGGTCTTTATGCAAGTGTAGGATTTGGCTTAAGCTGGCTGATTATATTGCTTGGAGGTAAAGGAATAATTATTTTCCCTGCCTTATTATTGATAGTTGTCATCCGGGCTTGTTTAATGTTCTCCTGGAGAGGACGTATACTGACTGCTCTATTTGCCTACGTATCTTTTGTCGCAATGATATTGATGTCTTTTCTCGGTATTAAACCTTTGGGGATACCCTTAGGAAAACCAATTATGACAAGAAGATTATTGAGAAGAGCATCGGAAGAAGTCGCACAGAGTGTTTTAATAAATTTAACTTTAAACGCTGCATTATTATTTGGTCTAGTATTAGTATTTGTACTGCTGTTAGTTGGAGCATTATTATCAGAAAAACAAAGTCGTCAAGAACTGACTTCTGCCAATAAACGGTTGCGACAATATGCATTGTTGATAGAAAATCAAGCTACTTTGCAAGAACGTACCCGCATTGCAAGGGAAATGCATGATTCTGTAGGTCATTCTCTAACAGCACAGAGTATTCAATTAGAGAATGTTGCCATGTTACTCAGAGATAATGTAGAACAAGCCAGCGAACATTTGCAAAATGCCAGAAAATTAGGTAAAGAAACTCTCCAAAATATTCGTCAATCAGTAGCAACTTTACGTACCCATCCTTTAAAAGGCAAAAAATTAGACGAAGCGATCGCTAAACTTATTCAAGATACATCCAAAAATACTGGAATTGATATCGAATCTGAGATTTATCTGTATTATTCACCTCCAGATGAGATGTCTACAGCAATCTATCGAGTAACTCAGGAGGCTTTTACTAATATTGCCAAACATAGCAGTGCTGATAAAGTTTATTTATATCTAAAAGAAAATAGAACTGATATTTATTTGAAAATAGCAGACAATGGTCAAGGTTTTGACCTAGAAGAAAATACTACTGGATTTGGATTAAAAGGAATGCAAGAAAGGGTAGAAGCATTGGGTGGTGAATTTTATCTGAAAAGTTATCCCGGAGAAGGTTGTGAAATTCAGATTAAAATTCCACGATAATAAGAGTTGTTAGTTGTTAGTTGTTAGTTGTTATTTGTTATTTGGTAGTTGTTATTTATTAATTATTAGCCAAAAGCTAACAACTATAAAAATAATCTAATAAAAATCATTTAAAATTATGATTAAAGTTTTACTAGTGGATGACCAAGGTATTATTCGAGAAGGTTTGCGGAGTTTACTGCAAGCAAAACCTGATATCGACATAGTTGGGGAAGCTGAGAATGGTAAAATGGCAGTAGAGAAAGCTTTAGAACTACAGCCAGATTTAATATTAATGGACGTACGAATGCCGATTATGGACGGAGTTGCAGCAACACTGACTATACGTGAAAAAGCTCCCGATATAAAGGTTTTGGTGTTAACAACCTTTGATGATGATGAATATATTACTAAAGCAATGCAAAATGGAGCCAAAGGTTATTTACTTAAAGATACCCCAAGTGAAGAATTAGCCGAAGCAATTCGCGCTGTTAAAAAAGGTTACACTCATATGGGACCTGGAATCTTTGAGAAAGTTAGTCTATCAAGTCCCAAAGTAGAAACCCCTCCCCCCCAATTAGAACAACTCACCCCTAGAGAAAAAGAAGTTTTAAAACTTATTGCTCAAGGATTAAATAACCGCGAAATAGCAAAAAATCTCTTTATCTCAGAGCGTACTGTCAAAAACCACGTTAACAGTATTTTGAGTCGATTGAATTTACGCGATCGCACTCAAGCAGCGATTTTTGCTAGTAGTCTCCGTGATTAATTGCTTAAAATACATTAAGTTTTATCTATTTGTATGTAAATCTTATATATACATCTAATAACATCAGCGATACCTTAAGAATGCTGTATAAGTTTTACTAGAAAACTTTGCTAGCAAACTTTACTAGTAAGCCTGATAGAGGTACAAATATTGAAATGAAAGTTAAATCTTTAACTGTTGGACCTATTTTAGGTGCTGTAACTGAAAGTAATGCTCGCATTTTTGGTCGAGGTAATGATTGGAGCAGCAGTAACAGTTTTCTTAAATGGTGGAATAATATTTTTAATACCAAACAGTATTTTTATGGAGTAGCTCGGATCTCATTATCTGGTACTTCAAATTTTACAACACCTAATATTTTTAGGCTTAATCCCATTTTTGATATGAGTGGGGTAAATATTTTTAATGACTTATCACCCGACCAAGAGTATGAATATCAGATGGGTTGGATATCTTCTAATTGGGAAAATCCTGCACGGATTAAAGAAACTCCCTTAGATTGGTCTGGAATTAAAATATATAAATTTAAATCAGCTTCAGCACAAAAAAATCAACCCCGTTCATTTATTTTCGGTTCCTGTCGCTATTTACTGCGTTTACGTAGTGGTTCCTATTTCGATAGTAGAGGAGATAAAACTTTCAGGTCTGTTTTGAAGCAAATTGATGCTCAAAGAGAAACTGATGCTTTAATTATGTTAGGGGATCAAATTTATGCCGATGATCTGAATTTTGTTTCTCCCGATAAAAGAATCGATCAGTTTTTTCAGCGCTATCAAGAAGTATTTTCTCAACCCTATATACGGGAGTTGATGGCTAGGATTCCTACATACATGACTCTAGATGACCATGAAATTGAGGATAACTGGTCTGCAAGAGCAACACAAAAAGACTGGGTAACTCTATTTCCAGTTGCAATTCATGCTTACTTAACTTATCAACTTAGTCACAGTCCACTATTTGAGCTATCCGCAGACCGTAGTAAAATTGTTGGGACCCCATCAAAACTATGGTATTCCTTCACGGATGGCTGTTGTGATTTCTTTATAATGGATGCGAGAACAGAACGTTACTTTAGTGACATCGAAGAAGATAAAAGAATTATTAGCGTAGAACAGATGGAAAGTTTGAAGGAGTGGTTAGCTGACGACTCTGGAAAAATTAAGTTTATTGGTTCTTCAGTACCATTTTTCCCAGACTTTAAAGAAACTGATGCAGATAAATGGAGTGGTTTCTTGTATCAGCGTACAGAAATACTAGATTTCATTTTTACCAACAAAATTAAGCAAGTAGTATTTCTTTCTGGTGACGTACATTGCTCAATGTCAGCAGAACTAATTTGTGATGAAGAACCCGATTTTAAAGTTGTCTCTATTATTTCTTCTGCATTCTTTTGGCCCTATGCTCACAATCAAGCAAAAAGTTTTCAGCTAGAAGGAGAACTGAAAACTTTGTCTGCTCACAAATATCATCTTACAAATGCTGAACCTGTAAACTCTATCGATAACTTTACCAGAATCAGTGTAGATCCGAAAGCTTTAAAAGCTGAAGTATTCTCTCGTAAAGGTGAATTAGTAAGTACGAAGAAGCATATATTTTCTTAAAAATAGCTCAGAAATACAGTTCAAGAATATAGCTTAAATAAAATGAAAGCATTTGATTTCAATTCAGTTTAAATGTGTATTTTTTATTTTTATTTAATTATGTTCACTACTTTTAATACTGTTACTACTAGACTTGTCCAAGAATTTATAATCATTTCATAGCAAGATTTTTAGCAGTTATATCATGTCTGGTTAAATAGTTATCATATCAGGGAAAAAGCATCTAAATTACTCTTGACAAAAAACTTGATAAATGAATCGATCTAATAATAAGGATTGGAGGTTCAATTTATTTTCCGAGCCTCAAGGCGATCGCTTAAAATGTTATCAATAAGGGCTTGAGGCTAATTCATTTAGTTTTTAAAAAGGGTAAATATTTTTTTACTTATTAGCAAACCCTGAACTATTACGTTTATAGTGAACATATTATCCTTGTTCAAAAAAGTTATTTACATGGCAAAAGATTTTGAAACTCGTTTTCGGGAGGAAGTATACAAGCGCAAGCAAAGACAGAAAAGACACGCTATACGTAAGTTTTCTTCACTCTTCCTAATTTTTGCTTTAGTAGTATTACTTGTATATTTATTATCTCAAGAAAACATAATATCACAAATCTTTAACCTAGATATTCATACAATTTTAATAGGTATATTTGGTCTGACTCTGATTACTATTCTAATTAGTTATTTTGTTAATTTTCAAGAATTTGGGCGCAATCAGAAATTCTCTATATTTTCTTTAAATACCTTCAAATCTTTAAATACCTTCAAAAATATTAACTCCGGTGACATCAAATGGAAATATGTTTTCGGATTAACTGTACTCTTATTGGCATTTGTGTATAAGGCTAACGAATTTACGATTAATAACTATGCTCATACTCTAATATACCAACCAAAACCACCCAAATCAAATCAATACTGGCCATGGAAGAATTATGGAAGTATCGATCCTGTTGTTGCAAATATTCCATCTGATGTTGAAACTAGCATTCAATCTGTTGCTGAATATATTGCTCGGGAACAAAAAGACCCATATCTACAAGTAAAAGCTTTACATGACTATGTCGTTAGTCGAGTAACTTATGATTTAGATGTACTTAAAACGGGAATTAGACCTCCTCAGGATGCTAGAACAGTTTTTCAAACTCACAAAGCAGTATGTGAAGGCTATGCTAAACTTTTTACTGAATTAGGACGTAGTATAGGTTTAAATGTTGTTTATCTTGAAGGAAATGTCCGGCGAGATTTAGCTCCAGTAGACCTAATTCCAAGCATATTAAGGTTTACCTATAGTGGTTATGATTGGACTTTACATGCATGGAATGCAGTCAAAATTAACAACCAATGGCAATTAATTGATACAACTTGGGATGATACTAGTTCTGATGAGTCTGGTATTTCACATAACACAAATTATCTTATGCCTCCTCCTGAAGTAATGATTATCAGTCATTTACCTGAATTATCAATTTGGCAACTTTTAAAACAACCTACAAATCGAGATAATTTTGAGAAGCAACCAATTTTAACTCCTCATTTTTTCAGTGAAGGATTAAATATTGTTTCACCAAAGCAATATAAATCATCAGTACAAAAAACTGCTGTAATTGAAATTAACAGCCCTCCCAATTATCAAAAGAGAATT
The DNA here is from genome assembly GCA_050042865.1 of Mastigocoleus sp. Classification (GTDB taxonomy): domain Bacteria; phylum Cyanobacteriota; class Cyanobacteriia; order Cyanobacteriales; family Nostocaceae; genus JBCCDM01. The sequence goes on from JBHJJE010000007.1 coordinate 18,023, forward strand.
GGAGCTATCTTTACTAAGGCGAAAAAAACTGAGTTTTCTATTGGAGAATTTTTGGGATACAATCAATCAAATCAAGGGAAAAAGTTAGGTCAAAAATGCTTAAGTCAAATACATACAGCAAATAAAACCCAAATCTCTTGCCAATTCCCCGAAAAAGGAGATTACCAGGTTTTTATCCTCAGTGCTGGGAAAAAAATTATTCCCATCGGTCAACTTAAATTTCATGCAATTTAAATAGAATTTGCCGAAAAAATCTATCTCAAACCTATCTGAAGGGACGACGAGATAGCCTTATATCCTTATTGTGTAAATCTTAGAAATATTTAGAATTTTTGTATTTCCATCTATTCATTGTAATTAAGTCGTTTCGCTATTCTTCATACTCTACGAAAACTTTTTCAAAGAAAGCAATGACAAATATGCAATTAATTGTAACTACTTATGTAACGCTATAAGAATCAATAACAATAATAAAAATAATCAAAATAAGCAATATCTATTTCGATCAGTAATTTATGTCTAAAAACTCTTCCTCCTCACTAGCTAACAATACCAAAAAAGGAAAATCTCTACCTTCTGGTTTAATTATCAAGTCAGGGAAATTTATTTGGACAACCATGTGGAATATCATGATGTCCAATCTTGCTCCTCGTAACAAATCGGGAGAATATATTCGTCCTCAAAGCCAGTTTCGAGGTTTGATTAATGTAGAATCAGAGAATCCATATCAACCAGAATCAGGACGATATCGTCTCTATGTTGGTTTAGGATGTCCTTGGGCACATAGAACTTTGGTTGTTAGAGCACTTAAGGGATTAGAAAATACTATACCCATGAGTGTAGTTTCTCCATCGGGGGATAAGGGGATTTGGGTTTTAGAAGAGGAAGAAGAAGGTTGTAGTAATTTACCCCAACTGTATAATTTAGCAGTACCAGGTTATCAAGGACGCTGTACAGTTCCAGTATTATGGGATACTCAGACGAAGCAAATAGTAAATAATGAAAGTGCAGATATTATTGTTATCCTTAATTCTGGATTTAATGAATTTGCTGGTAATCCACAGTTAGAACTTTATCCCACACAATTAAAAGAAGAGATAGATAGATGGAATGAAAAAATTTATCATGCAGTGAATAATGGGGTCTATCGCTGTGGCTTTGCTCAGACTCAATTTGCTTATAATCAAGCTTGTGAAGAATTATTTACTGTTTTGGATGAGATAGACAGGATTTTAGAAAAAAATAGATATCTGTGTGGGAATAAGCTAACTTTAGCTGATGTACGCCTGTTTACGACCTTATTTCGTTTTGATGTTGTTTATTACAGTTTATTTAAATGTAATATTCGCAGAATTAAAGATTATCAGTATTTGGGTGCTTATCTGCGAGATATATATCAACTGCAAGGAGTTGCTAATACCTGCGATTTAGAAAGCGTAAAACGGGATTATTACGGTAATTTGTTTCCCCTTAATCCTGGTGGAATTATTCCTTCTGGACCTGATATTACCAGTTTGTTAGAACCACATCATCGACAAAACTTAGATATGGCTGTAGATATATAATTTTGTGTAAATAAGTTCGGGACATTATCATATAACGTCCCTGATGGGTTTTTTCGCTATGCATACTAACGTACTATTATTCAGAAATGCTTAGGAAATGGATAATTACTTAAATCATTACTTAGTTTTATCAGTAATTATTCAGATTTTTGTCGCTCTTGTTTGACCTGACGCAATTTCTTAATCAAAGTACTATTTGGTTTCTTAGAGGTGGAGTTATTCCCATTTCGCAAACGCTGAGTCAATGTAGCTTTACGTGAAGAAGATGGTTTTTGAATGTTGACTGAGTTATTAGAAGAAGTCTTAGGCTTAGTTTTTCTAATACTCTGTTGTGGTTTAGTGTTGACAATAATAGGTTTACTTGCAGGTTTTTTCTCCACTATCCCAGGAGTTGGTTTCACTACGGGAACCTGAACAGGTATTTTTATGTTGGAAACTGGTCGAGAAGGTTTTTTAACTTCGATTTGAGAAGTCGAAGATTTAGGTTTTTCCCTGATTATATTGAGTTTTGGTAGCTTTTGTGGCTTTGAATTTAAATTCTGTTGATTAGAAGATGGTTTTTTTGGATCATTTTGATTTACAGAAGGAGTAGAAACAGATGATCTACTGTTTCTAATAGATTGTAAACGTTCACTAAGACTTTCTGAAGATCTAACACTTCCATTTGAACCTTGGGGTCTAACAACAGAGTTACTACTGTTAGGTCCTAAAGCAACATTAAAGGAATAGTATTTTGGTTTACCATTCGCCTTAACAGGATTTTTTTGGAAGTACTGATTAAAATACTTTCTAACAGCAAGTTGTAAGTTAGATGGTACAGAACTATCTAATAGTTTAAAAAAGTTAATCTTACCATCACCATCAACAACTAAAGCCCCTTTAACATTAGTTTGTTTACCTGCTTGAGCAGCATTCAGCTTTGCTGTAAGAGGTTTTAGCTGAGTTTCTACTTGAGGAAATTCTTCTCTAGCTTTAGCAAAAAGTTCTCCTTCGGATAAAACTTTTTGACCAGAATTACCTTTGAAATTACCTCGTTGTAGATTCGACCATCTATAAGAACTATTTGGAGATTTAGCTGAGAATTGGGAACCTCTAGCTAAAGTGAAATTCCCATCTGCTTTTGGTACTCTAGCTACTGGTGCTACTAATTGACGATTTCGATTTGTAGCTTGTGAATTTGCAGGTACTTCTGGTGGAGGAGTAACACCTTGAGGACCTTGGGGTAATCTAGAAAATTCAGCTTGATTGGGATTAATTGGAGCAGGGTTATTGGGTAAACCTCCGGGTAAATTACCAGGTTGAAGTGTTGGTAAACCCCTACTTCCAAACTGATTACCTCTAGCAATTCGGTAGTTTCTGTTACCTCTAACATTAGGTTTTTTAGCTGTGCTTTTTGGGGTCCCAATCCTTACACCAGCATTTGGATTGAAGTTGGGAAAAAACTTTTGACTACTGGTAGAAGCAGAATTACTATTAGACGGAAATCTGGGAACACCTAAACCCTGGGATGATTGATTTAAAGGTGGTAAAAATAAGCTAGTAGAGGAAGGGGGTGCGGATGCAACAGGTGGAGTTGGTAAAGGAGTATTTTGTTGAGCAAAACTTGGTAAAGCTCCTGTACCTGGTTGTACCGGAAAAGGAGGAAGTGCTTGAAGAGGAGTAGAGGAGGGATTGGTTTGAGGTAAACGCTGTTGATCTGCTTGGTTTAACTCAACAATTCCTACGGTTTTTAGGTTTTTTCCTTCCTTCGCACTGTCTGAGTCTAAAGGTACTAGCGGTAAAATAAAAGCGATCGCGCCGTGAATTCCTACAGAAGCAATAGCTGCAATGCCTGTAGGTTGGCTAAGTAATCCCGGTACTGTTCTTAATAAGGAGACGTAAGACATAAGCTATATTTCGTTCACTCCACTCGACTAAAATCTTTTAAAAGATAAATTTTATACTCTTTTGTAACCGTAAATTTATGGGCAAAAGGGTGTGTTTTTAATAAATAGTACTTCTGGAATAGTTAATTTTAACAGAAAAATCAGAGTTCTAGCGGTTGTAGTCCGATAGTTTTTGGTATATTGTACTGAATTTTTTCAGCATCAGCATATATCTAAAGTTAATAAATATCCAAACTTAATAATTTAATGATTTTTGATGATGATTTTTGATTATGAGCTTTCATAATTTCTAGGATGCACCTGAATGATTAAAAGCGAAAAATAAGGTAATTGCAAGTCGAAGCGATCGCTTAAGTCTGAGTGGATGACCATATCAGGTAGACTAACTTTTTCTATGACTTGAGCACAATGTAGTAAGTTCCTTTGCTTTAGGACTTGCCATACCTGTTGGTAAACTGAATTAACTTTCATTAAAACAAGAATATCAGCAAAATCTAGGGCTGTTTCCAATTCTGATACGGAATATACAGCAGGTAAAATAATTAATTTTTCTTTTCTGATTGTTAAGGGTAAGTTTAATAAGGAGGCTGCTGCCATAGGGGAGCATACACCGGGTATCAGTTTTATTTTTGTTTGAGAATATAGTTGTTGCAAAGTTTGAGATAAATAAGTAAAACTACTGAAAAAACTTATATCTCCTTCACAAGCGAAAGCTACATCTTGACCATTTTGTAAATATTGCCAAACTTTTTTGGCTGATTGTGTCCAAGCCGCTTGTAAAATTTCTATATCTCTAGTGTAAGGAAAATCTAAAGATAGCTGTATGTGTTCAGAATCAAGCCATTGAGAAATTATTTGCTGTGCCATTCCCTCTTTTCCCTTAATTCCAGATGGGAAAGCTATTACTGGAGATTTTTGCAACAGTTTTAAACCTTTGATTGTAATTAATTCTGGGTCACCTGGACCTACACTTATACCGTAGAGGGTTCCTGTAGTCATTTGTTGATTGTTAGTTTTTGATTGTTAGTTGCTGGTTGTTGATTATTGAGTGTTAAATAATTCCTAACTAAAATTCAGTAAGTGTATGACCTCAATTTCTTCAATCAAAATATAAATTTCTTGATGGTTACTGTATCTAAAATTACTAATAATTTCAGATTAAATAATATACAAAAAATATAAAAAATCTCCCCCTATTTAACCCTGAGTAAATCTTTCCCTCTCCAAATCGGGGTGGGACAAGTTTAAACACAGCGCAAACTAGAGAGAGATTCAGTTGATGTATATTATTTTACTCTGAATCTTAAATAAATATTGTCCGAACTACTAAGCAGCAGTAAATTCTGCTCGGAAGGTTAAATCATTAAAATCGCGATCGCCTCCACCAAAAAGGTCTTCAAAACCAAAGGTATTATTATCTAGTAAGCGGATGTGTTCTACTCCATCAGGATTTGCACCCAGGAAGCTGAAGTAAGCTAGTGGTTCTCCTGGTTGATTGTCGGGGTTGTTGGTTAAGAATTCTTCAGTAGTTCCGTTAGCAATAATAAATGGTGCTAAGAGGTTGGAAGTGCCAATTTCTTGAGAACCAGTTGTATTTTCAGTTATTTCTATAACTCTTCTCCTAATCGCAGCTTCAGCATAACCATCATCTTCTGGTGTGAGGGCATTTCCAAATTCATCTAATACTGTACCATCAGAGTTTTCAATAGCATAAAAACCGACTATATTATCAAAAATAGCATCTCTAGTAACTTCTAATAGGTTAGTTTGTATTGGTTGATTATTGAAATTTGTTAAGTCAACGATTTCTTCGTCTCTACCGTTATCTTGAAAAATAGGATTCTGAGGGGTTAGAGGTAGATCATTAGTAGTAATTCTAATTCTAGCGACTTCATAATCGTCACTAGTAAAGTCTGCATCTGCGAATCTGGGTTCACTTAGAATTCTACCACCTTCCTCAAAACCCGGATGTAATTGCACAACACCATTTTCATCAATTCCTGTATCTGGACTGCTTTGACCAAAGAAAGCAGTACTGTTTTCTGCTTCATCATTAACTTCAGTTCCAGCATCTAAGACTTGATTACCTGTAATAACAAAGTCTGCACCCAAGAAATTACCATTTTCGTCAAAGATTTCTATAGCTTGGGGATTTCCATTTGCAACAAAAGCATCGTTGGAAGGAAGTAGCATTGATGCATAGTTGAAGAAACGACTGCTATCTAAGGAACGGTCAAGAGTAAAGGTCAAGCTAGTGGTTTCACTTGGGTCAATTGGTCCTGGTGTCCCTTCTGAACCGGTAATAGTACCATCAATAACACCTACACCACTACTAATAAACTCGCGGGAAATAACATCAGTGTTACCATCTTCTGCTAAACGTTCTAAACCTTCAGATGCAGGTCTACCCCGGTCATAAGTGTCAAAGTTACCGTCATGAAAGCCTACCCAAAATGGTGTTAATAAAGTACCATTTTCTGGAGCCAGATTTTCTATGCTGACGGTAACTTCTACTAAATCAGGTGCTGGAGGGTCATTATCTTCGTCTGTCACCGCTAACTGACCGCGAATTGCACCAGCCGGAAACTCTTCTGTATGAACGTTATAGTATAAATCTAAATCTTCACCTTCTTCTGCTTGGCGGATTTCTGCAACAAAATCACTTAATGGAGTAGTTGCTGGATCTGTTTCTTCCCAAACTCCTGTGAGGGTAACTGAACCATCATCGTTAAGATTAATATTTAGGTCTTCGTCTTGATTTCCCACAATACCAAGCTGATTACCCAACTCAGGAGCAACAGTATCAAACAAGGAGAAAACTACCGGACCATTTTCTCCTCTTTCTCCGTTGTGAATATGTAATCTAGTCACATCATCGCTAGTATCATCAGGAGTCGTTGCTCCACCTGAGAGTAAACCATTAGCACCAAAATCTAAACCAGATACAGTCAGACTGTATTCTAAAGCGTTTCCTCTGTCATTGAGAGTTAAAAAGGAAGTTCCTTGAGAATCTGCATCTCCTGGACCGACTTCCTGGGAACCATCTAAATTGGAGCTAATTCTGACTGGATCTGCAATGGGAAGAGGTAATTCTTCTGTACTTACGGTGATACGAGCAATTTGGTAACCAGGATCGGTAAAATCAGCATTGATAAAGGAAGCAGCAGATAGAGGGGAGCTTCCATCTTCACTTAAAATTCTTCCACCTTCAATAAAACCTGGATGGAGAGTTACGACTCCATTTTGGTCAATTCCAGTGTTAGGAGTGGTTTGACCGAAAAAAGCAGTACTGTTCTCTGCTTCATCATTTACCTCTGTTCCTGCATCTAAGACTTGATTTCCAGCAATAATAAAGTCTGCACCAAGAAAGTTTCCTTGGTCATCAAAAATGCGAATAGCTTCTGGATTTCCATTAGAGATAAAAGCATCATTGGAAGGGAGCAGCATAGAAGCATAGCTGAAGAAGCGACTATTGGGGTCATCAGTATCTATAGTAAAAGTTGCTGTTGTCACTTCCCCTGGGTCGATAGGACCATTTACTGCACCATCAGGACCCAAAATCGTACCATCGACAGAACCATCTCCACTCAGACCAAACTCTTGTGAAATAAGGGCTGTATCACCATCTTCAGCAAGGCTTTCTAACCCAGGAGAGACGGGTCTACCACGGTCGTAAGTGTCAAAATTCCCATTATGAAAGCCTACCCAAAGTGGTGTGAGGAAGGTACCATTTTCAGGTGCTAGGTTTTCGATAGTTACCGTAACTTGCTTTTGTGTCATTTTTAACTCTCAATTTGATAAATCTCATTAATAACTATGAAATGCTAGTAAGTTGAGATTTCTGTGAGAGTAAAATAAGAATTTGCTGAGAAAGGAAGGTATTTCGACAATTTTAATATAAGATGAAGCATTTATTTGCTAGCAAATAAATTTCTCACATATTTCTTATATATTCATATATTTTGCTTTACAATCCTGTTAAAACTTATCTGAACATATGAAAGTAGAAAAAGAGCTTAATATTAAGCGTCCTTGTTTAGTTGTTGCAGATTTAGAAAAGTCTTTAGAAGTTTATCGAGATATTTTGGGTTTTCGACTCGATTATGTCAGCGAAGCATCGTCAGATTCTTATCTCTATAAAATATTTGAATTTCCTAAAAGTGCAAAGGTGACATTCGCAGCTTTGAGTACGGAAAATGAACCTCGTGCTTTAGCATTAACTGAGGTAAAAAATATTGTACTTCCTCCGGTTAATGCACCCCATCGTATTGCTTTAGTTGTCAGAGTAAAACAAGTGAGTGAAAGGATTGATAAACTTACTCAAATAGGGTTAAAAGTAATTGAAGTTAATCACTTTAAACAACCTCCCAATTTAAGCTTTACTGAACAGGCATTTTTTGATTATGATGGTCACTTGATAATGCTTTATGATGCAAAAGTTGATGATTGATAATTGATGTAAGGACTTTGATAAAATTTTTTTGAATTTAAAGTTGATGCAGCTTTTGTGTCAATCAGAAATCTTATTTTATGGTCTTCATAATCTTAGTAACTAAAAAGGAGTAGTTATTTATAAGATTAAGATATGTATCTCTTTACGAAGGTATTAAATCATGAAGGTATTAAATTCGTTCGACAGTATGGGTTACGCTACGCTAACCCATTCTACATTTAGTTAAATTCTCCTTATTACTTATTACTTAAACCAAACTTGCTTGTTTTCTCAAACTCTGCACTGCTAAAACAAAATGTTCTCCTACCCGTACAATTTCTTCAGTGGTATTAAATCTACCGATACCAAAGCGAATAGAAGCATAAGCTAACTTATCCGAACATCCTAAAGCCTTTAATACATGGGAAGGAGCAGTGTTTGTGGAAGAGCAAGCGGAACCGGAAGATACTGCCATAACTGGTCGCAATCCTAACAATAATGCAGATCCATCTACTCCCTCGACGCTGATATTTAGATTTCCTGGTAATCGCTGGGTGGGATGTCCATTTAAGTAAATTCCATCAAGTTGAGACAGTTTTGACCATAATTTTTCTCGAAGCTCGATAAGTCGATTATTTTCACTTTCTTGCTCTTGTAACGCTATTTCTATAGCTTTCCCAAAACCAACGATTTGGGGAGTATACAAAGTACCAGAACGCATTCCCCTTTCCTGTCCTCCTCCGTGTTGCTGGGGAGCTATTTTGACTCTGGGATTTCGACGACGGACATATAATGCTCCGATACCTTTTGGTGCATATAACTTGTGACCAGTTAAGGACATCAAGTCAATTTTCATGGATTCTACATCTAAGGGAATTTTACCGATTGCTTGAGCTGCATCGGTATGAAATAAAACCTGATTTTTTCTACATATTTCTCCGATTTCTTTCAAAGGTTGAATGACACCAATTTCATTATTTGCAGCCATAACCGACACTAAAATGGTGTCTTGTCGCAAAGCTGCTTCTAATTGATTTAAATCGATTAACCCCTCTGGTGAGACCGAAAGAAAGGTAATATCAAATCCTAAAGTTTTCAAATAATTACAGGGATCAATTACTGCATTATGTTCTGTAGCGATCGCAATAATATGTTGACCTTTGTGAAAGTAAGCTTCTGCGACACCTTTGATTGCTAAGTTATTTGCTTCTGTTGCTCCACTGGTGAATACAATTTCTTCGGGAGTTGCATTAATTGCTGCTGCTATAATTTCTCTTGCTTGTTTGACAGCTGCTTCGGTTTCCCAACCGTAAATATGATTGATACTCGAAGGATTGCCGAAATGCTCTGTAAAGTAAGGTAGCATGGCATTTACTACTCTTTCGTCTACAGGTGTGGTTGCATGGTTGTCGAGGTAGATGGGACGTGTAGACATAATCAATTAATAAATAAATTAAATAAACCAATAATCAATCAATTAATTTTCTAATAATGGTGCATCACGATAAAAGACAGCAGTAACCTACTAATTTATTGTGATGTGATATTAAGTTTTTTTAAGTTTTTCAAATTCAATAAAAGTAATTATTTTTTATCTATAACTAAAGTACCAGCGATCATGTCATGTAAGGCTTGTTTTTTTTCTGTAAATGCTGCCATGATATAACCAATAAATAGAATGATACTAGAAATAAACTTGCCGAAATGCCTTGCTGTTGCTTGACCAAAAGATATTCTTTCACCATGGGTATCTGTAACGCAAATACCTAATGCTTGTTTACCAAGAGTTGCTTGCTTTTCTGAACTTTCCATATTCGCATAGTAAAGCCAGTTAATTACTATTCCTAAAATAAATGCTATCCCCTGAAGACCTGCTCTGGTGTCTAACAGTGAAACATATAAAACACCGAGTATAAAACCAATTATGTAAGATACGATATATAAGATAATCCCATCGATTAAAGCTGCGGCAAATCTTTTCCAGAAATTTGCATATTTAATATCATTATTAGATATCGATGATTCTTTCGCTACATTAGGATATTGCTGATTGTATTGAATCTGCGGACTTGGTTGAGTTGGTTGTTGATACTGAGGAGTTGGTTGCTGTTGAGGATATTTTGGTGGAGCTTGATATGAATTTTGTGTCTGGTTTGATTTGCGATAATATGGTACTTCAGTCTCCGGTACAGAACTCGCAAGATCTGGGATGGGAGTTGATGGAGATATAGTATTTTCAATTTCGTATAATACTTGGAGAATTTCTCCAGTATTCTGGGGACGTTGAGAAGGCGATCGCGCCATCATCCGGTCTATCAAGTCTGCAAATTTAGGGGATATGTCCTTGATGTGATGTCTCCAGCGGACTTCATCATGATAAGAATCGTAAATTCCAGAATGTGTAGGTTCTTTACCTGTAAGTACGTAAACAAATGTCCGTGCTAAAGCGAAAAAATCAGACTGGGGTACAGCTTGACCATTCATTTGTTCTAAGGGTGTGTAACCAGGGGACATGATACCTGTAACTTTACCCTCAGATTGAGCAGCATAGTAAGTACTTGTGACTGAACGTGCTGTCCCAAAGTCGATTAGAGCGATGCGTCCATTTGCTCTAAGCATCACGTTTGCAGGTTTAATGTCTCGATGAAAAATATTTTGACTATGAACCTGTTGCAAAATTGTAATAATTTCTTTCATCCATTGGACTGCAACTTTTTGATTAATCGGACGACCTCCGCGTTGCAGTAAATATTCATACAAGTCTAGTCCTTCTATTTTTTCCATCACTAAGCAATGCAAGGGTTGCTGAGTGTCTCTAGGGAAATAGATAAAGTAACCGTCTGCATCTACTTTGGGTATACCCGGAGATTGGAAAGATTTTAATACCTCTGCTTCTCTTTGAAATAGTTCTACAGCTTTTGATTGATTATTTATTAATACTTTTAATACTCTAGAGTTACTTTGGAAAGTGTCAGTTACTTCGTAAGTTTGACCAAAACCTCCACCTCCTAACAGTTTAATAACACGATATCTGCCTTCTAGAAGTAATTCTGAACCGCAACTTTGACAAAAGAGAGTATTATCTGAATTATCCGGTTTTAGACAATCCGGTTTAATACAAATGCTCATAATATTTTAAAAATAACAGCTATATTTATACCGTCATTCTCACGGATTTTTCTCTAAATGTAAATCTGTCTTTTCAGAGTTTTTACATAATTTGAAATAATGCCATTAAATTTATTACAATTATTTAAGATAAGATTATTTTTTTCATGGAAGAATACTGTATATATTTTTAGATTATCTTTTCTGAGTTAAAGATATTATTTATCAGGACTGATGCAAAAGCAACGTAAATTAGTCATTACGTTAGCTAGGGTTGCATTACGTGTCCGTTAGGACAAAGGATAGGGAAGTCTAAGCTCTGTCCGAGCACGCTAGCACGTTTGCGTAGCATAACGTAGTTAACGCCAAAAACCTGGGATTGTTAGTCTACGAAAAACCTTTCAGGGAATTCTAAACTACCTGACCATCGCTTCGGACAAATTTTCGTTGCCTAAGTTATGTTTATAAAAAATTATATTAAAAAGTATATATGTTGTTTAATTCTAATTATTTTATTACTATTATTTTTTTTTATTAATTAATTCGTGTAATTTGTTTTGATATTTCCCCCATTTTAAATATATGCTATTACATATGTGATTTTGACAATAAAATCTAATAAAAATGATGAAAAAATGCAGAAAGCTTAGTCAAATTGAGCAAGCAATGGAAATTCTTAATGACCAAGCGACTTCACTTAATATCATTATTATTAGTCGTATTAGTGGTTTTATAAATCCATCTATCTTTACAAAAGCTATCTCTTTAGCTCAAATTCGTCATCCTCGACTTAATAATCGAATTGTTAGGATTGATAATAATTTACATTTTGTAAACGGTAATATTGAAAATAGTACTATCAACTTGCCTATTAATATAGTTGAAACTGTAAATTTTGAAGAGTTGCAAAATATAGTTTTACAAGAATCAAATCAAAAAATAGAAAGCGATAAATATTTAGCTAGATTTACACTGATAAAATCTGAAAATAACCTGGATAAGAATTATTTAATAACTACTATACATCATGCGATCGCTGATGGATTATCATCTATAAATTTGCATTCTGATATATTTACATATTATGACAAAATTACCTTATCTGAAGATATTAGCAGTATTGAAAGTTTAGATGTTTTGCCATCAGTAGTGGAACTTATACCCAATTTATTCGTAAACAATTCATTCACCAAATTTATAAATTATTCAAAAAGTTACTCTAAAAGTGCTTTGTTTACTGTAAAACTAAAATTAAAAGAAATATTACATCAGCCAAAATCATTAGGAGCAAAAAAACATGTTCCTATAGAATCTCGTCGTACAGGTGTTATTTGTAGACAATTAGAATCAGACTTAACTCAAAAGATTATAAATAGTTGTCGTCAACAAAATACAACTGTTAATAGTGCTTTAAATGCTGCAATTTTGAAAGCCGTGGCAGAAAAAATTAACAGCGACTTAAATATAAAAGGTAGAAATAGTATACGTCTTTCATGTCAAACATATGTTGATTTACGAAAACGACTAAAACCCAGTATAGCTAACGAAAATCTAGGTATACTAACATCATTTATTAATTTATTCTATACTATCAAAACACAAGCACCATTTTGGAATCTAGCCAAAGATATCAAGAAAAACTTAGATTTTTTTTCAAATAGAAATGATATATATTATCCTATTTTAATGTCTAAAATTATTGCCAAATATTATTTATCTAACCCAAAAGAAATACCTGTAAGTATTGTCATGACTAATGTCGGGAAAGTGAACATACCAGAAAACTATGGTTCTCTAAAACTAGAAGAAATAAGTTTTATACCAACAATTAGAGCCTTAAGAGGAGTTCTCGGACTTGCAATTTCTACCTTCAATCGAAAAATGTTTTTGAATTTTATGTTTTCTGAACCTTCAATTAGTCAAGAGACAGCAGAAGAAATAGCAAATCAAACCATCTTTCATCTTACTGAAGCTTGTTCTTGTTCTTCTAAAATAGAGAAATAGCACAGGGGTTTAGATGGTCTGCTAAACCCCTACGAACTAAACCCCTACTAAACTTAATTAACTAAGCTTCAAAAACTTATCCAAAGCTGATACCATACTGGGAGGCCAGCGACGAATATTTTTTACCCAATCAATATCCTTGTAACGATAATCTAAACCGTAAGCTGAAACCCAATTACTCTCAGCTTCCCCTTGTTTACCATCTGCCCAAAGTACAGCACTCAAAGCTGCTCGTACATCAGCAAAACTGGGGTATCTGCGGACAATATTCTTCATCTCTCGAATAGCTTTATCTTTCTCATCCGCTTCATACAAAGCTAAAGCATAATTCGCACGAGCGATCGCAAAAGTGGGAGCAATTTCTGTAGCTTTGCGATAATTAGCGATCGCTTCTTCCCAGTTACCAATCCCAGCATAAGCATTACCGCGATTATTATAAGCCATAGCATCATCAGGATCTAAGTCTAGGATACGATTATAATCAGCGATCGCATCTGACCATCTTCCCAAACCTTCTAAAGCAGTCCCTCGATTTAGGTAGGGGTCGGTAATATTAGGAGCAATTTCTATAGCTCGATTAAAATCCTCAATAGCCGATTCCAACTTATTCTGACTAACTTTAGCATTACCCCGGTTACTCAACGCAGCCGGATTATCAGGGAATTTCTCAAGAATCTGTGTCCAGTAGTTTTCAGCAGCAGCAAAATCACCTTTACTAGTAACAGTGAAAGCTTGATTTTGCCATTCTTCCATCTGCTTTAAGTCTTCTGGGGTCAAATTTATAACTGGACTTTCAGATGTAGTTTCAGATGCGTTTTGAGCAAATGCTAACTCATTACCACCAAATGCAATCAACAAACTCAGTAAAATAGCAATTAGACACTTCATATTTATCGTCAGCACGTTCATTTATAGTTTATTCATAGTTTATTTATAGTTTATTGATAAATAATTAACTTACAATTCATCTGAACTAATTATGTGTAAATTCATGTAAAAATACAATTACCCATTTCGTTTATACCTAGATAATGAGAAAGATAAAAAATATCAGTATAAAAAATGGCACTAGTACCTTGTAAAGTTTGCGGCACCTTAAACAGCGACGAAGCTGAAATCTGTCTGAGTTGCGAGTATCCAGTCAAAGGTAGAAAACGACCCATAATATTTCAATGGGCAGCGATCGCTGTAATTATAGCCTTGAGCGTACCTTTGTTGATCAGCTTGGTTAACTTAATAAAGCCAAAACCCGAACAACCATTGCAAAATCCTGGGAAGGTAACTAAGTCTTTAGTGGAGTAACTTAGTTTAAAATAAATATTTATTTCGGATATTTATTTGGAATAATTTTTATGATCAATCATTTTGGTAAATAGTAATAAATAAATATAGTTAGTATATCTACAGATAACTTCATCAAATTCTATAAACTATACAATACTAATAATGTAAATTATCAACTAAAATTCAAGCAATTAAAAATATCTGCTGCTGATAAATTCCAACCTTCTAAGACATCTAGTGCAGGTACAATTTCTTTTCCTTGTTTTATATCCGGTAATTGATTTGGCTGAAAAACCATTATAGATTCATCTTCGGAGTCAAGAAACCAACCTAATTTTGTACCATTTTGAATAGAAAACATAATGTTACGAATAACTCGGTTTGGAGATTGCTTCGGAGAAAGTATTTCAATTGTCCAATCTGGAGGAGTTTCAAATTGATTGGTAATTCTCCCATTGCTAAGTAAAGGAATACGATCCCATTCAAAAACAGCAATGTCTGGAACTAAGGATTTTCCACCAAAAGTGCAACGTAACTCTGGAAATGCATAAGCTAACTTTTTTGGTTGAGCCAGAAGATTAATACTAGTTACTAAGAAACTTTGTAAAGTGCTGTGCTCTCCCTGTGGCATTGGTTTTTGATAAATTTGACCATTAATATATTCACTGGCTGGCTCAGTTTCGGGTAGTTTTAAAAACTCTTCTAAACTAATGTTTGAGGATAACTGAGGTGATAATGTCATTTATTTATTACTTTATCCCTATATTAATCTTATTACTATTCTGGTTCTAAGTCTTCCTCGTCATCTATTTAAAATAATCAATCTTCGCTCCTAATTTGACTATCTTGAAAGGATTAGTTATATTACTCACTCTGTCGCAAAAACAACGTCTTCATACAGTAGTTCAATCGGACATTCAAACTCAATACTAGAAAAAGTAACAGTATCTCCAGCAATATAGGGATAATAAAGCCACATTCTTCCTTCTCCCCGACAATAACGCTCAACAGATATTTTCTCCGAATCAATCAAAATATACTCTTGTAGACTCGGCATACTTAGATAAGAAGTAAATTTTTCACCTCTATCTCTAGCACTCGTCCCAGGTGAAAGAACTTCAGTAATTAATGTCGGATTTTGAATAAATTTGCTTGCTTTGAAGTCTTTTGAGTCACAACTAACAACAACATCAGGATAATAGTAAGGACTCTGAGAATTTACTTGTACTTTCACATCGGCAACGTTATTACTTAAAATTAAATGAGTTAACAAATAAGCAATTTTTGTCAATATATCTAAATATAGAAATAAATAAATAAATAAATAAATAAATTAGTTAGGTATTATTGCTAGATTTTCAAGAAATATACTTTAAATTACGTTAATTACACAATTATCTCCCAAAAATTTAAAGGTCAGCGTAAAAAAGAAGGATGTCAACACCCAAAAGCAGACACCCTGACACTCAATATGAAACGCAATATTTACAACATCCTCTAAGAGAAAGAAGAAAAAGGTTCATCAGAAGCTTTCTCAGAAAGTGAGTCATTTCCTTCGTAATAATACTTTTGTTTTTTACGAACTATAGCTAGACCCTCTTGGAGTGAAGCTAAGCGATCGCTCATCCAGTGATTTTCGGGAATTAAGCCATGAATACCCAGTTTTTCTAGACGACTTTTGACTTTTCCGGTTGCTCCTACTACTATCACTTCCCGGTGTTCGTCAATAGCTTCTTGAATTGCGTTTTCAATCGCTAAGGAAGAAGTTACACCGAGTACAGGAACTTCCGTTAAATCAACAATTAATACATCATAATTAGCGATCGCGCTATGTTCGCGAGCTATGGCTTTTGCAACCCCGAAAATCATCGGTCCGCTCAGATGAAATAGTAAAACTCGTCCGTTTGCTACATCTAAAATTTCTTTTTCTTGGGAAGATAGAAGGATTTGGTCGTCGTCGTCGGTAATTGCTTTGACGAATTGGGATTGGAGTTCATCTAGACGAGCAATAGTTAAGATATTTGCTACAAATACCCCCATACCTACGGCTACCATTAAATCTACGAATACCGTTAGTAATACTACGCTATAGAGAATTCCGGCTGACTTCAAAGAGATTTTATGAACCCTTTTTAGGAAACCCCAATCAATAATATCTATACCGACTTTTAGGACGATTCCAGCTAATACTGCAAGGGGAATACCGGATGTCAACGGAGCTGCCCACAATACGACGATTAGAAGTACTAGAGCGCGACTAATACCGGATAATGCAGTACGTCCCCCTGCTTGAATATTAACTACGGTGGCTGTGGTAGCTCCAGAACCAGCAATTCCACCACATAAACCTGTAATTAAGTTTGCAACACCTTGAGCAATTAATTCTTTGTTGGATTTATGTTCAGTACGGGTGAGACTGTCAGAAACCAGACAAGTTAACATACAGTCGATGGAACCGACCATCGCTAATACTATCGAATCAACAAACATTAACCTCAAATCGTTACCGCTAAAAGTGGGTAACTGTGGTTGAGGTAAACCGGGAGTAATTTCACCAATGGTCGCAATAGTACGAATCTCAATATTCCTGAGAATAAATAGAGAAATTAACGTACCGACAACCAAAGCTACCAATTGCGAGGGAATAATCTTTTTAAATTTATTTGGATAAAAGAAAAGAATTCCTAGAGTGACAAATCCTAAACCAGTTTCCCAGGGATTGATATTACTAATTAAAGTCGGGAAATTCTTAAGTATAGCAATCACTCCCCCTTTAGGGGTTTCCTGTCCTAGAAAAGGTGCTATTTGAATAAAAATTAGAATTACCCCAATTCCTGTCATAAACCCAGAAATCACGTTGTAGGGGAGCATCGTGATATACCGACCCAATCGTAATACCCCAAAGAGAATTTGAAATCCTCCTGCCATCATAATCACGGTAAATGCCATTGCTAAACCATTTTGGCTGTTATTCGCTGTTAGTTCAGCAATGACTGCGGTGACAAGTACCGTCATTGGTCCGGTTGGTTCAGAAATTAGACTGGGAGTACCGCCAAATAGAGCGGTAAAAAATCCCACTAATATAGCCCCCCACAACCCCGCAGAAGCACCCGCACCAGAAGCAATCCCAAAAGCTAAAGCCATAGGTAAAGCAACCACTGCTGCTGTTACTCCCCCCAGAATATCTCCTCGCAAGTTACGGAAATGAATTTGATTGGTTATACTCATAAAAAGTTTGACTCCATTGAAAAATCAAGTTTAATTGATGTATAGCAAGCATCAAATTGGTTAGGACAGGTTTTTATTACCTATTCACTTTTCCCTTTGAGGAAAGCAAATCGTCCTAACCTATATATCTAGGGCTATAAATGGAATTAACGAAATAACAATACGGGGATATTGCTACTTCTAAGTAGTTGAGCAGTCGTACTACCAATTACTAAATGACGAATACGTCTATGTCCGTAAGCTCCCATCAGTAAAAGATTAATATTGTGCTGCTTAATATAGTTCGCAATTACGGTTTCGATTTCACCTTCTAGGAGGTTACAAACTGGGTCAAATCCCGCTCCTTGCAACCATTGTTTTGCTTTGGTAACTCTAGCGATCGCAGTTTTATCAGAAGTATTTTTAGTTACCTTTAATAGATGTATTTCTAAACTTTGAGTACAAGGAGAATCAACTAAAAATTGCAGGATTTTTTTCCCACTTGCACTGCCGTCATAGGCAACTAAAATCCGCTCAATCGGTTGAAAAATTAGGGAAGTCACTAAACAAGGCTTGCGACTACTACGAACAATCCGGTCTACATTTGCTCCCAAATGTCCAGATGCAAAATCTACCGCTTCCCCTCGTTTACCCAGAACAATTAAATCGGATGTATCTTCAAATTCATGCAAACAATCCACCAGGAATCCTGCTTTATGAATTAAATTAAAATCCTCTACACCTTCAGTTTTTAAAGTTTCACCCGCCTTTTGTAAAATTAATCTTGCCCGTTGATTGTTTAATTTTGCCCGTTCATGTTCTAAATTCACCAATTCATTCAGTAATTGCTCGGAAGCCCCAAGTCCAATAGTCCCACTCAAGTTGGTAGTATCAGCTACTTTCTGACTGCGAATATCTGTGACAGATAAAACATTTATTTGAGCATTGAATGAGCGGGCAAACCAAGCTCCATACTTGTAAACATTTTCAGCAAAAGATGAACCATCAGTACAAAGTAAAACAGTTTTCATGATAATCGTAGCCCCTGAAAATAAATATATTAGAATTCAAAAATCTTGCTGCTTTTCAAGGACATGGGAGTTTTGATTATTTGTTAATTTATCTAATAAAGTCGCACTAGCTTCATTTAATCCAATTAGCTCTACTTCTGCTCCATTACGACGAAACTTAAGTACCGCTCTATCTAGAACCTCTACTGCTCCCTGATCCCAGAGATGGGCATGGGTCAGGTCGATGGTGACATGCTCAAATAATTCTGTAAAGTCAAAATATTCCAAAAATTCATCTCTCGATAAAAAGAAAATTTGTCCTACTACTTTATAAGTGCAGTGGGAACCGTCTTGACTCAACATTTTGTCCACGAATACCAACTGGGCAATTTTACGAGAGAAGAATACAGTACTCATCACAATTCCTACAACTACACCGAGAGCAAAATTACTTGTAAAAATAATTACTAACATTGTAGTCAACATCACAGCAGTATCTGTGCGGGGGATGCGGCGGATATTTTTAAAGGAAGACCAGCGAAATGTCCCAATTGACACCATAATCATTACAGCAACTAAAGCTGCCATTGGCATTTGCTTTACCTGACTTTGCAAACCTAAAATCGCAATTAATAGGAAAATTCCAGCCGCAAGAGTTGATAATCTTCCCCGTCCCCCAGACTGGACATTAATTACTGATTGTCCAATCATTCCACATCCAGCCATACCACCAAAAAAGCCTGTTATCATATTGGCAATGCCTTGTCCTTTGGCTTCTTGATTTTTATCACTAGGGGTATCAGTAAATTCATCTACTAATGAAGCGGTTAGAAACGAAGCTAATAAACCAACTATCGCTAAAGTTATAGAGTAAGGCAGAATAATTTTTAATGTTTCCAGATTAAAGGGCACTTGTGGTAGAGCGAAACTAGGTAGAGCAGTAGGTAAATCTCCCTTATCACCCACAGTAGGAACATTCAGTTTCAAAGATATTGCAGCTATTGTCATCACCACCAAAGCCACCAAAGGGGAAGGAACTACTTTAGTAAAGCGGGGTAAAATATAAATAATACCCAAGGATAAAGCAGTCAAAACGTATACTGCAATAACATTTACAGTTGCTGGAAGACCGATTAATTCTGGTAGCTGAGCCTTGAAAATTAGCACTGCCAAAGCATTAACATAGCCAACCATCACAGCTCTGGGGATATATCTCATGTAGCGACCGAGTTTTAATACCCCAAATAAAACTTGAAAAATTCCCGTTAAAAAAGTGGCTGCAAACAAGTATTGTAAACCCAGATCGGGACCATAATTTGTCACAAAACCGACCATCAGTAGAGCCATTGCTCCCGTAGCAGCAGAAATGGAAGCCGGTCTACCCCCCAAAAATGCTGTTGTTACCGCAATAATAAACGAAGCATAAAGTCCAACCTTGGGATCTACCTTCGCAATAATTGAAAAGGCGATCGCTTCCGGGATCAGAGCTAATCCCACCACAGCCCCAGCCATGATATCTCGCCGAGTGTTAAAAAACCACTCTTGCTTCAGAATCGTCACCAATGAGTTTCCTCCCAGCAAGGTTACTTATACAATACTTAGTGTCTATAAAAACTTAAAAATAAATATTTAACGTATAATAACGCATCTAAAATTAATAATAAGAAAGCAGATGAACCGTTTAAAAATAAATATTAGTTTGGTCAAAACATTACCTTTGTCGAAACATGTATATTATTGTATTTTTCGGCGTTGAAGATGTTTATTTTTTAGGGATTCTTATTTGAAAAAAATCTTTTCTATATGCATTTAATTTACAGTGAGTATGTGAATAATTCTTCCCTTAAACTCTTGATTAAAATACAAATGAGCTAGTAACAATTACTAATAATTTTTACTAATACAAATTATTTGCTATCTTATACGCAAAAGGGATAGCAAAAAGCAATGTAAAAATCACCAACATAAATATTGAGCGATCGCAGACGAGAAAGCAACCAAATCTGTAGACTAGACTGTAAACTGCCTAATCTTCTAGGCGAATAGCTGCAAATAAATTCTGATGGTTACAAGGTTCAGAATTACCATTCGGTGGAGAATTCCAAGTATTTGAAGCAGCCGAACAGACTTTTAAGAGTCACATTTTCCGAACTTGCCTATTATTAACTATAAGAACATCTTATCGAATGTATTGAATACCTAGCGAAAGCATATCATAGCCTCGTTACAATTCGCAACAGAAGTTAATATTCCCTTAAACTACTGTGGTTGAGATTGTTTTTATTATTATTAAATAGAATTTTGCAACCAGTTGAAGAAGTAAAAAGCACAAAAGTAGGGATGAAAGCTGTCTGTTGACATTTCAATTTGAGATAGGGATTATATGAGTAAGAAACGCACAGGGGCACGACGTATCGTTGACGTACCTCATAATATTCTAGAGCAGATTAATAAGGGCGAAATTGAAACTGTTAATCTTACAGAATGTTTAGCAATTGATTTTGTTATCTTGCTAAAGTCGGTGTTTCCTAAAATCGATCAGGAAGTAATTTCTAAGATGAGTGAGGCTGCTAAACTCGGTTGGATGGAGCGGACTCGACTTGCTGCAAGACTAGTTTACCAATCCTATGGACTTGAGATTGTCCCAACATTGCTGATGCATTCTTCAGATAATGTACGTGGTTGGACATCCGGAGTGATTGCAGCTGCACCAGAACTCTCACTCCAGCAACGACTAGAGATGATTCAACCCCTCGCTAACGATACTAACTCTGGAACCCGCGAAACTGCTTGGTTATTGATGCGCAACCACATTGCGAGTGACGTCCGGCATAGTATTAAATTACTCACACCCTGGACATACCACGAGCAAGCTAATATTCGCCGATTTGCCACTGAATCCACCCGTCCCAGAGGAGTTTGGTGTAGTCATATTCCCCTTCTTAAGGAACAACCTGAAATTGCTCTGCCGCTTCTGGAACCACTCCACTCAGACCCATCGCGATATGTACAGAACTCCGTCGCGAACTGGTTAAATGATGCTGCAAAATCACAGCCTGAGTGGGTGAAATCCCTGACAAAGAAATGGTTAGATATCTCAAAAACTAAGGAAACACAGTATATTTGTAAACGTTCTACACGCAGCCTTTAATAACTTCAATTTCCCTAGTACTCGACTAAGCCAAAATTGTCGGGTAAAGGCAGGCAGGGGAAGCAGAGGAAGCGGTTCGCTAAAAGCGTTGTCGCAGACTGGAAGCAGGGGGAGAAACAACTTTTTCTTTTCACGAACAACCACGCAAAGTTCCCTGGGTAAACTACTAGGATTCACCTGGTTGCATTTTGTTATTAACAAACAAATCCTGTTAAGTAACCATGTAAAAACAAATTGTACAAATTTCACCTGAAATTCTTTCTCAATATACCTTTCATATAAAAAATGTTCAGATTATTTTTACACGAATCCTAAGTATAAAATCAACCCCAAATTTTCTCCATACTAAGGACAAAACCAGGTAACACATCTTCCCCAGAAAGAGTCTGAGGTAATTTTAAAACTTCTACTAAAACCTCCACTAAAACTTCTACTTCTTGTCCCAAACGATAAATTTCCACTTCCTTGGTTTTACGGTTAATCAACCAACCCAAACGACAACCATTTTCCATATATTCTTGCATCTTATCCTGGAGTTTTTTCAAATTATCCGAGGGAGACATAATTTCAATCACAAAATCAGGACAAAGAGGAATGAATCTTTCCTTCTCTTCTTGACTTAAAGCATTCCAACGAGACTTTTCTACCCAAGAAACATCCTGAGAACGGTTCGCACCCGATGGTAAAGTAAATCCAGTCGAAGAATCGAAAACCTCACCAAGTTGACTTTCCTCATTCCAAAACCATATTTGAGCATTTACGCTAGAATTACTTTTTCCCGTTTCTCCTCCAGTTGGTGGCATAATAATTAATTCTCCTTGGGAATTACGTTCTAGCTTTAAATCACGGTTTGCTTCACACAGTTGATAAAACTGTTCTGAATTAAGCTTGATTACCGAATCTAGGTTTAATACAAAAGCTGTCATAGCAGTTCCTCCTAAATTTTTTCAAGCGATCGCTTCCAGCGGGTGCTAGTGCACCATCGCGTTTGGTAAGGTTTAACCAAAAGGATAATAATAGTAGAAACGTTGATAACCCTACTAAAATCTTTACTATATAAAGGTTATAAAATGTGCGACTTAGAAGTACCTCACGAGGAGAAGTCAAAAGAATTAAATTTCCTCCCTAGGAATTAAAGAAACACTCCTTTTCTTGACAGCTTGTTTTTATATAGGTGTAGACTGATGAAAGTTCACTTTTCACCCTTCACCTTTTACCTTTTCCCCTATTTCATTCCAAAGACTGTAAACCCATAGAAATTTTACTATGCTGCTCAATTTGACCCATTACCTGTTTTGCTCTATCAATCACCGTTGTGGGTAAACCTGCTAATCTCCCAGCTTCGATACCATAAGATTTTTGCGCTCCTCCTGGTTGCACTTGATGTAAAAATACTAGTTTATCAGGTAGTTCTTTCACAGTTACCTGATAATTTGCTACATTCGGTAAAATAGCCGCTAACTCGTTTAACTCATGATAATGGGTGGCAAAAATTGTTCTAGCTTTTAGATCATTTGCAATATACTCAGCAACAGCCCATGCTATAGATAAACCGTCAAAAGTTGCTGTACCTCTACCAATTTCATCCAACAATACCAAAGACTTATCGGTTGCATGATTGAGAATATTTGCAGTTTCGTTCATCTCCACCATAAAAGTAGATTGACCAGTCGCTAAATCATCAACTGCACCTACACGGGTAAAAATGCGATCGCAAATTCCCAATCTCGCAGATTTTGCAGGTACAAAACTTCCCACCTGTGCCATTAATTGTATTAATCCTATCTGTCTTAAATAACAGCTCTTACCGCTAGCGTTGGGTCCAGTCAAAATGATTAAGTCTGGAGAATTGGCAGAATCGGGAAGTACAAATAATTCTCCTTGTTTATCTTTTTTACCATTAGATGAATCCTGATGGTTTGTCTCTCTACCTAGACTTGTAGAATTTGGTACAAAGAACCCAGCAGGTAAAGATTGTTCTACTACCGGATGTCTCCCTTCAACAATATCTATACCCCTTCCCACTTCCATGAGGGGACGACAGTAACCTTGAAAAACTGCCAATTCAGCTAAACCGCATAATACATCTGCGGCTGCAACTGCTCGTGAAATATTACGAATAGTTTCAGCATGAACAGCAATTTCCTCCCGCAGTGCTACAAATACCTCATACTCCATTTTGTTCAAGTCATCTTGGGCTGTAAGTATGCGGGCTTCTCTTTCTTTTAATTCTGGAGTAATATATCTTTCTTCGTTGGTTAAAGTCTGTTTGCGAATATAATTTTCTGGAACTTGGTCGGCATGAATTCTCGATACACTGATGTAATAACCGAAAGTTTTATTGAAACCTACTTTCAGCTTGGCGATTCCAGTTTTTTCCCTTTCATCAATTTCTAAATTTGCAATCCATCTCTGGTCTTCTTCTACTAAAGTGCGTCTTTCATCTAACTGCGGATTAATTCCAGGTTTAATTAAACCACCCTCTTTAATTTGAATTGGCGGTGATTCTACTATATTTGCTTGTATTTTTTGTGCTAGTTCTTCTAAAATAGGCGGTACATTTTGTAGGGTTTTTAAAAACGGAGAAGCAGCTTCTTTGACTAAATAAGCTAACTCTGGTAAACGAGATAAAGAATCTGCTAAAGCGGTTAAATCCCTCGCATTAGCTTTTCCCGAACCAATTCTTCCCGTTAACCTCTCTAAATCGTAAATTTGCCGCAATAATTGTCGTAAATCTTGTCTTAATGGTGCATCCTTCACCAACTCATCAACAGTATCTTGTCGTGCTTTGATACCTTTAACATTTAATAATGGCTGTAATAACCAACGTCTTAAAGCTCTTCCTCCCATTGCTGTAGAAGTGCGATCCATTGCCCATAATAACGAACCAGCAAAAGCACCATCCCTGACAGTCTGAGTAATTTCTAAATTGCGTCGAGTTTGATAATCAACAACCAAAAAATCTGCCAGAGTATAAGTACGTAATGGTTGTAGAGGAACCAAGCTGTTTTTTTGGGTATCTTCCAAATACTCTAACAAACCACCAGCAGCCCTGATGGCTAAAGTTAAGCGATCGCATCCAAAACCTTCCAAAGAACGAATTTTGAACTTATGTAACAACCTATTTCTAGCTTCAGCTTGAGCAAAAGGAATTTGCGATCGCAGTGCGTAACAAAACGACTGGGGTAAGCATTCAGGTAGATGTTCCGATTTTTCTCCGGGACGTAGTAAAGCACCTAAATCCGGTGCATTAGTGGGAAATAACACCTCGCTTGGTTGCAATCGCATTAATTCCTGAGTTAAATGCTCTAAGTTTTCACTTTGAGTAGTTAAAAACTCTCCTGTTGATATGTCTGCGTAAGCTAAACCCCAATGATTGGATGCAATTACCACAGCAGCTAAATAATTGTTACGACGAGAAGTTAACATCCCATCTTCTAGTAAAGTGCCGGGTGTCAAAATACGAGTAACTTCCCGTTTTACTAGTCTACCAGCAGCAGCAGAAGCATCCTCTACCTGGTCACAAATTACTACCGCATAACCTTTTTCTACTAACATAGTTGCATGACGTTCCCAAGCATGATGGGGAACTCCACTCATTGCAACTCTTCCAACTTCCCCTACCGACTTACTAGTGAGGACTAGTTCTAACTCCTGCGCTAGAGTTACAGCATCATCAAAATAGCACTCGAAAAAGTCTCCCACCCGATACAGCAATACAGCATGAGGATAGGTTTCTTTCACCTCCACATAATGAGCAAACATCTGAGTCAACTTACTTTTATCCACCTCTCTGTAGTTGGAGATGGGTGGAGTAGTGGAATTCTTACATTCAGGGGTATTAGATGCAGAGCGAGAAGCTGTCATAAATGTAAGGAAGATACACAAAAACTAAACAGATTACGATCATAACCTTTCAGTTCGGTGGAATCTGAAGTTGCTTAGCGTTTATTTATGTTTACTTGCACTTCTGATGAGAGAGATATTAATCTAAACATTAATCCAATTTCTCAGGAATTACGCAACGTTAGCTATCGCTATACTACGTAAACCCATGGCGTGTCCTACGGACATAGATTTGTCCGAAGCGACTTGACCGTCGCTTCGCTCCAATTCAAAATACTCTTCGAGAACGTCTTCGACGAACAAAATTCGAATCAGTGGGGGTTTGTACCCGAAATTAATTAATTCAAAATTTTTGAATTCTTCAAAATGGTCACCTAGTGTAGGGAAGCATAAGCGGTTTCACGAGCACGCTACGCGTTAGCTGACGCTATACTTCGTAAACACGTAGTGAGCGCTAGCTAACGCAGGGTCTTTGCGATTAGGTCGCTGTCGTTTGTCCTATCGGAACGCGTTAGGGGAAGTAATCTTAAAGCTTTATTTCTCGTTAGAAGTGTGTAAGTCTTGTTAATTTAGATATAATATTAGGGTTTTGTGAAGTAAAACTTGATAAATAAAAGTTTTGCGATCATGATTTATAAAAGCTAAACAAATTTTTATATTTATATTTTTTCTAGTTATATCTATATTTGATTTTTATATTTAATTCCTGTTGGCTATTACCTTAGATCATCTTACCTACAAAGCTAGCTAATTTATGTTAGATATATTTTACGTGATTAAAAAGTATATGAGCTTCCAATAAATCTAATACTTAATATTTACAATACTATAGTAATATTCAGTATCTAAATAGTAGTCAATCTATATACAATTTATATGATTTTTGCTAATTTG
Organism: Mastigocoleus sp.; assembly: GCA_050042865.1. Taxonomy (GTDB): domain Bacteria; phylum Cyanobacteriota; class Cyanobacteriia; order Cyanobacteriales; family Nostocaceae; genus JBCCDM01. The sequence continues at coordinate 44,410 of JBHJJE010000007.1, forward strand.
ATATGTCGCGTTATTTGGTTCTATATAATTTTCATTGGTCTATGGCTTATATTGCGCCTTATATTCTTTGATAGTCTCTGGTGGCTAGCATTAATAAACACAGGAGCTTTATATCTATTTTCCCCGTTAATTATATTTTTACCTTTTTCAATTTTATGTCGTCGGTGGAAGTTATTTTCGGCTTTATGTTTTCCTCTCGGTGTATTTATAGCTTTTTGGGGCGCTATGCATATTCCAAATTTTCCAAAAGCTACATCTAATGATAATCTAACTATCAATGTAATGAGTTTTAATATCTTATTTAAAAATGATAATTATGATGAATTAGTAAAAATGGTTAATAATAACTCTCCAGATATTATTGGCTTACAAGAGGTTTTCCCAACAAAAGCATCTAAAATTAAAAAGTTATTTCTTTCTGATTATCCATATCAAACTTTTAACCCATTTAAAAATTATTATACTCATAATGTAGCGCTACTTAGTCGCTTCCCAATTATAGATACTACTATTTTGCCTTATAAAGAGATGGAAAGAGGGCTGCGAGCAACTCTTGATATTGGGGGTGGAAAACAGATACAGGTAATTGTTGCACATCTTGTACCTAACTACCCATCCCATGAATTTTTAAAGCTAGCTAAAAAATGGTATAGTCGTCGCCTTGCGGAAGCATCTTACTTGCAGAAAATCGTTAAAAATCGCAATTTTCCAATAGTAATGATGTGTGATTGTAACTTTACAGATACTTCAGAAGCCTACTCACGTATAAATTCAGTCATGGATGATAGCTTTTACCAAGCTGGTTGGGGTTTCGGACATTCATTCAAAGGTTTCGTATTTCCTCTTGGTAGAATAGATTATATTTGGAACACTAGAGAACTGCGAGCTATAGATGCTTATGTTGCAGAAGATGCAGGTTCCGATCATCTTCCTATTATGGCTAAGCTAAGTTTTTCTCGGTAAATATTACTTATTTTCATTAAAAATTATGATACCCTTAAAATACATAAGTGTTACATTTGTAATACGCTGTGTTTTAAGTACTTTCTCTTTACCCAGAATAACTAGTTTATTAAAATTTAATTGCTAGAGCATTGGTTTTTGTAAGTGGGTTGGCAAAAATAAACGGAAATATATAACGGAATATAAATCGTACTAAAATAACTTGTTTATATTGAATCCAAGCTTTTTTACAAAACTAAACTTAGTTATGTTTTTTTGAATCTACTTACTTAATCGATAGTAAATATCTAAACATAATTTAATCATTAATAAATTAAATATGGTTTTTTTAGCCCAAATCTGTAACAATATAAAATTTAAATATTAATGATCATGAGCTAAGAAAAAAGGTAAGTGAAAAAGTAGCCACAAAGATAAAAATATGTAAGAATACACCAGCTAGCAAATATTTTATAAGTCAATTTTTGTGAATAAAGCACAATTACCTAATTGTCATGACTTTGATTTTTTTAGTTTATATGACTTGTGAAATAAATAAAAAATTGTATTAGAATGTTTCATTATTAAAACTAATATGTTATGGATTGTCAAATTGATTTATTTTATTTATGAAAATCCATGACTTGAAATCTTTAATATAGCTTATCTTCAGGTAAGTATTTCATTTTTTATTAGCTAGTTATTATAACTGTTTAATTTTAGTTATTGATTAATATTAATAATTAGTCTTATAAATATCTAAATAAATTATCATTACTTCAATAGTTATTAATAAAAATATGTAAATATCATGTAAGTGATAACTTCTGGATAGCTGAAAATATTCCTGCATTTGAACAATATTTATACTAACAAAAAACATGGGATTTGATTATTTTGGTATTAATGAAAATTCTAAAAAAAATAATAATCGACCCAGTTTGCTTGCAAGTGGCTGGCGACCTTTTCATAGAGATATAGATTGGGAATTTCTATGGGAATTAATATCCCAAGATACCCAAGAACTAACTCAAAAAACTCTGAATTTAACTAGCGGTATTGCTGAGAATTTGGGTAGAAAACATTATTCATGGTGGGCTAATTTATTAAACTTGGTTTCTGAAGATACCCGCTATGAAGTCGAAAAATATTGGAATTATATTACTCCGGAACCTTCATCTCCTGATTACCGGTATAAAGATATTTTAGTAACTGAAACTCCGATATCTCAATTAGTTAATCGTAATAGTATTCCCATAGATTATGTCTTAAATAGACTCCAAGAAATTACTGTCTTTAGACTGTTAGATTTAATTGGTAAACCTGATATTATTACTCAATACTATTTAGAACGAGATTTCTATTTCCCAATAGAAAAATTTATCAGTTGGGAACGCTTAGATGTAGTGAATAGCGTTTATGCATATTGGGAAAAAGATGATATCTGGTTACAAATAGATCCTTTTGATAGAGGTAGACGACAGTATACATTAATGTCAAAGAATATACAGCCTCTGATAAATAAATCAACTTATAACCTAGCTGTTATGCTAAGTGGTTATCAAAATCGTGTGGGTAAAATTCATAGTCAATTCTCAATTGCTAGTTTTCCTGACAATATTCAAGCTTTTACTGATGTAGTGCAGCAATCCATTCTTACCCAAAAACAGTTAGCTGTGTTAGTTCACGGGGAACCGGGTACAGGTAAAACTGTCTGGACTCAAGCGATCGCTAAAGAAATTTTAATTCCATTGGGGTATATAATTTTCATTCTTGACCACGATGCAATTTCAAATTTTGTACCGCCATCTTATTTAGAAAGAATTTGTATTATCATCAATGAAGCTGATAACTTAGCCCAAAATCGTGCCAGTGAGGTTGCACAGTATAATAACAAAACCGAGCATATACTAAGTTTATTAGACGGTAGCCTATATCAAAGTGTAGTTGATGATTCAGGTATCCAGATGCAGCAAAGACTGGTTGTTCTGATGACCTGCAACACTACAGAAAGGTTGGACCCAGCGATGTTACGTAAAGGAAGAGTTGATTTGATTCATGAGTTTAATCATAAGTTCGTATAAGTTGTATGTATGACTTCTCCGATAATTAATTTCAAATCCCTGCAATTCATCGACTAAAACCTATTTTTCCACAGATGTCTATTAACTTCATACACGAATAGCTAGTAAGAGAACCTAATTCACATTCTCTAATACCGACTGATTTAGCACTTGATTTAACTTACCACTGCGATAGCCTTCCAAATCCAAAGTCACATACATAAAGCCAAAATCTTGAAAAGCTGAGACTACAGATTGCAAATCTGTTCCAGATACAAAATCTTTAATTTGCTCAGGTAGTAATTCAATACGTGCTGTATTACCTTCAGAGCGAACTCGAAGATTTTGCCAACCTAATTTTCTCAGATATACTTCAGCTCTTCCTACCCTTTGTAACTTAGTAACAGTGATTTCTTCACCATAAGGAAAACGCGAACTCAGACAAGGTTGTGCAGGTTTATCCCACCAAGGTAGACCAAGTTCTTGAGACAACTGTCTAACAATTACTTTAGTTACCCCCAATTCAGCTAAAGGAGAACGTGCTCCTCTTTCTTTTGCTGCTTGGATTCCTGGACGATAATCGCGCAAATCATCACCGTTAACTCCGTCTACTACATAAGGATAACCCCACTGTATTGCTAAAGGTTTGAGGGTATCATGTAGCTCGCTTTTACAAAAATAACAGCGATTAACAGGATTAGAGGTGTAATTAGGATTTTCCATTTCTCGTGTCTCTACGATTTTATGTCTAATCCCAATTATTGCAGCCTGTATTTTGGCATCTTCTAACTCTTCGGGCAATAGGGAAGGTGACATTGCTGTGACTGCTAGAGCGCGATCGCCTAAAGCATCATAAGCTATCTTGGCAACTAAAGTACTATCAACCCCTCCAGAGTAAGCTATTAAAGCCTTCTGCATTTGGATAAATATACTCTTGAGTTGCTCAAGTTTCTCTGCGAGGGTCGTGTCCATTTTCTTTCACCGTCATTATTGCACCACATAATTACTATTTTAAATGGGTACTTTTGAAATGACTCACTATTTCACCTGAGAAGTAAGCTTTTCTGATTATGTTCAGGTTAAGAGATACCGCGCTATTTAGATTAAATTTGGTTATTAAACTGAATATACTTGGCAACTAACTGACCTAAAAGTGGCAAATCGATAGGTTTAGAGATATATTCATTTACCCCAACAACATCTAGACAGGCTTCGCGATCGCCTTTCATTGCCATTGCAGTTTGAGCTATTACAGGAATATTACGATAATGCTGATGCGATTGCAATTTTTCCACCAAATTCAAACCGTTAGCATCTGGTAAAGAAATATCCATTAAGATTAAACCTGGCTTTCTGTTAGCTAGTGCGTCCCACATTTGAGCAGCGCTATGGGTACAGGTTACTTGATATCCTTCTCTAATCAAGTAGGTTTGCATAAATTTTGCATTAGGTAAATCATCTTCTACAAGCAATATTTCCAAGGAATTTGAGTTGGGTGTAGGAGAAGACAGAGTTTGATTCCTTAGAGTCAGATTGTTAGTGGAATAAATTTGTTTTATCTTAGTTTCTTCATCTACTTCAGTTTTAGATAGAGGATTCAGAGGTAGTACGATAACAAATTTAGAACCTTGAGCAATTTCTGATTCTACTTCTACCCTACCACCATGAATTTCTGCAAGTTTACGTGTCAAGGCTAAACCTAAACCAGTTCCTTCATCCCGACTAACTGCTGTATTAGGAATCTGAGAATAGGGTTGGAACAATTCCACCTGATTTTCTGGAGAAATACCCGTCCCTGTATCCCAAACTGTAAAGTATATAGATTCTGCTTCAGATTTCACTTTTAAACCAACACTCCCTTCGTTAGTAAACTTAAGAGCATTAAAAAGTAAATTTAAAAGCATTTGCTTGAGTCGTAATGGGTCAGCAACTACATAACCTACTTTCTGATCAACTTCCAAACGTAAAGTCAAACCCTTATTTGCAGCTTTCTCTTTGACTAAAGCTAAAATATTACGACAAAGCTGAGAAACATCAACTTTTTCCCACCGTACTTCTAGCTGATTTGCTTCTATTTTAGAAAGATCCAAAATATCATTAATTAGCGCTAAAAGATGTTTACCACTAGATTGGATAATACGTAAATATTCTTGGTGACGTTCTTTGCTAGAATCATACCCCTGGGCTAATAGCAAATGAGTAAAGCCAATTACAGAGCTTAAAGGAGTACGGATTTCATGGCTAGTATTAGCCAAAAACTGATTTTTTAACTCATTGCTTCTCTTAAGTTCTTGATTGAAATTGTCTAAATTGTGTGCGCTCTTTTGTAATGACTCCAGATTTTGTAGCTGTATTAAAACAGTACTACACTGTTTTGCAGCACGACTCATCAAAGTAGACCTCAGACTTAGCTGCTGTGCACTTAAAGATTCTTGACCTGATTTCAGAGGTAATGAAGATAAAATCAGCCAACCTAAAGTATCACCCCGATTGTTAGATATTGACCAGGCACTGGGGTATTGCTGTGCTTCTAAATGCTTTAAGTCTCCTAATTCTATTATTTCTTTCGGTTTTAAATACAATTTTTTTCCCGTTCTTAACATTACTCCTACTAAAGGGGATTGAGAACGGTTTGATGAGGTGAGGGAAACATAACAAACTTTACACGAATCTGTACCTGGTTGCGGTAATGCGATCGCTAATGCCGATCCTCTTGGAATCATCGCAATCCTACTCGTGTTGAAAGAATTATTAAGTTGATTTACTAAAACTTGGTATATCTGGGATTGTAAATTTGGGCTTCTTTCTGTCTGTGTGAAAGTTGACCCTAGACATTCATTAAGGCAAACTAGCAGCTGATTCAAGCTGCTCTCCAACCACAGTTGATCTTGAAGTTGTTGGAGTGTTGCTAGTAGATTACTGGGGGTTACATCCACTTGCGAGTTTTTTTCTGGTAGGCTTGAATACTGCTGCATGATCAACTAGACCGCCAAATAAAATAGGTAAGTTGCGCACAAAAGTATTGAAGAAGGTGCTTTCAAGGTGTCAAAGAGATTTATGTAAACTAGTCCACAATATCTATTTCCTCACGAATAAGGAGAAATTGCCTGTAGAATTACAATTAATTAAGTATTCATTGTATGAAATAACCATATAGTAATTAAGAAAATATACTGGTTATTCTCTACCTTCCAATCATAAGCAATATTATTACAATTGTGGATAACGGTAAAGTTTAACCAATGCTTAGTACCCGACAACCCAACATTAAAGTTTAGGACAAGCAGAGGAACCAAAAAAGCTGAGAAAGCTCAGGGAGAAAAGAATTTAAGTTTTCACCATGAATCAGACAAAGTTTCCTGATTTAACTACTAAGTAGTTGGGATTGTAGTCGCATAAACTTTAACACGCCATTTTTCCGTTGTCGAATTTGTAACATACATCAATATAAGAATATTTGTATTCCAAAGACTTAAAAATAGTTAGGTCGTTATAGCCAAAAATAAAATTGAACTCTGATAGCGTTCAGCACCATTATTATTGTGATTACATGAAATTCTTACCTGATTAAAGGAGGGGATATGAGGCGATCGCTGGCAGGTAGGCAATACTATATCATCGTTTCGGATGGACATAACATGTCATCGCTCTTAAGTAATACAGTTATTCCAAGCAAAGAACAGATTACTAAAAATCGAGGAAGGATGAAAATCTAAGGCTAAGAAATGATTTGCACTCTATGCTTTGAACTATCAAACCTGTGGAAGCAGTGTTTTGTTTGATAAATGCTGACTGAAGTCATCGTTGCACAATTGTTACACAGCCCTGCAAAGAGGGGAAAGCAATTATTAGTATCCCCCGGTCAAAACAATTTGAACAAGGCTAAATACATTAGCTCATTGCGTGGCAATATTTTTTGCTTGGAGATTCATCCTTCTTAAGATTAATAATTTTAACCTGAGTTCAGGATAAGCTCAAACCCTTATTATGTCTTCGCTTGATTTTGGTATATGTCAACGTATTTGTGTTGTTTCAGACACTTACAGTTGAATAAACCTGACTTTTCCCGAACTGACGTTAATTTTAGCTATTAATCAACTATCGAGTGGCTATTTATGCCAAGATGTTGAAATAGAAAGCAGCAACTAAAAAATTTCCAACCAATAATAGCAAAGCCCAACCTAAACGATAAGGATAAGGGAATTTGGCATTTGATGAAGATGCCACAGCTTTATCTGTATTAGCCATAAGTTGTTTTCTCCTAATTTTTAAGTTTGTGTTCAACTCACAAGAGTTTCACAAAGCCGTCAAGACATATGAAATCTATCTCAGGTTGTTTAGAAAAACCTTCGTAGAACTTCTATCAAAACTGCTTTAGCACAATAAATGTGCCAATGAATTGCAAGTATAGCTAAAGTCCATATCCTAAATTCTTCGCTGTTAAACTTGTTGGGAATCGCCTCATTGAAAAAAACTATCTGCAACAAAGCCAAACAACTAAAAAGCCCTGAGAAAGACAATAGCGTTTATACTGCTTTTTCTATCAATACCAAATAGTGGTACCAATAAACCACATTCTTACAGAATATTTGACTTATATCATCCGCAACCACTACCTAAGGTTACTTCAGTTACTCTCTCCTGCGTGATAGGAACTTCTAACCAAAGGACCTGAGCGGACGTGATTAAATCCCATATTTTCAGCGATTTTACCTAGTTCATTAAACTCTTCTGGTGTCCAATATTTTTGTACAGGTAAATGTGCTAAAGAAGGACGCATGTATTGACCTATAGTCAAGCGATCGCACTGTATCTGTCTGAGGTCTGTCATTGTTTCGAGGATTTCTTCTTTAGTTTCCCCTAAACCCAGCATTAAACCGGATTTTGTTGGGATAGAATCATCCATTTCTTTGACTATTTGCAATAATCGCAGCGATCGCTCATACTTTGCACCCCGTCTAACTGGGTCTTGCAGGCGTTTCACAGTTTCAAGATTATGATTGTAACAAGCAGGTTTGGCTTGCACTAACATTTTGATACGTTCACGTTGACTTTGCTTTGCAGTTTTACCACCCCAAAAATCTGGTGTGAGAACTTCGATACTAGTTTCTGGATTCAGTAGACGAATAGTATTTATTGTTTTTACAAAATGACTCGCTCCTTGATCTGGTAAATCGTCCCTGGTTACGGAAGTTAATACTACGTATCGCAGACCTAGAATTTTTACAGACTCAGCTACTTTATCAGGTTCTGCGGGGTCAATTAACATTGGTGCATGACCTTTATCTACCTGACAAAATGCACAGGAACGTGTACATACAGCCCCCATAAGTAAAAAAGTGGCTGTATATGAAGCATAGCACTCGCCTCGATTAGGACAACGTCCTTCCTCACAAATAGTATGGATTTGTCGTTGTTTGATAATACGCTGTACTGTTGATAGGTCGCTAGCTTTTCCAATCGGACGACGCAACCAATCCGGCATTGTGAGAATTTCTGATTTTAAAGTTTCTTTGGGCTTAGTTTCTAATGGTTTAATTTCTTTAGATTTAGAAGTCATAGGATTTATTCGCAAATATAGTCATCATTTAATGTTTGTAATATCTCTATTTTCACAGAAAGTAGGCTTTGAAAATTTATAGGCAATTGATTGAAAATTAATTTTACCTAAGTAAATTTTTATAAAAACCCCCAAAGAATTACTATTTATCGCGGAAATTACTCTCCCCTAAACAATATATATTTTGGATATAGTAGGAGAATTCTCAGTGTTCATTGGCGAATACGTCGTGTAAATCATTAGTTTCTCTTAGAGTAATTAGTCGTGGCAAGCAACAAGATTCTAGTTATTGATGACACTACAGTTGTCAGGGTAAAAGTACGGGAAATGCTACCTCAAGGTAATTTCCAAGTCCTGGAGGCAAAAGACGGTTTAGAGGGTCTTAACTCTATACGTCAGGAAAAACTTAGTTTGATTATGCTGGATTTCCTCCTACCAAAAATGAGCGGTTGGGAAGTTTTTCAGGAAATTCAATCTAGACCAGATCTAAGAAGAATTCCTCTTGTGATTATGTCTGGTAGAAAAGAAGAAGTCACAGAGAAAATTCCCGAACCATTTCAGTATTTTGAATTTCTTGGCAAACCCTTTGACCAGAAACAGCTAATTGCTGCCATTAAGTTAGCAATGGCAAAAGCAAAGCAACCACGTCAAAATGCCAATCCCGCAGCAAAAAATGCAGTTACATCAGCAGATACATCTAATAATTCCGAAGCTCAAGTACAAGTGCTGAATGAAAAAATTATTAAAATGCAGGGAGAAATCGATGCTTTGAAAAAACAGTTATCTCAAGTTGTCGCTTTTATTAAGCAGAAAGTTAGGTAGTTTTAGGGACTTACAATCAATTAAATACCCAATTTTTATAGTGTGCATTTAGCGGCAACTTAACACGCCATCATCGAAAATAATCAAATTGGATGACTGATTTTTTGCTGTTCCCTTAAATTGAATTCCCGACTCAGATTACTTGGTTTGCCTGAGTCTACCTTCACTCTCAGCTACAACATGCTGGAAGTACAAGGTAGGGCAGGCTATCTTATAGATTTAACAAGCAGTTTTTTTTACTTAAGTAAAACTTAAATTTTTGTGTTTTTTTTGGTTATAATGTATTTCTATCGAAACATATACTTGTAGTAATTGCTACTTTAATCAAAAATCTTGATATTTATAGTCACTTGATGGGCATATTAACTTGTAGAGGTATATACAAGTTTTAATCTTCATATGTTGGCAAAATATTCTGATAGGTCGGCAAATATATTGATAAAGCTTTCTGGATATAATATTAAATACGAAATTTACACTGGTAGTAGAACTCGTGTTTTTCAAGGCATTCGAGAAGCTGACAACAAACCAGTCATCATTAAACTTATAAGCGCAAAATATCCGACCTTTGATGAAGTTGCTCAGTTTCGTCATCAATATGCAATTCTTAAAAGCCTTGACATCACTGGAGTTGTAAAAGCTTATAGCTTAGAAGTATTCCATAATGGTTACGCCCTAATCATGGAAGATTTTGGTGGTGTATCTTTAGAGCAACATATAGAAACTTGGGAAAGGACTCCAGATACAGAATCAGAAATCATTAGCAATTTTTTTCAAATTGCCATTGCGATCGCGGAAATTTTAGAAGAAGTACACAAAAATCACATCATTCACAAAGATATTAAGCCTGCAAACATACTAATTAATCAATATACCAAAGATATTAAGCTCATAGACTTTAGTATCGCTTCTGTACTAGCTAAAGAAACTAGTAATCCCCTTAATGTCAGAGACTTAGAAGGAACCCTCTTTTATCTATCTCCAGAACAAACTGGAAGGATGAACCGTAACATAGACTACCGGAGTGATTTTTATTCTTTAGGAATTACATTTTATGAACTATTGACAGGTGAGTTACCTTTTCAAAGTGATGACCCAATGGAGATAGTTCACTCCCATATAGCCAAACAACCCATAAAACCCAGTGCTATTAATTCCCAGATACCAAGTATTGTCGATCGGATCATTTATAAATTAATAGCCAAAAATGCTGAAGGGCGTTATCAAAGTGCCTCTGGACTAAAATATGATTTAGAAAAATGTTACGAAGAATGGAAAAGTGGTAATAATATTGTTGACTTTGAATTATGTACTCAAGACATTTCCCATAACTTTAATATCCCAGAAAAGCTTTACGGACGAGAAGCAGAAGTTCAAAGACTGATAGCAGCTTTCGAGAGAGTGTCTCAGGAGAATACAGAAATTTTCTTAGTTTGCGGATCTTCTGGTGTTGGAAAAACTGCGGTTATAAATGAAGTACACAAACCTATAGTTCAAAAACGCGGATATTTTATTCAAGGAAAGTACGATCAATTACACCGCGAAATTCCCTTTGCTGGATTTGTAGAAGCTTTCAGGGACTTAATTAGACAAGTTCTCAGCGATAGCGATCGCCATATTCAAGAGTGGAAAAATCAGATTTTGCAAGCTTTAGGGGAACAAGCTCAAGTAATTGTAGATATAGTTCCTGAATTAGAACAAATCATTGGTAAACAACCACCTGCACCGCAACTTTCAGGTATTGCAGCTCAAAATCGTTTTAATCTACTATTACAAAGATTCATTCATATCTTTGCTCGTAAAAAACATCCACTAGTAATATTTATCGATGACTTACAATGGGCAGATGCTGCCTCTTTACAATTGATTCAATTACTGATGAGTGAGAGCAAAGCTAACGAACAAAAGCATGTTGTCTCTCTATCCAATGCATTCGATCCCCTTCCACAAAAAGAAGAAGAAGGACAATGCTTATTAATCTTAGGAGCTTACCGTGATAATGAAGTTTCTTTGAGCGAACCACTATACATAACCATCCGAGAAATGCAAAAAATCGGAGTCAAGTTAGAGATTAGCGAACTTGAACCATTGCATCAAGCCGATTTAAATCGCATGGTTTCCGAAACTCTGAACTGTGACGAAAGAGATTCCATTCAACTTACACATTTAATTTTCAATAAAACCAAAGGTAATCCTTTCTTTAGCCAAGAATTTATTAAATCTTTGTATAAAGAAGGACTAGTTGAGTTTGACTACAAAAGAGGACATTGGGTATGTCAAATGAGTCAGGTCAGAGAATTAGCTCTGACAGACGATGTAGTAGAATTCATGGCTCAACAGATTGCACGTCTTCCCATATACACTCAGGAAGTACTAAAAGTTGCAGCATGTATTGGTAATAAATTTGACTTGCATACCTTAGCAATTACCCATCAAGATACAGAAGGAGAAACAGCATCCAAATTTTGGCCGGCATTAAAAGAAGGTATTATTTTACCTACAAACGATGGTTCCAAATTAGCTGAATCTACCAAAGAAATAGATTTATCACCAATAGATGAAGAAGAATCTTTAGAAACCAATACTAGATTCGCCGAGTATAAATTTGCCCATGATAGAGTCCAGCAAGCGGCATATTCTCTACTTCCAGAAAACGAAAAGCTACAAATTCATCTAAAACTAGCAAAATTACTTTTACAAAATATTCCCTTAGAAGAAAGGGAAGAGAACGTATTTATAATAGTTAACCAATTTAATAAAGCAAAAATATTAATAGAAGAACCAACAGAACTTCGTGGATTAGCCAATATGAATTTGATTGCTGGACGTAAAGCGATCGCATCCACAGCTTATATTGCAGCAGATAATTATCTAACTACAGGTATTGAACTGCTCCAAGATAACAGTTGGGAGACTGATTATGAACTAACCATGGGTCTTTATGAAGCAGCAGCAGAAGCAGCATATTTAAGTAGTAACTTTGATGGTATGGATATTTACATACAACAAGTACTGCTATTTTCTAAGACCCTATTAGAGAAAGTAAAAGTTTATGAGATAAGAATTCAGCACTATACATCCCAAAACAAATTACCAGAAGCAATATCACTTGGACGAGAAGTTTTAGAGAAATTTGATATAATTTTTCCCAAAAATATTACAGAATCTAATATCAAAGAAGGACTCAAAGAAGTAAAAGAAATTCTTGGAAATAAAAAGATTGAAGAATTAGAAAATTTATCTTTAATGACCTGTGATAGGCAATTAGCTATTACTCGGATTATATCGATAATATTTCCACCATCTTATATCGCAGAACCAATGTTATTTCCATTACTAGTTATATCGTTAGTCAAACTATCATTTAACTATGGTAATTGTTTTTTATCTGCATTTATATATGCCAATTATGGTATGTTACTAATTAGCCTAGAAAAAGATTTTATAACGGCACAAAAATTTAGTGATTTAGCTAAAAACTTACTAGTAAATTTTAATGATATTGATATAAAAACTAGAACTAGTTTTATCATTGGAGCATTTATATCTCATACAAATTCTCATATTAGGCATTCATTACCAATATTAATCGAAGGATATAAATTAGGTTTAGAAATAGGTAATTTTGAATTTTTGGGCTATTGCGCTAAAGATATTTGTCAACATTCTTATTTCATTGGTGAAAATCTATATAGTTTGAAAAATGAAATAATAAACTATAATATAGCTCTATTAAATGTCAAACAAACAACAACTTATAATTATTGTCATATTTGCTTAGAATCTATTAATACATTACAAATAATATCTTACCAAGACAGTAAATCACAAAAAGAGATATGCGATCAAGATAAATTAATATCTAATCTTGTTGTTTCTAAAGATATAACAGGATTGCATCAATATTATCTACATCAACTTATTATTCATTATTTGTTAGATAATTTAAGTGCAGCTCAAGATAATTCTAGTAAGTGTAAAGATAATTTATCTGGCGGAACAGGATTTATAACTACGCCTATTTTTTACTTTTATGATTCACTTACTATTTTAGCATCATTCTCAGATAGCCAAGATAAGAATAATTTCATAGAGAATATATTAGAAAATCAAACCAAATTAAAAGAATGGGCACATCATGCCCCAATGAATTATTTACATAAATATGAACTAGTAGAAGCTGAACTCCACCGTGTTTTGAATAATAAATTAGAAGCAATAGAGTATTACGATCGCGCGATCGTAGGAGCCAAAGACAACGAATATATTAATGAGGAAGCTTTAGCAAACGAGCTAGCAGCTAAGTTTTATCTAGGATGGGGAAAAGAAAAAATTGCTCAGACCTATATGAATGAAGCTTATTATTGTTATAGCCGATGGGGTGCTAAAGCTAAAGTTAATCATTTGAGAGAACATTATCCTGAGCTTCTTAAATTTATTATTCAACAGGAAGAAAAGCCTAATTTATTATCTATAAATAATACTATATATAATACTTTTTCTAATAGGAATACTATCAAGAATATTGTGACTTCCAGTACTAATAGTATTTCTGAATCTTTAGATTTAGCTACTGTAATTAAAGCATCACAAGCATTAGCAGGAGAAATTGATTTAGAACAATTGCTTTCTACAATATTGAAAGTAGTCATGGAAAATGCTGGAGCTTCCAAATGCGCTCTTATTCTGAAGAATGAGGAAGATGTTCATTTTCAAGTTAGTGCTGTTTGCTCGATTAATGAAGAAGATAATTCCCAAAATATTTACTTCCCATCAGAAAAGCTTGACGTCACTAAAGATGTTCCTGTTAGTGTGATAAATTATGTTCGGCGAGTACAAGAAACTTACCTTATTGGTGATGTCATTGCAGAACAATCAACTAGTAGAGATAGATATATAATCGAACGGCAACCAAAATGTATTGTATGCCTGCCTCTGATGCATCAAGGTAAATTAATTAGTATTCTTTACTTAGAAAATAAATGGGTAAAAGAAGTATTTACCAACGAAAGTATTGAAATACTAAAATTAATTGCCACTCAAGCAGCTATTTTTATAGAAAATGCCAGTCTTTACAAAAACTTAGAAAAAGCAAATAAATCTTTAGCAGCATATAATCAAAGCTTAGAAAAGCAAGTGGCTCAGAGAACAGAAGAATTACAGAAAAAAAATAAATTTCTACAAAAAACTCTACAGAAATTACAAAATGCTCAAGCTCAATTAATTCAAAATGAAAAAATGTCTTCTTTAGGACAGATGATTGCAGGTATAGCTCATGAAATAAATAACCCCATCAATTTTATTCATGGCAACATTAATCATACAAGCCAGTATGTAAAAGATTTATTAGATTTAATTGCTGTCTATCAACATGAGTATCCAGACCCGAAGGCTAATGTGATTGATAAGCAAGAGGAAATTGACTTAGATTTTGTAACCGAGGATCTACAAAAAACTATTGATTCAATGAAGCTAGGTAGCTTGCGTATTAGGAATATTGTACTTAGTCTTCGTAACTTCTCTAGACTTGATGAGTCAGAAATGAAGCATGTAGATATTCATGAAGGTATAGATAATACCCTCATGATATTGCAGCATAGACTAAAAGCAAAAGAGGAATTTCCTGAAATTAAAGTAATTAAAGAATATAGTGAAATTCCTAAAATCAGTTGTTTTGCTGGACAGTTAAATCAGGTATTTATGAACCTAATAAGTAATGCAATTGATGCATTAGAAGAAAGTTGTTTAAAGCAGAATAAATCTATTCTTGAACCAGAAATTAGAATTTCTACAAAAATCACAGATATACATCAATTGCAAATATCTATTGCTGATAACGGTTTAGGTATTCCTGAAGAAGTTAAAAATAAAATATTCGATCCGTTCTTTACTACTAAACCTGTTGGTTATGGCACTGGGCTAGGATTATCAATTAGCTATCAAATTATTGTGGAAAAGCATAAAGGAAAGTTAAGTGTGAATTCTATTCAAGAGGAAGGAACTAAGTTTTTAATTCACATTCCTTTAGAATAGATATTTTATAACTTATACTGCATGAAAAGGAAAACTACATAATTTCAATTATTTCCTTGCTGGGTGTTCTTAATTAGAATTGCATGAATAATTTCATCAAGTAGATCTGAAATTTACACAGTTTGAAGAATAATGACTATCGCTTAATTTTCAAATTTCTTTATTCAAACTCGACAGGATATCGTTCACTGCTTGTACAATTTTACCGCCAGACGCTATATCATCTGTAATCCGAGCAATATGTTCATCTAAAGACTGTTCGCTATCATTCCAAATATATGGTTTCTCAGGTTTAGGTGCTTGTCCAATTACGTCACGTATAGCCGTATATAGATTTCTAGTTGCGGGGGAGAGACTCTCACGAGCATCATAATGAGAGTTAACTACGTAGTTGCGCAAATCAACTGCTTGGACTCCAAACATTAAGGCGATCGCCATATATTGTTGAAAAGTTTCTACTGAGCGACGTGCTAAGGTCGCTGAATTAAATCCTTGACTATTGATGTTTTGGTTAAATTGTTCAGCATGGGTAGGAAAACGGTCTACAATAGAGTTCCCATAAAAACTTAACAAGGGCATAATTGAGTTTGCAGTAATTTGTAATCCTTTTAAACCCATATTGACTGGTTCATCCGTATTGCCAACCAAAGAAGCTGATAGCCCGTTATTGAAACTGGGACTGACAAGTAATGCAATTTGTACATCTAGGTGCTTTGCTAATAAACCAATGTAATAACGCAGTTGATCCATTGCGGTTCCTACATATTGTCCCAAAAAGTTACCACCATGATAGGAAGCTTGATTTTCAACATCTATGAGTGGATTATCGGTGATAGAATTTAGTTCTATTTCTATTTGTTTAGCAATCTGCGATAATCCATCAACAATTGGTCCAGTGTATTGCGCCAAGCAACGAAGGGAGTAACGGTCTTGTATAGGTTCTTCGCCACGGTAATTATGAAAACCATTTAACTCGTTCCGACTTAGCTCAGAACCGGCAAGTAAATTAAGCATTTGATTTGCAGACCATTTTTGCCCCCAATGAGGTTTGCAATTATGGATAAATGGATGGAA
Source organism: Mastigocoleus sp. (assembly GCA_050042865.1). Classification (GTDB taxonomy): domain Bacteria; phylum Cyanobacteriota; class Cyanobacteriia; order Cyanobacteriales; family Nostocaceae; genus JBCCDM01. Next base: position 60,904 of record JBHJJE010000007.1, read on the forward strand.
AGATTGGTTTGTTCCCTTTAATCCTTGGATTGCTAAAGCATGGACACCCATTGATAGTGCAAGTAAAACTTGAGTATCATAGACACAGTTAGCAGCAATGCCTGTCATTACGCTAGTACCATTCATCATTGCTAATCCTTCTTTTGGAAGCAATTTTAATGGTGATAAACCTAGTTTTTCTAGGGCTGATGGTGCATCTATTTCTTCGCCGTTGAAATCAACTTTATACTCACAGCTTAAACCAATTAATGCTCCAGTAATATAAGACAATGGTGTTAAATCACCACTTGCACCAATAGAACCAAGTTCATAGACGTGGGGTGTTACGCCAGCATTTAGAAATATCTCCATGCGCCGGATAATTTCTTCTCGAATACCAGAAGCACCATATAAATGAGATTTTATTCTAATAAGCATTGCAGCGCGAACATCTTCTAAAGGCAAATTACGCCCTGCCCCTACTTTGTGATAACGAACCAAGTTATTTTGTAGTTCGGTAGCTTTTTCTGGTGAAACAACGACGTTAGCCATACCTCCAAATCCAGATGTCACACCATAAATTGGCGCTCCCGATTCAACAGCATTTTGAATATATTCACAGGATGCTTTGACACCTTTTAACAACTCATTATTATTGCTTAAAGCTACTCTAGCACCATCACGGGCTACACTGACGACTTGATCTATTGTAAGGTTTTGCTTGTCTACAACTACGGTTTTGTCTGAATTCCTAAAGAAGGGTGATAAAACATGAGAATTTATCTCTGTAGCTAAAGATACTGTATTCATTTAAATTTTCCTGAAACTAAGTTTTGAAATATTAGATACTGAAGAATTCTTTAGAACTTACGCACTCGTAATGAGAAATAGGGCTTTGGGATTACTTCCCTACAGTTGTTCCTGACGTAAATACGTAGTCCGTGCCTACATCCTGTTCTTGTCTTTGACTAAGACTGACACATTGGCACAAAAATCAATTATTCATCTGAATTTTTCACAAAACTAATCCACTATGCAGGTATCAAGTTTCTGCCATCTAGTCAGTCTAGCTTTTCAGACTTTTTAGCTTGATTTTTGAATATTTTTTAGTGATAGTCTCTAGCATACGTAAAGCAAATGCTACCTATATCAAAATTACCTTCCAGATCCTGAAACGATAGAATTTCGCAAACTAAGTGATAGTTGATTTGTATAGTATGCAATTCCTAGTGACTATCTATGAGCCATCTTTTGCTGTGAGACATTTTTTGACTCCATGACCCAACCAAGCCAAATTTTGGTACTAAAGCCTTCAAAGTATAAATAATACGACCTTTTAAACCGGCTTTGACGATCAAATTGAAGTTACTTACTGGCAGTTTTTTCAATATTTCTTGAGCTAAAGATTCTTTATTACCAGGACCTTTTAGTCTAAACTGAGTACCTTGGTAAGAACCATACACCATGGTAAGCCATATGGGAAAATTTAAGAAAAAGTATTTCCGCAATGGAGGCTCACAGCCGATTAAGCGTACCATGTCATCCATAAAGCGATAATAATCTACTAAACTTCGTATTCGATGAGCAGTATGCTCAAACTGTTCTAAGTAGATAGCTCTATCAAAAGATGTTAATCTCTCCATTTCTGTGGGGCTAGGAAGAGTTTTTTCCCCTTTACAAATCAGTGCAAAAAACCGCGCTTGCATTTCCATGATAGGAAACTGACTTCCTAAGTTAGGACGTGCCCAACCAATCCAAGCTATCTTGTCCCGATATTTAGGATGAAACATATGTTTATAAAGACTGCGGGGGTCAGTTTCTTTGAGTTCCTCCGGTAAGAAAGACACGTGGTTCTTATAACCAGTAGAAAAGACGATGGCATCGATATTTTTTAAGATTTCTCCGTCTTTTGTATGTAATGTCTTTCCTCCATCTTCTACTTTTACTATTTCACCAACAACTTTACAGCCATGATGAGCAACAGCCTTTGCTAAAGAAAAGCTCCTGGTTGCGTAGGTTCCCCAAATTCCCTTTTTGTTCTTAATTTTCTGGTTGAGTTGAAATACTGCATCATTAACTGGATTTTTTTGCCTTAATTCATATCGATTAATAGCATCTGTGAAAGCCGGTCCATAATCACGAGGAAGACCCCAAATTCCCCGATGGGTAGAAATATCAGTTGCAGATATACCATTTCTCGTACGGGGTGACAACCACCCTGGTGCATTACGAAGGCTCACCCAGCAATTGTTTGCCACACGGGATGTTTCTAATGCAACATCAGAACCAGACTCTCCTCCCCCAAGTGTCAATACATTTTTACCTACAAATCTATCAGCGTTACGGTAATCCTTTGAATGTAAGCACTCAACATCAGTTAATAAGTCCTTCCAAGCTGGATATTTGGGGATCGAGTTATTGCCAATTGCTAGTGCGATCCGTTTTGATACCAAAGTCTCTCCAGAGGCTAGCTGAACTTCAAAATCTCCATCCTCTTGTGGAATGACAGCTACTACTTTAGAGTTGAAACGGATGCGATCAATTACTCCGAAATGTTTTGCGTATCCTCTCCAATACTCAACTGCTTCATTCTTCGTCCAGAATCTGTGCTGGTTTCCATCACCAATCCAATAATCCGAAAACATACTTATAGTTGCGGAGGAAGTCAAAACTAGACCATCATAAGCATTAGCAAAAACACCCCCTAGATTATTAGTTTGCTCCAAACAAACCACTTCATCTAGACCTTGTTCGAGTAATTCTTTCGTACAAACCAAACCCCCAGGTCCTGCCCCAATAACAATGCAATCTAACATGGAAGTTTACCTCTCTATTTTCAAGTTATTTACTAAATCAATAAGTCTGTCTCTATAGCAATCCTAATTAAATCTTGCTAGGTATACGGAGAATCAAACCTTTGTACAGCAAGCTATGAACTAAATTATTTTTTCAAAAATCTGCGGAGGAGTCCAATAGAAGCGCTTACTTACTAAAGAAAGGTAGAAGGCAAAGTACAAGAAATTTGGTCTTAATACCTCAGACAAAAAACTCTCCACAGTAAATCTTATTTTTTCGTTAGATGTATATCTAAGTTCCTGAGTCAATAGCCTATGCTCTAAAGCCTATGCTCTAAATTTAGATGCGTTTACCCTGTAACCCTCTTGATTGCTTAATTTTAATAAGCTAATTTTGGGATAAAGAATATGTATTTAATTACACAAAAATTATTTAATTCTACCTTTTGTTTTTTTCGATTTCATCTAAAACCTGTTAAGCAAATTCATAGAACACAGTCATTCACTTATTTCACTGTAGGAGTGGTACATATACATTCCAAATGGGTGTTATACCAATTATTTAATTTTTTCTTTATAATTCAATCCGCGATCGCTTGGATTTATTTATCGCAGTTTGTAATTTTTGATATGAAGTGCTTAATAATACATATATTAAAAACTAATCAGAAGATTCAATATTAAATGCAAGTATAATTAAATACTAAGATAGACAAGTAAATATAACCAATATTATATACATTAAAAGCAAGCTTGTATTGTTTGATTCATAATCTATTATCCAACTATTTTCAACTTATTTTTCTTGGAAAAGTATACTTTTATTCTCTATTTGGCAATTATAGGTTTGATCAGAGACTCTATTTAAAGAGTAAATATGCTTTTTGTATATTTTGTATATTTTATTTATGTATTTATATATTTATGTATTTATTTATGTTTCAATACTTGTTAGAAATCTTCACTTACATAATTATTTATTTCAATACAGATAGGAAAAATAAATTTATTTTTCAGATACATAAAATCACTAAAAATCAGCTTTTGTCAATTTACAGTCCTTGAATAAGTATTTTAATATACTGAATTTTATACATGTATATACTCATTTATAACTTAATGTTACTTCTTCTTGACATTAGTTTATTTATTGAGGGCTTATGCACCACGCAAATAAATTAAATCTTTTTAGATTGTTTCAGAGTTTTATAAAACCCATGAAAATTACTTACATTGTTATAGCAATTGGAATGAGCAATGCATGCGATAGATAGATTTTCCTAGAGAAACTTGATAAGAAAGTCTCCAGCATATAATGTATTGCAATCATTTTTTTGAATTGGCATTAGGTATATTCTGTGTAAACCCTAATTTTATTGAACAGAAAATAAAAGATATGATGATGTAAAAAAACATTAATATGACCAGGACTTACGCAATGAAATTTTGTCCGTTATGACGGAATTACGTAGATTTTATGTAAGTCCTGATGACTTTGGATTAATATATTTGATTGATGTAATAAATATTACAATCAAATAAAAATCTAGCTTATTACATTCAAATAAGCGCCTATTAGCTAGATGCTATTAATACAAAAATAATATATTAGAAGGTAGCTTCACAAAAGATATATTGACTTAGTCTATACCTTTAGATAGGGTTTTGAACTGTTTTGAGGCATCCTGGGATAGATAAATCTAGATAGATGAGACGCGATCGCCCTCGAAAAGTTAAGAATAACTGATATATAAGTAAAAAAAATATCCCCCTTCTGAGAAGAGAGATAAATACTTTGTTATTTTTAAAGTTCAATCAATTGCAAAATTGATAATCAATAGGCAATGACTTTAATCCAAAAGTAAAAATTTCATTTCAATCTTCTGGAAGTAATGCTTTATCACTCGGATTAAGTGCTACAGCTGCATGTGGTTGTAGGATTGCTGTGTGAGCAACGGAATCATTAGCCAAAGTAAATAATGGGTTGGATAAGATTCCAGCTAAAGTAGTCGCAATCAACGTAACTATCAAACCTACTTGTAACGGTCTAAATCCAGGTAAATTCCAACTTATTTCAGGGTAATTCTTTATAACATCTGACATTTCATGGGGTTCTTTCACTACCATCATTTTCACTACACGAATGTAGTAGTAGATAGAAACAACGCTAGTTACTAAACCAAGTAATACTAAACCGTAAAGACCAGCTTGCCAGCCAGCCCAAAACAGATAGATTTTACCGAAGAAGCCAGCAAGTGGAGGAATTCCACCTAAAGATAATAGAGAAATACTCAATCCCAAAGTTAAAAGCGGGTCTTTCTGGTACAAACCGCTATATTCGGCAATTTGGTCTGTTCCCGTCCGTAAAGAGAAGAGAATGACGCAAGTAAAGCCACATAGGTTCATAAACAAGTACACCAGCAGATAAAAAATCATACTGGCATAACCAGCATCGCTACCAGCTATCAAACCAATCATTACAAATCCGGCTTGAGCAATGGAAGAGTAAGCTAGCATCCGCTTCATACTAGTTTGAGCTAAGGCAACAACGTTACCCAGGATCATACTTAAGACAGCTAAAGCGGTAAAAACAAATCTCCACTCATCAGCCACCAAAGGAAATACAGTGGTTAGAAGTCGAATTGCAAGTGCAAATCCGGCAGTCTTGGAACCAACAGATAGGAAAGCAATCACCGGAGTTGGTGCACCTTCATAAACATCTGGAGTCCATTGATGGAAAGGTGCAGCAGAGATTTTGAAACCTATTCCTGCGATGATAAATACTAAGGCTATTACTAGACCTAATGACTGACCGACATTAGCTGCAAATATGCCATCAGCGATCGCTTGAAGTTCAGTTTCTCCTCCTGATAAACCATATAATAATGATGCTCCGTACAGAAATACTGCTGTCGAGGCAGCGCCAATTAGCAGGTACTTTAAAGCTGCTTCATTGGAGCGTGGGTCGCGTTTAGTGTAACCAGTGAGCAAATATGAAGAGATACTTAAGGTTTCTAGAGAGATGAATAACATCACTAACTCACTAGCACCTGAAACAAACATTCCTCCTAAAGTAGCACTCAGCAAAATTGCAATAAATTCTGCTAATGCTGTACCACTTTGCTCAATGTAGCGAATTGACATTAAAATAGTCACCGCAGCAGATAAAGCTATAATGCCGCGAAAGACAATACTAAGATCATCGCCATTGAAAGCCCCAAAAAATGATATGGGATTGGGATTATTCCACTGAAAGTATAAATCGACAATTGATGCGAGCAAACCTGCGATCGCAAGATATCCAATCCAGCGCGAAGAGGTTCGTCCCACAATTAAATCGACGATTAGAACGGATAGGAGGGTAATAATGACTATTCCCTCTGGAGCAATTGTCCCAGCATTTAACTGGGATGCAAGATTAGCAAAATCCATGAGATATTGAGGCTTTGGCTAATAAGATATTAAGGCTAACTGTGTTCATTCTATTGTATGAGGCTAAAACTGCATAAAATAGACTGCTGCAAATGCCTCGATATTTTACCTCTCGTAAGCATTTATAAAAGCAGCAGTCTAACTGAAAATAATAAATTTTCCGCTTTCACGGTCTTGAAACTCTACAATGTAGCCATGGAGAGTTTAATGAATAACTTGAGATATAAAGTAACTGTAATATAAAATACAGAATCGATAAGTAGGAAAAAATTTATTTATAGTTCACACTAAACATACCTTTTTTGACACAAATAAAATATCCTAATCTTGAGTCAACTATTTCATGATGCAAATAGAGTAAAATGATCGCAGAAAATAGTTGCTTTCTTAGAATAAGAATAATTATTGTAAAATAGTCAAGCCGATATAAATAGGCAAAGTTAGGTAGATTAATCTACTATAAGAAAATTGAAGTTATGCTTGATATACGTATAGACTACTAAATAGGAGCAATTTCTGTAGATAAAATCAGCATTAGTACTTCAATTTCACAGACAGCGTTTTCAATATCCTGCATTATTTCCTTTATTCCAGCTTCCACCACCAGAACGATCATTCTTTTCCTCACGAGGTCTTGCTTTATTTACCTTCATTGCTCGACCCATCCAATCTGCACCATCTAATGCTTCAATAGCAGCAGATTCAGCAGCTTCTGACTCCATCTCCACAAAGCCAAATCCACGCGAACGTCCTGTTTCTCTATCTAAAGGTAATTGAACGCGCTTAACGCCACCATATTCAGAAAACACTTGGCTTAAATCTTCTTGTGTAACGCTGTAGGATAGGTTCCCAACGTAAATCGACATGAAATGAAACTCTCCGAATCAAATTATTCAAGAGAGGCTGATTCGGGAAGCCTCTTGCAACCTTTAGCAAATAACAAGGGCAGTATTACCGAACTAACTTCTCATGAAATATCCTAGCACAACAAATATATAAGCAAACTTATGTAATATTGGAGCCTAATAAAGTTTTTCAGTTCAATTACTTAAACTCTGAGGTATAGTTAAATCTTTCTTATAATTGAACGAATGATTAAAATTTACTGAAATTAACACTCTAAGTTTATCTTCAATCCCTACCAATCATAAATGTGTATTAACTGCGCCACATGAGATTCTTGAAAATCTTACGAGAAATACTAGAAAACAGAGAAAAAAATTCAAAATTTAAAACACTATTTAAAATATTTATATTTATATAAGAAAAATATCACTGATTTAAAATCAGCCATTTATCTATGCTGGAGTACATAAGCAAGATACTACAAGCACATTACCAACGAAATGGAACTGCAACCTTTAGCTTTATTTTTCTCGCCCATCATCTGTTGATTTAACTTACAAATACTTCATATAAGTACTTGAATTAATTTTATCAACACTGGAAACCAATACTATAATAATAAATTTAATTTGTTAACAAAGTTAGTTAGTAAAAAATAATATGTTATTAAAAGAAAATCAGAATAAGTTGTAGCACTAACAATTCTTAGAAATTTATGGAGGAAGCCTTATTATTATCTCACTTCACCTCCATAGACGTAAAGAAAATAATTGCAGACTTGTGCTAAATCAAATGACCTATCACATCACTTATACTCACTTGTACATTTTGAGAAAGTCATATATCTTGTTTAAACCAGAAAAAACATCCTATCCGCTAATTTAAATGGGCTAATATTAAGACACTAGACTAAAAATTATCAAGCACTAGGTTTAAATGATAGATAATATCAACCTACTCCTAGCAGCATTTTCCATCAATTCATAGAAATAAACCAGAAATGTATCTTAACATTATCAGTAGAACTGTTAAAAATATATAGTAGCATTCTATCGGCGATTATCCTAACTTTCATCTTTTGCTATCTATCTAAGTACTGAGAATTCTCCAAAAATAAATAGTAAGTAAAAATAAAGTTAAAAAACTTAAAAATTAATATTTAGCTCCCTAGAAGGGATTTACAGTGCTATTCAATTAAATTTTGTGTTGGTTGTATTAGCTGACTCTTGTATAACAGAGTAAAGTAAGTTCTCGCATATAAAGCACATACTAGAGAGTTTAATATTCAAATAGTGCGTGCATCTAAAGACTTGTAATCTAAAACTCTTGTGCCAAAGTATTGATTTTATGCTCGCCTACTCGTGCGGATATTCACACTTTTGCTAAGTCTAGATTATCCTTTGGAAAGGACTATCCTGAAAAAGTGAATGCTTCTCCAGACACACCCAAGAATTTTTTAGTCTTGACTAGTGGTTGTTGTAAGCGTCAAAGTGCATATTTGATAGTGAAGTCTTGTCTTGACATATCGCTGAGTTTATCCAAAATTGACTATTTAGCTTAAGAGCTGTTTTTTCCTAAAACTTCCATGTCAACTCTTGTCATCGTCGAATCACCTACTAAAGCTCGTACTATTCGCAACTACCTGCCATCAGAGTATCAGGTAGAGGCTTCTATGGGTCATATACGCGACCTACCTCAATCATCCAAGGAAATTCCTGAAGCTGTAAAAGGGGAAAAGTGGGCACAGATAGGGGTAAATATAGATGCCGACTTTGAACCTTTATACGTTGTTCCAAAAGATAAGAAAAAGATTGTTACTCAGCTTAAAGATGCTCTTAAAGGAGCTACAGAGCTGATTCTAGCAACTGATGAAGACCGTGAGGGGGAAAGTATTAGTTGGCATTTATTCCAGTTACTCAAACCCAAAGTTCCAACCAAGCGAATGGTATTTCATGAAATAACCAAAGATGCCATTCAAAAAGCATTGCAAGATTGTCGCAGCATTGATGAACAGTTAGTGCGTGCCCAAGAAACGAGGCGAATTCTAGATAGATTAGTTGGCTATACTCTTTCTCCATTACTATGGAAAAAAATTGCTTACGGACTATCTGCTGGACGGGTGCAGTCAGTTGCTGTTAGACTTTTAGTTATGAAGGAACGTGATCGCCGTGCCTTTCGTAAGGGCGGATATTGGGATCTCAAAGCTTCTTTACTCCCACCCAAAGGTAAAAAGACACAAGCTTTTGGATCTACTCTAGTGACCTTAGGTGGTAAGAAATTAGCTACAGGAAGCGATTTTGATTCTGCCACTGGTAAAATTGCTAAGGGCAAAAATGTAGTACTGCTTACCCAAGAGCAAGCGGAAGAATTAAAAGCCAGACTAGATAATAAAACTTGGACTGTCGCAGATGTTGAAGAACGTCCTTTAACTCGAAAACCAGCACCACCATTTACAACCTCTACCCTACAGCAGGAAGCCAACCGTAAACTTAGACTTTCTGCGCGGGATACAATGCGTACTGCCCAGAGTTTGTACGAGCAAGGCTATATAACCTACATGCGTACTGACTCAGTACATTTATCAGAACAGGCGATCGCTGCTGCTCGTAATTGTGTTGAGCAACTCTATGGTAAAGAGTATTTGAGTCCTAAAGCTCGCCAATACACAACGAAATCAAAGGGAGCTCAAGAAGCACACGAAGCAATTCGTCCTGCAGGTAGTAGTTTCCGTACTCCCCAAGAAACTGGCTTAGGTGGTAGAGAACTACAACTATACGACCTTATATGGAAGCGTACTGTCTCTTGTCAGATGGCAGATGCTAAGCAAACTCAAATTACAATGCATTTGCAAGTAGAAGATGCTGGATTTAAGTCGTCAGGGAAACGGATAGATTTTCCCGGTTTTTTAAGAGCATACGTAGAAGGTTCTGATGACCCAGCAGCAGCATTGGAAGACCAAGAAATTATTTTACCGAATTTAAATGTAGGAGATAAACCTAACTTGCAAGAGTTAGAAGCCGTTGGTCACGAAACTCAACCCCCTGCAAGGTATACAGAAGCTAGTTTGGTCAAAACTTTAGAAAGTGAAGGCATTGGTCGTCCTAGTACCTATGCTAGTATTATTGGCACAATTATTGATAAGGGCTACGCTCAATTAATTAGCAATGCTTTAATTCCTAGCTTTACTGCTTTCGCAGTTACTGAACTATTGGAAAAACATTTTCCGGATGTTGTAGATCCTAGTTTTACCTCCAAAATGGAGCAAACTCTCGACGACATTTCTACTGGAGAAGCACAATGGTTACCATATCTCCAGGATTTTTATTTAGGAGAGACAGGTTTGGAAACCTTAGTTAAGGAACAAGAAAGTAAAATAGATGTAGCCGAAGCTAGAACAATAGAGTTAGAAAACCTAGATGTAAAGATTCGCATCGGTAAATATGGTGCATATCTAGAAAAAGAAAATGGCGAAGAAGTTGTAACAGCATCCATCCCTAGAGATATGACTCCAGCGGATCTAGACCCAAGCAAAGTAGAAATACTGCTGCGACAAAAGACTGAAGGTCCAGATCAAGTTGGTATTCACCCTGAAACCGGGACACCAATCTATCTCAAAATAGGACCATATGGTCCCTACGTACAGTTGGGTGAGAAAACAGAGGAAACCCCAAAACCAAAACAGGCTTCTTTACCCAAAGGTATGAAGCCAGAAGATGTAACTTTGGAAGCAGCTGTAGGACTATTATCTCTACCAAGAAAATTAGGAACTCACCCCCAAACAGGTGCAAGTATTCAAGCCAATTTAGGACGTTTTGGTCCTTATGTGGTTCACAACAATAAAGATGGTAAGGATTACCGTTCTTTAAAAGCTGATGATAATATCCTAACTATTACTTTAGAAAGAGCATTAGAATTACTTTCTACACCCAAAAAAGGTCGAGGGGCTGGTAGAAGCAAAAAAGCTTTAAAAGAACTAGGTGCTCACCCCGAAGATAACGAACCAGTTAATATTTATGATGGTCCTTATGGTGCTTATGTGAAACACGGTAAGACTAATGCCGGAATTCCAGAAGGTAAATCAGTAGAGGACATTACTTTAGAAATAGCATTAGAATTACTGGCGGAAAAATCCAGCAGTAAATCCACTCGCAAGGGCAGTAAGTCGAAAACAGCTAGCAATAAGAAGTCATCAGCAAAGTCTTCTGACTCTTCTAGCTCAACTACTAAGGGTAAGAAGAAATCTCAAAAGAAAGCTAGTTAAGCAACACGAAGGTGTTTGCATGACATTGAGGTATTAATCTATTGTTCTGAGGCAGTCCCCCATAAGTTTTTTTATCCCCAGATATTTACCACCAAATATCTAAGTAGTTTTTTCTGATTTGGAAATCAGTGGGCAGAACGAGAAGGTACCTTTTACTGTAATTTCACAGATAAAAATTCCATGGGAATATTGATATCATAATGGTCTTAAGTTTGGATGTCTGTTCTTCACTTTCAACTATGTAAAGCATTAGAAAAGATAATAGTCATGAATGATTATAATTTTACTCTTTTACTCTCAATGCTTTGTTTTTATTAGTCTAAACCCCAGAAAGTAGCCATGTTAAGAACAATAGTGGCATACTCAACTGTTATGCAAAATTCTTAAAGTGCTTCCAGTACAGTTGTAATGTGATAACCTAAATAGTAGGAGTAAAAAGCACCAACTTGTTAGTATATAATTAAAATCTGGGCGTGAGAAGTTTTTTCTTTACCCTCAGTGAGGTTTTATGAGAAGTAGGTGTGCTCTTCTTGAAAACCATTAGTCGTCAATTGACGTAGTGTCTTAGGAGCGGTCAGTTAAATGGACTATATCGATAAAGTTCTCGAAAAGCTGAAAGAGTTAGGGCGAAAATTGATTGAAGCTCTCTTGGGTCCCGAAGCTGAACAAGAACCGGAGTTGATTCCAATACCTGTAAACGAACGCTCAAGACGTCGATGAAAAGATTCGTACGTGCGAGAGTTGAGTCAGTTGTCCTTGAATATATTAGTTCTACATGGACCTAACCTTAATTTGTTAGGAAGAAGGGAGCCAGGAATCTACGGTTCTCAAAGCTTATCTGAGGTAGATAAGTTATTAGAGCTTGAAGCTAAAAAACTGCAGGTAAGCCTGACTTGCATGCAGTCAAATCATGAAGGAGTTCTGGTTGACGCGGTACATGGCTCTTCAGGGAAATTTCAGGGTATTTTGATAAATGCAGGTGCTTATACACACACCAGCATAGCTTTGAGAGATGCGATCGCGGGTGTAAATTTGCCAACAGTAGAGGTTCATTTAAGCAACATTCATGCTCGTGAAGAGTTTCGTCATCACTCTTATATTGCTTCTATCTGTTTAGGGCAAATTAGTGGATTTGGAATTAATAGTTATTTGTTAGGTCTACAGGCTCTGGTGAATCATTTGAGAACCAAATTGGATATTTAGAATCCTTAGCAGTAATGCTGTATAAGTTAAGAGGAGTAGTAAATAGTTTTTCAATTAGCTATTCATATCTTAGCTTTATATTTTTATGTATTATTCTTTAATTAGTAGATTTAGGGGAGCTTTGGTAGGTTCTTATCTTGGGGAAACTTTTGACTTTCATGAATATGAGACTTGCCAGAGCGCCAAACATTATGAATTGATAAGTTTAGGCATAGTAAATTTAATAGAATCAAATCTTTTTGAAATAGAAGATTGGGTGAGTTATCAGCAGAAAATTTGGTATGACCTTGACTCTACAGAAGGTTTACCGTTGAGATTAGTTAGTACTTTTTTACCAACAGTATTATTTTTTCATGATAATCCTATTAAGCTGCGTCATGTATTGCTAAGTGCGGCAGCAAAGTGTGACTATAGTTCGATAATTCAAGATGGAATACTGGCGATCACCTATATTATTTCTCAATCTCTGAGAATGAAATTATGTGTAGAAAAGATTATTACTGAAACAATCGACTTTATAGGTCAGACATCTACAGATTTACCACAAAGTCTATCACAGATTAGCAACCTAGTTGATAGTAATGCTAGTTTAGAGCAAGCAGTAATGAAGTTAAGCAATTACGATCCATCGACTCAAATTGTTGCTATAGCATTTTATTGTTTTCTTTCCACCTTGGAAGATTTTCAATTATCTATTCTACGTTCAAGTATAAATAGCCCCTTAAATGGTTTAAGTGCAATTGTTGGAGCATTATCCGGTTCTCAAAATAGCGTTCTTAGTATTCCATCCAAATGGTTATCAAAACAATTAGAAGTAAAATCGGCAATAATTTCTGAAATTACTGATTGTTCCAAAATGCTAGAATTAGCAGACATACTTATGACTATCTGGTCAGGGGCTGGTAATTCAATGCTTTACTCACGAAAAACTAATTATTCATTACATATACTTACTTCGGTTGGTACCATGCATTACCGTTAAACCAATTAACTTGTAAAAATATTTTTTGGAATAAGATATATCATATTCATTTTGATTATCATGAATATGATACATATTGAGGATTATTTAAGCAATATTATATTTTGGTCGTAAAATTTTATACTATAAATTGTAGAAGTAAACTTATATTGTAATTTTATAGATAAGTATGGTAGTACATTATTGTTTATCCCCCTCCTGGTCAAAAATTTTTCTTCTAAAAATTTTTCGCTATGAATGCGGTCATAGGTAATGAAAACCCAGCCAATTTTTCGATCTTTGACTCATCAGCTAAATAACTGGGAGCGAAAATATAAGGCACTACGTAGACTATACTTGCTAAAAACAAGTAGAAAAGAGAAAAAATATAAATTAGGCATAGTAAGCTTATCTGCAAAATCGGTGAAAAATAAAAGAGGCATTTATGCAGTAAGTATGGATTATATCCCCGAACATTCTCCTGCGGTTTTTGCGATCGCAGTTTTGTCTCTCACAGGGATTATGGGGTATAAGTATTATAATCAGCCTCATTTAAAAGTTGGAGCGATCGCCCCGAAAACTATTTATGCACCCTATAAAGCTACAGTAGAAAATCGAAAGGAAACGGAGTCGGAACGTCAGAACGTCAGTCGAAATGCATTACCAGTCTTGATGTTAGATGTCTCTGTTAATAATCAGATAAAAGAAAATTTAACTAAGCGTTTAGAAGAGTGTAACGAAATTCGGACAAAGTTAGGCTCATTTCCATTTTTCGATACTTTTATACTCTCTGTTAGTACCCAACGCTACTTACGTTCAGCTCCATTAAAAGAATGGGAAGCGCTTTTGAAAGCTGTAAATGAGCAGAAAAAGGATTTAGAAAAACTCATTTTACAGCAGAAGCAAGACATCACAAATGTCGAATCAGTACAAGAGAATTCAATAAATAGTGTAAACACACTAGGTAATCGTCTAAAAGAAGCTGCACAATTAGATTTTTTTAATAAATCCGATTTTAGTAGCGCACTAACAGAGTTAAATACTTATAGATTGCGGACTTCTCAAGAACAATTATCAGATTTAATAGAAAAAATTATACAAGCACGAGAAGGATTTTCTCAAGCTAGGGAAAAAACGATAGAAAGCAAAGAATTACGTAATGATATTAGCTTATTAGAGTTAGCAGATGATGAATGGACACAAACCCAGTTCGGTATTCGTCGTAGTGTAGAGTTAATTTTAGTCCAGGGTATCCCTAAGGGTTTACCTCACGACTTACTTAAGAGTGCAGTTACCATGCAGGTACAAACCTCAGTACCGGAGAAAGCTCAACCATTAGCAATAAATATTTTACTCTCAGTACTCAAACCCAATTTAAAGAAAGATATTAAACAAACTACATTACGAGCACAAAAAAAAGCTCAACAGGTGAAACCTATACAAGTAGTAGTACAAAAAAATCAAGTTATTGTTCGTAAAGGAAATGAAATTACCCAGCTTGATTTTGATATTCTTGAATATTATAAACTTAACAGTCGTGAAATTAATTGGCAGGGTCTGATAACATTAGGAATTATGGTAACTGGAGCAGTCAGCTTATTTGCTCTCACAGAGAGACAAATTAAGCACAAAATGCGCCAGAGCGATCGCATTTTAGTTTTATTACTGACTTTAAGTACTCCTTTGATTGCTATTATCGGTACTCCCTATACTACTTGGAGTGGAGTTGGTTTACTTTTAGGTAGTTTTTACGGTCCAGTCGCTGGAGTCGTAACAGTAGGATTACTTTTGTTACTGTTACCCATAAGTTTAGAAATTAGCAAGGTCGCATTAATTGCTGGTGCTGCTGGTGGGGTACTAGGTAGTTTATTTGCTAAAAAATTGCGATCGCGTGAAGAACTAGCACTTTTAGGTTTAGCGATCGCTTTAACCGAAGGTGGAGTATTTTTAATTATAAGGCTGCTTGTAAGTGCTGCTTACGGTTCAGCAGGTTACTTTGTTCTGCAAGAAGCAGCTTTATTCGCTTTCTCTGGACTCGCTTGGAGTATTGTAGCTTTAGGTTTAAGTCCATATTTAGAAAAAATATTTGACTTAGTTACTCCTATTCGTTTGGCAGAATTAGCGAACCCTAATCGTCCCCTACTAAAACGTTTAGCCACAGAAACACCAGGAACATTTCAACATACTTTACTTGTTGCAACTCTTGCAGAAGCGGCAGCGAAAAAATTAGGTTGTGATGTAGAATTGGTCAGGACAGGTACTCTCTATCATGATATTGGTAAAATGCATGATCCCCAAGGTTTTATTGAGAATCAGATGGGAGGACCAAATAAGCACGAAACAGAAATAAAAGACCCCTGGAAAAGTACAGAACTAATCAAGAAACACGTTAGTGCTGGGATTGTAATGGCAAGAAAACATAGCCTACCAACTGCTGTTCAAGCATTTATTCCTGAACATCAAGGTACAATGCTTATTGCCTATTTCCATCATCAAGCTCAACAAATGGCAAAGGATAATTCGGAATTAGAAATAGACGAAACATATTTCCGTTACTCGGGTCCCATACCACAATCGAGAGAAACGGGGATTGTTATGTTAGCAGACTCTTGTGAAGCAGCACTACGTTCTCTTAGAGATGCGACACCAGAGCAAGCCTTAGTGATGGTAAATAATATTATGCGGGGTCGGTGGCAGGATAATCAACTGTTAGAATCTGGTTTAACCCGTGAAGAATTATCACAAATCGCTGGAATTTTTGTCGAAGTATGGCAGCAGTTTCATCACAAGCGTATTGCTTATCCTAAGGCAAAATCTGCAACCCCAAAAACTAATAATGCGTGAAGCAAACCTATAATTGAATCTATCCCTTTATTACAGCTAGCTATAGGTAATTAAAAATTAAAAATGCATATTTGGTAAGCATTTTATCGATTGCAAGTAGTTACTTTATCTATATCATGCTGTATTAATAGAATGGGATAGAAATTTTTGGTCATTTATACATATAGATACAAGATTTGAGTTAACCCGAACTTCAGTTTAAGGGATATCCAAAAATTAAATTACTCAATTTTTACATCTAATACGATAATCAGATTTCTTCTCCTCAACCCCTCAGCTATCTAAAACGATTGATTATTTTTTTAATTGGAAGTCCCTAAGTAACTCAATTTAAAATTGCTTTTTTCACTTGTGCTGCTTGCAATTCCCTACCAATAAATACTAATCGTGTTTGACGTGGTTCATCTGTAAACCACATTCGATCGTAAAAAGAATCAAAACGATTTCCTACACCTTGTAAAATCATTCGCATCGGTTTATTAGAAACATTAACAAATCCTTTGATGCGATAAATTTCCTGTTGCTTAACTAATCCTTGAAGCTTATTTATTAAAGTTTTTGGTTCAAAAGCTTCATCTAAGACAAATTGTACAGAGTTAATTTGATCATCATGTTCGTGCTCTTCTTCATGATCGTGATGAGTCTGACGACTATCTAAGTTATCTTCAACTGCTGCATTGAGACCTAGTAATACTTCTGGAAGAATTTCAGCATTTTCTGCAGAAATTATTTTTACCCCTGTTGGAATTTGGGTATGCAACCATTTCTGAGTTTTAGTTAATGTCAATTCTTCAAGTAAATCAGTTTTTGTCAAAAGTACCAAGTCTGCAAAAGCTAACTGTTCTTCAAATAGTTCTTCTATGGGTGTTTCATGTTCGATACTTCCATCGGCTTGCCTTTGAGCTTCGATTGTGGCACGATAACCTTCTGAGTAGTCCAATGGAGTCTCTTCCTGTATCTCTTTTATAGCTATAGCTTGTGCATCTACAACTGTGACTACTCCATCAACTGTAGCTCCATTGCGAATTTCATGCCAGCGAAAAGCTTGTACTAAAGGTTTTGGTAAAGCTAATCCTGAAGTTTCTACTAAAATACAGTCAATATCATTTTTCCGTTGAATTAATTCCTGCATTACAGGGTAAAACTCTTCTTGTACCGTGCAGCAAAGACATCCATTAGTAAGTTCGACAATATTATTCAGAGTTTCTGTTTCGGAATTACAAACTTGACACGAACGCAATAATTCACCATCAATACCGACTTCCCCAAATTCATTAACTAAGACAGCAATTCTTCTTCCTTGATTATTTTGTAGTAATTGACGTATCAATGTAGTTTTTCCTGAACCAAGAAAACCGGTAATAACAGTAACTGGTATTTTACGCATTTTGTTAGGTAGTGAATTTAAATGTGGATGTAAATGACAATAAGTAACTAAATCAAAGTATTTACACATATACAAAATAGATAAATTTCCATAAACCTTATTGAAAGGTTATTTCACTATATGAATTTTGTAATTAACGTGTATTATTTCTTTTTTAAGTACTTAATATAGACAACAATAAACTGACAAACAATCAAATAAAATAGAGATTAAAAATGAGTTTGATATATTATTAGAATCAACTTATAGAAATATCTTTAAAATAAAAGAATTTAGTAAAAATAAGGTGTCTTCAAAAAAAGATATTCGTAAAAATTTATGTATTGCTAATAGAGTTACTAAATTACACTCTCAGGTATACACAGTCTATCTAAAATAAGATAGTATCCGTTAGTTCCTATATCATTACTCAATAATCTCTCTATAAAAAATCCAAAATACTTATTTACAAGATTTAAACTATAAAGGAGGAATTCGAGCTACAATACCTTTTTTCAAAGCTGCTGGTCTTTCTTTCCAAGATACTACCCCATCAGAATTTTCATAATATTGACTAGCGCATTCGAGTATTGCTGGTGCAACACCTTCTTGAGGTAAATCTCCAAACAAATAAATATATTTATCTTTTGCAGCAAAGGAAATAGTACAGGAACGACCGCAAGCACTCATACATTCGGTGGGTTGAATATCAAATTCTGCTCGTAATTCCCAATCTTTACGTAATTTAATAATTTCTTGAAGTAACTTTTCTCCACCACTTTCACCAATCCTTTTCCCATCTTGCCATTTACTTGCACAGGTCGTACATACAAATAGGATATGCTTACTCATAAAACTTTTAAAACTTTCAAGATAGTTGCTACATTGCTTTTCTTCGTGATAATCAAGATAATTTGTACCACAACATTAATTATCTTCAAGTGAATACTGAACCTGAAAAATAATCAGCCAAAATATGAAGCATTAGTCCAAGTTATTAATTGCAGAAATATACAAACTGCCCTTATCTATCTGCTTGAAACTTTTATTCAATTGCTAATAATAACTCTGCTTTATATATTTATGACTCTATACATTTCTGGCTTTATATACTTTTGACTACGACTTAAGAACTTAAGATATAAAACCTATATAGACGTTATAAATATTAAATTCAAAAACGCTAGTTAAAGTTCTGACTTCACTCATGCACCAAATAACTAACGTCCGTAATAAAAAACTTACACCGTGAACCTGCATTAATAAATTCTCAAACACTACCTATACCTCGCGGAAGTATTTACTTGTATCGCACATCGGCGGGCATCCTGACTCAGAGATTAACTATTATTTAATCTCATTACAGTTGCGGGACAGTGTCGGATTTACACCGATAGTTTACGAACAAACGTATACTAAACTTTCCCCGTTACCTCTAATGGCTGGTCCCCATTAGAACCGATACTTAATGAGATTACCACAGTTGTGCCAAAGTATTGCACTTCTATTTCAAAACTATATTCTCTCATATCTTGCACCTCACCATATAAACCATGAAAATTAAAAATTGTATGCAATAAAGATACATTATTAAAACAGGTTTATATCGCTAAATTAAGATTTAAAGCTTTATACTGAGTAATTAATTTACATTAAATAATCTTGGTGCAAGAAGTTAGTTCTAGAAAGTTTTTATAGACAGAGTTATGAATATCTTTAATGTTTGAGAATTAAATAGTCTCATTACTTGTATTCTTAAATACATCAATCCTCTAAAAATTAAATAAATTTTTAAAATTTTAAATTTACATATTATATAAAAACAATTATTTAATTCACATTTTAATAATACTCTATTAAAAAAATATACTTAACAAAATAAATATGTCAGTTTAGTTATTTACCGCAGAGCCTAAATTAAAAATTTCTGTTTAACTAGAGATATATGTATTTCTCTAATGAAATAAAAACAGGGTCGCAGGCTTAGATATAAAAAATCTCAATAATTTACAGCCACAAATATAATAAATTGATGAGGTAAAAAGCTTTATGCCTTCTAATAGTGCTGACGACCTTTTACATAATGCTCAAAAGTTAGAAATCATATCTGGAGTCAATTCATTTACAGATTCTGTTGGTTTGGAGAATCCTAACGATTATTATCAAATTAGCATTAAAAGCAGTAGTAATCTAAATTTAAAGCTTGATAGCTTATCCAATGATGCAAACATCAAATTACTAAATAGTAATGCTGAAACTGTTGCTAACGCAAGTAGCAATGGTATGACAAAAAAGTATTTGAGTCAGTTTTTAGAAGCTGGTGAGTACTACATTCATGTTTATACCGAGAATGCAGATTTCATAGACTATAACTTCAGTGTCAATACAATTCCTTTAAATACTGAGGACTTTGCCGGTAATAGCATTGAAACAGCTAAGGAAATCGGTCAGATATCAGGGATTCATCGATATCAGGATGGTGTAGGTCATGGAGATACCTCTGATTACTATAAATTTAGCATTAGCGATCGCGCTCACTTTAAGACTAGTCTGAAAGATTTATCTGCCAATGCTAATATCAGATTGCTTGACAGTAAAGGCTTCACTATAGCTACATCTATTCATAATGGTATCAATAATGAGTCTATAAGTAAAATTTTAGATAAGGGAGACTATTATATTCGAGTTTATGCTTATGGTGAAGTATTTACTGAATACAATCTGAGTATTACAGAAAATGCAGTTGAAACTCTAGTTGAGACTCCAGATAATCAAGAAAATGTGTCTATTTTGGAATCTCCTGATTTAGAAAAATTAGGAATATTTAGCTCAGAAAATGTTGAAGTTTTGGAATTCACTGAGTTTTCTAAGTCAGGAAAATTTGACTCAGAAAATATAGAAGATATCTATAGGTTTCAAATCCAAGAATCTGGTATTTTCACAGCTAATCTTGAGAAATTAACAGGTGATGCTGATATTCGTTTGATTCAAGATATTAACAATAATGATGCTATTGATACAGGAGAAATATTAGCTTGGGAAACCGAGAGAGGAAATGTTAACGAGTCTATACGTAGTTTTTTAGAAATAGGCACCTACTACTTACAAGTCTTTAGTTATAATAATCAGCTTGCAGACTATTCAGTAAATACCAGTTTTTCTGCTGCAGATAAAGACAACCGTAGTTTTTCTATTCAAGTCAACTTTACAGAGGGTTCAGAATTTCTAACTGAATCAATGAAAAATGCTGTTATTGAAGCCACAGAAGTGTGGGAAAATGTTATCACTCATAGCACCCTCAAAGGTGCCCATATTTTAAAAATAGATGTTGGTGGTACTGAACAAGGTTGGAGTGATAATTCTGGAATACTAGCCTCTGCAGGTCCTAACAATGTATCAGAAGATGAATCAGGTAATTGGCTACCTGTAGCTGGATCCGCTAACATCAATACTAACATTAATGCTATTCAAAGTTTGTCTTCAGATATTGATTACTTTCGTAACATAATGACTCATGAATTCGGTCATATTTTAGGTTTAGGAAGTTTATGGGGAGAATTGAATAATGTAAATGGAGATAGTGTTGGTAGAAACTTAGTGGACAAAAATAGTGGAACTTATAATGCTAATACTTATGCTGGTTCGGTTTATGGAGAGATGCTAAATACTTTTATACCAACAGCTATCCCTTTAACAACGGGTGTTGACTCCACTTCCATTTCCGGTTCTGATCTTACTCATTGGAATGAGGAAGTTTTCCATACAGAAATAATGACTCATGCAGCTAACAAAGAAGAAATGCCGTTAAGTCAACTTACTATTGCAGCACTTAGGGATTTAGGATGGAATGTCAACTATGGTGCTGCTGAAGATTATTATTTGTAGATTATTGTACAAGAAATATATTCAGATTACTTTCAGATAGTTTATATATAAGAATCTTACTTGAATTTTGCTAAGTACACTGAATAATAAAATCTGTGTAAAACAAACTTTAAACTAATATTATTTGTTCAAAAATCTGCGGAGGAGTCCTATATTATTAGTAGATTAAATTATCATTAAATTGAATACTTGATTCGACAGATTTAATTTTTTGCTTAACCTCCCAGATGTACTGCTATATCTGGGGAAAATTTTATCATTTATTATACCCAGGAAATAAATAAATAAAAGAATATGGTTTGATTTCTGAATGGGTCTTTGATTTTTAAGCATACCATATAAGCTGTTTAGTCTCAGTATTTGTTCAAAATGCAAATGGAAATCATATAAATGCAGGACTTACGCAATGAAGATTTGTCTGAAGCGACGGTCACGTAGTGTAGGGAAGCATAAGCTAAGCTCTGTCGTTCGTAATGACGGAATTACGTAGCTTTTGCGTAAGTCCTGAAATGAATAAAATTATAATGACCAATACTGAAAATCATATAATTTTTTATTTATGATAAATTTTGATAATTTAAATAATTTACGAAAATTAATTTAGCAAAAAATTACACATTATGAATACAATATGTAGCCAAACTAAATATTTTTAGTCTACTTAGTAACCAGATTATTACCTCCAATAATATAGATATTGATTTTAGAGGCAACAGATTATTTTTTAAGATAATAATCTAATATCAACAAAAATTTCAGACTCTATCATACTATACGGTCTAGTTTGTAAATAATGACTATCATACTGCAAAGTATAACTT
This sequence comes from Mastigocoleus sp., assembly GCA_050042865.1. Classification (GTDB taxonomy): domain Bacteria; phylum Cyanobacteriota; class Cyanobacteriia; order Cyanobacteriales; family Nostocaceae; genus JBCCDM01. Next base: position 83,297 of record JBHJJE010000007.1, read on the forward strand.
GAAGATTAGGATTAATATCAGGTTAAATTATAACTTTTAGCTTTATTAATATCAATTAACCCTCATAGTTATTTATTGATTATTATGATTATTTTTGCATGGTCAACTCATATAATGTAATACCTTAATGTCAGTTCGGATTAAGGTATTTTATTGCGCTTTCAGTAGTTGAAACAACACAAACACCTTGATATATAGCAAAATAAAGCAACCACAAAATAAAGGTTTGAGCTTATCCCGAATAATGGTTAACTTATTTTATATTTACTTTCTTAAATATAAATACCTATATATCTAAAAAATAGATATATGAACAAGTAATAAATAAAAACAAAAATTGCAAATAATTACAATACAAGTTTTTGAGGATCAAATTTACTGAAAAATTCTGTATATATCTATCCAAGCTTACAAAAAATCAGTACAGCATAAATGTAAAAAAATAATTGAATCTTACGTTTGCAAATTTTCGGATTTATTTTGTAATGAAATTAATAGCCTTACCTCCAATAGTTGCACATGCTGAACTTAGAGCACTCAAAACTATCGCTTCTGAAAATGGTGAGTTAGAAGATTTAGAGCTTAAAGCACTTCAAGCAATACAAACTCACGTTCTAAACACCAATTTCGATATTCATAGTTTAGAAGCGATCGCTCATGAAGAATTAGCTGAGATTGTTACTGAATATAAATTTCGCGAACACTTAATTCATAACTGTATTTTGATTTCATTAATTGATGGAAAAGTTACATCACAAAAAACTCATCTAGTAAATAATTTTGCCAAAGCATTAAATATTAATGACAAAGCAATCAAAACCCTTAACTATTTAAGTAATGGTCATTTTTTATTGGTAAGATTAAATATATTTAGATACGCATATATCGGTCCTAAGTTGATAGAATTGATTCGTAATCAGGGAATTAATAGCATAATCCCAATAATCAAATATCTTATAAATCAGGGAGATACAAAAACAGCTTCTCGTTATAGACAATTACACAGTTATCCAGATGGTTCTCTTGGTAAAGAATTTTATAACTTTATCCACAAAAATAATTTTGGTTTACCAGGAGAAAGAGGTAAAAAGCCAGAAATTATTGTAGTTCATGATTGCGCTCATATATTGGGAGGGTATAATACTTCAGTGTCGGAAGAAGTTCAATTATCGGCTTTTCAATCAGGTTATTTAAATCGAAGTCCGTTCTGGGGTTTATTGTTTACTATTTTGCAATTACATTTAGGTGTAAAGGTATTAACAGGTTCCTACACTTGTAGAAATCAGGTTGAGCCAGAATCATTTTTTAAAGCTTTTAAACGAGGGACTCAAGTCAATGTAGATTTATTTGATAATTGGGACCCTTGGACTGTATTTCATCGTCAAGTTGAAGACTTACGTAAAGAGTACAATATTCTACCAAGAAGCTGACTTCAGTATCACTCATTAAATTTAAAGATTAAGTTTATGTTATGGACTTGGAAGGTTCATAAAATACTTTTGAAAACAGGGTATATCAACTATTTTATTTCCAATCTTCAATATATATTGTGAAAATCACTCCAGGGTCAGTTTGAGATATTTAGAAAACTTAACAAAATGAGGATAGTATAGTGTTTCTATATATAATTCCTTTTTGTCATATCGGAAACAATTAATCTCTGTAATACTTTTAGGTATTTAGATTTAGGTTTTGAGAACAATATTTTTATTAATGTTAGAAAATAAAAGTTAGAAAATAAAATCTCAAATACTGATTGAATAAAGCTTACGGCTGATCAATTATATTTTTTTCAAGAGTGATAAAAAAGGAATAATTAAGGATAAGAATATGAGCGACCATTGATTTTGATTTGATTTGTATTATTAACTTTAGGTGATGAAGAGTTATACTGAGGAGATTGATAAGAAGATCCTAGGTTGGGGATGTATTGATTTGGAATACTTTGACCATTGTAATTGCGGATATTTTGAATTTTATTTTGACTAGCATTTCTCCCATTATTAAATGTATTAGGGCTTGTTGTATTATAATATCTACTTGAATTGCTAGGAATATAAGGTGCTAATTGATTAGTACTAGTTTGTCTTATATTAAGACCATTAGGATATGTATTTTGCTGTGTAATTCCTAGTGATGTCGGATTATTTTGGTTATAAGTGTAGCTTGGCTGGATAATATTTTGATTTCCAATAGAATTGAAACTATTGGAATTTGTGTTATTACGTTGTTTGTAGAAATTCTGTTGTTGATTGATTTCTGGAGTAAGGTAACTACTATTGAGTGAATTGACTATATTTTTTGAAATAAGCTGATTACTGCTAAATTGACTAATAGAATTAGAAGGAATATTTATATTATTGAAATAGTTAATTGATGAGTTAGTTGGCGAAGTTAATAAGTTCGTATTTTGGCTAAAATTAACGTAATTACTATTCACAAAGTTATTGGGAACAAGTTGAGTGATTCGATTTTCCTTTTGATTTTGTTGTTCTCTGCTTTGAAGTAGCTCTATTTGAGTTCGTAATGGATTGAATCCGATATTATTCTGAACTATAGTTTGATTAGTATTTGTAATTCCAGAATTATTCTGTTGGTTTAACCCTCCGAGTGGATAATAAGCCTGATTCGATTGTGATATTTGATTACTATTGCCTCTTAAAATTTTTAGTTGTAATAAGTTATCTGCTTCCGACAAAAAAGGGTTTTTAATTTCTGAAAAGCTGGGATTTGGAATCCTAGTAAGAATAGACTTTGAATTATTCTGATTTCTTTGTTCCTCGATTTGTTGATTTGACTTCAATAAATTCTGTTTTGCAGCTTTATTAGACTTTTTTAAATTTACTGTACTTGTTTGTTTATCTTTGTATTCATAAAATAAAACCGGTAAATTATCAATATCTGCTGCGATCGCTTTATCTTCATCTGAGAGAACGGAACTTTCAGAAGGGTTTTTTACGACTGCGTTTTGATTCGGCTTAAAGGTATTTAATAAATCCGGATTTGTCCAATACTCTTTAATGACCAATCCTGTAATTAGCAGTATAATTGCAGTCATCCAAAATTCAGGTCGTGTAAAATTTAGTAGTCTTGCTTTGAAGTAACGTAAGTAAGCAGGAGGATGATTTTTAGACATTATCTTAGGTTTGAGCTAATATTTTAAGCAATAAAAAACTAACAAGAGATGTAAAAAGATTTAAATGTAAAAATTTATAACAGTTATTGATTAAAAATGATTTGCACAAAATCTCGAATAGTCTTCAGAACTATTCTCCAGGATGATTTTTTAAAACTATTTTTTAAAACTGTTTGTGGCAGATACCCGCTAATTATGATGTCAAAACAATAACATCTATTTTGATAGCTTGTTTAACTTTTAGACGGTATACCGATATTCTAATCCCTTCAAATGAATTAGTCATTCTTATAATCAAGATTATTGCAAAAAATTAATAATCATTATCTGTTAAGAAAACACTAAATTACTGGGGGTTAATACTGATAAGTAGTTAAACTGAAATAACTTGGTGGGGGATATATAAATGACTAATCATAGGTTAAAATCATTAGTCTCATTGGCTTTTCTCAGTATTTGCCTAGGTTTTGGGTTTATTATGGGAGTGTTAATTCGTTCCGGTAGATTGCAAGCATCGTCATCTAAAGTCACACTAGTTTCTGATAGTACAAATGTAGATTCTGTACAGTTTCCAACTTCATCACAAAATTTAAGTTCAAAAAAATTAAGTTCAAAAAATTCACTTACAAACAAATTAATTTCAACAGCCTCTAATTTGCCTTTCAGTCAAGAAAATTATAGTATTGCTGAAGAGGCTTCTGTTGTTATCCAAGCGGTAGGGGATTTAGTACCAGGAACCAATTTCCCTAATTACAGACTTCCTAAGAACAAAAATCAACTTTTTCCAGAGTCAGTCAGAATATATCTGCGCAGAGCAGACATATTATTTGGGAATTTTGAAAGCAGTCTAACTAGTTACCGTTATACAGCTAAGGATATTAGTAGAGGTCAAGTATTTGCATTTCGTTCTCCACCATCTTATGCCAGCTTATTTGCTGATGTGGGATTTGATATACTTAACATTGCGAACAATCATTCTCTTGATTTCGGGACTGTTGGTCTTAAAGATACAGTCCGTAACTTAAAATCAGTAGGTATTGAAACTACAGGACATAAGAATCAAATTCTTTTATTAGAAAAAAACGATCTGACAATAGCTACCATTGGTTTCTCACCTTATAGTTTCCATAACTCCATCCACGACTTAGAGAAAGCTAAAGCTTTAGTAGAGATAGCCAAAACCCAAGCAGATGTGGTAATTGTATCTATGCATGCAGGAGCAGAAGGTACACAAGCATTAAGAGTAAGAAATAAGACAGAATATTTTTATGGTGAAAATCGAGGTAACTCAATCAAGTTTGCTCGTAACATGATTGATTCAGGAGCAGATTTGGTTTTAGGTCATGGTCCCCACGTCCCTAGAGCTTTAAATATATATAAAGGAAAACTTATTGCATATTCTTTGGGAAACTTTTTAGGATATAAAACTTTATCTACCAGAGCTCAGACTGCTTACTCAATGATTTTAGAAGTCAGGATAAATAAAAAAGGAAGACTATTAGCAGCAAAAATTATTCCAGTTCATTTAGATAGCAGGGGAATTCCTCAAATAGACCAACATTTTCGTACTGTTGGACTGTTACGATATCTCATCAATAAAGATTTTCCTGAAACTTCAATTCAGATAAATAAGAAGGGTGAAATTGTTACAATGAATTCCAGTATTACTCAAAGCAAATAAAAAAACAGTAATAAAAAACTGTTTTGAATACAGCTTCGTAAATATTCAATGGTTTTATTAGGAATTTTTATTTCATACTTTACTAAAGTACATGTTATGTGAATTAAGCGCTCAAATCCTGATAATTCCGTTGATAAATTAAAAATAGAGATTTCAGCAAGTTTCAAAACCCTTGTAAAACAAGGGGCATTTTTAATTCACATTAGACGTAAATTACCTTGTTGTATTCATTTAAATTTCATTTGATTAGGAAAAGTATGCTCATCAATTGATAAACACAAAACTAATTCATATTGAAACTAATTCAATGCTAGTCAAACTGCATAAAGATGTTAACATTTTGCTTGGATAAACTTTTTAGTTTCTCAGCTTATTTCTTAAAGATTAGTTTAACAATATGGAAATCACACATGTATCTCATAATACTATTCGTTCTGTAGTAGAAAATCAATTGGAAGCCTTTCAAAAGGACGATGCGGAATTAGCTTTTGCTTTAGCCAGTCCTGAAATTCAGGTGCAGTTTATCACTGCAAAAAATTTTCTTAATACCGTTAAATCTGATTATCAGCCGGTTTATCGTCCCCGTTCTGTATTATTTGAAGAAATAACTATGATTCAAGGGTATATAACTCAACCAGTTCTATTGTTAGCAGAGGATGGAAACCCTGTAAGAGCATTATATTTAATGGCGCAACAATCTGATCAAAAGTGGAAAATAAAAGGATGTTTTCTAGTTCCTGTAGAATTCATCTCAATGTGAAATAGACTATTATAGTGAAATAACAAAGTCTTATAAAGTCATTAATCTTCTATACAAAAAGCTAGAATCTTAAAAATTTGTTGCTAAAAAGCTAAAGATATATTTTAAGGTATAGTTTATTAACTTATATTAACAAATATCTTCCATCTAGGTTAAGAATTGTAAATTTATTTTTTAGAAATTTAACTGTCCAAAACTTTAAATTTCCAAGATTCCTTGAGATATTCACCTGATTATTGAAACAGGATAGCCTATACTGTATCTATGGTGCTTAAAAATTCTTGATAATAGGTTAGGGAATGAGATTGCAAGAATGCATTAGAAGCTACGGGGATTAGAAACCAAACCATTATTACTTAGTAGAAAGCTTAGAACTGAGCCTAGAAATTATTGAAATAACAAAATTTAGTTTGGGTTGTTGCTGAATTTATGAATATATAAGTGGTCAAGCAAAATTATTGTACTTATACATATACTTTTCAGTTACATAACCTCTCTTGATTGACTATTCCTTATTCATAATCCAGAAGAAATATTTCATTAATTTTACACAAATATATACTTAACTCCTGATATTTATATAATTCAGGCGATCGCAAATGGATCGGTGGATGGTAAAACACCATGATTTTACAAACAATCCTTTGGAGTTATCACTTTCATACTAAAGAGTAGTGATGTCAGCTTCATAATAATAGTTATTTGCTGAATTATCTCCGAAATCAATTACAGTCTCGCTGGAATAACCAAATAAATTAGAACTGTCGTCATTGTAAGAGCGATCGCCTACTATCGCTTGTGCTAGTTGCTAAGATATTACTGCTTTCTTCCTGAGTATTCTGAGAAGAGTCAGCAATGATTTCCCTAATTTGATCTGGAGTCAAACTACTGTTTGCGTCTAACATTAATGCAACTACTCCAGATACATGAGGTGTAGCCATAGATGTACCGCTATAGGAGCCGTAACTATCACCCGGTAAAGTAGAGTATATGTTGACTCCCGGTGCTGTAACGTAGGTTATCTCACTATTTCCCGACCGGTTTGAGAAAGATGCGAGTTCTCCATCTTCATCTACTGCTCCAACAGCGATACCGTACTCATCTGCATAACTTGCAGGATAGATAGGATTGCTATCACCACTGTTACCAGCAGCCATAACTACTGTAACGCCATTATTATGAGCATATTCGATTGCTGACTCTATCTGTCGATCGGAAGAATCTCCACCCAAGCTCATATTAATAACATCAGCACCATTATCTACTGCATAATAAATGCCATCTGCGATAGAGCTATAATAACCAGAACCTTCATCATTAAGTACTTTAACTGGCATAATATCAGCATTATAAGCAATACCGGTAGCTCCAAAGTCATTATCAGCAGCAGCAATAGTTCCAGCTACATGAGTACCATGACCATTTACGTCCAAAGTGTTGTTGTTATCTGCATCAAAATTCCAGCCGTAAACATCGTCTATATAACCATTACCATCATCATCTCTACCGTTATCAGCAATTTCTCCGCTATTAATCCAGATATTATCTTTTAAATCTTCGTGTTGATAATCCACTCCGGTATCGAGAACTGCTACAACTACTCCATCACCGGTATATCCTTCATCCCACACTTCAGGAGCATTAATCGAATCAGCACCCCAATTGTTTCCACCAAGGTCGGGAACATCATCAAAATCGTCTTCCCCACTTGCTTGACTCACAGCATTTGATGCATCAATTAATCCATAACCAGAGGAAGGATCGTATCCCGGTATAATATCTTCTGCATCAGAAGTGATAGTAACTTTATTTACAAAAATATTATTATTTTCATTACTTTCTTCAACAGTATTTAAACCGTCTGCTTGCAATATCAGATAGTATTCTCCAGCAACTATATCGCTGGATATATCAATTTCAGATTCCCCTTCAGAACTGCCAATTCCATCATTATTCATGAAACTTGCACCTAAAATTGTGTCATCAGAACTCAGAGTCATATCTTCTGAGAGGTAAAATCCTACTACATGAATTCCAGCATTATCGGTACCAAGGTTGCTGACTTCATAACTAAGCTTTACTGTAGAACCGATAGATATTTCACTAGGTATTAAAGCATCATTTACTATTAAATCTGCGCTTGTTTGGGTATTAATGTTTCTATTTATATTCGAGCTATCGTTAGAGTTATCATTAAAATTATTTAACCCAGAATAGTCGCTGGTATCGCTTAAGTTATTTGTATCTATTGAACTACTTTTGCTAATATATTCATTGCTGTAATTTATATAATCTAGAGAATTTATGGTATAGTTAGGGATAAGATTTAACCCTTCGGAAGTCAAATTTTTGGTGCTATCATTATTAGACAACATTATTTGTTTTCCTCAATAATTGCAATTGATTAACGGTATATATAGACATTAAATCCCTCATTTCATCAGGGCTTAACTGATTTATGTATTTTATACAAAGTCTTTAATCAGCTTATAAATTAATAGATAATATATATTTATAAATAAAATAGATAATTGATTTACAAAACGATATTTTTAATTGATATTCTTTTACTTATAAAAAAATATCAGAATCTAATCCTGAAATATAAAAGTCTCACCTATTGATCTAAATTATTGAAAAAATATCTATAATTCTGTATTTCAATTGGATTTTATAAAATTATTAAATGTTTATAATGAACACTGAAGTAATAAAATTTTTAATAATAAATTAGCTATAGTATTCAATTTTGTGGTTAAAAAATCTTACATATTCAGGACTTACGCAACGAAGATTTGTCATTGCGACCGGAACGTAGTGTAGGGAAGCATAAGCTCTATCGAGCACGCTACGCGTTTGCGTAGCATAACGTAGTTAACGCAGGGTTTATTGCAATTACGTCGCAAACGGAAAGTCCTAGCGGACACGCTACGCGTTCACGTAGTGTAGCGCTAGCTAACGTAATGACGGAACTACGTTGATTTTGCGTAAGTCCTGATATTGAACATGTAAAGAACATGAACACTTCAATTATGACCAGTGCTTCCCGGTGATCCTTTTTCTCCTCATTGTATGAGGGTATACTAATAACTTCCGATTTACCTCTGGATGGAATTTAGACGTATTGACTATTCACCTCAGCATAATCCCAGTAGCTAAAACTAGCCTCTATTTCACTCCAAGTAAGTTCTATTAACCCCGGTTCAGAGGCACTTTTATTTCCCCAAGGATTAAACAAGTGAAAGGTTTGTTTGGAGCCATCATAAGCTATCAGTGTGTAAGCATGACCAGCAACAATGTTGTCTGCAACACCTGTAGATTTAGTCGCGAATGCTAATAAATTACCAGATTGAAAACTATTTACTATTGATTCCATGTTGAGAGAATTGCCTAGATAACTTGAATTACCGGTAATATGACCTAACGCATCACTAATATATCCACCGTTACCGATACCATCGTAGGAGTTGCTACTATTCTGATTAATCCATCCAGATTCATTTATCTGTGCGTAAGCTTTTTCTGCTAAAGCTACCCACAATTCATTCTGATAAGCTTGACTGTAAAGACCCTGATTTGCATAGACAAAGTTACCATTAGAGTTTGTCGGTAAATATCTATCTACTGTCACATAATCTGCAACTCCATTACGCCAAAAACGTACAGTAAAAGTACCATCACCATTATCTATAAACATACTTTCGATAACATTGGGGGTTCTTAAAGCTGTTGCACTCAAACTGGCTAGAAAAAAACAGTCGTTGATAATACCTTGTTTAACATCCAAATAGCTTACTCCATCTACAAATAAAGAGCCTTGAGATTCTTGATATGTATAGTTGTTAGCTGGGCGATCGCCTCCATAGAACCATTTATTGATTAAGCTTTCCATATGGGGACCAGATGAGCCTATATATAGGTTCCCCAATGAGTTACTTTGATAGTTGCGATTAGCATAGTCGCCATGTACAACTTTATTAGCCAAAACCTTCACATATTCAGGTATTCCTAAGTATGAACTAGCTTCTAAAATAATCTGTAGGTCTGCAAATTCATTGGCATCAATTACATTATCGTCCTCAGTACTACGTAGAATTGTAATTACATCTTGCCGATCTAAAGTATTATCAACAAATTTATCCTTTACTAGGTTACGAGTTTCTGTATCTTTTATATGCTCATCAAACCAATCTTGAGTAGTCGGTATCGGAGAAGTTATGGCTGGAGATGGCAATACCTCAAAATCAACATTATAAGTATTTGTTGTTGCTCCTAACTGGTCATAAGCAATACCCTGTAGCTTATATTCACCTTCAGTTAAACCAGCGATCGCATAGTCAGAAGTGTAAGAGTTATTGGTACTGTTATGAATATCAAGTTCATAAATATCATCTATGTCTTGCCAGTATCCATTATCTTTCTGTAATTTCAGATCCACTTTGGCAAAGTCTTGAATACCATCAGCATCAAATACGCTTACTTGAGATACAAGTACATCTTCTCCTTCTTGATAGCTGATTTTATCTGTTGCAAAATTTAAGGAGTGAGGAGCTTGATTAGTACTGATTCTTAACCTATAGTAAGTTTCGTCGTTATTATTCTGATAAACTTGTATGTAGTAATCTCCTGCTTCAAGTGAGGTGTTAATTCTTTCTGTTCTTCTATTACGATTATCCGAACTTGTAATTACAGAACCATCAGCATCTAATAAATTAATATTTGCATCACCATCTAAACCATCTAGAGTCAGATTTAAACTACTGCTGGTGCTAAGGTTTAAAGTATAAAAATCGTTACTATTTTGTTGACCGACCCAACCGACTTCTGTTAACTGATAGTTTGTAAAGTTTAATTTATTTGCGGTTTCTAAAGTGTTGCCCGCCGATTCAAATGGCATAATATTAAGTGTTGGTTAATATTTTTAAACAAATGTGACTTTTAAAAGAAGCCAATATTAAGAAATTTAAAGAATTTAATTAATTGATCACTATGATGCTGTTTATTTTTCTCCAGTCACCAGGAAAAAAATACGTATTTTTTTATTTAATTAAATTTATTTGACTGCAATTTTATAGATAAAGTAGAGATATCTCAATCATCTTTTATACCAAATCATTCAGTATTAATAACTAAATATTGGCTTTATTGTTAACTGATGCGGCGTGTAAAGTGATAATTGTTTGAAATAGTTATTAATTTGAAACTTAAAATTTTTTAATAGTATGATGAGATTGTTTACTCAAATTTGAGTTAAAAAAAACTGCATTTTTTAGAAAGCAGTGAGTGAGGGGTAGATAAGGTCGGAAGTGTAGAGAATTCTTATAGCAAGCTTTAGTATTGAAATTTGTATCTCAATCAAATCAAAAAAAGGCTGTAATAGAGAAGATTCAGCCTTTTTCTACTAAGAATGGATAATTATTTTTAAAGTATCAAAGAAATCAGGATAAGAGATGCTGGCAGCTTCTGCACGATGCAAAGTGGTAGTTCCAGAAGCATTGAGAGCTGCGATCGCCAGACTCATAGCAATACGATGGTCAGTGTAACTGTCTACATCGCATCCCGCCAAAGGTGTACCACCAGTGATTTCCATCCCGTCAGGAAATTCGGTGACTCTTGCACCCATTTTCGTTAACTCTTTTGCCATTACAGCAATGCGATCGCTTTCTTTAACCCGCAATTCTGTAGCATCTTTAATTACAGTCGTACCTTCGGCAAATACGGCAGCAACAGCAAGAATCGGTACTTCATCAATCATTCTAGGGATTATATCGCCAGCTATAGTACAGCTACGTAGCTTGCTGTGACGGACTCTTAAGTCAGCTACAGGTTCACCAGCAATAACTCTCTCATTTTCCTTGGTAATGTCCGCTCCCATCATTTCTAAGGCTTCTAAAATACCAGTACGGGTCGGATTAACACCAACATTTGCGATCGCAATATCTGAATCTGGTACAATTATTGCAGCTACTAACCAAAATGCAGCAGAACTTATGTCTCCAGGGACAACAACCTTTTGCCCTTGTAAAGAAGTTCCACCAGTAATTGTAACGCTTTTAGTATCTGAATCTACCTCCAAATCAGCACCAAATGCCTTGAGCATTCGTTCACTATGGTCGCGGGAGAATTCTGGTTCTGTTACTGTAGTTTTTCCCTCTATCATTAATCCTGCTAGTAAAATACATGACTTAACTTGTGCAGAAGCAATAGGAGAATGATAGTGAATTGGTTTAAGGGCTTTTCCTTTAACCGCCAAGGGTGCTAAAGAATTATTATTGCGTCCCCAAATATCACCACCCATTTGTTGTAGAGGTCTAACAACCCGCGACATTGGACGCGATCGCAGTGATGAATCTCCAGTGATTGTAAAAAATTTCTCCTCTGTTGATGCTAAAATACCCAACATCAATCGTAATGTTGTACCAGAATTTCCAGCATCTAAGACATTTTTCGGCTCTTGTAAATTTCCCAGACCGATGCCTTTAACTGTTACCAATTCTGTATTCAATTCTGAAATTTCTGCCCCCATTGCTGTAAAACAGTCAGCAGTACTACGGGGATCGTCTCCCAATAGGAGTCCTTGTATTTTAGTTTCACCTCCAGCTAAAGCCCCTAACATTAAAGCTCGATGAGAAATAGATTTATCTCCAGGGACGGTAATACGTCCCTGTAAGCAAAATTTTGAATTTGGTTGCTTAATTACTAACCTATGATATATGTCTTGTTTTGTATCTAAGGTTATAAAAGAGGTTGACATTAGGCTAAACTATCGTGTGAGTGTAAATGGAAGCTTCTGAAAATAGTAATTACCGATAATAGCTTCCCTTTTCTTGTATAGTACCGCTTTCCTGACTCGTCAGCAGACCTACCAACATCATCTTTTTTTTTTACTGTTTCATAGGTCTTACCAACCGTATCGCATCCTATGCTGACCCATCAACGTAAACCCGTATCTCTCTCCCTTGTTTCTACAGACTTACCAGTCTCCTCTGTGGTAGAAACAGCAGCTACCTTGTATCAAAAAGATAAAGAGCGTTTTCACTTACTTCTGACAACACCCCCTTTAAAAAGCGAAAATAATGAAGAATTCCGAAACAAAGGAAGTAGTTCTCAACCTTTAGAAAAAAAGGTCACTGCTCCCTATGGTCCCCAAGTACTGTGGTTAGAGATTAGCCCTTACAGAGTTATTGCTACAATGCAGGGGAATGCCCAACTCAGCTATCGACACTTTTGGGAAAAGGGTGTTTATGGCATTAGTCGCTACTGGTTACCTACAGAGTCTTTACAACCACAAGCACCGATTCGCCTACGTAATTTTACTAAAAATTTAAGTTTAAAAATGAATCCACTCCCTGAAAATTTACGGGTGGAATATGAACTATGGGCAGGAAAGTTACAACTGGGATACTACATTCTGAGTTTAAATATTCAACATTAATCTTAAATATAAATAAGTATCTAAAAAATTTAGTTAATTTTCTTAACTAAGTTAAATAGGTGGAAAATTTTCCACGTATTCTACAACGTTTTTTGAAAAAATTCCGGCAGAATGTGTAATGTAGTGAAACTTAGTTAGCATAACTTTTAAGACTCAGTAATCATACTACTTCTGCCAACTTTACATTCTGTTATATAGCTGGGTTTATTTGTGCTGACCTACTTCATTATGCTTATCTATGTTTTTAGTAAATGCTTTGATTAAGTTAAGTAGCAATTCACTAATCTGCTTATTAACCAAAGTAGCTTGGTTCATTATCGGCTTTCCATTTGATATTACAACCAATACTCGGTATCTGTTCGCCTGTAATAGGCTGGTTTGCTAAAAGCATTTCAATTGCTCCACGTAAATCATTTCCTGTTACAGGTTTGTCATTACTAGGACGACTATCGTCTAACTGTCCACGATAGACTAATTTACCATCACTATCAAACAGGAAAAAATCAGGGGTGCAAGCTGCGGTATAAGCTTTTGCGACTTCTTGGGTTGCGTCATAACATAAAGGGAAACTAAAGTTTAACTCTTGCGACATTTGCTTGAGAGATTGTGGTGAATCATCTGGATAATTTTCCACATCATTAGAGCTAATAGTTACTATCCCTAAGTCTTTTTGAGAGTAATCATTTCCCAACTTTGCTAACTCTGTTTGTACATGCTTTACAAAAGGACAGTGACGACATATAAACATTACTAGTAGACCTTTCTTATGTGAAAAGCTAGCTAGGGAGATATTTTTTCCAGATACCACCTCCGGTAAATTGAAATCTGGTGCTTGAGTGCCCAAAGAAAGCATGGTAGAAGCAGTTAAAGCCATAGAAAACCTAATATTCTGACTCTGACATAATAGTTATACATATATTGTTTACTCATTATTTACCAAATGCAATACACCTTTGAAGGAATAAGTAGAAAAAAGGATTGGAAATAAATGAGATTTTATTTCCCTTTTCCCGATAACTAATTACCAATTCCCAAAAAAAGGTTTAATAGTAAATTGTGGATGTATAGAAATTTTTTAAGTTGATATGACTAAGTATTGGCGAGTATTTATTGCGGTAGCTGTAGCTTTGGCTATTTTTTTTCACCCCCTTTCTGCAGAAGCAGTGAAAAAGAGTGTTGCTGGTAAAAAAAGAGCACTGACTAAAGATTTTTCTAATCAAACCTTAATTGCAAGAGAGTTTACCAAACTAAATTTAGAAGATACTGATTTTAGTAACTCCGATTTAAGAGGAAGTGTTTTCAATGGTTCTGCATTGATTAACTCCGATATGCATGGAATGGATTTTAGTAACGGTATTGCTTACTTAGTTGATTTCCAAGGAGCAGATTTAAGGGATGCTAATTTGACTGATGCGATGATGCTTTACTCTACTTTTGATAGTGTGAAGATAGATGGTGCTGACTTTACAAATTCAGTTATCGATGGAGTACAGCAGAAAAAATTATGCGCGATCGCAACTGGTGTGAATTCCAAGACTGGGATTTCTACTCGCGAATCTCTTGAATGTGAATAAGTATTTACCGTAAAAATAACTTTTTATTTTAGTCATAACTTTGTATAAATACTTAATATATCTCTACAAAGTTATGACTTTTATGACTGGTTTCAATTCATCGCTATGTATGTGAGATTATTTAAATACCTACGCAAAATTAATTGTATATTGTTATTGCGTTCGCGTAGCGTGTCTGAAGGACAGGAACGAAGCATAAGCTTTATCGAGCAGACTACGTCAACGCAGGGATTTGAAGTTTTCAGAATGTAAAATTAATTTTGCACGACTACTTAGTTAAAAAATTAGTCAAGGTAATAGTTAGCTTGCGATCGCAATTTTGCTTCTTTATGATGTGTTTGTTTCGTGAAGAATTGATTTTGCTGATTTTTTAATTACCTTGAGCTAGTTTAATAAAATGGTTGCATCATCTCAAGAGCGCGAATGTATTTGTATTGTCTTGATACCTGAGAAACTTTCAGGTGTAGAGATTGGTTCTCTACAACTAGGGAATTATCGTTTATTTCCTGGTGAAAATTGGGTTCCGAAAGATATCAGAAACTATCCTCGCTACACAAAATATATTCAAGCAGGTGTAATTTTTGAAAAATTATCTATCAAAAAATTATATATTCTGATGATTAATAACTGATAATCTGGTAATTTGACTAACGTTCATCTAACGTTCATCTCCAGAACCATGCAAAGTTCCTTTGATTTTACGATTAGATAATTTATCAATGTTAGCTGTCAATATCTCATCAAAGCTTAAATCTAATTCTTTTGCTAAGACAGCTACATACCAAGCAACGTCACCTAGCTCTAATTTAATTTTTTGACGTAATTCTTCATCAATAGTAGAACTTTTATCTCTAATAGCTCTTTTGATTAATTCAGCCACTTCACCAGTTTCACCAGCTAAACCAATACAAGGATATATCCAGTTATTTCCTTTCTGGGGATATATACCAAATTCAAAGGCTTTTTCCTGATATTCGTTAGCATTCATTGGACTAAATTTCTTTTTTTTTCGGCACAGACATCATACTATAAACAAACATTACCCAATAATATATTATTCATTTCCTATCATTCCTCTAAACAAGTACTTCAAAAAATAAATTACACAAAATAATTGCCTAAAGTCTACTAAAATAGCTACGCTTAACTTTGAGAAACTGATTTATGGCTAAAATAATGTCAACAAGTTGATGAGGATCGAATAATGGTAACAGAATAATAACGATTTCAGCTTATCCTAAATCTAGGTTAGATTAAGTTATTAAACACTATATTCCTGCAAAATTTCCAAGGAAACATACTCTAAAGCAGCTTCATGAGTCGCAGCTAGATCTATTGGAGGAGCAACACCTGCACTAATTGCTTCCTTCCAACGAGATGCACATAAGCACCATTTATCACCAGGTTTCAGACCAGGAAAGTTATAAGCACTGATAGGAGTACTTAAATCATTTCCCCTAGACTTGGTATAGTTAAGAAATTCTTCAGTTACCTGAGCGCAAACTACGTGAGTACCTAAATCGTTCGGTCCAGTTTTACAGCTACCATCACGATAGAATCCCGTCATAGGGGAAGTACAGCAAACTTGGAGTTTTTCACCCAGAACATTTTTTGTGTCTGTCATTATGACGAATAAAATTAATTAACTTTAGTAGAGCTTAGTAGAAAACTTTTCTTCAGCCCTGTTTATCTTTGTACCTAATCCCAGGGAGATAGTAAAGGGGTTAGTAACTGTTAAATAATTTCTACCCATAGCTAGACATATGTCCAGTTAAGTCTATACTTGGGTAGTTTTGGGTAAGTTTAATAGAGCGGAAAAGAAGAGTCTAAATAATCTAAATTATTTAACTATTAAATTATTTAACTATCTGGTTTTGCCCACATTGGTTTAAGAGATAATCTACAGTTAGCATCACTCAATTCACAGCTATATACGTGTTCGCATTCTAAATCTTTCCATAGCTGTTTTTCATCTGAATAGAAGAAGTCACTACCAATACCAGGACCTCTAGGTAGTAGTACATTACATGCATGTTCTCTATTGCCAGTTATTTTTAAAACACCTACTTGATATGTTTTGATTTGATTATTAGCTTCTACAGTTTTAGAGTTACTAAAATTACTAGAGTTATCTGGTTGCTGATTAGTTTCTACAGTTTGAGAATTACTAGAATCACTAGAATTATTTGGTTGCTGATTAGCTTCTACAGACTTAGAATTACTAGAATTACTAGAATTACTAGAATTATCTGGTTGCTGATTGGTTTCTACAGACTTAGAATTACTAGACTTATCTAGTTGATTATTAGTAGCGGCTTCTGAAATAATACTAGTTTTTTGGGGTTGAAGAGTATAAAATATACCTCCAATTAATAAAACTGCAATAGAAGACCCTGCAATTAATAATATTTTTGGAGTAGAGGTAATTTTTTCAAAAAAGGATGAATTTGGTGACCTATCTACTTCCGCTGTAGATGAAGTGTTCTGTGGTGTGGGTTTACTTAGAATCGTTGACTTTTGAGGTGAATTTATCCCTGGAATGGTAGGTTCAGAAATACGGTCAGGATGAACAAATGCTACTGTAGGAGGACAAGGAATTGATAATTGCCTCAAAGCCTCCAAAACCTCTTGTGCAGATTGAAAACGTTCCCGAAAGTCGTAGCGCACCATTTTGTCTAAAATGTCCGCAAATCTAGGACTAACAGATACTATATCGCGCCAAATTATTTCTGCTGTATGGGGGTCTTCTCGCAACTGGTCAGTCATTAATCCGGTCAAAGCTTGGATTCCAATTATGCCAACAGCGTATATATCACTACTTAATCTGGGAGTACCTCTACCTTGTTCGCTAGGCATATATCCAGGGGTACCAATACTCACTGTCATTTTGGTTTCTCCTTCAGCATTGACCACTTGAGCACCAATTTGTTTAACAGCACCAAAATCAATCAAAACTATTTTATTATCCTGTTTGCGTCTGATTAAGTTGGGTGGTTTAATATCTCGGTGAATAACTTGATTCTCATGAACAAAATTTAGAGGTAAAAGTATATTTTGTAATAGTGAGATGACATCTGCTTCACTCCATTTTTTACCAGAAAATAATTCATTACTTAAAGGATGACCATCAATAAATTGCTGGACTAAATAAAACTCCTCATCTTCCTCAAAGTACGCCAAAAGTTGTGGAATTTGGTCGTGAGAACCCAGACTGTGTAAAAGTTTTGCCTCGGAGTCAAATAAACGTCTAGCTATTTGTAAAGTTGTTGGGTCGGTCGATAAAGGCTTAAGTTGTTTAACAACACATTTAGAATCTAAGACCTTTGTATCTTCTGCAATGTAAGTATGACCAAAACCCCCAGAACCTAAGTTTTGGACAACTTTATAACGTCCGTCTATTATTTGACCCAACATATTTAGCGATCGCCTAATTATTAACTCGAAATTATAAAATTTCTACTTTATGTTTCTAAGTTAATGTCAATATTTTAACTATTGGCATCAGTTATATCACTGCTAATTGTGGATCGATGAAGTCAACTTTGTTTATATAGATAAAAGCTATTAGGAAAGATTAGTAAACGAAGAAGATTAACGAAGAATAAATTTCTTAAACATGTAACGAAACTTACAAAAAAATGCTCTTTTAGTAGAATCCAAGTTAGCTTAAACATGTAAATATCCGGTTCGCGACATCTCTGTGATGGGGATAAGTAGATTTATATTTTTGATATTTTTGATATTTTTGATATTTTTTATATTCCTAAATTATGACTTCACCATCTTTACTACCTTTAGAAACACCAACACCCGCACACATCTGTCCATTCGATCAAGCCTGTAGTTATTTGGATGCAGCTGCTAAAGAACTAAAGTTAGATCAGGGTTTACTGGCAATACTAAGCAATCCCAAAAAAGTAGTAACTGTATCTGTTCCTATTAAAAGAGATAATGGTGAAGTAGAGGTTTTAGCAGGACATCGAGTCCAGCATTCTGATGCTAATGGTCCCTATAAAGGCGGTATTCGTTTCCATCCTGCTGTTAGCTTAAGGGAAGTTTCAGCCCTTGCAATGTTGATGACTTGGAAATGTTCGCTATTAGGAATTCCTTATGGTGGTGCAAAGGGTGGAATTGCTATTAATCCTAGGAGTTATAGTACTGGAGAGTTAGAACGTATATCTAGAAGGTACATTAGCGAGCTAATTAAAGATATTGGACCTTCAGTGGATATTCCTGCACCTGATATGGGAACTTCAGCGCGAGAAATGGCATGGATGATGGATACTTATTCTGTGAATATTGGTCATTCTGTGCCCGGAGTGGTTACAGGTAAGCCCTTATCTGTGGGTGGTTCTTTAGGACGGAAAATGGCTACTGGAAGGGGTGTAATGATTTCTATTCGAGAAGCTTTGGCTGATGTAAATAAAACACTTGCTGGTACCAAAATTGCTATTCAGGGTTTTGGAAATGTTGGTAGTGCTGCTGCTCTTCTGTTACATGAAGCTGGTGCAAAAATTATTGCAGTTTCCACCGGGAAAGGAGGGGTATACTCAGAAACTGGTTTAGATATTCCTGCTTTGAAAGCTTATACCACAGATAACCATCGACAGGTAAATGGTTTCCCAGAAGCTGTCCCCATCAGTAATGAGAAGTTATTAACTTTGCCTTGCGACGTGTTGATTCCCGCAGCTTTAGAAAATCAAATTACAGAAGATAATGTTAATCAAGTTAAAGCAAAAATTATTGCAGAAGCTGCAAATGGACCAGTTACTCTCCAGGCTAATTTATCTTTGGAAGGACGAGGTGTAATCGTTTTACCGGATATCTTAGCTAATGCTGGTGGAGTTGTAGTGAGTTATCTAGAGTGGGTACAGGGTTTATCTTATTTGTTTTGGGATGAAGCGCGAGTAAATCAAGAAATGGAAAAGCTGATGGTACAGGCTTATCGTAATGTAATTGAGCAATCGAAAGTACGACGGATACCTTTAAGATTAGCTGCTTATGTCTTGGGAGTTGGTAGAGTTGCTCAAGCTTTGACCGACAGGGGTTTATATCCCTAGTGGTCATGACTCTGAAATACTGACTTTGAAAAAATTTGCGATCGCCCTAGTACTCAACCAAGCCAAAATTGCCGGGTAAGGGTAGCTTGGGGAGCAGGGGAAGCAGAGGGAGCAGGGGGAGAAGAAACTTTTTATTTTCACGGTAAACCCGGCAAAGTTCGCTTGGGGAACTACTAGTATGATATCCAAAGAACTGGATTATTCGGCGTTTTCATCCCCAATAGAAGAAAAAACTACATTTTCCGAAGCATTCAGGCTCTAAAATACTGTAGCTATGTCGTAAGACTACTGTTAATTAGAGTAAAAAATAGAGTAGAAAGAATCTATGAAACGCCGAGATATTTTAGCTAAAAGTGCGATCGCCAGCGCAACTGTTGCGACAGTCGCAGGATGTAGACGTTTTCGGGGTAATAGTAGTGGTAATTCAGCACCGGGAGTCAAAACGGGTTTACCGATAATTCGTTGGGATATGCCTACAAGTTGGCCTAAATCTTTGGTAATTTTTAGTGGTGCGGAAACTATTGCCAAACGAGTTTCTGAAATGACTGACGGACGCTTTATTATTAAAGCTTATGCTGGTGGAGAATTAGTACCTCCTTTGGGTGTATTAGATGCAGTCCAAGAAGGTAATGCTCAGTGTGGTCATACAGCTAGCTATTTTTACATTGGTAAGAGTCCTGCTTTAGCTTTTGCAACCTGCGTACCTTTTGGTTTCAATGCTCAACAACAAAATTCTTGGCTATATCATGGTGAGGGACTGACAACTATCCAGAAAATTTATGCTGATAATTTTAATATTATCAATTTTCCAGCCGGAAATACTGGAACTCAGATGGGGGGATGGTTTAAAAAAGAAATCAAATCTTTGTCTGATTTACAAGGTTTGAAAATGCGCATTCCCGGACTGGGAGGACAAGTGATGAAGCGCTTGGGAGTAAATGTACAAGTATTACCAGGTAGTGAAATTTACGTATCTTTGGGTAGGGGAGCGATTGATGCTGCTGAGTGGATAGGACCTTATGATGATGAAAAAATTGGTTTACATAATGCAGCAAAATTTTATTGCTATCCAGGTTGGTGGGAACCGGGTTCAACTTTAGATGTGTTAGTAAATCTCCGTGCATGGGAAAAATTACCCCCAGAATATCAAGCAGCTTTTAAGACCGCAGCATATGAGGCTAATTTGAATATGCTTTGTAAGTACGAAGCGTTGAATGGCAAAACTCTCAATAAATTAGTAAAAGGTGGTACAAAATTAGTCCCTTACAGTCAAGATATTTTACAAGCAGCACAAAAAGCAGCTTTTGAAATATTAGATGATAGTGCCCAGAAGAATGTAGATTTTAGAAAGGTCTACGAACAGTGGAAGAATTTTAGGGAAAATATTTATCAGTGGAACAGTACTAATGAGTTAAGTTTTTCTAAGTTTGTGACCGGTAATGATTAAATCGAAAGCTATCGTGAATGTACTGGTTTTATTTATTAAGTACTTATGGGTGCATTAATTGAGCTAAGTAATTTAGTACATCTATGTAGTGCTGAGACTTTAAACTTTAATTACAAAACTTTAATTACAAAACTTGAATTACAAGTAATTTTTACTTGAAATCTTAATCAGTAAGGTAAAATTTTTTAAAGTACAAAAGCACACAGATACTGACTGATACATTATGGCAATTTCTAGAGCTGAAGCGAAGCAACTTCTAAATAGAATAATTTTTGAAGAGACTGTTCCCCAAGAGTGGGTGCAGGATGTGTGGGGTCTAAGCCCGATGTTAGGAGATAGTGCTGCTAAGTTACTAGATGCTTTTGAAGCTTTGATTGAGTATACTCCAGAAAGTGAATTAGAAAATCTACTCAAAAGCTTGTATGAGGATGATATTAATTTCTAATTTTTTGTTAGTCTAATTTTTTGTTAGTAATACTCTATAAACATTTCAGAATATGCCACAAGTTAAAGTGTTTGGATTAGCTATAACCCTTAATCCTATAAAAAAAGAATTATCGGAGATTATTCACAATTGTTTTATGCAAGCTTTGCAATATCCTCCTGAGAAACGTTTTCATCGCTTTTTTTCTATGGAAAAATCTGATTTTTATTTTCCTACAGATAAAAGCAATAAATATTTAATTGTAGAAATAAGTATGTTTGAAGGACGTTCTGTAGAAGCGAAAAAAAATCTTATACGTTTATTAATTATGTCTATTAGCGAAAAGTTTGAAATATCTAAAAACGATATTGAAATTACTATATTTGAGAATCCCAAACATAACTGGGGAGTACGTGGAGTTACTGGGGATGAACTTAATTTAAATTATAAAATAGATGTTTAAGCCTCTTAAGAAGTTGTAAATAAATCATTTAATAACTTTTAATTTAATAACTCTTAATTTAATAACTCTTAATCAATTAACTGATTATAAGTAAGTAAACAAAAATATTTACCCTTTTTAAAAACTAAATAAATTAACCTCAAACCCTTGCGAACGCTGTACCGGAGCGGACTTTATATTAAGAGAAGCTTAATACTCTACGAGAATATCTTCGTTAGCGCAGCGTGTCCGATAGGAAATTGAACGCAATGGCATTGTGTAAATGATTATGCAGGAAAGTATGAAAGTTGAAGTACTCATTTAATGACTTTACATCTAAATGGTAGTTCTTATTGTTAATTGCTTATACTTGGAGCAGTTGCTAAAGTTTGAGCGCTTTCCTGCATAATCTCAGTATCTGTTGGTAACCATATACGGGGTGCTTGACAATGATGAGCAATCAATAATCCCCAGAGCTTCCCATCAGAGATTAAAACTGGTACAGCTAAATTTGCACGTACCTGTAAACTTCGTAAAAAATCTCGGTGACACTCTTCTATAGGTTCTTCCTCAATATCAGCGATCGCTCTAGTTCTTTGTGCCATATATAAAGCCGCATATTCACCATTGAAGCATTCATCAGGACCTGTTGAACCTAGAATAGAGTACTTGTGATCGCTCAAGGATTCATAAGTAACTTGTCCATGCCATTCTTCGTAAAAATAATATAAAACAACTCTATCTACTTGTAAGAAATCTCGTAGTTTATCAATCGTATTTACTACTAATTCATCTCTTTCTATAAATTGATAAACTCGTTTTATAACTCTTTCTAGCCCTCGATCTACGTGAAATTGTTTTGGGGATTGATTATGATTTTGCATTTCCAATTATAGAAGTAAAACTAGAAGTAAAACAAAGATTATTGTCCTAGAAAATATTCAACTTTACTCTCTTGTATAACCATACATGTATTAAAAAATGTAAGATAATTTGACAATTGAAGTACTAAAAACAATTTTTACCTAATTTAGATAAATAAAAAAGAATAAGCTATTTTTAATTAAAACGATTAATTAAATGGTTATTTAGAAAATAAACACATCCAAAAGTTTTAATCTTCATAAAATCTATAAAGATTAAATTTTTAAAAATCGAATTACTAGAAATTAAATTAATTAGAAAGTTTTCTAATTAATATTATAAATAGAAATTACTAAGATTTAATTATTAATTATAATTATTCAGATTTTGAATCGTAATATATTTAAATAGTATTATTTTTAATATAATATTATCTAACTTTTTTGATTTTTTTAATAATCATCAATAACCAGTAACAAGTATCTGATTAGCTCTATATCTAATTAATAAAATAGTTTGATTCAAATATGTATATATATAGCTATCTATTTAAAATATCAATGATGCAAAAGTTGTGCTGATTTTTTTATAAAAATTTCACAACTTCTGCAATAAATTCGATATCTATCTATCTACAGAACCCAGGATTACATCAATGCTGCCAAGTATAACTACAATATCAGCAACTTTAACTCCCTTGAGTAAATGAGGTAGAATCTGTAAATTATTAAAATCAGCTGCGCGAATTTTCCAACGCCAAGGAAAGACATTATTATCTCCAACTAAATAAATACCTACTTCTCCTTTACCACTTTCGACACGAGAATATATTTCACCATTAGGAATTTTGAAAGTAGGAGCGACTTTCTTGCTGATGTATTGATAATCTGCACCATTCCATTCAGACTTCTTACCTTCAGCCATTCGCTTAGCTTCTAAGTTTTCAAAAGGTCCTCCAGGCAGACCCTTCAAAGCTTGTCTAAGAATTTTTACGGATTCGCGCATTTCTCGCATACGCACCAAATACCGGGCTAAACAGTCACCAGCAGTCTCCCAATGTACATCCCAATCGAAATCATCGTAACATTCGTAGTGGTCAACTTTACGTAAATCCCATTTTACTCCAGAAGCTCGTAGCATTGGACCGGAGAGTCCCCAGTTAATTGCTTCATCACGGGTGATGGTACCAATACCTTCAATACGACGACGGAAAATCGGATTATTAGTTACTAAGCGCTCATACTCGTCAATTTTAGGCACAAAGTAATCGCAAAAGTCTTCACACTTATCAATCCAGCCATAGGGTAAATCGGCTGCAACACCACCGATACGAAAATAATTATTATTTACCATACGGTAACCTGTTGCAGCTTCCCACAAATCGTAAATCATTTCCCGTTCGCGGAACTGATAGAAAAAGGGAGTCTGAGCACCGACATCAGCAAGAAATGGACCAAACCAAAGTAAATGATTTGCAATTCGGTTAAGTTCCAACATGATGACGCGGATGTAGCTAGCTCGTTTCGGAACTGAAATACCTGCCAACTTTTCCGGAGCGTTCACTGTTACAGCTTCATTGAACATTCCTGCCGAATAGTCCCAGCGACTTACATAAGGCACATATTGGATATTAGTTCGGCTTTCAGCTATTTTCTCCATTCCTCGGTGCAAATAGCCAATCACCGGTTCGCAGTCAAGTACATCTTCTCCATCCAATGTGACAATCAGACGTAGAACCCCATGTGTTGAGGGATGGTGCGGTCCCATATTGAGCACCATCGGTTCTGTTCTAGTTTCAATTCTTGCCATGATATTAATCTCCCCTTTGTGAAGGCTATACTCTCACCACTATGTTTTTATCTGTAGTCATCTGTAGTTATCTGTAGTTGTGCCCTTGATTTTGATTCGCCGAGTGAAGATATGTTTATAACTAGCGAATCAAAGTCCAGTAGATGGTTCAGCAGATTGTCCAGCAGATTATAGGTTGTAACTCGGCGATCGCTTATATTCAAAACCCAATTCAATTATATTGAGTTGCGACTAAGAAAATCGTCGTCAAGAAAATCAGTAATTAAGTAACATAAGAAATTACCACCATAAATTAATTTATAGAATAATCTGTTTTTAGCTATGATGCAGAATTTGATATGGGCAAAAGTGTTATATCTCAGTTTATGTTTAGAAAAATGCTACAAAAATAAATCAGGATTATGAGTGAGTGGTATTTTGTGAATTAATGGTATTGTAGCGCGATGCTTGGCAGCAAAGATGTATAGGATTATCTGGGAAGTATTGCGGTTGCCATGAAGAAACATTCACTACCCTCTCTGGTAATAATATGTAAGTAAATTTGATATTAAAGATAGAATACTTCGTGAAAGTAGTGCAAAAATAATCTAAAAATAATCTATTGTTTATTAATGGATTATTTATGTATGTATGAATAATAATTCTCAAGCCCCGGATGCTAACAATGCTTTTTTCGCTCATACTCCCGTATTGAGTCAAGAGATAATAACGGGTTTAGAGATTCGTAAAAATGGAAACTACTTGGACGCAACTGTTGGTGGTGCTGGTCACTCCAAATTGATTTTATCAGCAGCAACAGATGTCAGG
Organism: Mastigocoleus sp.; assembly: GCA_050042865.1. GTDB lineage: Bacteria > Cyanobacteriota > Cyanobacteriia > Cyanobacteriales > Nostocaceae > JBCCDM01. The sequence goes on from JBHJJE010000007.1 coordinate 108,736, forward strand.
CTGACAGCTATAGACCAAGATGAAGATGCTCTTAAAGCAGCTCAAGAGCATTTATCTGAGTATAGAGAGCAAGTAACTTTTATTCATACTAATTTTGCGACCTATGATTTTCCTGAAAATCAATTCGATGGTATCATTGCTGACTTGGGCGTGAGTTCTTATCATTTGGATACTCCCCACAGGGGTTTTAGCTTTCGTCAAGAAGGCGATTTAGATATGCGAATGAATCAGCAGCAAGAACTGAGTGCAGCAGAAATCGTTAACCACTGGGATGAAGCTAGATTAGCAGATATTTTCTTTCATTATGGAGAAGAGCGATTATCCAGACGTATTGCTAGACGTATTGTAGAAAAACGTCCTTTTCACAAAACTGTTGAACTAGCCGAAATCATTGCTGGTGCTGTACCTAAGAAATATCGCTACGGTCGAATTCATCCAGCTACTCGCACTTTTCAAGCTTTGAGGATAGCTGTGAATGATGAATTAGGTGTATTAGAGACCTTGATAAAAATTGCACCATCATCTCTTGTTATTGGAGGAAAAATAGCTATTATCAGCTTTCACAGTTTAGAAGACCGTTTAGTTAAACATGGTTTGCGAAATTCACCTTCCTTAGAGGTTTTGACGAAAAAGCCTATAACTGCGACTACAGAAGAAATTGCTCAAAATGTTCGCTCCCGTTCTGCAAAGTTAAGAGTTGCTCAGAGGGTTGAGTTGTAAGGGGTGGGTGGTGAATGTTTAATGATTAATGGTGAGTAGCGATCGCTAATACATATCTAACCAATATTTAATTAGCCAAATATTTAATTGGCAGGTATATTGTTAAATTTATACCCCCAATCGTTTAATAATTACTATCAGTAACTCATTTATCTGCGGGTAAGCCGTATAATATGGTTTCCATTTCTTAAGTACTTACTCAGCTCTGGGAAGAGGGTGGCTGGTAAAATGAATTATGAAACTGCTTGTAAGTTGTTAATTAAGCAAACGATAAAAACTGAAGATAATCCCGATGCAATATTAAAACGGATGAATCAAGGACAGCCACCTGTACCGGGTCAAATTACTTCTATTTTGTTAGCTTTGAAAGTGGTTGAGGAAGTTTTAAAAGATAAGGGGTCTATTGATAAGGATTTAGCTAGTGCTTTGTTTTTGATAACTGTAAAGACGCAGCAATTATTTACAGCAGGAATTAAGTCTGGTGTTGACTGGCCTCCATTATTAAAGGAAGATTTGTTGAGGATAGGTAGTGCTTGCGAAAGTATTTTTTCTGGTGTTTAAATTGATGCTGTTTTAGATGCTGGTTGTATTTGTGTTAAGTCCTGAAAATTTAGGTTTTTAGAAAAACTAAAATTTCAAACTACTAAAATTTCAACATTCAAAATCATAACTACAGAACTGGAGATTTAAGATTAATTTAAATAAATAAATAAATAAATAAATAAATAACCTCACCGGAGGTTTGCACTTTGTTTACATTTGCCCCTCTCCAAATCGGAGAGGGAAAATTTCTATAGTTTAATTTTAATCTATAGTTCAAAGTGGGGGTGAAGTTCAATTTATACGCATATTATTTCATCTTTTATTTGTCTTACCAAAAAGTTTGAAATCAACTAACGATTTCGTAATTCTGTTTCCAGTTTTTCTAAATCGGTTTTAAGAAATACTGTCATCGTTCCAGAAAAAGCTTTTCCTTGACGGGGTTGGGCAACTTCTACCCAATAAGCATAGCGATCGCCTAGTCTCAATTCTCCTTGTAATGCTTCTCTAATAGGGGTTTTAGCAAACCTCGCAGAGTTGATCGCACTAAAGTTGGGATATTCATATACTACTTGAGCACGTTTAAAGTCTTGATAGATATCTAAGCCATAAATAGTCCTTAAAGATTCTTGCAATCTTTTGAAGGACATACCGTTAACTGCATCATACATTTCTATTCTTTCACTACGTATCTTACTGCGGCTTTTAGGAATACTTACTCTCCCCGGTGCTAATACTGAAGATAGAAAAGTAAATCTTTGAGCTGCGGTATCACTTTTTCGGATAAATAACTTTTCTCCACTCCTAGGTAAAAGAGTAGGATGACCTGCAATCCAAGTCCTTACTTCTTCTGTGCTTTGTCCGGGTAAAGCCGAAGTTTGGGGATTATATACAAATAAGGATAAAGGTAAAATTAGCAGATTAAATAGAGATAATTTTCGCATTTGCTGTTATTAAATTGAAAAACTTATATTTCACATCATTGAGTCACATCATTTAGTCTGCTGATAAATCGCTCTGTTTAACACACTCTCAAATAGAAAGTAGGCAGAAATTTTTTGAAAAAGCGCTTAAAAGAGCCATAACTTAAAAGAGCCATAAAGTTATTTAAATTACCATCGAAAAGGATCGATCGATTTTATGTACTTAGCAGCATAACCAAGAAGATACATTTAGTTTTCCCTAATTGAAGCTTTCTGTTAACTCTAGTCGTGAAAATATTTATTACAAATTTTATTACAACTTACTTCAACCCACTGATATTAGAGAATCATCCCAATACCGGTTCTGGATATTTACCGTCGAATTTAAGTTAAATTTCTCAAAGCTATTACCACACTAGAAGAAACAAAACTTTCCTCAGAACCTTTGGACAACAATCCTCATGTACCCACCTTACTAATACAGTATGTAAAAAATACTCGCCAAGTTGCGGTAATTGACGATTTAAAAACAGATTTACCTGTAATTGATGAATATCTCATTCAACAGCAACCAAAAAGTATCCTTTGCTTACCCCTCCTCACCAAATATCTACAATTTGCAAGAAAGATACAAATAAATCCGAATTCAAAATATTATATTTTGTTTTGATTTACTGATAGCGTTACTAGTATATGAAGACAGAAATAAGAGGACAGATGGCAGTTAGCTGCGCTATACTCCGTAAACCAGCAAAGGGCATTATGGAAGACTATGCTCAAAAGCTTCATTTTCAAGCTTTTTACAGATTTATGATGATTGCTTTATTTATGCTGTGTTTTACTAGCGCTATATTTTCAATTTTCAGTGATCTTATTTTTTATCTATTGGAAAAGAAATAAAAAATAAAAAATAGTTGTTAACATACTCAAAGAAAATTCCCAACTAAATGACATAATGTTTCCGCCATCAGGGATTTTAAAAATCTCATGTAGAATATTCGGATGTGAAATATTAGTTTCTAAACTAAGTCCTGAACTAATAAATTTGCCTCGAAAAAATTAATTACTTACTAATTAAACGTTGAAGGGGAGTATTTATATGCGAGTTTTACTAATTTATCCTTTATTTCCAAAAACTCTTTGGTCTTATGAAAAAGTCTTAGAACTAGTCAATAAAAAAGTTTTGCTACCACCTTTAGGTTTAGCCACCGTAGCTGCTCTTTTACCTCAAGAATGGGAGTTTAAACTAGTAGACCGTAACGTTCGTGATGTAGAAGAAACAGAGTGGGAATGGGCAGATATAGTCATTTTATCTGCCATGATTGTCCAAAAACAGGACTTGTGCGACCAAATACAAGCTGCCAAACAAAGAGGTAAATTAGTTGCAGTCGGTGGTCCATATCCAACTTCTGTACCCTCAGATGCTCAGGAAGCAGGAGCAGATTTTCTCATCCTTGATGAAGGGGAAATCACCTTACCAATTTTTGTGGAAGCACTCAAAAATGGCAAGAAAGAAGGTGTATTTCGCGCTACAGAAAAACCAGACGTTACCACCACACCCATACCCCGCTTCGATTTACTAGAAAGAGACGCTTACGACATGATGTCGGTACAGTTCTCTCGTGGTTGTCCTTTCCAATGCGAATTTTGTGACATCATTGTTCTCTATGGACGTAAACCTCGAACCAAATCTCCTACACAACTTTTAGCCGAATTAGATTACTTGTATGAATTAGGCTGGAGAGGTGGTGTATTTATGGTAGATGATAACTTTATCGGCAATAAACGCAACGTTAAACTGCTGCTTAAAGAACTCAAAGTATGGATGAAAGAACATGATTATCCATTCCGCTTTGACACTGAAGCTTCAATTGACCTAGCACAAGACCCAGAATTAATGGAATTGATGGTTGAATCTGGTTTTGCTGCTGTATTTTTAGGTATAGAAACACCAGACGAAGACAGCTTACAACTAACAAAGAAATTTCAAAATACTCGCAACTCCTTAGTTGAATCCGTAGAAGCCATTATTAAAGCTGGTTTGCGTCCCATGGCTGGCTTTATTATTGGCTTTGATAATGAAAAATCCGGTGCAGGCGATCGCATTGTTCGTTTTGCTGAAAAAGCTGCAATACCCTCTACAACTTTCGCAATGCTACAAGCTTTGCCCAATACTGCATTATGGCATCGTTTAGAGCAAGAAGGAAGATTACGCGAATCTCAAGATGGAAACATCAATCAAACTACTTTGATGAATTTCATTCCTACTCGTCCTTTGGAAGACATAGGTAGGGAGTATATTGAAGCATTTTGTACCTTATATGACCCCATAACTTATTTAGACCGTACTTATCGATGTTTTTTGATGATGGGTCAACCTAGTTGGAAAGCACCTGCAAAAATGCCTGAATGGCAAATTGTGAAAGCATTTGCAACTATAATTTGGCGACAGGGTATTAAGCGTAAAACTCGTTGGAAATTCTGGCATCATTTATTAAGTATTTTGAAGCGTAATCCTGGAGTGCTAGAGCATTATTTATCATCCTGCGCTCATAACGAACATTTTCTAGAGTACAGGCAAATTGTCCGCGAACAAATTGAGTCTCAACTTAAAGAGTATTTAGCTCAAGGTGTAGAAAAGCCTTATGTACCTATTAAAAAGGCTGAGTTTCTTCCAGCGTAAGGCATGAAGCATAAGCTTCTTTTGGATCTAATTGGGAACAGGATGTAGAAGGTTTGACAAGAGTTTTTCTACATCTACCTCCTGATATATTAACAATGCAAATAACCTAAGTATCAAAAGTAGTAAATTTTAATTTATATAGCATCCATATAACTAATTATATGTATTAGATTCTCTACTTATAATTAAATCTTTAGATAGATGTTGTAAATAAAAACTCATAAAAGCAATATAAATAACATCGGGATTGGATTAAGGTGTATGATATCTCTGAGAAGTTTTATTTATATTACTTCTGAATTCAGTTCGCAATAGGTCATTCACTAAAACAGATAAACTAGTTTTTTCACCCTATTGACATCTGTAATATTTTTATATTTAGTGTCGGATATCAAACTATTACATATCAAAAACTGATTGAGATCAAAGATTTAAAAATTTAGTAAGGTTTTTTAGTATGCCACGATTTATCTTTTTAGGTGCACCCGGAGCAGGCAAAGGTACTCAAGCAACAGTTCTTGCAGAATCACTACAAATTCCTCATATTTCTACTGGTGATCTGTTGCGTCAAGCTGTTGCTAATCAAACTGAATTAGGTAAACAGGCTAAAGCTTATATGGATAAAGGTGAACTAGTTCCAGACTCTTTAGTAATTAATTTGATTCGCGATCGCTTAAATCAGGCAGATTCACAAAAAGGTTGGATTCTTGATGGTTTTCCTCGTAATACTCCTCAAGCTCAAGCTTTAGAAGAGTTGTTAGAGGTTATGGAACAGAACTATGACATAGTAATTAACTTTGATGTATCTGTGGATTCTCTAGTGACCAGAATGTTAGAGCGCGGTCGCAAAGATGATAATGAAGAAACAATCCGCACTAGACTAGAGGTATATCGCGAAGAAACTGCTCCTTTAATTGATTATTACCGAAGCCGTGGTGCCCTGAGGGTCTTTGACGGTAACTTAACAGTGGCAGAGATAAGTCGTAATGTACAGGATTTATCAAATTCTTTTCTTAAAACACAAAAAGTCTAAACATGATTCTCATTGATTATAATCTGCTCTCCATCAAATAACAGAAATAAAGCAATCATAATCAAATAATCTACTGATATATCTTTAAGTAATATAATCAACTTTCATAACTCTATTCGTGAGAAGCTTATTAATTTTTGAGCTTACTTAAAACATATTCTCAGGGTTTTATTAGAACTGATTTATCCATTACTTTTTAAACTGTAAATATCAATGAATAATTAGAAGTTTAGAAAAATTTATTCTCAATAAATCACGAATATATAAACTTAAATTATCAATTTAGAATACATGTATCTCTAAATTTTAATTAACAAAAATTAAAAATAATTTACCTTTTGAGAATAAGTTTTAGCTAATAAATAAATGTATATATGGCATAAAAATAAACTGGGGATTATCTTAGATAAAGACATTAATGTTAGAAAAAGCACTATGAATTTAAATTAAATATCACATTTTTTTGTAACTATCAAACATTTTGTCAAATATAAATTTATTAACTACTTGGGGGATCGTTTTATGATCGCTAGTTCCGAATTTATTTCCAATAAATCCTCAAATGATTTAGCGAATATCAAAGCAATAGACGCAGCAGAATTTTTACAATCTTACGCACAAGGAAAGAGAAATTTTAGAAACATTAATCTTAGCAGAGCAGTTCTTGAGTCAGCCGAACTAATAAATATTGACTTGAGTCAAGGTATATTATCAGGAGCAAATATCAGTAAAGCAAATTTGACTCAAGCTGTTCTTAGCAACGCTAACTTAATACAGGCAAATCTCAGTGATTGTATTCTGTACAGAGCAAATTTACAATATAGTAATTTACGGGAAGCAATTTTAAAGCAAGCTGTTCTTCGCAGAGCATATTTACAGGGAGTTCACTTTAATAATGCCGTTTTGTCGGGAGCAAATCTGCAAGAGGCTAATTTGAGCGGAACCGATTTTTCTGAAGCAGATTTAAGCGGAGTTAATTTTAGAGCAGCGTTTTTAGTCAAAGCAAATTTGCGGGGTGCAAATTTAAACGGAGCCGATTTTTCTAGAGCAATTATGACTGATACAATTATGCCTGATGGTGGTATTTATAAGTTATAGTTTCATAAATTATCTCCCCCATAAACTAGGATTTCATAAATTAAATAGATTTTCAGGAACTATATTTTCAATAAATTAGTTATCAAGCAATGGTTTTCAGAAACTATATTCTTAGAAACACATAATTTAAGTGGAATTTATGGAATAAATATTACTTCCAATCAAAAAAATTGATCAAAATAAGTAAATAATAATACTTTTTTATTTATAGGAAGATATTTATTCCTGATATTTAAATGTTAATTCTTCAATAATTAGAAGTTAATTCTTGATAAACAACTTCTTCAAATTGAATTATATCTTTTTGAGGATCTGAATGTGCTACCCGTACAGACACCATTTCTCCAAGAGTAACTACACGTTTAAAAAACATTGGCAGTTGCAGACCTAAATCCTCTAATAGAATTAATGCTAAATTACTATCCTCTCTAAGCCACATTAATACAGTTGCTTGCCAAATAGTACTTAAGTTACGACGCAAATATTCTAATGACCAATATCTGTTGGTTTGACGTTCCACCATTGTCACTTCCTGACTTGTAGTGGTAACCCCCATCATCACTTGCTTTAACTCTTCAGATGAAAAGGGTAGTTGTTCACCCCTCAGATGAGCTTTTAACTGAAAATGGGTAAGTAAATCACTGTAGCGACGGATAGGGGATGTCGCTTGAGTATAAGTGTCCAAACCTAGTCCTGCATGACGCAACGGAGAAGTACTCATCTCACCTTTCGGCATGCATCTTCGCATTGCACAAGCACGAACAAAACCCGGAGGTAACTGTAATAGTTCTTCCTCTGGAGGCAATTCTGGCTGAGGCTGTCCACGAAATGGTAAAGGTATATTATGAGTTTTCCCATACCGAGCTGCAACTTCTCCAGTTAAAATCATCATTTCTGCAACTAGCTGTCGCGATGAAGAATCATCCAAGACCTGTATGTTTATCTCATCGTCTTTCACCTTGACCACCGCTTCAGGCATACTGATACTGATTGCACCTTGGCTGTAACGCCAACTCTTACGCCTTTTAGCCCATTGCGCGATCGCTTTTATTTCCCGTTCTCCTTCGACCCCTAGTTCTAGAATTTCATTTACATCTTCGTAAGTAAGGCGATAAGTAGGCTTAATCAGACTAGCATGAATGCTGTAATCCTCAATGCCGCCATATTCATCTAGAACAACTCCAAAACTGAGAGCGCAACAAACCTCTCCTTGCACCAGACTCATTGGACCGGTTGCAAGTACTTCTGGGAACATCGGAACCATGCCAGTAGGTAAATATACGGTACTACCTCTTTTCCTAGCATCTAAATCCAACTCATCCTCTGGTATTAACCAACGGGTCGGGTCTGCAATATGAATCCATAGTCTTTCCCTATTATCAGGCGTTAAATCCCAACTTAAACCATCATCTATTTCAGTCGTAGTCTCATCATCAACCGTATAAACTTTTAAATGGGTTAGGTCTAAACGATTTTGGTCTAAGTCAGGAGGATGGTTCTCCAGTCGCTGTTGCGCCACTTCTATCACCTTATTTGGGAATTGAGTCGGAATTGATGAGTGACGCAAGAATAAATTTTCATTGGGACCCCATACTCTTAAATCTACCAATAATTGAAAAGCGCCTTGCGGAGTTGCGGGACGCGATAGCATCGTCATTGTTTCTTGTACAGGTGCTGGAGGAGGATATTTCCGCACTAATGAGTCGTAATTACTTCCACCACGAGCAACATCAGCAAGAAATGCTGCATATTTTTCCAGTGCTTCTAAACGATGACGATCGGGACGTTCCCATTCAACTTCTCCACCATCAAGAGCTTTCTGGACTCTTGCTAAAAATTCCTTTTGTTCCTTAGCTTTAAGGGTTTCGACCTCTATTTGATGTTTACGTTCGGCTACTTGATTTGCTGTTCGCGGTTCGTATACATCTCCCTTCTGCTTAAAATATATTTTATCTTCGCTTAGCAAACAATGAGAAGCATAACAATGGACTGCTTCTGATTCGGAGAAAAGTAAATTTGCTAAATCTTTAGGAGTCACAGACTCTTCATCTTCTATTAATAATTCCCAAGCAACTTCTAAGCTACTAGGATCTAAATATGGCTTTACTTCTGACAAAAAGCCTGGTATCTGTGAAGACTTGCAAATTTCTCCGCCTATTGTATATGTCACCTGTCTGGGGGCTAGACTGTGGGAATGACCGCGCTCATCTATTACTAACCAGCGGGATTTTCCATCTGGACGTTCCACTACACCCACACGGCGATCGCCTCCAACCCGAAATTCAATTAAAGTCCCCTTCTCCACAAGCCTTGCAACTAATCACATCTTAAATATTTTTCAGGATTTGAGTGTTCGGTTGAACAGATATCAAATCTCAAGTCAAACCAGGGTAAAACTAAATCTAAATATATTTAGTTAGACAGTAAATGTATTGTCTAATCTATTATTGCTCAATTTACAAGTCACAATAAATAACTTAACTTAATTTTTGAGTCTCATAAATCTAATATCAATTTCTACCTATAAAGCCTTTGCTGAAGTCACAGTAAAGCAGAGGATAATCTCCTGCTTATAGTATGCTATACCCTGCAGACTCATTTTGGCTGAGCTTTTAGCGCTAAAAATTAAAACTAATCACAATAAGTTAAATCATACAGAATAAATCTGATATGGACGAACCTAATATTTTGAACTTAATACTTTGAACTTAATTATCCAAGCTTACAATATATGAATTAAGTCCTAAAAGTTAGATTTTGGATTCGGAAATGACCTGAGAACGGAATTATCCACAAATCCAAAACCATCACTCAATAGTAAATCCACCGGAAAACGTCAGTCATGGTGATGACAGTCGTTACACTGTTATGTGCCGGTGACTTTTGAGCTTAACCTTCAGCATTAATAAATGGCAGCAATGCCAAAATACGAGCACGCTTGATAGAAGAAGTCAAAGCTCTTTGCTGCTGTGCAGTTAATCCAGTTATACGACGTGGTAGTATTTTACCTCGTTCGGTGATAAACTTACGCAACAAATCAACATCCTTATAATCTATAGGGTCTCCTGGCTTAATTGGTGACAGGCGGCGACGATAATAACTCATTTTCTATTTAATTTCCTTATGAACTGTATGCTGATTGCAATGGGTGCAGAACTTCTTAAGTTCTAGACGGTTTGTTGTATTGCGACGGTTCTTAGTGCTGGTATAACGTGAGACACCAGGAGAACGCTTATCTGGATTGGAGCGACATTCAGTACATTCTAATGTCACTGTTATACGGACACCTTTACTTTTAGCCATAATCTGACGAAAACTTTAAAGCCAGCAGGTAATAAACACAAATATTCATTGTCTCATGTTATCCCCGATCGTTTCAACTATGGTTTTGGAATATTCAAGAGTTTTATGTCAAATTTTTGAATATTCCAGTACATTATCTTGACGTTGGGAAACTTTTGCAATCTCAAGTACTTACCAATACTTTGCTTAGGAGGCTATGAAAGCTAATAAGCATTATGAGAGGTACTGTAAAATCGAAAGCCACAAGAATCACTAATAATATAACTTAGTGAATCCTAATTATATTGCTTTGGGAAATATAAACAAGTATTGCTAGCAAATAAATGGCTGTGATAGATGATAAAGATTTAGATTCCCAATCTTGAAATTCACAATTTTGAGAATCTCAACAATGTATAAAAATATTCAGGCACTTCAGGTAAGAGAAATTCGTCACTTTTGGTACTGGTGCTAGTACTAATATTTTCAAATGAGTTTCAATATATACATTTTTTCTTAAAAAATAATATAGTCTGGGTGGAGCAGACAAAAAAATATGTAGTCATTAAAGCTATTATTTGATGACTGTAAATATTCTGACAAAAAATTACAATATCTCAGGTGTTCGAGGAGAAAAAAGTGAAAAAAGCATTCCTTATCAAAAGTTTAATTGCCTCTGTTGGTCTCTTTGGTTTATCTATTTTAATAGCACCTTCTCAAGCAGAAGCCCAAGTAGTTGGAACAGTTACTAAAGTCATACCCCGACCTTGGGTATCTGTTGGTAGTCAAGAAGGAGATGTTACCTTCTCTGTAGGAGCAAAGATTATGAACTTTGGTTTAGAACTGGGTAAAGGTCCTGACAGTTCTGTTGGAGTTGATGTGCTGCAATTTATTAATCTTCCAATTGTTGAACCGTATGTAGGAGTAGGGTACTACACAGATGATAAGGGATTTGCTTACTCTGGAGGAGTACAGGTAAATGCCTCTAAGAATGTCTTTGTGGGTGCTGGATACAACTCTATTCGTGGAATTAATGGACAAATTGGGGTTCAATTTTAAGATTGCTGGGTAGATGTTTTGATAATTGCTGCGTGGAGATAATCTCTACACAGCAATTAATTTTGATATTCTTCGGGTATTAAGAATATTCGCATTAGAGTTCCAAAGGAAGGATTCTTGCTTCAACGAATCCAGATAAATTTTCTCTCAAATTCTATCTCCCCCCTAAAAATCTTATCTCAAAGACTATTTACCTGTTTAGTTTGATATTCTTCTTCACTAATCAAATCACTGTCTTGTTGAACTCTATCTATAAATAATATACCTTCAAGATGATCGTATTCATGCTGAAATATTCGAGCGACAAAATCTATCATCTGTAAATTTTTAATTAGACCATAACGGTCAGTATATTCAACTTCGATAGCTTTATATCTTGGTACTAAACCACGAACTCCAGGTACACTCAAACAACCCTCCCAACCATTAACTATTTCATGGGAATATTTGATAATTCTGGGATTAATAATAGCTATAGGTTCCATTGAAGGAGCATTAGGATATCGTAGGTTCGGTCGAGATGCCACAATAAATAAACGGTCTTGCTTATCTACTTGGGGTGCAGCAATTCCAACTCCCTTATTTTGAATGGTTGTCAAAATCAAATCATCAATTAATTTTTGTATTTTTTGATCTTGAATATTTCTGACCAATGATGATGTTTTTCGTAAATTAGGATTATCTATTTTTATAATGGGCAGTAATATATCCATAATTTATAGTTTTAAGGAAAAATCTGAGAAAATTTAATGAAATTTAAACGGTGTGCTATCACAGAAGTTGCAACACACCTGAAGAAAAATTAACCAGTATTTGATAGTGAATATTTAGTAATGGACATTGAGTAGTGGATATTTGGTACTAAATTTGTTACTAAATAAATCACTCCGAACGTCGAACTTCCAAAGGAGCAGGTGTAACTGGGCGTTCTAATTTTCTACCATTACGGTCTATCTCAACTTTTAAGGGTACTCCGACTTTACTTTTCTCTACAATTTTTTGTACTTCTTCATTTTTAGTAACATTTTGCCCATTAATACTTACAATCACATCCCCTGCTCTGAGTCCTGCTTTTGCAGCAGGTGAACGGGGTACAATACGCATGAGTAAAACACCTTTTTCTGCGGATACCGAGGGAGTCCCAAATTCGCTGTTTAACCTTTCTTTGACTTCTTTGTTGAGGGTTAACATCTGGATACCTAAGAAAGGATGATCGACTTTACCCTTTTCTACCAGTTCTTGAGCAATTCTCTGTACAGTATTCATAGGAATTGCAAATCCCAAACCCTGAGCACCACGAATAATAGCAGTATTCATCCCAATTACCTCACCATTGCTATTTAACAATGGTCCCCCAGAATTTCCGGGATTGATTGCAGCATCTGTTTGAATGTAATCAACACGTTTATCAGGTGCTCCAATATCTCTGCTAGAGCGACCTGTCGCACTAACAATTCCAGAGGTCACCGTGTAATTTAAACCAAGTGGGTTGCCAATTGCAATTACAGCTTCTCCTGGTTGTAAAGAGTCAGAATTACCTGTAGAAACTGTTGGTAAATTTTTAGCTTCAATTTCAATCACTGCAACATCAGTTAGGGGATCTTCTCCGCGAACTACCCCATCAAAACTACGACCATTTTGGAGTGAAACCGTAACCTTATCCGCTCCATTAACTACATGAGCATTAGTTAAAATTCGACCATTACTCTCAACAATAAATCCAGAACCACTTCCTTGTTGTTGTCTGGAACGAGGGACTCTATCACCAAAATATCGTCTTAAGAAGGGATCATCATCAAAACCTTCAGGGACTCGACGAGATATTGTTCTAGAAGTATCGATGCGAACTACCGCAGGACCTACATTTTGGACAACTCGAACAACAAAATTAGGGTCTTTAGATCCAGAAGCAATGTTGGGAAGTGTAGGACGATTATTCCGCTCTTCTCTTTGGGATTGATTTTGTCTTTCCTGTCTGACCTCTGTATTTTGCGATCGCTCCTCAGTATCAGGATTAGGCGATCGCCCAATATTCCCGAAAGATGCGCATCCTCCAATGATTATGCAACTGACACCCCCTGACAATATGAGTATTAGGTTGCGGCGGCATTTTTTTATAATAAATTTCAAATTATGATCTAAATTTCTCATGTGTTTTTATTTCTCCACGTGAATATGCGAATGAATGGTAGGATATTGCCTAAATGGATTAGTAACTAGGATAATTACAACTTATATGTTTGTATCTGGTCTAGAGTGCTAGGATGCTATTGTCCCTAGAAGTACCTTACTAAATTTAATCTCATTAAAAATATATATAGATAAAGACAAGATATATAGAAAATAAGGGTTTGTGGTTCCAAAGCTCCATCTTAAGTTTTATATATTTGTTTTATATATTTCCTAATATATTTTAGTTGCAATATTTTAGTTGCAATATTTTAGTTACAAGTAAAGTATGTCGTCAAATTTAACTTTTATATACTTTATGTACGCGAAAATAGAGTATTTTATCTCACGTATCTTGTATACCCTTTACAAGAGAGAAATTCTTTGGAGATTGTAAAAATTATTTACGATAGATATTGTTCCAGAACTTCTTAGGTATACAAGAGAAGGCGTTAAGATTACCTAAAATAATTTAAATGACATATTAAATTACATAAAAGTTAAATTGAATGCAGCAAATTCTATATCCGTGACAACTAAGAAGCCATTCAGCATTTAGACATCTATATGAATATTTTCTAGATAGATATTTTATACATACTTTTATTTGCGGTAAATACTTTTCTTTTATTCTCACTTTTAAGTACCAAGTTGGTGGAAATGGATATTACCATCGAAAAACTATGGAATCGGGTTTTGGAGCGACTTAAGTTAAAGCTATCTCGTCCAGCTTTTGAAAATTGGATCAAAACTGCTAAAGTTCAAAATTTAGAAAATAATTGTTTGACAATTTCTACCCCTAACCCTTTTGCACGTAATTGGTTACAAAAATATTACATAAGAACTATTGCTGATGTAGTCCAGGAAATCGCAGGTCATCCAGTAGAAATTTATTTAACTGTAGCTCAAGGTAATGAACTTAGTGATATGAATGAACGCGAATTGGAATGGGGTCAATCGGTCACCTCTAACTCAGTATTTATACGGCAGGGAAATGATAAATGGGGGGATTTAATACCAGAAACGAATGTGGCTGACACTACTCATCAAGAGCCACCGAAAAGTATCAATTTAAATATGAAATACCTTTTCTCCAGGTTTGTGGTTGGTGCAAATAACCGCATGGCACATGCTGCTGCTTTAGCTGTTGCTGAATCACCAGGAAGAGAATTTAATCCTCTATTTTTATGTGGAGGAGTTGGTCTAGGGAAAACTCATTTGATGCAAGCTATCGGACATTATCGTTTGAAAACTCATCCTAATTCTAAAATTTTTTACGTATCTACAGAGCGCTTCACAAACGATTTGATTAATGCTATTCGTAAAGACGGTATGCAAAGCTTTCGAGAACATTACCGTGCTGCCGATGTGCTTTTAGTTGATGACATTCAATTTATTGAAGATAAAGAATATACTCAAGAAGAGTTTTTCCACACTTTTAATACTTTACACGAAGCTGGAAAACAGGTAGTAATAGCTTCTGACCGTCCTCCTAATCAAATTTCCCGCTTGCAGGAACGTTTGTCTTCTCGTTTTTCTATGGGTTTGATAGCTGATATTCAAGCTCCAGATTTAGAAACTAGAATGGCAATTCTACTCAAAAAAGCTGAATATGAAAATATTCGTTTATCTGATGATGTAGTGGAATATATCGCGACTAACTACAAGTCTAATATTCGAGAGCTTGAAGGAGCATTAACTAGAGCATTAGCATATATTTCTATTTGGGGTCTACCAATGAGTGTGGAACATATAACTCCTGTTTTGGAACCTCCGAAAGAAAAGTCTGAGACGACTCCTGAAATAATTTTAGGCGTCATTTCCGAACGATTTAAAATTTCTACAGAAGATTTGAAAAGTAATTCTCGTAAAAGAGAAATTAGCTCTGCACGTCAAATTGGAATGTATTTAATGAGAAAGCATACAGAATTAAGTTTACCCCGTATCGGAGAGGAATTTGGCGGAAAAGACCATACGACAGTTCTTTATAGCTGCGATAAGATAGCTCAACTCTTAAAACATGATACTGACTTAATTCAAACTATTAGAGAACTAAGCGATCGCGTTGATATGAATTCTCGCCCAAAGAGGTAATCTAAGTATCTATAAATCTTTTATTTTTCCTATTTAAGTTCAATATAATAATTGATTAACAAAAGTTTAATTCAAAAGTTTAGGTCAAAAAATTGTGGAAAAAGTTATTTCCCTGTGGAAAACTTTTCCCTTAAGGATGAAAAACCTTAATAGAAATTTTATAGCATTTACGTTTAAATACTTGATCTTGAAAACAATCGATATTCAGGAAATAGTCTTTAATAACATAAATATTTTCAAGATGCTTAAAGCCTATAGTACTAAGCTTTATAGGAAAAATAATTGCTCATATCTATAATTTATGAAATATATTTCAATATTATAAAATAGCTATTTATATTACATTACTTAATTCAGAGGAGGATTGAATTAGAGTACTTAATACAAAAAAATAGGTATAATTACCTTGTGGAAAAAATGAATCGTTTTCCACAAGTTTTCCACAGACAAATTAATATTTTCTCTGGACCTAGCTTGAGATTGCTGTGGATAGCCTTATATTAACAAGCTGATGATAGCTATTGTAGTTCTTCAGAGAAGCTTGATAACACTATTAGTTGCAAGCAAAGCAAAATATTGATTTCTCATTGGTTTCTCAGTGAGGTCTTTTGAATTATAAATTTTTGATTAGTTAGTGTTGTGATAGACAAATTATGACTCTAAACTGTCTTAAATATGTTGATTCTATTTATAGCGTTTTTTGAAAAACAAGGAAAATTTACCAAAATAACGGATTTAAAGCCTTGCCATTTGAGAGCGGCTTTTATTAATACTTAATTGACGATGTGAAAGCATCTTTAACATTAATCTTTATTATGATATAGATCTTCATTACCACGTACAATGAAACTAGTTTGCACGCAAAGCGATTTAAGCACCAATCTTTCATTAACTAGTCGTGCAGTACCCTCACGTCCGACACATCCAGTACTAGCGAATGTCCTATTACAAGCAGATGCAGATACAAATCAAGTTAGTTTAACAGCCTTTGACCTTAGTTTAGGAATTCGGACTAGTTTCAGCGCTGAGGTTTTGCAATCTGGAGCGATCGCGCTACCAGCTAAGTTACTCAATGATATTACTTCCCGTTTGTCTGAAGGAGAAATAACTTTAGAGGAGGAGAATCAAGACTCTGATGATTTGGGAGAGGGAATTACAGTTATCCTTACTCCAGAGAGTGGACGCTATCAGCTAAGAGCTATGGAACCGGAGGAATTTCCAGAGTTACCTATAATTGAAAACGCCAAATCTGTTTTAATATCAGCACAGTCTCTGATTAACGGTTTGCGCGGTTCTTTATTTGCAACCAGCGCTGATGAAACAAAGCAAGTACTCACAGGAATTCACCTGACTCAAAAGCAAGATATATTAGAATTTGCTGCAACTGATGGGCATCGTTTAGCAGTGGTAGAAACAACCAATGAACTTCCTGAAAGTGCATCAGAAGATGAGGAAGTACAAACTCAATTAGAGGTGACAGTTCCAGCTAAAGCTTTGCGAGAATTAGAAAAGATGCTCGCTCACAGTTCTAGCCCTGAAGAACCGGTGACTGTATTATTTGACCAGGGACAAATTATTTTTGAATGGCAAAATCAACGTTTGACTAGTCGGACTCTAGAAGGACAATATCCTGCTTATCGCTTGCTTATTCCCCAAACTTTTGAAAGAGAAATAGTATTAGATAGAAAGCAGCTGTTAAGTTCTTTAGAGCGGATTGCAGTATTTGCAGATCAAAAAAATAATATTGTTAAGCTCAGCATTGATAGTGGTCAGCAAAATATTGTTTTATCTGTAGAAACTCAAGATATCGGCAGTGGTCGAGAACCAATCCCAGCTCAAATATCCGGTGAAGACATAGATATTGCTTTTAATATTAAATATTTAATGGAAGGTTTGAAAGCTATTAGCGCTTCTGAAATTCAAATGCAGTTAAATACAAGTTTGACTCCAGTTATTTTTACCCCATTAGGAGAGTTGAAGATGACTTATTTAGCCATGCCGGTACAAATTAGAAATTAAGTGAATTAATATTAATATTCTTTAATATTCTACTGAAGCTTTGCTTCCGCTCAGTTTTAGTATCGAGCGGAGCAAAAACACTTAACTTAGAACTTACGCAAACCCTTTAGAAGAATATCTTAAAAAGGAACCTCGCACATACAAGTCCAATACTACATCTTAACTTTTCGTTACATAGTTTTAAATTTCCCCGCCGACTTACTTAGATACAAGTATAGAAAAAACATACAACTTACTAAATACAATCATAGATGCAAAAGATGAAGAGATATTACTTTTCTATTTTTTTTATACTACCTATTTTATTAATGACTATTAATGAGCCTAATATTTTAGATCGTAATTCTCATGAAATAAATATTAATAAAATAAACATATCTGATTTATCTTTACGCAAAAGTAGTATTTATAATACTGAACTTAAACTTAAACAATTAGACTTTTTAAGTTTTGCTGATAGAAGTAATTTGTCAAAAAAAACAAATACTACTAATCTAGGAAAAATATTAAACAATTTAGTTCATAAAATAAAATCTAGTGTTTCAAGTACGGGTAAAGAAATAACTATATTTATTATTCAGACCTTATTTACAGTTTTTGTCGGCATATATATTCAACAGATTTGGTCTAAAATAAATAATAATAAAATAAAGGTCAAAAAAATTAAAAATTGCCAAACTAGAGAATTTCGTGATTTATTTAATTTACATCAAAATTTATTTGATGAAGAAATCTTAGATTCATATGAATCTTTAAGAAATTGGATAAACGGCTATTATCAATTTGGGAAAATTAAGAGTTTTATACCTTTACTATATGTAGCTACAAGAAACAGCAAAATTATTGGTTATCTTTACGCCGATTTCTATTCTATAAAAAAAATACTTTACATCAGTTATATTGGCATTGCAGACGAAAAGAGTGAACTTGAATCAATAGATATATTTGAAAAGCTCATTAACGACTTAAAAAAAGAAAAACATTCATTAAATACTATTTTATTTGATTTAGAATATCCCTACGAGGAAACAGATAAGAAAAATTTAAGGCGGAGATTAGCGAGAAATCGACTTTGGAGTCAGGTAGCAAATGATTTTAAGAAAGAAGCTTATTTTATTGGATTTCCTTTTGTCCAACCAAACCTAACAACAGAAATACCTACCACCATAGATATTGAAAATCATGTAGTTCTAAATATTGGTTGCATTCCTTATAATGTTAATTCATTTGATTCGTCAAAGAATTTAGGGGAGACAGAAGAACTTATAATTAACAATCAGAAATTTTTGTTTTCTGATGGATATATAGAGAAAAAATTTGTCTGTTATATTTTTGAATTTATTTATGGTAATTTATTTAGTGACTACTATATATTTGAATCACAAAATTTTCAAAATCAATATAAAGCATATTGTATGAGAATATATCATAAATTATGTAATTCATGCCCTGAACAAGTTTCTTTCTTTCCCTTAAGGCAATTGAATAAATCGAAGATAGAAGAGCTTAATATGAGAAAAATTGCTAGAAACGCATTACTATAATTATTTTTCTACAAGTAGAGACTTTAATTATTCATTCTTCTTTACCGAGTTTATTGTCTCAGAAGGAACAATGAATAGGCAAAAGTATTTTGAGAGAGGTGAAAGTTCTTTTACAAACTATTAAGTTTTTTAAGTTTTTACTGCCTTTTGCCTACAAAAGTTCCCTTTAAAATCAGTGATTATTTAATCTTTTGGCTACAGTTTGCACATCCTTATCTCCACGTCCTGAGCAGTTGAGGATAATTTTAGGATTACCACTAAGTTGAGGACATAAAGTCTTTAGATAAGCAAAAGCATGAGCTGTTTCTAATGCTGGAATAATCCCTTCCAAACGGGAAACCTGCTGAAACGCTTCCAAAGCTTCCTGATCAGTAACGCTGTAATATTCCGCTCTACCAGAATCTTTCAAAAAACTGTGCTCTGGTCCCACACCAGGATAATCCAAACCCGCACTAATAGAGTGTGCTTCTGTGATCTGTCCTTCACCATCCTGTAAAAGATAACTCATTGCACCGTGTAAAACTCCCACACGTCCCTTAGTTAAGGTGGCTGCATGTTTATCAGTTCCTGCCCCTTCTCCGGCAGCTTCTACACCAATAATTCTAATTGAAGTGTCTTCAATAAATTCATGAAATAAACCCATTGCATTGGAACCACCACCAACACAAGCAATCAGAATATCCGGTAGACCATTCCACTTTTCCATTGCTTGTTTGCGAGTTTCCTCTCCGATTATTGCATGAAAGTCACGTACCATCATTGGATAAGGATGAGGACCAGCAACTGAACCAAGGATATAATGGGTCGTCTCTACATTAGTTACCCAGTCCCTAATTGCTTCGGAAGTTGCATCTTTAAGAGTACCCGTTCCTGCCTCGACTGGTTGCACTGTTGCACCCATCAAGCGCATTCTAAATACGTTTAAAGCCTGACGTTCCATATCATTAACGCCCATATAGATAATGCACTCTAAGCCGAAACGGGCACATACTGTAGCTGTTGCGACACCATGTTGTCCAGCTCCAGTTTCAGCAATAACGCGTTTTTTACCCATGCGCTTTGCTAATAAAACCTGACCTAAAGCATTATTAATTTTATGAGCACCAGTATGATTTAAATCTTCACGTTTCAGATAAATTTGTGCTCCGCTCCCATCAGGACGAGCATAATATTCGGTTAAACGTTCAGCAAAATATAGAGGACTGGGACGACCAACATAATCATGCAGTAATTGCTGTAATTCAGCTTGAAATTCTGAATCTTGGCGGTATTTGTCGTATGCAGATTCTAACTCAGCGAGTGCGGGCATCAAAGTCTCAGGGACGTACTTACCACCAAAGCGTCCAAAACGCCCTTGACTATCGGGACGCTGAATGTTTGATTGGGAAGATGAAATAGGAGTAGTAGTCACGGATTCGCTAAAATAACAGCATTGTAATAATTATTTATTGTATGAGAATTAAGGATTAAGAGTGGAAAAAGATAACAGTGAAGAAATTTAAATTATAGAAGAGAGATTTAACGGAAGCTTTTTAACAAAGGATAAACTCAGATAATCATCTGAGCAGTTAAGCCAAGTTATTTATATCTTTACTGCTAAACCAGCAATAACTTTCCCTTGCTCCTATTCACTATTTACAACCCAGACGAAATGTTTAATTAATACAGGCACAAGTACTTATTATCCATTAACCGTAACTAAAAACAATGGCTGAATCAAAACGTGAAAAAAAGGTTGTTTGGCAAGAATTTGGAAATGATAATTCAGCTGCAACACAAAGAGCAAATCCAGATTTACCACCAAATCAGCAAAATGTGCGCGTACAAGCTACCCGTTCCGGACGTAAGGGTAAAACAGTTACTATTATTACTGGATTTCAATCAAGTCAGGAAACTCTAAAAGCGTTGCTCAAAAAACTAAAAGCTCAGTGCGGTACTGGTGGAACTCTTAAGGATGATTCTATTGAAATTCAAGGGGAACACAAACAGAAAATTTTGGATATTCTCAAAGGTCTTGGTTATAAAGCTAAAATTAGTGGTGGTTAATTAGGGACATCCAAAAATTAAATTACTCAATTTCCGCATCTAATACAACTATCAGATTTTTCTCCCCCTGCTCCCTCTGCTCATAATTCTAGTCTGCGGGTTGCTTATAAAATTGCGATGCTCCAACAATTAGGCGCGATCGCTTAATAAATTTATACATGTTATGACCGTGATATTTCAGTGGTTTGAGGATTTATTAAAACATGTGCAGAGCCTTGATAAGCTGCATTTCTAGTTAGTTTCATTGATTGTTAGATGGAGTTGAATTAATGTCGGAATTTTGAATTTCCACCTTGAGGGTTGCTTGCATCTTCAAATCTTGATTATCTGATGCTGCAATTGTTTTACCATAATGGTGCAATTGGAATAACTGACAATAACGTTCTTGTTTCCCACATAGCATACAACCATAGGCATGATTGCCATTGGTACCACATAAACGATGACCCATCACCGGACCAAGTTCGATATTTTGCTCTTTTGCAACTGCTTTGAGAATTGAGCGTAATTTTTCTTCAAACTCAAAGGGTAATAACTGTTTGCTCCCAGCTTGTTGTAAATTCCAGTGGGGAACTACTAATCCTTGTTGTAACAAACTAGCTTCAATTTCGGGAGACATTATTAATCCTGACAAAATAATATGATCCCCAACCTGAGAAACTAATTCTCTAGTTAAGCTCCACATTAGCTCTTCATCAAACCATTCTTCTACTAAAGGACGGAGATACCAGCAACAGGGAATATCTAGCTCTAGCAAGTTTTTGATTAACTTTACTCTTCCTTCTATAGAGGCTTTTTCATAACCAGGTTTGAGGGGAGGAAGACTAACGAATATTGTTGGTCTTAGAGAATGCTGTTTTTCCAAAGTTGTTTTGAGACGTTGAAGATAAGATTCTCCAGGATGCACTTTAGTGGTTATATAAACCATATTTGCAGCATTACGGTCTATCAATGCATCCAAAATTTGTAAAACTCGCTCCCGATGCGCTCCTATAAATGGGTCGGAATAATCACACAAAGAAATTGGAAAACCGCTCTGTCCTTCTGGAGTTGCAAAAATTTTTTCTAATAATTGCTCTAATAAATCTGGAGGTGTAACTGTTTTAGTGTAATGTTCTGGGTGATGATGCCAATCACTATCTTGATGACATATACAATAAGCACATTCTATGGGACATCGATTTTTCTGATCGGGAAGGAAAGGATTGAGGCTGAAATACTTTACTGCTCGTTTGTCATCAGGTAGTCCTAGTACAGGAAATCCTTGGAGATAATACTGACTCCCATGTAGCGAAATTCCTGATACTGTTTTTTGATTAGCTATCATATATTACTTAAAATAAGCGTGTTTACCGATGTAATATGCATCTATTTCTAAGGTAATTAATGCTATCAATAGGAACAAGCGTAAGAATCACAGAAAAAACTAGATATTAGAGTCTTATATTAAAAAATGTGTTAACAAGTACTTAAAAAAATACGTATATTTACTTATAGAAATCAAAAATCCGATTTACTAAGATAAATCGGATTTTTACATTACATGTTAAATGTAAAGTCAGTATTTATTAGCTATAAAATTTAGCTGTAAAATTTTAGCTATAACACTAGCTCGCATTAGCATAAACGCTGACTTTTTTACGACTTTTACCCTTTCTTTCAAAAGTGACAATTCCGTCAATTAAAGAGAAAAGAGTATCATCCTTACCGATACCTACATTATTACCGGGGTGATACTTAGTACCGCGCTGACGAATAAGAATATTTCCAGCACGTACATTTTCACCACCATAACGCTTGACACCTAGTCGCTGAGCATTTGAATCGCGACCGTTCCGAGTACTACCTGTTCCTTTCTTATGAGCCATTATTTACTCCTTGATTCAGTTATTAATTACTTAAATTAGGAATTGAGTATTGCTACAATCCTGATTTGAGTGGTTTTCAATAAAATTTCACTGAAAATTATGATAGATTGTAGAGCCTTCTAGAAAGATATGACAAAATTAGATCGCTCTGACAGCAATTTTCTAATGATATCTAGATAAAACTAAAATTCTATAAAACTCTTTTCTATCTTACCTAAATGCCAAGATTCATAAATACCAACAATTATTCTGCTGCAACTTCAGCAGTCTCTATTACTGGTTTTTCTTCCTGTTCTACTTCTGCCTCTGCAATAACTGAACCATTCAGGCTAATAGAATTAATCATGAGTCTGGTAGTTTCTTGCCGATGTCCACGCTTCTTACGGGTTTTCTTCTTCGGCTGCATTTTATAAACTATAATCTTACGACCTCTGAAGTGTCGCATGATTGTTCCTTCTACTGTTGCACCTTCTACTAATGGCTGTCCGATGCTGATTTCGCCATTATTCTGTACAAGGAGAACAGAATCTATAGTCACTTTCTCTTCAGGTTCAGAATGAAGTAGTTCAACATCGTAAAAACGACCTGGTTCTACCTTTAACTGTTTTCCACCAGTTTCAATAATTGCGTAAGTCATTGATTTAATTTTATAGTTGCCGTACAGGTAGCTGAATCATATTCATCATGGGAATTTTTCAGCTTTTGCTTTGTCTTTACCTGGTCCGAGCCGGATGTAGACTGCAAAAGAAATATTGTAATGTACTAGCAGTTGCTAGGTCAATGTTTTATTTAAAAAATGATTTATTGATTTTCTACTAATAAGCTGCTGAATAGATTGATCAGGCAATTTATAACTAAGGTGATTGGTGCAAAAGAATTTTACCAATTTTCAGCGCAAACCTTGTATTCCTAGAATGTATTTGTGATGTCCTGGTAATTTAAACTGTGAAAATCTCTAATAATCCTTTGGGTTAACTCCGCGATCGCATTTGAACATCACTGATAATTAATAACTACAATGACAGAATTCTTCCAAGATTTATTTTTTTCTAAACAATATAATCCTCAGGGGAGTAGTTACCTTTGGCAACCAGAACTGCTGGGATTACATTTTCTCTCAGATCTATTGATTGGAATTGGGTATTATCTTATATCTTTAATATTGTTTTATGTAGCCAGAAAAAATAAGAATTTTCCCTCCGATAATCCTCAAACTAAGCCATTTAATGACATTCTGATTTTATTTGCTTGGTTAATGCTCGGTTGTGGAAGTATTCATCTATTATCCGTATGGACGCTATGGAATCCGGCTTACTGGATATCTGGCTGGTTAAAAGCTGGTGTTGCTTTAACTTTTATGCATACTGTTCTAGTTATGATTGAAATTATACCTAAAGTACTTGGAAAAAACTCGGAAAATTCAGGTACTCAAAACAGCTTTTCTGCAGAAGAAACAGAAGGAACAGAAGAACCCCAGCAAATTTTAAAATAGAATTTATTGACAGTGCAATAGTACTATAAAAAGAGTGTGCGGCTTATATAGCTGTTTTAGAAAATAAGCGATCGCCGCTAACAGAATCAAAAACAAATAAATGATTTAAGTCTAGTTTCAGCTTTAAGTTACTTCCAGGTTCCGGTTGTATCTGGGCACCTGCTTGGACATTAATGGGAATTGTACTATCAGGTAAACTGCCGCGAATTAAAGTTTCTCTTCCTAAAGGTTCAACCACATTCACCACAACCTCTAAAAACTGCTCTTCTTCGGTATTGTCATCTGCCTGAATACTGATATGTTCGGGACG
This sequence comes from Mastigocoleus sp., assembly GCA_050042865.1. Classification (GTDB taxonomy): domain Bacteria; phylum Cyanobacteriota; class Cyanobacteriia; order Cyanobacteriales; family Nostocaceae; genus JBCCDM01. The sequence goes on from JBHJJE010000007.1 coordinate 133,616, forward strand.
AATACCTAAATCAAAGTTTTTTCCTAAAAGAAAATTTAGTTGATCTTTTAATATATTTGGAACTGAAATAAACTGACCGTAAATATCAAAGCGATCGCCAATATATTTAGCCGGTATAATATTCATCGGTGGACTACCCAAGAAAGTTGCGACCATTCGATTTAAAGGTTGGGCATATACGTCTTGAGGGGTGCCAATTTGCTGGATTTTCCCTCCATTTAGTACTACAATTTTGTCTGCCAGAGTCATTGCTTCTATCTGGTCGTGAGTTACATATACAGTAGTATTTCTGAGTTTTTGATGTATTTGTTTTAGCTCAGCACGGGTATCATCTCGTAACTGCGCATCCAAATTAGATAAAGGTTCATCCAGTAAAAAGACTTCAGCTTGTCTAGCTAAAGCCCTACCCAATGCTACCCGTTGCTGTTGTCCCCCAGAAAGCTGTTTTGGTTTCCGGTCTAGTAAATGCTCCAGAGCTAAAGACCTAGCTACAGACTGGACGCGATCGCGGATAATCTCCTGGTTCATTTGGCGCATTTGTAAACCAAAAGCAATATTTTGGGCAACGCTCATGTGGGGATACAGGGCATAATTTTGAAATACCATCGCCACATTGCGCTGTCTTGCGGGTATTTCATTTACTATTTGATTCCCGATATAAAGTTTTCCAGAAGTGGCTGTTTCTAACCCTGCAATTGTCCTGAGAATAGTAGATTTACCACAACCAGAAGGTCCGACTAAAACCCAAAATTCTCCATCAGGAACCTCAAAGCTAATATCTTCTATTGCTGTAACGTTATTAAATTTGCGTTTAATATTTTCTAGACGAACATTTGCCATATAGATATTTAATCTAAAATTGTGGTTTTATAGCATCAGCTATGACTTCTAAATTTTACCCAACGGTTGCTCAATGCCAAAGAAAGATTACCAGAAATGTGAGTGTTGAATATTAAGTAAAGTATCGCTTATAGAAAGTAAAAAATATTAAGCCTGCTCAGTTGTAGACCAAGCAGGATGGGAAAGTAAAGAAGCAATCACTCTTACTCCTCGTAGTTGGTTGGAGAGAGGTAAATGTCCGCGAGGAGCATCCAGACTCCATATAAATTCTGACGGGTAACGAGTCCAGTTATTACCTTTTTTCCAGCCAATTTTTACCCACACATTTTCCCAATTTTTACCCGACCTTAGCCAAATTTCCCTTTGTACTGAAAAGCCAAAATTTCCTTCAGAGTGAACTAACCAAAGGTTATTAATTGTTTGTAAATCTTTGACCGGGAAACTTTCTACTTCAGTAAAATATAACCATTTACGCTTAAGTGCATCTTCTCCTGCTAACTCGCACATTCTTTCTATAGTTTCTTTATCTGCAAGTTGAAAATCTCCCGCAGCAAGGAATTTTTGCAGCTTAGTATAGTCAATTTCTTTTTCCGATTCCAGAGAAATAATTCCTGTAGGAAATTTAGCTTGCAGAAATTCCTGTGCAGAAGCTGATTGAGAAGTATATAAAACTTGATAAGCCTTACCTTCAATCCAATTCATTGATTCTGTGCTACGTTGTCCTAAAAACTCCATCAATACATTTAATCCCGCATCATTAAGTTCCGCTAACTGCTGAATGATCTGTGGTTGGGTTTTTTCAGACCCAGAGATTAACTGGCTACGCAGGGAGTCAATATCGTTGGAATTACCTGATAAAATCATTGGGTCAGTCATGAAATTAGTTTTGCAGTACGGTCAATTTAATAACAATCAATTATCAAGCTATATTTTTATAACCCGATAAAAATCATTAGCGAGGATAGTTTACAGGAAATCGCCGCTAAATCCTATTCTTGTGAAGTTGGGTCAATAATTGATGCTGTCTGGAGACAGCAATAATAGCTGCTCTAGCTAAGCTAAATTTGAGTTGGATTCAGATGGCAGTAAAGTCAGATTTGAGCTAGCTCCAGACAAATTTGAGTTCTAGTTATGGAGTATGTAGAGAACAGTCATATAGCTGCGCATGTTTTATATATTGTTACTTGATACGTCTTTAGCTTATCCATCACTCATAGGTAAATTTTATAATGACAGTTTCTCATATGTTTTATCAATTATTGTTAATATTTTGCTATATATTAAAAGAGTACACTAATTGAGCGTACATTTGAGAGTAGCATAAGTTATTTGCAAATTTTTACTTACTATCACAGTAGTAAAAAAATATGCAAATTATTGCTGTAAAGTCAATATAAGAAGCGAATTTAGATGAAATTCTCTGACTATATTGAAAGCAATGATATTTATTATTATGACTACAAATAATCTAGAAAATTCAACTTGATTTCATTTCATGAAATTGAATTTTCTATACTTTGATATTAAGGGAAAATCTGCGCTTCACATAATTTTAAAAATCATCAGCAGTGATATCTTGTAGCTTGCTAACTAAGGATAATTTGCCACATTTGCATATTTAGTTTGCATATTTAGTCATAGAGGCAAAATTTGCTTGTCTTGTAGTCGTCAGGAGTGTAGGATGTACGAAAAAATTACCCCACCACAGACCGGAGAAAAAATTACAATACACGAAGGTGAACCAAAAGTTCCTGATAATCCGATTATCCCGTTTATTCGTGGGGATGGTACAGGTATCGATATTTGGCCTGCCACTCAAAAGGTACTTGATGCTGCTGTAGAATCAGCTTATAAAGGTAAGCGGAAAATAAGTTGGTTCAAGGTTTATGCTGGAGATGAAGCCTGCGATTTGTACGGTACATACCAGTATTTACCCCAAGATACTTTGGATGCAATTAAAGATTATGGTGTAGCAATCAAAGGACCCTTAACAACGCCTATAGGTGGTGGAATTCGTTCTTTGAATGTAGCGCTCAGGCAAATCTTTGAACTTTATGCTTGCGTTCGTCCCTGTAGATATTATCTAGGTACTCCTTCACCTCACAAAAATCCTGAAAAACTAGATGTAATTGTTTATCGGGAAAATACAGAAGATATTTATCTGGGTATTGAATGGAATCAAGGTAGCAAAACCGCCAAACGCTTAATTGAAATTCTCAATCAAGATTTAATTCCATCAACCCCTGAACATGGAAATAAAAAAATTCCCCTTGATGCGGGTATCGGAATTAAACCTATCAGTAAAAACGGTTCCCAGCGTTTAGTTCGTCGTGCGATCAAACATTCTTTGACCTTATCCAAAGATAAACAGATGGTAACTTTGGTGCATAAAGGAAACATCATGAAGTACACCGAAGGTGCTTTCCGGGACTGGGGTTACGAAGTTGCGACCACAGAATTTCGTCAAGAGTGCATTACTGAGAGAGAATCTTGGATTTTGAGCAATAAGGAAAATAAATCTGATATTACCTCAGAAGAAAATGCCAGAATGATAGACCCTGGTTTTGATGGACTTACACCAGAAAAACAAGCAGAAATTGTCAAAGAGGTAGAAACAGTTCTCAGTTCAATTTGGGATAGTCACGGCGATGGAAAATGGCAAGATAAGATTATGGTCAATGACCGTATCGCTGATAGTATTTTCCAACAAATTCAGACTCGTCCTGATGAGTACTCTATTTTGGCAACCATGAACTTGAATGGTGATTACCTTTCAGACGCTGCTGCTGCTATCGTCGGTGGTTTGGGTATGGGTCCTGGTGCAAATATTGGGGATACAGCAGCTATATTTGAAGCTACCCACGGTACTGCACCCAAACACGCTGGTTTGGATAGAATTAACCCCGGTTCGGTGATACTATCAGGGGTAATGATGCTGGAATATATGGGATGGCAAGAAGCCGCAGACCTAATTAAAAAAGGAATTGGTAAAGCGATCGCTTCTGGACAGGTGACTTATGATTTAGCTCGTTTGATGGAACCGAAAGTAGAACCATTAAAGTGTTCTGAGTTTGCTGATGCAATAATTAAGCATTTTAATTAGGTTCCAATCTTAGATATAAACGAAACTTTTTTCCTAGACCCAGCATTGCTAGGTCTGGGAATTTATACAAAAATTTAGTTACCTCAAACTAAGGTACTAAAACATTCCACTTTTACCTATGGTTATATCCCGTGGTTTTCATAACTATCAAGAACTGGAAAAACTAGCGAAACAATATTCACAGCTAGATATTTCATCGGTGGAAGCTTGTCTTTACTTCTTAGATACTACTGCTGAAGTTTACCAAGCATTTGATTCTCATTTCGCTCGATACGGTTTGTCTATGGGCAAATTTACTATATTGATACAGCTATTTGTCGCATCGAAATCTGGGTTAACTCCATCTGATTTTGCCGAACGTTCTGGAGTTACTCGTGCTACAGTTACAGGTCTTTTGGACGGATTAGAAAAAGAAGAGTTAGTCAAACGTCAACCTTACCCAGAAGATAGGCGAAGATTAACTATAGTTCTGACACAAAAGGGTCGGAAGCTAATATCTGAGATGTTACCAGACCACTTCTGCCGCACTACAAGCATGATGTCTCATCTCACCGATGATGAGAAGAAAATGTTTATTAATTTACTAACTAAACTTCGCACCGGGACTTCTGCTATGAGGGAAGTATAAATTAGATTTTTTGTTATTTAAGGTATATTTACAATTATTTTTTTATAGGATAGTTAGGTAGCTAATTATTAAGTACCTAATAAAATATAAATTAAAGTAAAATGAAAAAACTGAATGTAAAGCAAAAACAATGGCTAATATCCACTCACGTTGTCTTTGCTGGAACTTGGTTCGGTACAGCTTTATGTATGATTGCTATTTCATTGATGAAGAGCGATATAGCTAGTGGAGATGAACTTTACGCTTTAAATGCTGTAATGAAAATGTTGGATGATTTCGTGATTATTCCATCAGCAATTTTATCTTTACTTAGCGGCACTTTACTTTGCTGGCTAACGATTTGGGGATTTTTCAAGCATTACTGGGTAGTTGCTAAATGGGTTGCAACGGTAACTTTGATTGTGACTGGTACAATTTGGCTAGGACCTTGGACAAATGCTATGACCTCTATTTCAGCAGAGCAGAGGTTGCTAGCTCTTGAAAATCCTTTGTATGTATTTGATGGTCAAGCAGTTCTGATTGGTGCGATCGCTCAAACTTCTTCTTTATTAGTTGTAATTATTATTTCCTTTCTTAAACCTTGGGGAAAACGAGAAATTAAACCCAATCAAACAAAATAGTTGCACCAAGCTAAAAAATCCTTCCCTGAGATACAGGAAAGGATTTTTTTAAGGTATAAAAACTGAACAATATTCAAACAAATTTCACAGTTATTAAACCATACCACCGGCAGCCTGAAAGCGAGCACGGGCACGCTTATATGCTTGATTAGCCTGGATTTGGGCTAACTTATCGTCTGGGTTGACGCTATTTACACGACCTTGAGCTTCATTAAAAGCAGTACGTGCTTCTTCAAGGTTGATGGAATCACCACGTTCAGCACCATTAACTAAAATTGTGACCTCATCTTCCTCAACTTCAGCAAAACCACCCATTAATGCGATCGCAGTCCAATCTTGACCTTGACTAGAACGTACTCGCATAACTCCGGTGTCTAAAGCGCTAAGGATGGGAGCGTGTCCACCCAAAATACCAATTTGACCAGTAGTACTAGGTAAAATTACTTCCTCAGCAGATTCATCCCAGACAGTTTTGTCTGGAGAAAGTACGCGAACAGTTAATGCCATTTGTCTTTATCGTTTGTCGATTTTTTAATTGCTGTGAGGTTATAGAACAAGTTTCTTAGAACAAGTTTTTTTAGAGCAAGTTTCAGTTGTCAGGGTTGAATCAACGCTGACAACTGAATAAAATTGGCAATTAACCCTCAGCCTTTAACTTTTGTGCCTTAGCTTTAGCTTCATTGATATCGCCGACTAGATAGAAAGCTTGCTCTGGTAAATCATCTAATTCACCAGATAAAATCATCTTAAAGCCTTTGATAGTATCTTCTAGCTTCACATACTTACCAGGAGCACCGGTAAATACTTCTGCAACAAAGAAAGGCTGAGACAAGAAACGCTCAATTTTACGAGCTCTTGCAACTGTTAGACGATCTTCTTCAGATAATTCATCCAAACCAAGAATCGCAATGATGTCTTGTAGTTCCTTATAACGCTGAAGAGTTGACTGAACCGCACGAGCTGTATCGTAATGGTCGGAACCCACGATATTAGGCTGCAACATAGTAGAAGCAGAACCTAATGGATCTACAGCAGGATAAATTCCTTTAGCTGCTAAACCACGAGATAACACTGTGGTTCCGTCCAAGTGGGCAAAAGTGGTTGCAGGTGCGGGGTCTGTTAAGTCATCTGCTGGTACATATACTGCCTGAATGGAAGTAATAGAACCTTCGTTGGTGGAAGTAATGCGTTCTTGTAAAGCACCTACATCAGTACCCAAAGTTGGCTGATATCCTACCGCAGAAGGCATACGTCCCAAAAGTGCAGATACTTCTGAACCCGCTTGTACAAAACGGAAAATGTTGTCAACAAACAGCAGTACGTCCTGCTTATTTACATCGCGGAAATACTCTGCCATAGTCAAACCGGATAAACCAACCCGCATTCTTGCACCGGGTGGCTCATTCATCTGACCATATACTAGGGCAATTTTTGATTCATTGAGGTTTTTGTCATTAATAACCCCAGATTCAATCATTTCATTGTAAAGGTCATTACCTTCACGAGTACGTTCGCCTACACCAGCGAATACAGATACACCACCGTGTTCTGTAGCGATGTTGTTAATCAACTCCATCATGATGACGGTTTTACCTACACCAGCACCGCCAAATAGACCAATCTTACCTCCACGTCGGTAGGGAGTCAGCAAGTCAACAACTTTAATCCCTGTCTCGAATACAGAAGGTTTTGTTTCTAGGTCTGTGAGCTTAGGAGCTTCGCGGTGAATTGGGGATGTTTCGTCGGTACCGACAGGACCTTGGTTATCTACAGGTTCGCCGAGAACATTAAAGATTCGACCCAAGGTAGCTTTACCTACAGGTACACTAATGGGAGCACCAGTATCAATTGCTTCCATGTTGCGTACTAAACCGTCAGTAGAACTCATAGATACTGCCCGTACTTGATTATCGCCCAGCAGTTGCTGTACTTCGCAAGTAACGGACACATCTTGTCCTGCTTCGTTTTTGCCTTGAATGGTCAAAGCGTTGTATATCGGGGGCATTTTCCCATTTGGAAACTTTACGTCCACAACGGGACCAATTACTTGGGTAATGTAGCCAGTGTTTGTTTTTTCTGCTGTTGTGACCATGCTGAGCCTATTAATCGAAGCTATATTTCAGATAAGATCGTAGAGACTTAAATGATTAACCTATATCATTTCAAGATTAGCACTGAACGACCCCTCTGTCGGCTTAAATTGATTCTTCTAATCCAGTTATTTATGCAGTAAACAAATTCAGGTGTAAGTTGCTTGTATTAAAGCAATCTCTGAATTCATTTATATTTAGTACTACATAGTGTATAATTTTTGTTCTATCCAAATTATTTTGTAGGTAGTATGAGGGGAATCGATATATATTTGCTTTTGTAAAAGATTGTTTGCGGTGAAAGAGATTTTTACTCTTCCGATACATTGAAATATATAAAGTATAAATTAATTAATTAATTAATTATGTATATAGTGCTATAATCCTGCGTTAGGAAAGTTTTCAACAAAACAAAAGACTTGGGGAATTCTCCCCCACATTCCTTGCAAATGGAAAATATAAATATGTCCCAAGATATACCGGTGGTGCCATATAAATAAATAGTTATAAATAGTGAAAGCAATTAATTTAATAGTATTTTTGCAGTATAAATAAAAAACAGCTAAAAAAATAGCTTTTCCTGTTAACCCAGGAAAAGCTTAGCCATGCCATTTCACATATTTGGATTCAATTAGCGATCGTCAAATTCCGTAAAATTAATACGTATTTTTTAATACTCAAATTTGATAGAGTCAATATATCATTCAGGATTTATAATATATGGTCATCGCTACGCTTAAATTCCGGTATTAATATTAAAGTATTAAACGATATTTTTAAATAATTAAATAACTAAATAAGAAAATTTATAAAGTAAAAAATAATACTACCACTGATAATATAACTGTTCCTAGGTAACTGAATACTAGAGAACTATTAAATTACCTTTGCTGAAACTTCATTTCTTGTTTCCGCTAATATCTTTAATATAAATCTAGGTGGTAAGTTAAAGGTATTTATTACCATTATTATCTTGTTAATTTTACTTGAAATAATCTTATGAATTCATCGTCAGCGCGGCAATATTTTTATCAGGAGGTTCAGCAGCCTGACGAAGATATAAACTTAGCTTATGCTGCTTTATATATTGCTCAGGAAGAGTATCCACATATAGACCCAAAAAAATACCTTAATGCTTTTGATAGTATGGCATCGGAACTGTTAGAGCGTTTACCTAGTAACAGATATCCATTACGGATTATTCAAAGTATTAACGATTATATATATAAAGATTTAGGATTTAGTGGTAATACAGAAGATTATTACGACCCTCGCAATAGTTTTTTAAATGAAGTTATAGATAGAAGATTAGGTATACCTATTACTTTGTCTCTAGTTTATTTAGAAGTAGCCCGCAGAATAAATTTTCCCATGCTTGGTGTGGGAATGCCGGGGCATTTTCTAATTCGTCCTGACTTTCCAGATATGTCTATTTTTGTTGATGCTTTTAATAATGGTGAAGTGATGTTCCCAGAAGACTGTGAGGAGCGTCTAAGTCAGATTTACCAGCAGAAAATGTCTTTGGAATCAAAATTTCTTGTACCGATAAGTAATAAGAATTTTTTAGCCCGGATGTTGACTAATCTCAAAGTTATTTATGTAAAAAAGCAAGAGTTACAACAAGCTTTAGCTGCTGTAGAAAGAATATTAATGCTATTTCCAGATGTTTCACTAGAATTACGCGATCGCGGTTTGCTTTATTTTCAACTCGGGTATGTAAATAGAGCAATTTTAGATTTTGAAAAGTATTTAGCTAAGGAACCATCTGCTCAAGACGCTACAACTATTCGTACTCTACTTGCTCAATTACGCAAAAATATAGAATATTAAGTTGATATTTGATGGTTCTTATTTGGTTGTTAAAGATTAATGGTTAATAGCTAATAGATATTTATTTCTTCATTTATTTCCTTCTTTGCTTCCTCACCTCTGGTGAATGTGACCTTTCTCATCGGTTAGCTTTAAGCTGCATTCTTTCTGCAACTTGTTTGAGACGACGCAGTTGAGCACGCATATCTTTCTTCGTCCATTTTTCTGCAAAGTTCTCAAAACCCCATCTGACTATTGGATTTGGAACTTTGAACTCAAAGCGATTAATTAACAAAGTACCTTCTTTGGTTGGCTGACACTCCCAGCGATCGCGTCCTTCAAAAAATCCTTTAAACTGCCAAACAATCAGCCCAGGTCGTCTTTCTACAACTGTACTGATTAAGGTTGGTTGAATTAGAGGTACTTGAATAATGAATTTACTTCTACCACCGATTTCAGTACTCCATTTCCCTACTGGCTGACATTTTAAAGCTGGATTCAGCCAACGATGCATAAGAGCAATATCAATTATACAATTCTCTACCACTGTTGCTGTAGCTGAAATTTCTATTGATTGTTCAAAAATTTGCATACTGTTGCATATGAAATGTTGCTTAAGGGGGAAATAGTTGTAAATTTTATAGTCAAATATAATATGAATTAATTTGACTATATTTACTGCAAAACTTTAAGATATTGACTATTTTATTGTTTTGCTTTCTTAATCTACTTTTTTATTTAATCTATTTTTTTATATATTTATCGTCTATATATCATTGAAATTAATATTGTTTCACAATCTACAATTATCCCACATTTTACCTCATATAGATTGCGAATATATCAAATACTAATTTTCATCTAATGCATAAAATTGAACAATAGTAAAGTTAATTCAGGGTATTTTGTATAAAAAGCAACTATTAATTCAGTGAATAAGAATGATTTGGAAATATTTGGAAATATTTTGAAACTTAGGAAACAAATCGTAAATAAAAAAGTAAAAAATAATTCTTGATATTGATTAGTTGTCTAGTTTTACTGGTACATTAAAATGCAAAACACCACAGAATTTATCAGGGCGTGCAATTGTTAATTACAATCTACCCCCAGGATATTTCTAGTGTCTTTTGAGTAACACTTACACTTTAATACCGGAAAACCATGATGACTACTTGGCAAAATATGATCCAAGTAATGCCAGCTGGTTTGTCGATTAGGGCAGAGACATTTTTGGCGCAGTCGCCAGTTTTGCCCACCTCGCAAGCTGATGGGTTTAATAAAGCTATACAAGGGGCTTTTGGACAAATAGTTGCTATTGTTCCCAACTTACTAGGAGCTGTACTACTACTTATAGTTGGTTGGATTGTAGCTTCTATTGCTAAAGCCATAGTTCGAGGAATTCTCAATCGTACTAGTATTGACAACCGAATTGCGGCTAGTCTAACTGGACGTAGTGATGCTCCCCAAGTAGAGAATTTCGTTTCTGGGTTCGTATTTTGGGTTGTCTTCCTCATTTTTATAGTTGCTGTCTTAGACAACCTGCAACTGGAAGTCGCATCCCAACCTTTAGCTAGCTTTCTCAATACGATTGGCGACTTTTTGCCAAAGCTATTGGGAGCAGGGATTCTACTTGGAACTGCGTGGTTAATTGCTACTTTAGTTAAGCTTGTAACAGTACGTGCTTTAGATGCATTTGGATTAGATGAAAAATTAAATCCTCCACCTCAAGATGGTTCTCCTAACTTAAATCAGTTGTCTTTGAGCGAAACTATCGGTAGCGCTCTATACTGGTTTATATTTTTGCTCTTTTTAATGCCAGTTCTAGACACTCTAGGACTTACCCAAGCACTGCAACCGATAAATGCCCTAACAACCGAAATTTTGGCGATACTGCCAAATATATTTGGTGCAGTAATTATTGGTACTGTTGGTTGGTTCGCAGCCAATATTGTCCGAAGGATTGTGAGCAATTTATTAGCAACTACAGGAGTTGATAATATTGGTTCTCAGCTAGGACTAAGAGGTGGTAGTGGTAGTCAATCTCTCTCCTCAATTATTGGCACAATTGTTTACGTTCTAATTTTGATTCCGGTTGCGATCGCAGCGTTGAATACCTTGCAGATTGACGCAATTTCTGGACCTGCGATTTCCATGTTGCAGCAGGTTCTGAATGTCTTACCTGCGATTTTCACTGCTGGTGCGATATTAGCAATTTCTTATTTCTTGGGAAGGTTCCTTGGTGAGTTTGTTACCAGTATCCTTACCAGTTTAGGATTCAACAATATTTTTAGTGCCCTGGGTCTACCTGTATTTAGTAGAGAAACCACTGTATCTGCAACAGAAGGTGTAAATACAACTCGTACTCCCTCAGAAATTGTAGGTATCATTGTTCAAGTCGGCATCATGCTGTTTGCAACTATTGCTGCTCTTGATATCCTCAATATCCCAGCCCTAACTATCCTATTCCAGAGTCTTTTAGCAATTTTCGGTCAAATCTTAACTGGATTAGTAGTACTTGCAGTCGGTTTGTATCTTGCGAATCTGGCATTTGGCATTATTACTAGTTCTGGTAATCCCCAAGCAAGAATTTTGGCACAAATCGCTAGGATTGCCATCATTGCCTTTGTAGGAGCAATGTCATTAAATTTGATTGGTGTAGCTCCTGGAATTGTTCAACTAGCTTTTGGACTACTTTTAAGCGCGATCGCTGGAGCAATTATTATTGCCTTTGGTTTAGGTGGACGCGATATTGCTAGAGAACAGATGCAAGTGTGGCTCAACTCTTTTAAAAATAGATAATTAAATTTGGGAATACTTATACTTCTATTGACGAAGTAATTTAATTTGTAGTTCCTCTCTGATTCGGCTGAGTATAGAAGTGTCATCTAAAGTAGATAAAATCTTGTTAATAACAGCTTTAGGTCCTTCTGGTCCCCAAGTTGCCCCTGACGCTAAATAAGTCTTGGTAACTTGTCCAATTCCGTAAGAAGAAACACCAGCTACTGTCGCTTGTGTCATTGCAACAGATAGGTAAGGACCCAATGATACACCGCCAGTAGCAGGTGCTGAAATTCCCATAATGGTTTTTAAAGAACCTAGTCCCAAATTTGCTAAGAGTTCGCTAGCACTGATACCGCCCATACTTAGGGCGATTTTTTGTAACAATTTTATGGCACCTTTTTCTGTCATCGGTATTCCGTAGAGCTTCGATAATCCCAGTATCATTGTTACATCGATTGCTGCACCGGTAATTATATCTACTACAGTCAAAGGATTTAGAGCGATCGCTAATGATTTGGTGATAACTGCTTTCCAAATCAACTGATTAGCGCTTTCTTCTCTAATTTGGAGTTTTCTCTCCAGCAAATTGTCGTTGATATTATCCGCATAAAGCATTGTATTTAAAGCGACTAAAGCTTTACCTTCCCGGTGAAGAATTTCTAAAATTTTGATTTTCAAAGGAGCGATCGCGGGTTTTCCTTGATGAGATTGCACTGCTCTACTTCCGTCAGCACGACGAATCATTGTCTTAACTAATGGAGAAGCAGCGCACATGACAATTTCATCTGGTGAGAGTAGTTCTCTAACTCGTTCTTCTTTAATTGTTTGATAAATCGCTGTGCGGTCAGCTTCCGGGTACTGGTCTACTTTATTAAATACCAACAGCATTGGTTTCCCTGCTTCTCTGAGCATACACAAGGCTTCATGCTCGATTTTGGTAATATCCCCAGAAACTACAAATAAAATTAAATCGGCTTGTTTGGCAATTGAATGAGCTAAAATAGCCCGTGTCTCCCCATCTACTTCATCTAAACCAGGAGTATCTATTAACTCCACTAAAGATTGACCATTGCTGCTCAAAGCTGCTTTTGTAGTTGTTCTACCATCACCAAATACTTCTTCTGTAATTTGCCAATTAACTCGCTGTTCGTTACGAGTTACGCCATGTAGAGGTCCGGTTTCAAAGACATTTTGCCCTACCAATGCATTGAGTAAAGAAGATTTACCCCGTCCGACCATACCAAAAGCTGCAATTTGTACTACCATACCTTCTAACTTATTAAGCACGGTTTCCAATTCTGAAATTTCTGTTTCCAAACCTTTTTTTTCATCAAAGGTTAGGTCAAGACTTGTAACTAAATTTTGTAGAGATGTTAATGCTCGCTTGTAATTAAGTTCAGCTTGAATGTCTTCAAAACTAAAAATAGCCTTGCTTAATTCTTCTTGTAAAGAAATATTATCTTGATGATATGTTGAATGTTTTAATTCTTGTTCTGAATTGCGTTTTGATGGTTCTGGTACAGGTAATTGTGAAGTCATACTAGGTAACAGTTATAAATCTATTGTAGTTAATTTTGGGTCATCGTTAATTGGTAATAGCTTTACTCCCCAACTATTTAGACTATTTCACTCCCTCGGAATTTCCCCATATCACCACTCATGATTTTGCCAAATTACTACCCACTATTTCACTACATCACTCCCTTCACTCCCTTACTATTTCACTCCCTCGAAATTTCCCTACATCACCACTCATGATTTCGCTAAATTACTACCCACTATTTCACTCCCCATTCCCTTTTAATTATGAGTTCTCCCTTCTGCCTGATACACTAAAGAGTGCATTAATGTAGCGATTATGAATCTTGACGGAATCACCTGTGCGAAAAATTGTTATTGCCGGTAACTGGAAAATGTTTAAAACCCAGGCAGAATCCCAAGAATTTTTACGGGGATTTATGCCTAGTTTAGATGAAACTCCCTCAGATAGGGATGTTGTACTTTGTGTTCCTTTCACTGATTTGAATATATTGTCGAAAAGTCTTCATGGTAGCAGAGTTCAACTTGGAGCGCAAAATGTTCATTGGGAAGAAAAAGGGGCTTATACGGGTGAGATTTCCGCAGAAATGCTCAATGAAGTAGGAGTACGTTATGTTGTTGTTGGTCATAGCGAACGGCGACAATATTTTGGAGAGACTGATGAGAGTGTAAATTTACGCCTCAAGGCTGCTCAAAAGTTTGGTCTCAAACCTATTTTATGTGTGGGGGAAACTAAAGAGCAAAGAGATAAAGGAGAAACTGAGTCTGTAATTATTTCTCAGTTAGAGAAAGATTTGATAGATGTAGATCAGAATAATTTAGTTATTGCCTATGAGCCAATTTGGGCTATTGGAACTGGTGATACCTGTGAAACAAAAGAAGCAAATCGAGTCGTAGGTCTGATTCGTTCAAAGTTAAAAAACAAGAATGTACCTATTCAGTATGGTGGTTCAGTAAAGCCAAATAATATTGATGAAATTATGGCTCAATCTGAAATTGATGGTGCTTTAGTAGGTGGAGCTAGTTTAGATGCTGAAAGTTTTGCTCGCATAGTTAATTACAACTAATTACAAAGCCGCTTGAGTTGAAAGATTACCAGACAACACCCCTTTTCTTAATAGCGCAAAAGCTTACAGCACAAAAATAATATGTACTGATGCAAGTAAATTGGGGCTTTCTTGGAGTTGACATCAATTTATTAGTTTAGAGACTTGACATCCTCCCACCACTGATTCGGAGTACCGAATGCAGTGGGGGATTCCAAGAATCACTTCTTGGGTTTCCTCTTTCGGCGACTCAACTTACTTGGAGAGATTTCTCCACCCAGGCAGAGGTCGATGTCTCCAGAGGCGATTAACGTTCCGGTGTGCCCCACCGTACGGAGTCCTATCTCAAGTATGTTTCGTGCAGCATTATGGTCACGGTCTTGAATATGTCCACAATGGCTACAAATATGAGTTCTAGTACTGAGAGTTTTTTTGACAGTCTCACCACAATTAGAACAATTTTGGCTAGTTCCATGAGGCGGTACAGCAACAGTTACCACTCCAAAAACCCTACCAAAATCTCAATCCCTGCATCACTAATCGACTTGGCAAGGTATCTGTTCCTCATCATGTTTCGCACCTTCAAATCCTCATAGGCTACCATAAAATGAGAATTATTTTTAGAAATTTATGATATCACGATACTAAATCTTGATACTGCTTCGACTTAATTATTTCTCTGTTCTCTGGCAGAGTATACTTGCTGGAAAAATATACAAAAATCCCATGGGAAAATCGAATATTCTCAAAATCAAAGATAAATTTACTTTTCATTGGGGCAAAAAAACTTATTTAATGGGAGTAATAAATGTAACTCCCGATAGCTTTAGCGATGGTGGAGAATTTAATACTGTAGAAGCAGCAGTCAAACAGGCAGAAAGCTTGATAGAGGCTGGTGCTGATATTATTGATATTGGCGGTCAATCGACTCGACCTGGAGCCAAGCAAATTAGTTGGGAAGAAGAGTTAGAGAGAGTTATACCCGTTGTAGAAGCATTACAAGGGAAAATTACTATACCAGTATCTGTCGATACTACTTCTTCACAAGTTGCTCAAGCCTCTATAAAAGCTGGTGCAGATATTATTAACGATATTTCTGGAGGAAGTTTTGACTCCCAAATGTTAGCTACTGTTGCCAAAATGGATGTACCTATAATACTTATGCATATCCGAGGAAATCCTCAGACAATGCAGAATATGACTAACTATGAAAACTTATTAAAAGAAATCATTGATTTTTTGCAGCAGCAAATTAAATTAGCGATCGCATTTGGGATTTCTGAAGATAAAATTATTATTGATCCAGGTATTGGTTTTGCCAAAACCTATCAGCAAAGTATAGAAATTATCCGCAATATTCAAAAATTGCAACAACTTGATTGTCCAATTTTAGTTGGTCCATCTCGCAAAAGCTTTATCGGGAAAATTTTGCATCAGGCAGATCCTAAATCACGAGTTTGGGGGACTGCTGCTGCTTGCTGTGCTGCTATTTCTCAAGGGACTGATATTCTTCGGGTTCACGATATCAAAGAAATGCGCGATGTTTCTCTAGTCGCTGATGCAATATATAGATAATAATTGCCTAGAGAATCATCGCTAGTTCAATATATCTCAGGAAAAGATAAATTAAGCTGCACCATTACCGTTCTCTGGTGATTGTTTCATCGACTCGTTCTTATCTTCACCAACAATCTCCGAAGACAGTTCACTGGCTTTTCTGGGGTCCATAAATACAATTTTTGCATTCGGACTAGCGCTTAGTTTCTGGCTAGCTTCAACATATTCTTGAGCAACTAGATATTGGAGAATATCTTTATTCTCAGAATTATTTCGCATAGCTTCAGAAATTATTTCCATAGAAGTCCGAGTAGCTTCAGCTTTTTTAATTGCTGCTTGACGTTCACCTTCTGCTTCAGAAATCACTGCACGCTTTCTAATTTCGGCTGCTTGTTGATCCGCCATTGATCGCTGTACAGTTTCAGGTGGTGTAATGCTCTGAATATCTACACGAATTACTTCAACTCCCCAATCAACTGCTGTGTTATTGAGTATCTCCAGCAAAGCTTGATTCATTTGGTTACGAGAAGCAATAGTTTCTTCCATTTTTCGGTCAGCAATACTGGCACGAAGTTCTACTGTTACCAAATTTGTTAAAGCTGTCTGGATGTCATCAATTTTATAGAAGCTTTTTTCTATATCTATAATGCGCCAGAATACAACTCCATCTACTTCTAAATAAACATTATCTTTAGTGATAACATTCTGAGGCTTGATATCTAAGACCTGTTCTCGCATGGTATCTTCCATGACAATTTGGTCTAGCAAAGGGACAACAAAGTTTAATCCTGGTCTTAGCTTGCGATGATAACGTCCCAAGCGTTCGACTAGTGCTTCATTCCCTTCATTAATCATTTTGGCAGAACCCAAGGCATAGCCCATTAAAGCTATGACTATGGCAATAATCGACTGCTCCATGAATACTCCTAGAAAAAGTTTTTTAGGAAACTAAATATTACAAAAAAACAATAAACTAATTATGGGATTTGGAAAAGGTTAGCGTGTATTAGAAATGCTTATCCTTCAGCATTCTCTTAAATTACATTTTCTAGTTGACTAAGTTGCTTAAACCACTCAATGCCGGTTAGGATTGTGTGTTTGTATATTAGCTTGAATGCTAAGTGTTTACCCGAAAAGCGATATTACTCCCATAAATTAATTTTGACAAAAATCAAGAATTGTGGATAAGAGCTTATAAGCAAAAAACTAGAAGTGTAGATTATACCCTCGGTTTTAGTCTAATACTTTAACTATGTATCTGAAATAATGTATTTAATTCGTCATCATTATTGTGAGAAATTTATGTCTAATGAGCTATTTACCTTGACTCAAGCATATAGAGTTAAGCATATATACTTAAAAATTAGCTCTAGAAATCAATTCATCACAAACTTGTTCTAAAATCAGAAAATTATCTTATCCTTGGAAAAACTCAAATAGAATAACTACAAGTTAGTATTTTTTATAAAATTTTAACAAAAATACAAAAATATAATATTTTACTGAAAAAATAATATTATCAACTTAAAACCGGAATTTGTTTAAGACCAATGTATTAATAAAGTATTTTTAATAAAAAAAAGAAGATTGTTAATAAAAATTTATAATTATTTCACAACCAATCAAAAAGCATATTCCTCAAAATTAGGACTTGGCGGACATAGAAAATTGCTGCGACAAGGCAACGGAAGCTATATTCTTTTGCATACTTGTGTATTGAACAAGCTTATTTATTTTTAACCCTTCGACGCGCTTTTTAGCTTGAAAAATAATAACTCTCTGATTTTTATTAAGATGCGAATGTGGAAAAAAAAGATGTACCTTTATTCTCGAAATTTCCAGGTGACATCTGAAATTTATTAGACCAATAAGCAATAATTTGCTTTTTCGCTGTCATGTTGTATGTCACCCTTAAACTGTTCTTGTTAAAGAATTGCTTATTTCCAATTTTTTGAGAAGAGTCAGAAAAAAAATAACAAGTAGTAGCGTAAGATAATTATGGGATAGTTTATTTGCTGTTAATTTAAAGCGTATTTTAATTCAGTTTTTTTTACCAATTCCAGTATTTGAAGTGCTTTGCGAGCCAGAGTTGCTATTTAAACTAAAAAAATGAGTCGCTTATTCCAGTAATTGATTGAATGATAAGGGGAAGGTAATCGGCATTAGCCATTCACTAAAGGATAGGCCTTCCCTTACCTTCCCTTAATTAGTAAGGCATATATTGATAGTCTTACCAACTCGAGGAAGTTAACCTATGGTTGTCGAACTAATCTAGAAAGACAATTACCCTACACAATCTTAAACTGCCATAAATTAATTATGCATGTCTCAACAGGTAGGATATTTGACGTATATCTCAGCTACTGCCTGTAAAAGCAACTTCAGGGAATTTTGCTTGAGCTTCATTCATAGGTCTTCTCCGACCTTCCTCTTGCCAGTAATTAATTACTGATGTAGCCTGATTGAGTAATTCAACTCTATCTATTTCAGCAATCCAGTGTTTCGCTTCTAGCTCTTGCTTCAGTTCTTCCCAAGCATCATTCCTAGGCCAAAAATAATACTTAGTTAAAGGACTAGTCCCTTTACCAACAACCTGATCCACAGCCAAAGCAACGTTGTCTTCTAACCACAGAATTTTTAAAATAAACTTTGACAAAAATACCTCCAGAAAATATTCGGACAATAAATTATAAACAACAGCAGTCATTTATTTTAACTTAAATATATTACCAACATTACAAAAATGCTTTTTACAAGATTGAATGAATGCTAATAATAACTCTTGCTCAGGAGTAAAAATTCTGACTCTTATCTTTTAATTCTCCTTCAAAACTCTGTGTTGAGATAAAAAACCTTGCATATTCCTGAATTGTCTTCAAAGATTGAGCGAATGTTGGAAACTAAAAAGATTTTGAGTATAATTTTTTACTCAATATTGCTTAAGCCAATAGTCACTTTAAACTAATTTTTTCATGATAACTGAATATTTCAAGTAGATATTTCAACTAAGCTGCATAATTAGCTAATGGCTGTTAGCTAATATTTGGTATTTTTTTGTAATTATCCTGTAAATAAATTCTTTTTATGACCAACACAGTTTCTTTACCTACGGCAATCCTGATCTTCGATATTGACGGAGTAATCCGAGATGTTGGTGGCTCTTATAGAAGGGCACTAGCAGACACTGTAGAACATTTTACCAACAATGAATATCGCCCTACTCCTGAAGACATTGATAAACTCAAATTAGAAGGAGATTGGAACAATGATTGGGAAGCATCCCAGGAATTTATTCGTCGTCACTTTGATTCTCAGGGTAAATTACAAAAATTACACTTAGACTACGAACAGATAGTAGCTTTCTTTCAATCTCGCTATCGTGGTACAAACCCTGAGAAATGGACAGGATATATTTGTGAAGAACCTTTACTTGTTAATTCTACATATTTTGACAGCTTAACTCAATCAGCCATACCTTGGGGATTTTTTAGTGGTGCAACCCGGGCTTCTGCAACATATATCCTAGAGGAGCGCTTGGGGTTAATAACACCTATTTTAACAGCGATGGAAGACGCTCCAGGTAAGCCTGATCCTACTGGACTTTTTCACACAACCGAAATTATATTGGATAAATTTAAACTCAAGGAAGTTGACAAAAGAACTCCTGTAATTTATGTCGGTGACACAGTTGCAGATATGTATGTGATAAAAAAAGCGCGAGAACAGCAGCAAAATCGTCAATGGATAGCTGTTGGAGTTCTTCCAC
The DNA here is from genome assembly GCA_050042865.1 of Mastigocoleus sp. Taxonomy (GTDB): domain Bacteria; phylum Cyanobacteriota; class Cyanobacteriia; order Cyanobacteriales; family Nostocaceae; genus JBCCDM01. The sequence goes on from JBHJJE010000007.1 coordinate 153,398, forward strand.
CCCACGTACAGCAAGAGTCTAGTCGTCGCGAAGCTTACGCTGAAAATTTGCTGAAAGCAGGAGCTGCCTTAATTCTAAATGATCTAGAACAACTAAGTATTTCCAGGATTAAAGAACTAAGGGATAAAAGAAATAATGGATAGATAATTGGCGATAAATAAATGTCTTAATGTATACGCTTGACACTGTAATTTATCAGAGCACATCATTCAGCATATATTTTTCAGCCTCGACACACCAAAAATCTTTAATTGCTAGCCCTAAACCTCACAATAGTAATTCACCATTCTATATCCCAATCAAATTGAGAAATTCCCATCTTTAAAACAAAAAATACCGTTGTGCCATTGGTACAAATGTTGCAGGTTCGCAGGTTAATAACTCACCGTCTGCTCTGACTTCGTAAGTTTCTGAATCCACCTCTATAGTAGGTAAAGCATCATTGAACTTCATATCTAGCTTACTTAATTCTCGCGTTCTGGAGACTGCAATAACTGGTTTTTTTAAACCCAACTGATTAGAAATTTCTCTTTCCATAGCTGCTTGAGAAACAAAGGTAAACGATGTCCCATGACGGGCATTTCCAAAACTACCAAACATCGGTTGCATATGAACTGGTTGGGGAGTAGGAATACTTGCATTTGCATCGCCCATCTGGGAATATGCAATAAATCCACCTTTAATCACTATGTCTGGTTTTACACCAAAGAAAGCTGGTTTCCATAAACACAAATCTGCTATTTTTCCTTCCTCTACCGAACCCACATACTGAGAAATTCCGTGAGCGATCGCAGGATTTATGGTGTATTTGGCTATGTATCTTTTTGCTCGTAAGTTATCTGATTTATCCTCAATTTCACTGGAGGTGAAAGTAAGCTTTCCTCTTTGCACTTTCATTTTATGTGCGGTTTGCCATGTGCGAATTATTACTTCTCCCACTCTCCCCATTGCTTGGGAATCCGAAGCAATCATACTAAAGGCACCTAAATCATGCAAAATATCTTCAGCTGCGATGGTTTCGCGACGGATGCGAGATTCTGCAAAGGCTACATCTTCAGGTATATTAGGGTCTAGATGATGGCAGATCATCAGCATATCCAGGTGTTCATCTAAGGTATTAACAGTGTAAGGACGAGTAGGGTTAGTTGAAGATGGTAGTACATTGGCTTCCCCACAAACTTTGATAATATCCGGTGCATGCCCTCCCCCTGCACCTTCAGTATGATAAGTATGAATTACCCGATTTTTAAAAGCAGCAATAGTATTTTCTACAAAGCCAGCTTCATTAAGAGTATCAGTATGAATTGCTACTTGCACATCATATTCATCGGCAACTCCTAAACAGGTATCGATAGTCGCAGGAGTAGTTCCCCAATCTTCATGTAACTTCAATCCCATTGCCCCCGCTTCCACTTGCTCTGAAAGTCCTTGGGATTGACTGCTGTTACCTTTCCCCATAAATCCCAGATTCACAGGAAAAGCATCCGCAGCTTGCAGCATTCGGTGAATATTCCAAGGTCCTGGGGTACAGGTGGTCGCATTTGTTCCAGTAGCAGGTCCCGTACCACCACCTAGTATCGTAGTAATACCAGAAGAAATGGCAACCTCTATTTGTTGCGGGCAAATGAAATGAATGTGACTGTCTATACCACCAGCCGTGAGGATCATTCCTTCTCCAGCGATCGCTTCGGTTCCGGGACCAATAATAATATCTACGTTGTCCTGAATATAAGGATTTCCAGCTTTCCCTATTTTAAATATTTTGCCATCTTTAATGCCAATATCAGCTTTGATAATACCCCACCAGTCGAGGATTAAAGCATTAGTTATTACCGTATCTACCGCTCCATCAGCATTAGAAATCGGGGACTGTCCCATCCCATCACGGATAACTTTACCACCACCAAATTTTACTTCTTCACCGTAGGTAGTCAAGTCTTGTTCAACTTCGATGAATAATTCTGTATCAGCTAGACGGATTTTGTCACCGACTGTGGGACCAAAGGTTTCAGCGTAAGCACGACGGGACATTCGGTAAGACATAGATGCACTTGCTTTTAAGTTACTTTGAATATTGTTGGGGAAAGCTGGGGATGAAGGGAGGATTTTTTGTATAAGTTTATAAAGTAAAGCTGTCAAATGATGAAAGAATATGAATGAAAGTTTAACTCAAAAAATTCGGAATGATTTTGATTGTATTGCCTTGAACGAACAAGAAGGATGGAACCACAACAATCATTATCATCATTTCTTACTCAAACAATTACTATTTGATTGCAACACTATCCTTGATATTGGTTGTGGGACAGGTGAATTTTCACGTCTTCTCGCTAAACGTGCTGACAAAGTTATTGCTATCGACTTATCCCCCAATATGATTGAATTTGCTAAGCAACATTCAAAGCATTATACAAATATTGATTTTCAAGTTGCGGATGTTTTGTGATGGGATTTTCCACCAGAGGAATTTGATGCAATTGTTTCTATCGCTACAGTTCATCATTTACCAGTAGAACAGTTACTACCCAATATGAAAGCTGCTTTGAAACCAGGTGGGAAGTTAGTAATTTTGGACTTGCTAGAACATGAGAACTTAAGAGATATGTTGAGTGATTTTATTGCTGTTCCCTTGAATTGATTGTTTCAAATGATCAGAAATAGGGATATTCAGGTATCACTAGAAGCAGTAGAAGCAATGAGAGAGCATCTTCGTACTGACAAATATTTTACACTTTCCCAAGCAAGACGAATTTATAAAAACTCGTTGAGCAAAGCAAAGGTTAGAAAGCACTTATTTTGGCGTTATTCAGTGGTTTGGCAGAAGTCGGTGAGATAATTATTACAGCCTATCTAAGAGGATTAAGATTTTTTATAAATGACAACTTTAGACAGCTTTTAAATAAAAATTAATCCATCTTTTGATACCTATTGGACGCAAGGTAAAGGACTTTGTATTGCCGAAATTTACATTAACAGCGAACCATTAATAGAGTTAGTACGTCATATAGAAGAACCATTTGTTAAAGCTGAAATTAAAGAATGGAATGCAGAAGTTGATGAAATTGATAAAATAAGTTTTCCTTCAGGAAACTATAAATATCTACCAATTTCCATGGTATTGTTACCTTCACGCAATTTTCTTGATGAACCTTGGAATCATGGCTTTACATTAAAGCCAGATGACTCCAGAATCGGTAAAGCGACTGTTTTAGATTGCACTTGTGGTATAACTGAATGTTGGTTTATGCAGGTTCGTATTACACTTAATACATCAACTGTTATGTGGTCAGAATTTAGTCAGTTTCATCGAGATTGGAAACTTGATTTTGGTCCTTTTACATTTGATAGGAAACAGTATGAAGCTGAACTATGCAAATCAAATTATGAATAATGATATATAAGAAAGTTTCAAATAAATCTGATAGATTAGTCCGAAAGTTTTTCAGGCAATCCCACAATGGTACAATTAACATCGAAAAACATCACATTGCAAGAGTTTCTACAATTACCAGAAACTAAGCCAGGTAATGAATACATTGATGGGAAAATTATTCCTAAACCCATGCCACAAGGGAAACACAGTACGATTCAAGGTGAACTGGTACCTACGATCAATACTGTAGTGAAGTCCAAAGGTATTGCTCGTGCTTTCCCTGAGTTACGCTGCACATTTGGCGATCGCTCAACTATACCTGATATTGCTGTTTTTGTTTGGAATCGGATTCCTCGCGATGATAATGGGGAAGTTGCGAATGCATTTTTAACTGCACCAGATTGGACTATTGAAATTTTATCACCCGATCAAAGTCAAACGAAAGTAACCAAAAATATTCTTCATTGTCTAAAATATGGGACTCAAATGGGTTGGTTAATCGATCCACTAGAGCAAACTGTGTTTGTTTTTCGTCCCAAGCAAGAAATTGAGGTGTTTGACAAATCAGATATGCTACTTCCCGTACCAATTTTTGCAAGTGAGTTACAGCTTATGGTGGGAGATTTGTTTGCTTGGTTATTGGAATAAGGGTGTTTGAATCAGGTTTTAAAATAAATATTTAGTATTGGATTTAGGATTGGATTTTAGTAATTACTTAGGTGGTTTATCACAACGAATATCCCACTGAGTACTTCCGGAATGTTCAGTCATATAATTATTAGACCCGTAATCTTGCACTTGTTTGGTGAAAAAACTTTGTAAATCTTTATCTGGCAGTACTTTCATTTTCTTTCAGCAAGCCCTACTTAGCACTCTAAATCATTTTCTGCATATCTGAGGATTTACAATCGTGAATGAAAACCTCAATAACGACATTGAGAAAAATCTTAACAATGAGCGTCTCCGTAGATGGAGGCTAATTCTGGGTAGCGAACAGTCCGACGGAACTGGTTGTAAACTAACAGGTGCGGATGTCAGCGTTGATGACTCCCTGAATGCACTTTATGACTCCGAACGTTCTGGTGGTTTAGGTTCATCCTCTCCTAAAGTTTCACGTTGGTTGGGTGACATACGTAATTATTTCCCTTCCTCGGTTGTCAAGGTGATGCAGCAAGATGCATTAGAACGTCTAAACCTCAAACAGATGTTATTACAACCAGAAATGCTCGAAGCTGTAGAACCAGATGTACATTTGGTGGCAAATTTACTTGCTTTAAGTAATATAATGCCTAGCAAAACCAAAGATACTGCTCGTCAGGTAGTAAAAAAAGTAGTAGAAGAGTTACAGAGTAAACTTGCAAATCCCACAAGACAAGCGATCGCAGGAAGTCTCAACCGCGCAATTCGTAACCATCGTCCCCGACATAATGAAATTGACTGGAACCGTACTATTCGTGCGAATCTCAAACATTATCAACCCCAATACCGTACTATTATTCCTGAAGTCCATATAGGTTATGGACGTAAACGTAGTTCTTTAAAAAACATCATTCTCTGCATAGACCAAAGTGGTTCTATGGCTACTTCTGTTGTCTATGCCGGTATATTTGGAGCAGTTTTAGCATCTTTACCATCTGTGAATACCCGGATTATAGTTTTTGATACTGCGGTTATAGATTTAACAGACGAAGCTCAAGACCCGGTAGATTTACTGTTTGGGACTCAGCTTGGTGGGGGCACGGATATTAACAGAGCGCTTTCATATGCTCAAGGATTTATTAATAAACCCCAGGATACTATATTAGTACTAATTAGTGATTTGTATGAAGGTGGAAACCGCGAAGAAATGCTAAAGCGAGTTTCATTCCTAGTGAGTTCTCAAGTGCAGTTTATAAGTTTACTAGCATTAAACGATGACGGTGCACCAATGTATGACCATAGGATTGCAGAAAAATTTGCCGCGATGGGTATCCCAGCTTTTGCCTGTACTCCCAATCAATTTCCCGATTTAATGGCAGCAGCTATTGGAAAACAAGATATTGCACAATGGGTTGCAACTCAAGAAATTTTGACCAAGTAACTTGAATAAGTAATTTGATCTATTCCTCATTCCTTGTTCCTTCTCTTAGGGAACATCAAAAAATAAATTACTCAATTTCTGGACTTAAAACTTATTGCTTGATTTCTCCTGTTGCTCCCTGTTCCCTGCCTTTGGAGAATTGGTTGTTTGTTTATTGGAAGTCCCTGATCTCCAACTCAGATTATAAGTTAAATTCTTTGTGAAATAAAAATTTAAAGACTAAATTCTAGTTTATATATTGCTTCTTTTTTGGGAACACTTGGGAACACTATATATGTGTCAATATAAACGAGAAACAGGGATTTCTTCATGAGTAAGAAGGGTCGGAGTCATACCAGCTACAAAAATACTCTTCCAATGCATCTACCGCAAATCCATGGAGAGGAGCAAGGTATTCAAAATATTGTAGATGGGTTAGTAGAAAATTCTCAAGTAGAAGAATTGCCTTTTCCCAATCAAGAGGAACATTCATCAGAAGCATCTAAATTATTAGAAGAAGGGATTAAATATCAGCAAAACGGGGAATTGACAAACGCTATTGAATCTTTACAGGAATCTTTAGCGTTATTTCAAGCATTTGGGAATATTCATAAGCAAGCACAGACACTCTCATATTTAGCTCTTGTAGCTTATTCTTCCGGAGATTATAAAAGCGCGATCGCTTATTCACAGCAATGCTTATCTACCTCGTATAAAGATAAATTTATAGATGTAAGTATCAAAGTACAAGCCCTTTCTCACTTGGGTAATGCATTACGTCATACAGGCAAACTAGAGAAAGCTGCTGAATCTTTGAAAGAATGTTTGCAAATTGCTTATCAGGTAGGAGATAAACGTTCTCAAGTAGCAGCACTAAACAATTTAGGGTTAGTTTATAAAGCGTTGAATCAAATTCCTCAAGCTATTGAGTATCAAGAACAAAGTCTAAAGTTAATCAGAGAACTGGAGGATAAATGGGGAGAAGAGCAAGTTTTAAAGAATCTGGGTAATACTTGGTATACTATAGGAGAATATACCCAAGCTAGTATTTATTATGAGCAATGCGTTAAAATATCCCAATCTTTGCATCATCATCGCAATACTTCTCAAATCCTAAGAAATCTTGGTAATGCTAATTATGCTTTAGGAAATTATCATAAGGCGATCGCTTATTATCAACAGCGTTTAGTATTAGTTAGTAAAATTAAGGATTTCAGAGGGCAAGAACAATCTTTAGGCAGTTTAGGTGTAGCCTGTGAAGCATTAGGAAATTACAGCAAAGCAATTGAATACTACGAGCAACGTTTAGAACTAGCTAGAAGTATCAAAGATCGTCGTAGTGAAGAGCAGTCTTTGACTAGTCTTAAAGTCGCTTGTTATGCTGTTGGTGATTATTCTAAGGCTATGAAATACGAGCAACAAACTGCTATGCAGGGAGATTCATAACTAGTTTAAATTAGTCATGAATTAGTTATTAATAACTGCCAGTTAGCCTCGTAATAATCTTCTTCTACTAAAAGTCGAATTGAAGATACGGAGTTTTAGACTCAAAAATTTATATCAAAAATATCTCCAAGATTCTCCCACAATTATTAAACTGACTGATTGAACTAACCATTCACTTCCCGCAAATATTGCAGAGCTTCTCCCGTCTCTACTTGATGAAAATTTACATAAAATTCACTGACACTGGCAAATTTTTCTGGAGCTTTTAGGATAATTAAGCGATCGACATATTGATTCAAACAAGGCAACAATCTTGATGGAGCGATTGGAGAACATAACCAAATTTGAGCTGGTAAGAGTTTTTTCAAAGCACGAATCGCCACTAAGATAGTCATACCTGTGGCAATACCATCATCTACTAAAATCATTATGGCATCTTTTGTGTCTATTTGAGGACAAGCACAGCTAAGCTGTCTCTCTAAAGATTTTGCTTTTTCGATTGCTGCACTCATAGCCTTGGCTTTCCGTAAAGAGATACTTTCGCTAGAACACAGGTTCTTTGTATCATTAAAAAACTTGTTCTTAGTCCAACTTTTACCCAGGTTTCTGGTCCAACTTTGATGATCATTTTTAACCCAGATAACATCACCATAGATGTTTACCGCTCCTATAGCTAATTCTGGATGTTCAGGATAACTAATCTTTTTTGCAACTACGATATCTAAAGAGCAATATAAAGCTTTAGCAACCGGGACAGCTACTGGAATTCCACCACGAGGTAAAGCATAAACAATTGGTATTGGTGGAGATGAACAGCCAATAATTTCTTGAGAAAAAAGCTGATTAACAGCCTGTGCGATCGCTTTACCAGCATCAATACGGTTTAAAAACAATGGGGTATCTTGCATAATTTAACCCCTAAGATATAATTGTACTCTTTTTATGATACTTATCTTATAATGATAGACTTTTGGGCGATCGCAGCAAGTAAACAATAATTTTTTATATTATTTCACTTTTTTGAGAGTTTTTACTAAACAAAGCTATTTGTAAGATACAAAAATAGTGAATAATTTTGTATAGCTACTCTAGTTGGCATTTTTAGTAATTATTTCAGTTTTCATGAATAGCGAAAATCAACTAAGTTTATTCGAGTACTCAAACCCTGAAGAAAAAGATTTAATACCTACGGATAGTAAAATTCCTATAGTTCCGGGTACTTATAGCAATATTGAAGAGTTAGCATCACACTGCAATCAGTGTCATCGCTGTGAATTAGGAAATACTCGTCAAAATGTAGTAGTTGAAAGAGGAAGTAGAACAGCACCTATTATGATTGTAGGTGAAGCTCCAGGTCAAAATGAAGATGAAACAGGACTACCATTTGTTGGTAGAGCAGGACAGCTATTAAACAAGATTTTAGAGTCTGTACGTCTAGATACTGAGAAAGATGTATATATTTGCAATATTGCGAAATGTCGTCCCCCCAATAACCGCGTTCCTACTAGTGATGAAATCGCAGCTTGCAAACCTTATATCCTTGAACAAATTCGATTAATTAACCCTCGAATCATTTTACTTACCGGCGCTACAGCCATGAAAGCCCTAACCGGTGAAAAGCGTGGAATTACTAAAATTCGCGGTACTTGGATGGAGTGGGAAGGACACTTATGTATGCCAATTTTTCATCCTTCCTATTTATTACGTAACCCGTCCAAAAAACAAGGTAGTCCTAAATGGTTGATGTGGCAGGATATTAAGGAAGTGCGTGCTAAATTTGATGAAATTTGTGAAAATAATCGCTAAGTTCATTTGGTCAGAATTTCACAGAGAATCATATCCCACTCTATAGAGAAAAGATGGGTATTTAGCCAAGGTATTTGATTAATGGATTTATGAGTTAGAGAACATTCGTGAACTTATCTCTGAGTATAATTCCTGATAAGGTGTAAAGCATTTTCAAACATAGTGAAGCGTACAGCATATGATGAATTAACGGCACTTAAACTTAGGATTTGTGTAAAAATAACCTGAACACTTTTTATGTGAAAGGTATATTGAGAAAGCATTTCAGGTAAAACTTGTACAACTTGTTTTTACATGGCTCCTTAATACCTGATAAAGTCAAGTTAAATGCTGATTCTTAAAAACTGTATAGGTTGCTTTCCCCTTCTGCTTCGAGCAATACATTGCTATATCAGCATCACGTAACAACTTTTCTGGTTCTTCATATTCACTAGTATTAACTACTATACCAATGCTGGCAGAAGTTACAGTTTGGTGTGTATTTAAATCTAATGGTAATGATAAGGCTTGTTGAATACGCTGAGCAACATTAGTTGCGATACTAACATCTTTAATCTCTTCTAGAAGTATGGCAAATTCATCACCACCAAATCTAGCTATAGTATCGCTACTACGCAAACAGAACTCTAAGCGTCTGGAGATCGCTACCAAAAAATCATCTCCAACTGTATGTCCAAAGTGATCATTAATTTCTTTAAAACCGTCTAAGTCTAAAAATAAGACAGCAAAACGGTAATTACTGCGTCGTTTACTTCTCTGAAATGCTTGTCTAAGTCTATCTAAAAATAAAATCCGATTTGGTAAATCTGTGAGTGAGTCATAAAATGCATTTCTAGTTAATTGTGCTTCCATTTTTTTTCGTTGGGTAATATCCTGGAAAATTAATACCGAACCAATAATTTGATTATTGCGATCGCGTATAGGAGAAATACTATCTCCTACAGGAATTTTTTCACCATTTTTAGTGATGAGAATAGAGCTATTTGGCAAAGTCAAAGCTTTTCCAGTAGAAATTACCTGGGTTGCTATATTATCAATATCTTCTCCAGTCTCTTCATCAATCAAGTTAAAGATTGTAGAAAAATCTTCGCCAAAAGCACTCTTGAAATTCCAACCCGTAATCTTTTCAGCTAAAGGATTCATCATTCGTACAGAACTATTAACATCAGTTACTAAAACAGCACAATTCATACTTTCAATAACTGTTTCTAGCCACTGAGTCTCTTGTTCCCATTTTTTTTTCACTGTTTGTTTGTAGAGAGGCATTTGTACAGTCGTATCTAGGTTTTTTTCTAACACTGATTTAAAAAGATAATTGAAACCTTCACGATTGTGGCAATGATGTATTTTTATCTCCTCTAAATTATCAATCACATATAAAATTGATGCATGACATAATTCTTGAATGATATCAGCGATTTTTAAACTATTAAATTTCCCTCCTAAAGCAATATTTATCATTGTTAAAGCAGGAAATTTCTTGGAAACAGGGTTAATTATTTCTTTTTCAAAATCTGTAATGGGTGCAACAGAATATCCTAGCTTTTGTAAATTGCTTCTAATATCTGTAGCTATATTTTGTTCATCTTCAACAATTAAAATTTTAAGAAAGTTCATGCGAAGTTTACCAATTCGCTAATTTAAATATCCATCTAAATATCTAGTTCAAAATAGTTTTATCAGATTTTGACTTTTTCAGAGGATAATTATTTTAACATATGCAATCTTATACATTAAATTACACCTACACAAGAATTATACTGTTTTCAATAAATCTTTGATATCCTAAATATGAGAAGTATTTTGTATTTCAAGATTTACAATGATTTTCAAATCCATTTTGTAAAATATGCATTTAAAATATAGCTATTTACTTGATATCACAAGAAATCTATAAGAAAGAAAAATAAATCAGTCTTTTTAAATTTCGACTTCTATCATAAATACTTCCTGACATATAGGAATCTGGCTTGATTTCTGAAAGGATTTTAAGGCTTGAACCTTGTTATACAGGCGTTTGAGTCTCAGTATATTTTCAAAATTCAAATAGGAATTCTATATGTGTAACAAGTCGTTTCATTTATCTTGTAGTCAAATAATTGATTATCTTCAAGAAATTCTCAATGATGTAAAACTATTTGATTTTATATACTGATTTCTTGCAAGTAACTTATGTGTTGCTATACTAAGTAAATAGTAAATTATCGGTTTTCTATGTATATAAATACCCTAATATATACTTAACATTTAACTTGTATTTCATTTAGATTATTGTATTCATACAAATATTTTCTTTAAAATTATTGCGTAAATTTATTTGTTAATCTTAGAGTTATTCATTTCAATAAATTCTTATGAAAAACATCTATAAATTATGTGAAATTATGTAAAGTTATTTTGTATCTTTACAATTTTAACAATTTATACTAGGCTTAATAAATATTTACTTTCGATATTTTTTAGTAAATAAGACTAAGTACAAAATCTCATACTAAATTTTAAGTTATTACTTAATCCTAGTTATTTCAATACTAATTTTCCTCCAAATTCTGTTATAGGAGTCACTAGCTTACTAAAAGTAACTTGAACTTTCTGAGGAAATATAACAGCATTCTCATCCTTTAAAATTTCCTCCGCAATAGTGACAGCGAGCTTTTCAACTAAAGCAAACCTAGAATTTTTAATCAAAGTTTTCACAGTGCTGATAACTTGACGATAATCTAAGGTATCGTTAATATTGTCACTCTTCCGAGTCCTTGACATATCTATCCAAAGGTTAATATCAACTTAAAACCATTGCCCTAAAACTTGTTCTTCTGGTAAAAAAACCTGTATAACCATATGCACGAATTCCAGTTAAACGAATACAGTCCATAAGATAATCACTAAAGTTTTTGCAAAAAAATTGTAATTTAAATTGTTCTCTTCCTAATACCCAATTTAAAAATTCTTTTTAATCTTAAATATATTTGCATGAGTCAGAAGTAAAGTTGTATCGGTAGCGATCGCATGAGTATTGGTTTCAGAAACATTAATGAAGTTTGGGCTTCTGTTTTAGTGGAAACTTGGAAGCGTTTAGGATTAACTTGTGCAGTTATCTGTCCTGGTTCTCGCTCCACACCTTTGGTTATAGCCTTTACTCAGCAGAAACCTCATATAGAAGTAATTCCTATTCTTGATGAACGCTCCGCAGCTTTTTTTGCTTTAGGTAGAGCAAAAGCAACAGGAAGCGCTACTGCTATACTTTGTACCTCTGGAACCGCAGGAGCAAACTTTTATCCAGCTGTTATTGAATCTACAGAAAGTCGCGTTCCTCTCTTGGTATTAACTGCTGACAGACCTCAAGAGTTGCGAAATTGTCATTCTGGACAAACTATAAATCAGCTCCGACTTTATGGAAATTATCCCAACTGGCAAACCGAGTTAGCAATCCCTTCTGCGGATATAGAAATGTTAGCTTATCTACGTCAAACAGCAATTTATGCTTGGGAAAGAACAATTTATCCAGTTCCTGGAACAGTACATTTAAACGTACCTTTTCGTGACCCCCTTCCACCTATTCGCGATCATTCTCTATCGGAGAATCTCAATTTAGATCAATTAAAATCTGAATTTCGTACAGAAGAATTTTTTGCTCACCTTCATTCCCATTTTTTTACTCCTAGCTTTCCCATCTTTCCCCTCCAGGAATGGTTGCAAACATCTCAAGGAATTATTATTGCAGGAGTTACTCAACTACAAAAATCTCAAGAATATTCTCAAGCAATCTCACGACTTGCTTCTTCGTTAAACTTCCCCGTACTTGCTGAAGCACTTTCTCCGATTAGAAACTATGCTCATCTCAACCCAAATATCATTTCTACCTACGACATAATATTACGCAATCCTCAATTAGCAGAGAAATTGAGACCAAAAGTCGTTATTCAAATAGGTGAAATGCCTACCAGTAAAATATTACGTAACTGGTTAACCGCAATAAACCCTCAACGTTGGATAATTGAACCTTCCGATCAAAATATAGATCCACTCCACGGGAAAACAACTCATATCAGGATGAGAGTAGAAGAAATAGGGGAATGGAAACCTCAAAAAGAAAATGTGAATAATAATTCTCCATATTTGCAAATGTGGCGTGCAATTGACAATCAAGTCAGAGAAAATATTAACCTAACTCTCGCTCAAAAAACAGAATTATTTGAAGGTAAAGTTGCTTGGTTGCTTTCCCAACTCCTTCCACCCCAAACTCCCTTATTCATTGCTAATAGCATGCCTGTTCGTGATGTGGAATATTTCTGGCAACCCAATAACTTAGAGATTAAACTATTTTTCAACAGAGGTGCAAACGGAATTGACGGAACATTATCAACCGCTTTAGGGATTGCACATCAGCAGAAAAGTAGCGTTATCTTAACTGGTGACTTAGCTTTACTCCATGACACCAATGGATTTTTAATTAGAAATAAATTTATTGGACACTTAACAATATTATTAATTAACAACAACGGTGGTGGTATCTTTGAAATGCTGCCGATTTCAGAATTTGAGCCACCATTTGAAGAATATTTTGTCACACCCCAAAATATTAACTTTGCTCAGTTGTGCAATACCTATAACGTCGAACACGAATTAATACAATCTTGGGAACAACTCAGAAAAAAACTAAACCCACTACCAGACAAAGGTATTCGCGTATTAGAAATATCTACTAATCGCAAGAATGATGCAAAATGGCGCAAAGAGAAATTCCTCGAAATGGCAAATGATATTCAGTAAAGAATTGTGCGATCGCTCTGTTAAGCCCTATTTAGGTGATTTACATGAAAAAATTTACCATTGTCAACCAAGGTATCGAGAGTTGAGCGAAGTCAAAACTTTTTTATCTGGGTATAATATTTGTCAGAAATCACCTTAAATAAAATAAATTACACAATGTTGATAACCTAAATTCTACACAAAGGTTTCAGGGCAATATATTTAGTTGAGAATAAGGATTGTTTAACAGTAAATATTGTTCTTTACTTCTTTCATAAGTAGTCAAGCAAAATTATTTATATATTACTTATGAATAACATAAATTCTAATTATTTTTGACAAAATATTCATGATTAGTATTTATATAATTTCAAATAGGTATTATTTTGATAAACTACTTACTCGTGGTTTTTCAATACGCCCGTAAACCATTCGAGAAACTTGACGAATGAATGATTTAGCTCGTCTATCTCTCCAAGGTCTTCCTACCATAATGCCTGCCAAATAACGTTTACCGTTCGGCATTTCCACAATACCTGCATCACCCAGAACAATTCCTAAAGTCCCAGTCTTATGAGCAATTTTCGCACCTTTACCAATACCAGATGGTAAATAAGCTCTATTTCTAACCCTATACATAATATCTAGAACCCTGGTGCGGCTATTGTTGCTCAATAACTGATTATTAGAAATTAAAGCTGCTAATCTCACCAAATCTTTAGGACTAGTTGTATTAGTTCCCTTAAAATCACCTAACAACCTACGAATAACAGTATTTTGCAATCCCCAATTACGAAAACGTTGGTTCAATTTTGCCTTGCCACCCAAACGATCAATAATCATATTAGTGGCAGTATTGTCGCTAATAGTAATCATTCTAGTTACAGTATAAAGAAGACTATACTTAGTCCCTGGACGCGCATACTGCATAGTTCCCGAACCTCCAGTCATCAAATCGCGTCGCATAACTAGTTTTTCATTCAGCTTTATTTTACCTGAGTCTACTCCTTCAAATAGAGCTACTAAAATAGGAAATTTAATAGTACTAGCAGCAGGAAATACTTTTTCCCCATTCACATCTAAATAGTTACCAGTCTCTAAGTCTAAAAAGAACATTCCTGGATTTAAATAGCTGTAACGAGCCATTAACTGTTTAACTTGAGACTTAAGTTGTGTGAATTCATCACCTATAGGAACTACACCTACGAATGAAGAATCTTTACTTACCCGTACAGGAATCTTATCTTCACTAGAATTACTAGCGGAAATTTTTGCTCCGCGTTGAATAGAAGAGAATTTTACTCTCCAGTGAGAAGAAGTATCACCCCTTACTAACAGTTGATTAGCGGAAACCGTATAACCAGGAGCGAGTTCAACCACTAATCGAGTAGTACGACCATCCACCTTTCCGACTCTAACTTCTCGTATAGATGAGTTAAATTTTTTGCGAACCGTATTACCTTTTAATTGGGTACCAGGTAAGTCAATCACAAGACGCGTGGGATTGTTTATTAAAAAAGCCGATGGTTGTACTCCCGAATCTGTAGTTAAATCTAACTGATTTCGTGTGGGATTAAAGTACCATGACTCAAAATTAGCTGCTTTTACTGAAGAGGATAGCAGTAAAAAACTGCTGAAAACACCAAGCAACAAGAAGCGTAATTTCATTGTGTGTAATTTTTGAGGGAACAAGTTATGTACTTGCTAGACCTTCTAGTCTCTTTATATACCCTCCGGAAAGAAATGCTGGTATTTTAAAGTCTTACTAAATTTTTTTATTTCTCAGATACTTGATATAGTCAACCTTAATTTCTAACTTTTACCGATCCATTCTCATACTTAAATCCAACCATTTCGATTGAGTGACAGGTGCACTACTAGATATATAATCAACTCCACTCTCCGCAACTACCCTAATATTGTCTAAATTAATATTTCCTGAAGCTTCTATTTTTACTCTATTATCTTGCCGGCGAATTATTTCTACTGCTTCACGCATCATCTCCACAGACATATTATCCAACATAATAATGTCAGCTTCATATGCCAAAGCTTCTCTCACCTGTTCCAAACTTTCAGTTTCAACTTCTATTGTCGTAGGATAGGGTATCTGAGAACGAACTTGAGAAATAGCGTTCCCGATTCCTGCTGCTATCACTATGTGATTATCTTTAATCATCACCGCATCATCCAGACCCATCCGATGATTAGTAGCACCTCCGACTTTAGTTGCATATTTTTCTAAAAGCCTTAAACCAGGTGTAGTCTTCCGTGTATCTACAAATAAAGTTGGTAAATCATAGATTTTTTCTACGTACTTTTGAGTCAGCGTTGCAATACCGCTCAACCGCATAGCTAAATTTAACGCAACTCTTTCCCCTGTGAGTAAAGCATTTAAAGAACCTTCAATTTGCGCGATCGCTTGTCCTGAATGGCAGTACTCTCCTTCCTTTACCAAGATATTAAAATTAACTTTCTCATCTAAAAGTTGAAATACTCTCAGAGCTAAAGGTAATCCAGCGATTAACCCATCAGCCTTAGCTATCCACTGTGCTTCACCTGGATACTCAAACTGCAATATTAAAGATTCAGTAGTGCGATCACCTCTACCAATGTCTTCTCGCAACCATTCTTTGAGATAACTGTCCAATACAAACAGTGTAGGTAAAGCAACAGGGGTAGTTTCCATAAAAATTCACTTGTTTCAAAATCTCGTGGATTATTAGTTTAGAAATTCACAGACTATATATATAAGTTCAAAATATCAGTTTAAAAGCGTTCTAAATTAACTGCTGTTACACCACATAGACTCAACTATTATTAGGCTGATGAAATTCAATGAATTACATTACATCTCTTTGGATATACAGTGGAATCATTTTATCCTTGGATTTACATCAACCGACCCGAGCGATCGCAAAGTTTTCAGTTAATCCCTAATTTCTACAATATTAAGTTAGATTCACTTCCAACTTAAATCTCTGAAAAAAGAAATACATATATATAGAGCGAAGCTTCTAATCGTGAGGATAATGCCATCAGTTTCATAAAAACAGCCTCGATGGATGTCATCAAGGCTGTTAAATAACAAAAGAGAAAAAAATTAAAAGCTGAAAGTGTTGCGTGTGGGGGTTTTCGTGTAAAGGGGCAAAAAACTTTCACTTTTTTTTGAAAAAAGTGTTGACAGGAGATATTGTTCTCGCTACTATGTATAAGTGCCCAAAAGGGAAGCGCGAGAGCGACGAACTCGGAAGGCGACCGAACCTAGAAAATATAATAGTTT
>JBHJJE010000008.1:0-125717 GCA_050042865.1 Mastigocoleus sp.
TTGACCAAAATATTGATTGTCATTGCGAATGTAGCGCAGCGGAATGAAGCAATCGCAAAGTCTAGCTGCTGCGATTGCTTCGCTCCATTACATTACGCTCGCAATGACAAATTATATTTTTACACATTTGGGATGCTCCCAGTTTATAAAATAATTTTAAATTAGGGTATGTTATGGCTATCAGTGGATTTAAGCCGTAAGGTAGATGGAGATTTATGCTACAGGGTACCATATTCATTGGTGCCCTGTAGCTAGTTAATATTCTAGTTAATATTATCGTAAAAATCTGATTTCATCGTGGGTCTAACACGCCCTTGTATATTAAGAGTGTGATAGACCATCACACCCTTGGTTATTAAAAACCAACTACAATTTACCTGCGATAAAGCTGAGTCATATCCAATAATCTCTGACTCAACTCTTGGGTCAATAAATCAGAGCTAGTATAACGCCAGCGCCAATTTCCAGCATTTATACTAGGGTCATTCATTCTTCCAGAACCATCTAAACCCAGTATATCTTGCAGTGGCAACACAGCTAAATCACCCACAGAAGCTAAAGCCATACGGATAAATTCCCAATTAATTTCTTTAATTTCTTCTGGGGAACTGTAACCCAAGTACTTTGTAACATGCTGTTTTTCGGCATCTCCTGTTGTCTCCCACCAACCAATAGCTGTGTCGTTATCATGGGTTCCAGGATATACAACACAATTGGGAATATAGTTGTGGGGTAAATAGGTATTGTCTGCACCACCACCAAAAGCAAATTGTAAGATACGCATTCCAGGAAATTCAAACTTATCTCGGAGTTCTTCAACCTCTGGGGTAATTACTCCCAAATCTTCAGCCATTACAGGTAGACTACCTAAACCAGCACCCAAAGCTTCAAAAAACTCAAAACCTGGAGCTAAAACCCATTCACCGTTAATTGCAGTCTCTTCACCCGCAGGAACCCTCCAATAAGCTTCAAATCCGCGGAAATGATCTATTCTGACGATATCCACATACAATAAAGTAGCGCGGAATCTTTGAATCCACCATGCGAATTTAGTTTCTTTGAGTTTATCCCAATCGTAAACTGGATTTCCCCATAGCTGTCCGGTAGCACTAAAGTAATCTGGTGGTACTCCAGCGATATAGGCAGGCTCAAAAGTATCTTTGTCTAGCTGAAATATTTCTGGATTAGCCCAAACATCAGAACTGTTATGACATACGTAAATAGATATGTCTCCAACAATCTGAATATTTTTACTATTGGCATATTCTCTAAGTTTTTTCCACTGTTCAAAGAAAGTAAATTGTAGAAACCGATGATACAGAATTTTATCTTTTAGCTCTTCCCTTTTAGCTTCAAGAGCATCTGGTTCTCGGCTTGCAAGGTCTTTATTCCAATGACTCCAAGGCTTATTTTCATTCTCTTCGAGTAATGCCATAAATAACACGTAATCATCTAACCACCAAGCCTGTTCTTCGCAAAACAGTTCAAATTGGGAATTAGATTTTTGTGCTAAAGATTGCTCAAAACGCTGATAAGCTTGTTTAAGAATTTTAGTTTTGTGAGGAATTACTCGATCGAAGTTTACTCGTTCGAGATTATCTTCAGTACTTGTTGGGAGAGGGCTAACTTCGTTGTTATCGAGTAACCCTTGTGCTTGCAACTGCTCTAAACTAATCATCAGAGGATTGCCAGCAAAGGTACTAAAGTTCATGATATAGGGGGAATGCTCGTAACCTGTCGGACCAAGGGGCAAAATCTGCCATAGCTTTTGACCGCTATTTTCTAAGAAATCAATAAACTCATATGCCGATTTTCCTAGGTCACCAATACCGTGAACGCTAGGTAAAGAAGTCGGGTGCAATAAAATTCCACTAGCTCTAGAAAAACTCATGACAAATTCCTGATAACAAGACTACAAACAAAACTACAAACAAAACTACAAACAGAAATATAAACAGAAATACAACAATTCAAAATAATTGATACTACGAAAACTATAAACACTAAATTTGCTTTGTAGAATAACCCTGAGAATTGAAAATTACTGAAGACTAGAATTATTATGCAAAATTCATTATTGAAAGACGACCCCTTATGGTTTAAAGATGCTGTAATCTATGAAGTTCCAGTACGTGCCTATGCTGATAGCAATGGTGATGGGATTGGAGACTTTCGCGGGTTAACCGAAAAATTAGATTATCTGCAAGATTTGGGGGTTACTGCCCTTTGGGTATTGCCTTTTTTCCCTTCACCTCTGCGAGATGATGGTTACGACATTGCTGACTACACCAGTGTCAACCCTATTTATGGTAACCTTGACGATTTTAAAGCTTTTTTAACGGCGGCTCACCAAAGAGGTATTAGAGTAATTATCGAGCTAATTGTCAATCATACCTCTGACCAGCATCCTTGGTTCAAGCGGGCACGAAAAGCCCCAGCAGGCAGCGAAGAGCGGAATTTTTATGTTTGGAGTGATAATCCAGAGAAATATTCGGAAGCGCGGATTATTTTCCAGGATTTCGAGAATTCTAACTGGGCTTGGGACCCGGTAGCAAAAGCTTACTACTGGCATAGATTTTACTCCCACCAACCGGATTTAAATTTTGAAAGTCCCCAGGTACAAAAAGCTTTATTTGAGGTTGTGGATTTATGGTTGGAAATGGGTGTAGATGGGTTGCGTTTAGATGCTGTCCCCTATCTGTACGAGCAAGAAGGGACTAGCTGTGAGAACTTGGACGAAACTCATGTATTCCTGAAAAAATTGCGATCGCATATGGATCAGAAGTTCCCTAACCGAATGTTGCTAGCAGAAGCGAATCAATGGCCTGAAGATGCGGTAGAGTATTACGGGTCTGGGGATGAATGTCATATGAATTTCCATTTTCCTTTAATGCCGCGCTTGTATATGGCTCTGCAACAGGAAGACAGTTTCCCGATCATAGATATTTTACAGCAAACACCATCCATTCCCGATAACTGCCAGTGGGCGCTCTTTTTGCGCAACCACGATGAGTTGACTTTGGAAATGGTCAGCGATGAAGACAGGGATTATATGTACCGGGTTTATGCCCAAGACCCCCAAGCAAGATTAAACTTGGGTATCCGCCGTCGTTTGTCACCTTTGATGGGTAATAATCGCCGTCGTATCGAACTTTTGAATGCTTTGCTGATGTCTCTACCAGGTACACCAGTACTGTATTATGGCGATGAAATTAGCATGGGAGACAATATCTATTTGGGCGATCGCAATGGTGTGAGAACTCCTATGCAGTGGAGTGCCGATAGAAATGCTGGTTTTAGTGCAACTAATCCCCAGAAATTATACGCACCAGTCATTATTGATGCAGAATATCACTATGAAGCAGTAAATGTAGAAGCACAGCGAGCAAACTCTAATTCCCTTTGGTGGTGGACAAAGCGACTTTTGGCAACTAGGGCACGATTCCAGGCTTTCGGAAGGGGTACTTTTGAATTTTTATACCCAGAAAATCGTAAAGTATTGGCTTTTACCCGTACTTATGATGGCGAGCATATTTTGGTAATAGCAAATCTATCACGTTTTGTCCAAAGCGTAGATATAGACTTATCAGCATTCAACGGCATGGTACCTGTGGAAATTTTTGGACGCACAGAATTTCCCGCAATTAGCGACCAGCCATATTTTTTGAGTTTGGCACCCCATGCTTTTTATTGGTTTACTCTCCAAGCACAGCCCAATCTCACCTGTCCAGTGATTACACCTAATCAGACTTTTAATCTAGAAATAAATGATTCCTGGCAAAAGGTATTCAGTAAGCCAGAAACAAAAGTTGCATTAGAAACAATTCTTTCTGAATATCTATGCATTTTTCCCTGGTTCGCTGGAAAGAATCGCGTTACTCAATCAGCAGAAATTAAAGAGACGATTCCTTTCTCCTTCCGCAATTCCGAAATTGAAATGGTGTTACTGCAAATTAATTACACTGAAGGAGACCCAGAAACTTATTTAATACCTCTAGCTTACGAAACCGACCCAGAAGCTAATAATCGCATCAGTAACCATCCAGAACAGGTAATTGCTCAGCTTACCATCAAAAATAAAGCAGAATCAGGAGTATTGTTTGATGCTTTCGCTAGTAAAGACTTTATTGATTTTCCTCTCCACGCTATCTTGAAAGGAGATAGCTATCAAGGTCGAATCGGCGAATTAGCAGCAACTCAAACTCAAGCATTCGAGCATTTATTTGGTGACGAAAAAGACCCAGAAAGCTATACTCACTTAGAACCCCATTCGTTACGAGGAGAACACAGCAACAGCGCAGTAATTTATGGCGATCGCTTTATCTTTAAATTATTCCGTAAAGTAGAAGAAGGAGTAAATCCAGACTTTGAAGTCGGGTGTTTTCTCACCAAAGCTTCTACAGCCAAAGGTATACCCCAAGCCGAACATTTTGCTCCAGTAGCAGGTGCTTTAGAATACCGCCGTCCGAGTAGTTCCCCTATTACTTTGGGTATTCTCCGCAAATACATTCCTGATATTACCGATGGTTGGGAATACAGTCTTGACAGCGTGCGAAACTTTTTTGAGCAGGTGATGGTTTCTCAGATAGATATCAGTGAAATTACCCTCCCACCGGTCAATTTAAGCCAAACTCTCCAAGTCGAAATACCCCCAATGGCTTATGAGATGATGGGTTCTTATATTCGTGCAGCACAACTTTTAGGACAAAGTACAGCAGAGCTACATGTTGCTCTGAGTAGTGATGAAGAAGATACTGATTTTGCACCAGAACTATTTTCTTCTTTCTATCAGCGCTCAATCTATCAATATATCCGCAATCAAGCCGGACAAGCTTTGATATTACTGAAAAAGCAATTGGGTAATATTCCTTCTGACCTACAGCCTTTAGCTCAAACCGTACTTAATACCAAAGAGCAACTCTTAGATAAGTTTAAACTAATTATCAACCATAAAATTAGTGCCACGCGGACTCGATGTCATGGTAATTACTCTCTAAAAGAAGTACTCTACACTGGTAAAGACTTTATTATCATTGACTTTGAAGGTGAATCATCCCGTCCTTTGAGCGAAAGACGAATGAAGCGATCGCCTTTACGAGATGTTGCTGCAATGCTGCAATCTTTTTATTATGCCAGCTGTATTGGACTGCGAAATGAGAAAGAAAGCGGTCTGATTCGTCCTGACAATCTAGAACTCATGGAAGAATGGACGCACTTTATTTATTCTTGGACTGGGGTTGCATTTCTACAATCTTATTTTGAACTAACAGCAAATGCACCATTCCTTCCCCAACAAGAGCAAGAATTGCAAATACTATTTAATACTTTTGTATTAGAAAAAGCAGTTCTCGATTTAGATTACGAACTCAAAAATCGTCCAGATATGTTAGACATTCCCTTGCAGCGAATTCTAGATTTACTAGAGTCAAATAACGGAAACTAGAGTTGATGGTTGGGGGTTGATAGTTTACGATTTATCATTCTTACTAATCCAAACTCATCAACCATCAACCATTAATAGGTAACCTAACTATAAAAGTTGTACCTTCATTTACAGCACTTTCAATTTCTATAAAACCCTGGTGTAAAATTATGCATTGTTTCACGATTGCTAAACCTAAACCAGTTCCGGGTATTTCACCAACATTTCTTGCTCGTTGAAAAGGTTCAAATAATTGAGCTTGAGCTTCTAGGGGAATCCCTATTCCTTCATCTTTAACCCGAAAGCAGACATATTGTTCTTCCCAATCTAAACTCAAAGAAACTGCACCACCATCGGGAGAGTATTTAACTGCATTAGAAAGAAGGTTATTTAACAAATGCCATAATAATTTTTCATCAACATCAGCATAGCGCTTTTGAATGTCAGGATAGAAATTCAAAGTATAATTTTGTGACATTGTTATTCGTTGCGATTCAACTATCTCTTCACAAAAATTGATTATATCTATTGACTTCAAATCACATTCAATTTTTCCTGACTCAGTTTTTCCCAGAGTCAGCATTTCTTCTAGAATTTGGTTAAGGCTATCTGTGGCAGACTCAATCCGTTGAATATGCTTTTGGACTTTCTCCACTGGCATATTACTACCATAACATTTCAAGATTTCTGCACCCAATTTAATCGCTGCGATGGGATTACGCAGTTCATGAGCTGCCATATTCATATATTGGGATTTATGTTGCATCTGACATTCGACTTCTTGCTTTTCATTCTGAGAAATAATCAGAGATTTTCTCATCTCTACTTCTACTTCATGTCGAGATAAGGCAATATCAATAGTAGTAGCCAGTATTTTGTCATCAAATGGCTTTAGAACATAACCAAATGGATGTGTTTCTTTAACTCTCTTTAAAGTCACTTTATCAGCATTTGCGGTCAGATAGACTACAGGAATATTGAAATGAGATTGAATATGTTTAGAAGCTTCAATACCATCCATTTCACCTGCTAATAGAATATCCATTAAAACTAAGTGAGGACGTGAAGAAGCTGCTAAAGGAATAGCATCTTCTCCAGTTGAAACGGTTCCTACAACTTGATATCCTATATCTTCAAGAGTTTCACGAATATCTTCGGCTATTATTTGCTCATCTTCAACAATTAGGATTTTGGTATAATTCATTATTTTGCTATTTTATTATTCATAATAATATTGATTGAAATTTTCAATTAAGTTTCAAATTAAGTTTCAAATTAAATTATAACTCTCTAAAAAATAGATTTCGCAAGCTAATTTATTTCTGTTAAGTATAAAAATAATTGATTTTAAAGATAATTAACTAGGTCTATAATTACTTGAAAATTACTGTAATATATTTAATTTCATTAGTAATTCATAACATATTCAAAATATATATAATTGCTATATATATTTTATGAATCTAAAGTAAACTCTTAGGAAAGATAACTTTAAAATCAGTTCCTTGTAAGCAGTTCAATGAAATTTCTCCTTTTAATTGCCTGCTTAGACTACGAACTATTTTTAAACCGAGAGAATTAGATTTTTCCCATTCCATATCATTAGAAATTCCAATACCATCGTCGTTTACATTTAACACAATATTCTTATCTATATCTGATTCAATAGTAATATTGATTTCTCCTTTGTTATCATTGGGAAAAGCATATTTAAGACTATTAGAAACTAATTCATTTATAATTAATCCGCATGGTATAGCATTATCTAAATTAAGCTGTACATTATTAGTTTCAATATGAATATTTATTTTCTTCTCATTAATTCCATAACAACGAAACAAATTATTTGTCAGACTACGAATATACTCGCCAAAATCTATCTGAGAAATATCATTAGATTGATAAAGCTGTTCGTGAATTAATGCCATTGACTGCACACGATTTTGAGCCTCTTGAAATAAAATTAACGTTTTTTCATCTAAGATTCTTCGAGATTGCATTCGTAATAAACTAGAAATAATTTGTAAATTATTTTTGACCCGATGGTGAATCTCTTTTAGTAAAGTTTCTTTTTCTTCTAAAGAACGCTGAATTTGTTTTTCTCTAATTTCTCTTTCTTTCAAAGCAGCTTGCTGTTCGCTAATATCTTGAGTAATATCTATACTGCCAATAATTTTACCTCTGTCATCTTTTACTAAAGCACTAGATAAACTAATTTCTAGCATTTTCCCATCCTTATGACGACGGAAGGTTTCTATCTGATTATCCTGTTGATGAGGTTGACTACGAGAAAGATTATCAAGAAATACTTGCTCATCCTCAATTACCGATAGGGGTTTATTAATGATTTCCTCAGCACTCCAACCGAAAATACTTTCAGACATCGGATTCCATAAAACTATTTTTCCTTGAGAGTCAACCAAATTAATTCCCACTGGTGCTGAGTGAATAATAGCTTTTAGCAATGCGTTAGTTTCTCGGAGTTCTATTTCAGCTAGCTTGATGAGTGTAATATCCGTACTGACTACTAAAATGGAAACGACATCTCCTTGAAAATTACGCTCTGGTACAAGTCGTGCTTGATGATACCGAATACCTTGCTTCCCATCTAAAGTTAATTCGGTAATTCTTTCTTCCCCTGTAGCAAAAACCAAGCAAGCTAATTCCTCAAAGACAGCAAAATTTGCCTCTGAAAATCCCAATTCACGATAATTTTTACCTAAAAATGATTCTTGGGGTAAACCTATTACTTCTTGTATTGCAGGATTCACATACAGATAGCGTAAATCTCTATCTATACGAGCAATCACATTTGGTGCATTTTCGACTAAAGCGATAAACTCTTGTTGACGTTGCTGCAATTTTGCTTCTGATTGTTTGCGATCGCTAATATCTTCTGCAATACCTACTATCTTCTGTATCTGTCCCTCCTCATCCCTGACTAAAAAAGTACGTCTCAAAATCCAGCGTATTTCTCCATCGTTTCTGATTATCCGGTATTCATGCTGTAATCCATCAGTATGTAATTGCTCTAAAAGGACTTTAGATAAAGCTTCCTTGTCTTCCGGGTGAACTGAATCTAACCAAATTGAGGTACTTTTATATATTTCATCACAACTTCTACCCCAAATTTCCTCATAGACTGGACTAATATAAATCAATTTGCTAGCGTCATAATTATAGATAAAAAATACTTGATGGATATTCTCTGCTAACTGACGAAAATTAGTTTCACTTTCATACAAGTCATCTGCAATTTTTTGACGTTTACAGATTTCATGACGTAGCTTAATATTTAGCTGTTTTAAATCATTAGTTCGTTCTTGTACTCTAACTTCTAATTCTTGATTTAATAAACAAAGTTGACGTTCGCTTTGCTGTAATTTTTGGGTACGTTCTTCTACTTTGACTTCTAATTGATTATTTAATGATTGTAGATTTTCATATAATTCGGCTTGTCTAATTGCGATTGCTAATTGTACTGACAACTGTTCTAATAAATCTATTTCTTCTTTTTTCCATTCACGTATTCCACTACATTGATGAGCGATTAACAATCCCCAAATCCCCTCTCCATTTTGAATCGAAGAATTATTAGTATTTATAGAGTCATCACAAGATAAAATTGTTACTATCAGATTAGCTTGGACTTGAAAACTTTCTAGCATCTCAACATGAGGTTGAGAAAAACCTGCCTCGTAAATATTTTCGGTAGCTTGTTTCCGGAGATGATAAATATCTTGATTATTTTCTTGATAAAAATAAGAATTATCGTTGTAAAAAAAAGAATTTTCTAGATGCAAATTTAGTAACTTTTTCCATCCAGGTAAAGTAGATTCCGCAACGATCGTACCAATCTCATTTGAGCAAAATTGGTACACCAAAACTCTATCAGTTCCTAGAAAATTTCGTATTTCCTCTACCGCAGTGTTTAATACCGTATCCAAACTTAGAGACTGACGAATTCGTAACGCGATCGCTGCTAATAGTTGCTGCTGTTCTCGCTGTTGTTCAATCTGCTGCATCAAAGATAGTTTTTGAATTGCTGTATGAACGGAACGATTTAGAGCTTCACTAGTAAGTCTTGGTTTGATCAAATAATCCCAAGCTCCATTTTTCATGATTTCAACTGCGGTAGATTCATTCCCTTGGGCAGATAATACAATAACTGCAACTAATTTATTTTTCGCTATTGATTTTAGTTTTTCTAAAAACTCTAGGGCACTAATATCTGGTAGAGAATAGTCTAATATGATTAGTTCTGGGAGATTATATAAAATACTCTCTAGAGATTTTTTCGCACAATTAAATTCTGAAATTTTATATTTTGGTTCTTGACTTTTATCAAGAAAATTTCGGCATACAATTCTATATTCTAGAGATTCACTAATTATAAATAAATTATAAATTTTCATCTGCTATATTACTTTTAAATCAAAGCTTTTAGAAATTATGGCTTACAGATTTGTGATAAAAAATAAGGATTTGAGATTACTTAACTGTAGTCAATTCGGATATTGTTGTTCGATTCCTATAATCATAGAATTATATTACTTTTGCATAAATTCTGAAAGTAAAAATATGCAAGTAAAAAGTATATACAATAAAAATTCAAATAAATTTATATAGCTATTAGCCAGGGCTATACTTATGTTTGAATTTAACGTATCAAAAATATATTAATCATGTCTCAGTAAAAACTCTATATGTCAATTTAATTTAAAGTTAAATATTGTATAGTTTAACTTTATGTTTTCATTGTTTCATTTAATATTTTATATCTCGTATTAACCTAAGTAAAGTAAGAATTTCGGACTATATTTAATACTGATAAAAGTCAATATAATCATCATTATATTGATTAAAATATATAATTTTCAAGTCTTATATCTATATATAGAAAACATCATATACAAATCAAACATATAGCATTCAAAACTTATATTCAGTAAATACAATATTTGCATGTATAAAAAAAACTTAGCCAACTCTCGTAATTTAAAGAACTTCTGTTAAGTAATGCTGCTAATATTAACCGTTAGTTATAGAAAAAATACAAATCATCTATGTCATATAGATGATCTAAATGTATGTTCCACAATAGATACTGTACTAATGGTTTTATAAACAAAGAATTAGGTAAAGCGTAAAAAGTAAAGTATATAAAGATAACTACAAGTGAATATACTTGAAAACTTCTTTCCTTTTGCTCTATGTCTCCTGCCTGATCATAGGGACAACTTTTAACACAGATCGAACTATCACTCATCTATCATCTTATGTTTTTATCATTATGGCCCGGTAAAGCTTATCCTTTGGGTGCAACTTGGGATGGTCAAGGAACAAACTTTGCTCTATTCTCTGAAAATGCTACAGCAGTAGAGTTGTGTCTATTTGATAAGCAAGGAAGAGAAACTAGACTTGCTTTAAGGGAAGTTAGTAACTTTGTTTGGCATGGTTATGTACCTTCTATTGGTCCAGGACAACGTTATGGTTTTCGAGTCCATGGTCCTTTTGCACCTCATGAGGGACATCGCTTCAATTCCAATAAACTTTTAATCGATCCTTATGCTAAGGCAATTGATGGGGATATTCAGTTCGGTGAAGAAATATTTGGTTATCGTTGGGACGATCCTAACGAAGATTTAGGTTTCTCAGAACTTAACGATGCTGATTTAATTCCGAAAGGAATAGTAGTAGATTCCTCTTTTGACTGGGAAGGAGATAAACTACTACAAACCCCAGAACATGAGACAGTTATATATGAGATGCACATTAAGGGTTTTACTAAGTTGCATCCAGATATCCCACCTAGACTAAGAGGTACATACGCAGGATTGGCACATCCTGCTGCTATTTCTCATCTCCAGTCTTTGGGAGTAACAGCTGTAGAATTAATGCCTATCCATCATTTTTTAGCATACCCCGGACATCTTGCTGGTAAGGGACTAAAAAATTATTGGGGTTATGACTCCATTTGCTATCTTGCTCCTTATTCTGGTTATAGTGCTACCAAAATATTGGGACAGCAGGTAAAAGAATTTAAGCAGATGGTAAAAGCTTTGCACAAAGCCGGAATGGAAGTAATTCTGGATGTAGTTTATAACCATACAGGAGAGGGTAATCATCTCGGACCCACAATATCACTACGCGGAATTGATAATGCTTCTTATTACCGCTTAGTTGATGGTGGTTTACGTTATTACATGGACTTTACAGGTTGTGGAAATTCCCTGAATGTTCGACATCCCCAAGTATTGAAGCTAATTATGGATAGCTTACGTTACTGGGTATTAGAAATGCACGTCGATGGTTTTAGATTTGACCTAGCTTCTGCTCTGGCTCGTGAATTATACGCAGTAGATAAGCTGGCGGCATTTTTTGATATCATCCACCAAGACCCAGTTCTAGCTGATGTGAAATTGATTGCTGAACCTTGGGATGTGGGTGAAGGTGGCTATCAAGTCGGTGAATTTCCTTTATTATGGTCAGAGTGGAATGGTAAATATCGCGATACTGTACGGGATTTTTGGCGCGGTGAAGATAGTCGTTTAGCAGACTTTGCCTACAGATTTACGGGTAGTTCTGACTTATACCGATTAAATGGTCGCAGTCCTAGTGCAAGTATCAATTTTATTACCGCTCATGACGGCTTTACCCTCAATGACTTAGTAAGCTACAACGAAAAGCACAATGAAGCTAATGGTGAAGAAAACCGCGACGGTGAGAGTCATAATCGTTCCTGGAACTGCGGTGCTGAAGGTGATACAGATGAACCGAATATACTAAAGTTACGTAAAAAACAACAGCGAAACTTTTTAATAACCTTACTGCTGTCCCAAGGTGTACCTATGTTAGTAATGGGAGACGAAATGGGACGCACCCAAGGGGGAAATAATAATCCTTACTGTCAAGATAATCAAATTTCTTGGTTAGACTGGGATTTACAAGAAGAGAACGAAAACTTGTTAGACTTTACGCGACAGTTAATTGACTTTCGTCGTCGTCATCCGGTATTCCGTCGTCGCAAATGGTTTTTAGGTAGAGCAATTTATGGTTCTGGGGTACAAGACATTAGCTGGTTTAATCCAGACGGTACTCAAATGCAAGAGGAACAGTGGAATAGTGGTTTTGCAAAAGCGATTACCATATTCTTAAATGGAGAACAAATCGCATCCCCAGGTCCTCGTGGTGAGCGTATTATTGATGAAGTCTTTTTATTATGCTTCAATGCTCATTATGAAATGCTCGAATTTACGATTCCCTCATGGTTACAAGATTGGGAATGGTCCATTATTCTTGATACTACCAAACAGCTGTTTCCCAGACGTGGAAAGCGATATCCAGGAGATAAACCTATCATGGTAGAAGCGCGATCGCTTGTTTTACTCCAGCGTATAGGAGTAATGGTAGATGAAGAAGATGATTAAGCTACGATTACTCTGGTTTGGTACAATAATTCCCTCTCCCCATTACTCATTACTCATCCTCTACCGTGTCTAAAGGTAAACAAACTAAAGAAAGAATACTCCAACAAGCGGCTGAACTTTTTAACCAATATGGTTATCACGGTTCTTCCATTTCGGATATTATGCGGGTGACTGAGTTAAAAAAGGGGGGGATTTATAATCATTTTAAAAGTAAAGATGAAATAGCACTTTTAGCATTTGATTATGCAGTTAACTGTGTCCAAAAACATTACTTGGGGGTATTGCGAAATAAACGTCATGCTGTAGAAAGATTACAAGCAATTATTAAAGCTTTCAGTACTTATATGGATAATCCAGTTATTAAAGGTGGATGTCCGTTATTAAATACTGCTGTTGAAAGTGATGATACTCACCCACAGCTACGAGAAAGAACCCAAAAAGCAATGGATAATTGGTGTTCTTTAATAGTCAGGATAATTGACAAGGGGATAGCTAGGGGTGAGATAAAAGCTGATGTTGACCCTGATGAAGCTGCAACTATTATGATTTCGATTTTAGAAGGTTCTTTAATGATGGGTAAATTGTATGGGGATATGATTTACATTAAGCGGGGTATTAATCATTTACATCGTTATATTGAAAAGGATTTAGCAAGTTAGAGATGAAAGGGAAATATTTTTAGACTGTAGAAGTATTCTCAACTATTGAATTATCCTGGGGTTGTAGCTAACCAGTTACTAGCAATAGGCATTCTCCAACCAGTTCCAAAAGCGCGATCGCATATCTTTAACCCAGGTGGTGCTTGACGACGTTTAAATTCTGCCCTTGCAACCATTTGAATCACTCTACTTACAATGGTTTTATCGTGTCCTGCTGTGATTATTTCTGCTGCTGATTCATGTTTACTAACTAAGCGGTACAAAATATCATCTAAAATGTCGTAATCTGGTAATGAGTCTTGGTCTACTTGACCGGGTTTAAGCTCGGCACTGGGTGGTTTGGTAATAATATTGGGAGGAATAATTTCAGTTCTGGGTGTGGTATGTTGATGATTGAATACCCCTGGGTGGGAGTTCAACCATCGACAAAGAGAGTAAACCCGCGTTTTAGGCACATCTGAAATTACTGCTAAACCACCATTCATGTCACCATAGAGAGTGCAGTAACCGACTGCCATTTCTGACTTGTTACCAGTAGACAATAAAAGATGACCAAACTTGTTAGCGATCGCCATCAATAAGTCACCTCGAATCCTCGATTGCAGATTCTCTTCAGTAATTCCACTTTCAGTCCCTGCAAATAAGTCATTGAAAGTATGATCAAAACCTTGCATTAATTTTCCTATCGGGAGGGTGGTACTATTGATACCCAAGTTTTCCACGAGTGTTAAAGCATCGCTGATAGAGTGGTCAGAACTGTGAGGTGAAGGCATTAGAACCCCTAAAACATTATCCTTCCCTATTGCTGCTGCTGCGATCGCGGCTACTAAGGCTGAATCGATACCGCCACTCAAACCTAATACTACCTGAGAAAAGCCGCATTTTTGGACATAGTCTCGAACCCCTAAAGTTAAAGCTTGCCAGATTTCTTCATCCTCGGAGGTATATTTTGGTAAGACTTTTGCTGATTGTAAGTCTTGATCTTGTTGACTAAATTCTATGATTTCCGACTCGGTTGTAAATCCAGAAGCACGGAATATTACTTCACCTTGACGGTTAAGTGCAAAACTCCGACCATCAAAGATTAAGTCATCATTTCCACCGACTTGGTTAGTATAAATAATTGGTAAGTTAAATTTTACAGCACTGTGTTTTAGCATCTCTTCTCGACATTGTTGTTTACCAACGCTGTAAGGAGATGCTGATAAATTAACAACTAAATCTACTCCTATTTTTGATAAATCAGCAATCGGATTTACCTTATAACTCCGCTTTCCCCAGAACTCTTCATCATTCCATAGGTCTTCGCAAATAGTGACCCCGATTTTGATTTCGTCAAGGGTGAAGTAATTTGCTTGCAATCCTGGTTCAAAATAACGATGCTCATCAAAAACATCATATGTTGGTAATAATCTTTTATGAAATAGTTGCTTGATTTCACCATTTAAAAGTAAAGCAATACTGTTAAATAAATTTTTACCACCGCTATTATTTGCATTTTGATTTATCGTTACTGTTCCTACTAAAACCGCTAAATTTGATGGTAAATCTTCAGCTAGTTTTTGCAGAGTTAAATTCATTTTTTCTACAAAAGCTGGATTTAGCAATAAGTCTCTTGGTGGATAACCACATAAAGACAGTTCTGGAGTCAATAACAATCTTGTTTCTTGAGATTTTATATTGTGAGCATGTTGCAGAATTCTCTCTGCATTTCCAGATAAATCACCGATAATCGGATTAATTTGAGAGATAGCAATTTTCATTTTTTTGAAATAAGTAAGAATTTATAATAGTTGTTATTAGTTTTTAAATACCACGGGCGTAAAATTTCAATGATAATAACAAAAGTGAATATTTTTAGAAAAACAGTTATTAATTAATAGTTGTATCAAATTCTTAAACAAAAACTAAAGGCTTATCTTTAAAAGGTGCAAAAGCTTCAGCATTAAACTTATATAAACTTGCCGGACGACCTGCACCACGGGAAACTTTTACTCCCGTATCCGATAAAAAACCTAATTTTAGTAAACGAGCGCGAAAATTAGAATAATCAGAAAAATTTTCACCTAAAACAGTAGTGTAAAACTGATATAAATCATTCAAGGTAAACATTTCTGGTAAAACATCAAAAGCAACCGGAGAATACTCTAATTTATTACGCAAACGTTGATGTCCATAAGCCAAAATTTCATTATGGTCAAAAGCCAGTCTCGGAACTTCTTTGACTGGATACCAAGCGATTTCTGAGACACCATCAGTAATTAACTGCGCTTCTTCAAAGCTAACTAAAGCAAAATAACTGACTGAAAGATAACGCACACCGTAACTATCCTTAGCTTCCCTGGGGTCTCGTAGTGGTCCTCCGAAAGTGTAAAGTTGTTCTAAATAAAGATTTTTGACCTTAATTTTTTCTGCCATAATACGATAAGCAGCATTTTCTAAGGATTCACCTTGGCATACTAAAGTACCTGGAAGACTCCAAGAATTAATAAACGGTTCAGAAGACCGCATTACTAATAAAACTAGCAGTCGATTTTGGGCAATATCTACAGAAAAAATTGCATTATCGACACCAACTTTGAAATCAGCTAAAGATTTTTGGTCTATTGTGGTTGTAAGTTTGTTGTTTTTTTGTCCCGGCATTCGTATAAATGCTCTTGTTGAATATATGCTGCTACTGGTCTTACTAATAGTTCCTCGTCTCGGTTTTGACGATAAGCTGTAGAAGAAGTCTCTAGTCCTGTAAGACTTGCGATCGCAATTTTACCACCAAGTTCTTTCACCGATTGTATTCCATCGTGATCAATTACATATCCAGGTCGCGGTACTACTAATAATTTTACTTGTTTTAACAAATCTGCAATTCTATACCATTGCTTTAATTGTTTAAGTAAGTCAGAACCCACTACCAAGGTAAATTCAGTTTCCTCACCCCAACGTTCTGATGCTTGCTGTAATGTTTTGATAGTTCTGAGGTAACTCAAGTCTTGTGCTAGGATGATATTTTTTTTAGATACCGAAGCATCTGTAATCAATAATTGCAGCATAGCTACACGATGTTTGATACTAGCTTGATGGTCTTTAAATGGGTTTTCCGCAGCCCATACTGCAACTTGATCGTATCGTTCGGATAACCAAGTAAGAATTTTCTGATGTCCGGCAGTTGGGGGATCTGCGCTTGTACCAAATAAAGCTATTTTCATATTTATAATGCCGATTTTTTATTTACAAATTTATTTACAAAATATTCTACAGTTTAGATAATTAGCAAATTACTAAATAATTTAGCCCAAATAATTTAGCCCAGATAATTTAACTCAAATATTGTAAGCAAGTCACTTTACTAAGAAAGTATCAGTAAAAATTAGAGAAAATAATTACATTAGATTTAATGTCTTTTTATTTCATTTCCTTTTATCAACTTAAAAATTCTCTATCTTTCTTCCACGAGAGGACACCTATATAGACGGTGGGACTATTATCAATTATTGACTTTTACGGGTGTATTCAATTAAATCTATCAACTGAGTAGAATTTTCAACTGGTATGGATGTGGGATTTTGTAATAGTCTAGTTTCAGGAGGTAAACTAGCAACCGAATTAGAAGTTCTTTGACGAATTTGAGCTATGATTTCGGGAGATGTTATTCTTTGACCATCTTTCATTATCAGCTCTAGTAATGGTTCTATCCTTATAGAGCTTTCATTTGTCGGAACGTTTTCATCAGCTAAACCTAAAATATCAGCTTGCATCTTGTCTTCAAAAAATAAGCGAAAAATTTGCTTGCGTCCGGGATAAGTTAGCTTGCTCTTCGACTCTTTCATCACCGGTTTATCATCTATTTCTACCAGTTTGTATACTCCATTAACTGGTTGACCTGTAACCAATCGTGTCCCTATACCGTAACCATCAATTTCTGCACCATTTTCTTGTAAACGGCTGATTTCCCATTCATCTATATCACCACTAGCAAGAATCGGTACATCAGGCAAAAGCGATCGCACTTTTTGGGATTGTTCTACTAAGTCTCCTGAGTCTAATCTGACTCCACTTAAAGTGATTTCCCCCGATTTTACTTTTACTGCTAATCTCTCAACAGCACTAATTGTATCGTAGGTATCTACCAATAATGGTGCCCCAGGAAAGTAGCGGTGAAAAGCACTGAAAGCCTTGTCTTCACTACCTTCTGTTGCCCCAATTGCCATAACCAAAGCATGAGCCATAGTACCGCTAGGTTTTTCCCCTAGTCGTAATGCTGCAAGTACATTCGATGTTGCATCCAAACCACCTGCTAATGCTGCTCTGGCAGCCCACAATGAACCTTGAGGGCTGAATGCTCTTCTTGTGCCAAATTCTAATAATTTGATTTCTTCTCCGGCTATATCTCTCAATCTAGCTGCTCTGGTAGCAATTAAAGTTTGATAATTTATTGTATTTAGTAAATAAGTTTCAATTAACTGTGCTTGCCACAAAGGTGCTTCTACTCTGAGCAATGGCTCTTTAGCAAATACTGCTGTACCTTCAGGTACTGCCCAAATATCACCGGTGAAGCTTCCTGACTCTAATAAATCCCAGAAAATATCAGGTGCTGAATCAAAAATACCCGTATCCTGCAATTTTTTAATTTGAATGGGACTAAAGCGCAGTTTTTCCAAATATTCTAGGACTTGCTCTAGCCCCATAGCGATTAAATACCCGAAATTTTCCGGATTACGTCTCACAAATAACTCGAAACTTACACGCTTTTGTTCTATTCCTTCGCCTATATAACAGGCGGTCATTGTCAACTGATAAAGGTCGGTTAGTAGGCTGTAATCGCCGTCAGCAATATTAAGTCCTTGACTCTCACTGATAATTTTTTCTGAATTTAAGGGAGTTCTCATCATACTTCTAAATTAACGTGGCTTATAAGGTAGCTCATACAATGCGCTTACTTAATTATGGTAAAAATCACCATAATTAATGTCAAGTACTAAACCTATTTCCTTACCAAAGAAATATAAATATGCATATTTGGGAATATTGTTAATAGTTGAAGATGTTATAATTGAATATTTTTAATATTCAAATTAATATTCAAAAATAGCCAAAAAGATATTTAAAGAGATATAACAATATATGTATTACATACTTTGGTTAGAAGTAAAGTATTCCAAATATTTTTGACGAAAAGTAGCATATATTATCAATATGTTGAGGCAAGTGTGTGCATTAAGAATATAGAGCTAACCTATAGGTATTCGCTATTTCAACCTATGGAAACAAGGGGTTAAATGATATGTTTATTTCCCGAATCATTGAGAGTGTAACTAATTATCTCTCGGAAGCAGCAATGAGACTTTTCGCTCCTAGTGACGATGCTTATCCCATGATTGGCGTACAGCCATTTACAGGAGAGCCTTACGATTCAAAAATGTTAGAAAATTGGTAAATTAGTAATATTTTAGTGATATTTACAGAAAAATTACTTAAATAATTTAGTAAATAAGTATTAGAAT
Organism: Mastigocoleus sp.; assembly: GCA_050042865.1. Classification (GTDB taxonomy): domain Bacteria; phylum Cyanobacteriota; class Cyanobacteriia; order Cyanobacteriales; family Nostocaceae; genus JBCCDM01. The sequence continues at coordinate 19,010 of JBHJJE010000008.1, forward strand.
CGGTGGACAACTTATTAGTCTATCGATTTTTTTGCTAATTATTTTTTTTATCAGGACTTAGGCAATTGCCACAAAACCCTCGTTCGTGCTTGACACACAAGGAATTAGATTATGTTGGGTTAAAAAATCAAACATCAGTTCACGTGCCCCTACGAGCAGAATATACCTTTTTACTAAGTCCTAATCTATTAATGATTGATTATCATCGCTGATAACTGATAACTTAAATAACTGAAATAACTGAAATAACTGAAATGAATCAACCACCTTGGGAACAGGAGAAAATTATTCTCCATACCCAAAATCTGCTTTACAGTTACCAGCATTGGACAGGAAAGCTGTTATTGGGAACAGATGGCTTACCAGAAGAAATATCATACCAGCTATTTGAAGTACCTTTTGCTGTAGTATCTCATGGAACTGAAGCCGACCCAATATTTAACTATGGAAATCGCAAAGCTTTAGAGCAATGGGAGCTTACCTGGGAAGAATTTACACAAATGCGATAACCCTTAGAGGGTTTACCAGAGGTCTCGCGTGAAAGTGCAGAAGAAATTGTACAAGAAGAACGTAACAGACTTTTAGCAGAAACGGAAGCAAAAGGTTTTAGCAGATTTTCTGGTGTTCGGATCACAAGTACTGGTAAGCGCTTCTATATTGAAGACGGCATCATATGGAATATCATCGACCGAGAAAATAAAAATAAATTTTGTGGACAAGCTGCTATTTATTCAAAAAATCGATTCGTCTAAAGCTCTCATAGGAGTAGACTTAAACGCTACCTAGTATTCTAAGTAATATTCTAAGTACTATTTTAACTAGTCCAGTGTGGCGTAAATAGGGCAATCATTATAAATCTGTGAAAAGCCTAATTTTAAAGCTTTTGAGCCTATTCTTCGACAACACTTTGAGCGTTTAACAGAGTATAGCGCAGAACTGCCTTTTCTCCCCTTACTTCTGCCTTTGGGTACTAGTATTCAAAAAAATGAAAAAATAATATCACAATGGTCGTTTTAGGTTTCAAATGTAGGTTTTTAGAAAAAATCAAATTTGAATTTGAATTTGAATAATCATCAATAATTTTTCATTGCCCTACGCATATCACGCTGGTCTTGACGACGTTTAATATCCTCTCGCTTATCATATATCTTTTTACCCTGAGCTAGAGCAATACTGATTTTGATCCAACCTTTCTTAAGATACATTTTCAGAGGCACTAAAGTTAAACCTTGCTGCTCCACTTTCCCAATCAGCTTGCGAATTTCCTGCCGGTGTAAAAGTAACCTACGATTGCGACGAGGTTCGTGATTAAAATACTGTCCACTTGCATTGTAAGGAGAAATATGGATATTGAGTAACCAAGCTTCTCCGTCCTTTACTGAAGCATAACCATCCTGTAAATTAACCTTACCAGCACGGATAGACTTTACCTCGGTACCTAGTAATTCAATACCTGCTTCATAAGTTTCTAAAATATGGTATAAATAACGGGCTTGACGATTATCAGCAATAACCTTGAAGCCTTGGGAATCTTTAGCTTTTTTATCTTTCTTATCACTCATTAGATAATTATACTTTCCTCCAATTTGGCAAAATAGTTTTTAGATTTAGATTTAGATTTAGATATGTTTAATTTAAATATATTTAATCTATATATCAATACGGTTTGATTAATAAATAATACTATCAGCTAAAATATAAAATGTTTAGGATAGGACTACCAAGAATTTGCTAGGACATCTAAATACTTCTTATTTAGAGAGGGTTTAGGTCTCCCCCAATTATTTCCACTCCAGCCTGAGTACTCAGTCGAAGGTTTCCCTCAGCTAAAAAATATCCCAACCCGAACATAGCGCTATATATATTAAATAATTTGAGACGCACCGTAGCACGTCTCCTATCAGATTATTATTTATATATAACTAAAAAACTCAACTTGCTGCCGGTTGAGGATTGGGAGAACTTATTTTTGCTCTTTTATGTTTTGGAGTATAATAACTTGCAACTAAACCCATCATCAACCACCAAATAGTATTTACCTGGGGACGATACCAAACCGTATCAACTAGATTATGAGCAACCATTCCTGCTAACGTTGCGATCGCAGCAATTAACCACAATCCCTCAGAACCCTGTATTTTTCGTAAACGTCCTAGTTGTCGCAAGGCTATGCTAGAGGTAACTATTAGCAACCATAAGAAAACCGCTAAACCAACAAAACCTGTTTCTACAGCAATTTCTAAGAAAATAGAGTAAGCACTCAAAGCATTATATTTAGGTATTTGATAAAGTGGATAAATCTTATTAAAGGAATTATGACCTGGTCCAATTCCAAATAAAGGATAATCCCCAATCATCCTAAACACTGCATTCCAAACGTTGATACGAAAATTATTACTGCTATCGCTTCTTCCTGCAAAAATACTTAATATCCGCAAGCGAAACTGTTCTGAGAAAATAAGAGCACCAACAATTAAAGCTGCAAAAGCCCCCATAATCATCGGTAATAGCCATAAGCGCCAAAATGGATGCAGATATTGAGCATACCAATAGCGCAGTAAAAATACTAATACAATTAAAGACGCTCCTAAAGCAATCAAGCCACCCCGACTATCAGTAAATCTTAAACAAGCAAGATTCACTACAAACATAGTCCCGGCTAAAGCTTTTTGCTGCCAAGTTCGCCAAGCAAAACAAGCAACCAGACTCAATATTATAGCAGGCAAAATATAGCCAGCCAGCAAGTTAGGATTACCTAAGTAGCTATAAACCCTCACAACTTTAGAAAGAGTTGATGTTGGATCAACCCATGTCGCAAGTTGAGCTGCACCAAAAATCTTTTGACGCAATCCATAAATACTGACATTTAGAGCCGTTAGTAAATAAATAGTTATTAACCAAGACCGCAAACGAGGCGACCTCAGTACTTTTGCACATAAAGGGAACAAAAGTAAATATAAACTTAATGTACGTAAATCGGTGAGTGCAGCTTTTTTCTCTGGTGATAGGGCTGTAGATATTACAGCAACTCCCCAATATGCAAACACTAGTACATGAATAGGAGTGACTCCCACCACACCATTCGATTTTGTATCATCTGAGACAGTCAGTAAGAACCAGAATGCCGCACAAGCAATTAGCATTACACCAATTAGTGTTGTAGATACCAGAGGTGCTAATGCGAAAAGTAGACTAATTAGACCCGCAGCGATCGCGTCTCCCCACTGAATCAAAATGCTACCTTGTCGCCAAGAACTGAGCAATCCTACAGTAAAACGGTGTAGATAGCTGCTGCGAAGATAATCTTTTAGCGATATATCAGAAAATGTAAACAGTTGCCAGACTAGATTCATAAGATGCTCTCAAAAATTAGCATAGAGCGCTGAACTTGGAACTAATAATAATCGGGATTATACCTAAAAGGTAATATTCATTTGTTGCAAATGGGAAATTGATAACTAGATTAATAATTAGAACCACTAGCTAAAAGTATTAGCTAGAACTATTAGTTAGAACTATTAAATATATACAACCAATTATCCACTCCTCATTAATAATTACCCATAGTCTAAAAATTTAGTCTAAAAGTCTAGTCTAAAAATGTCAGGTTCATAGTCCATGCTAAATCAACAGCACCTTAGTTCTTGATAGATTCATCGCTAATATCATCGGCAGTTGCAGCTTGTAAGGGCAAGCTAAGTACATAACGATATCCAGAGTCGCTAGAACCCTGAATAGAAATTCCGCCACCATGTAATTCTGCCAGTTGAGAACTCAACAGTAAACCTAAACTCTCACGAGATAAATTTCCTTTAGCTTTTTGGTTTTCTGGATGAGACCCACGACTTTGGGTAGAAGCTTCTGTAATAGTTGGAAATTTATTAGACTGGTCTTGGTTTTCTGGGTGAGAATTATAGATATCTCCACCTAATTCAAATAGAGGTATTTGTTGTAAACCTAGATAAGGATCGACATCCGTAATTCCATCCCCCAACCAAGGGTGAGATACCCAGATAGTAATATTAAGAGAATTATCCTTGTAAGAAACGTGGATACGAACAATGCTACCTGTTGCTGAAAGCTGAATTACGCTAAAAATTAGGTGATATAAAATTTGTCGCACTTTGTCTTTATCTAAAGCCCAAATCCGACCTCGACCAGGTTCTATTGAAAGACGAATATTTTGTTCTCGACGATTAGCTGCTTCTTCTAAAGTATTAATAGCCTGTTGACAAAGCATCTCTACATCTACAGGTGAGATATTAAGTACAACTGCGCTTTCATCCATTGCTCCTAATTCGGAAATTTCATTAACCAAAGAAAGCAAATAACGACCGCTGTGCTGGATAATTTCTAAATACTCTCTTTGCTTACCAGTTAAAGGACCATAAATTTCTCTACCTAAAACACTAGCCATTCCTAATACCGATGTTAAAGGTGTGCGCAACTCTTCTGTTAGCTGTCCTAATAACAAAAGTTTAATCTGACTAGTACCTGCTGATTCTGATTTGAGATTTGGAGCAGATATTTTAATCTCACTTGAATTTACATCTGCTGAACCCCAGGCAGAATCGCTACTTACTCTTGGAGAAGGAGTTATACCTTGAAGCATCCGGTTGCGTTCAAATTCGCTCATGCTCCAACGAGCAATTATTTGTAAAAACTCAATATCACGAGTTGCAAAATTACGTGGGACTAAGTCCATAACTGCTAATGCACCCAGACAGTTGCCTTGAGCATCAATTAAAGGTGCTCCTAAATAAGCTCGAATACCATAATCATGTACTAATCTGCTTGCTGCGGGTTCTGGTACTGCTTGCTTGTGAGTATCGTTAATTGTCACGAACCCAGCAGTTTCTACAACAGTTGCACAGAATGATTCCCCCCGGTTTAATTGACGAGTTTGTGCCAGTTGATTCATCAGACCCAAACGAGATAGACCTACGGCGGACTTAAACCAGTGGCGTTCATCATCCATAAATCCTAATACACAAATGGGCGCGTCTAAAAAGTGAGCCGCAGTTTGGGTTGCTTCTTCAAACACAGGTATAGTTTCAGGTTGTCGCAAACTTAATTCAGACAACGCATGCAAGCGTTGTTTTTCTTTTGCCTCTTGAGAACCCCAACCATCTTTGAGAATAAAAGTTTTGTTATCTGGCTCTATCATTGCCATATTTACCTTAATAATTGTTTGATAGTGTAATTCACATAACCATTATTTTTGGTTATTTTTCTATTCCTAAGCATTCCCCAATTTCAGTCATGACAAACAATTTATATACAGATTTTTTTGCTATATTAAGGTATTTTTATCTAGCTGTATTTGAGTCCAAAAACTGCAAACCCTTTATTTATAAGATATTTATCAGCACATATAATTACAAATTTCATATGATTTTTAATCTTAAATATTTTTTAACAGACACAAATAAAGCAAAGTAATTAGCTTATTTTAAGTGGAAATGCTTAAATAAAGGCATGTATTTTATATTAATTCCTTAAGTGTATATACGCAACTATTCAATGTTAGTTTTAGTGGGTATTTGGGAAATATAAGAATATAGGACAGATAATTTCGTGCTCTTAGCGAAATGACTAAATAATGCAGTGCTTTCATGGAGCTAAGTAATTACAGCGAGAATTTAAAGTTAATACCTTGGTATTAATTAAGAATAAACTATTCAATATTCTCATATATTTAATTTAACTAGTATTTTATAAATAGTCTTATTTACATTTTTACCAAATCATTGAAATAATATTTGACTCAATGTTTGCTATTTATATAATTAATTGACAGATATTTATCATTTGTAATAAACGATTATTTACTATTATTTATTTAAAAATAAAATATTGGTTTATAAGCATGATTTTGATATACAAAAGTCCTATTCAAATTTTTAAATAATCAGTAGTTTGTCTTAGCCTAGTTTACACCAAAAGAAATTAAATATTATTTCTGTATAGACAGTGAAATTCATATATTTAGGACTTATGCACTCACAACCGAAAATAAGGCTTTGGGATTACTTCTCCTAACAGAGATGCTCCCGCGAACACTCTGTTTGTAATGACGTAAGCACGTAGTCCGTGCGTAAGTCCTGATATTAATCATATCTTCAGGATATACCCAAAGCTTCTAAATCCATCAATGAGCAAACCACATAATATTTTTTCACCATGAGCTACGTCTTATTATGATCTAATTATTCCTCAAAAGTAAGTCATTATAGATGACAAATAAAATCAATATATATAATTTTGAGCTAATATCAATTTTTCAATAGAGTCAAGAAGCTATCTCATTAATTCATCATAGATTTTATAGATATAGAATATATAAAAAATATCAAGATAATTAAGGTGATGAAAGATAATTCTCAATAGTATATATTCTGAATAGCAGTAGTATTAATACTGAATTGATAAAGTTATATTTAAAAAATAAAATTTACCAATTCTTTACAAGATAAAATTGCTTAATTATAACTATTTAGTCATAAATATAATAGAAATAGAAATAGGTAAATAATCATAAGGTAATAAAAATAATGAATAAATCAATTAATACAATTCCTTTCGTAGACTTAACTCTTCAGCATCAACCCATCAAAAATGAATTAGAAACGGCGATTAATGCAGTCATCAGTAAAGGAGACTTTATTTTAGGAAAAGCATTAACAGATTTTGAATCAGCATTCTCCGATGCATGTGGTGCAGAATATGGTGTAGGAGTTGCCTCCGGAACCGATGCGATCGCTTTAGGTTTGGAAGCTTGTGGTATTGGTGCAGGTGATGAGGTATTGATACCAGCAAACACCTTTATTGCGACTTTAATTGGAGTTGTACGTACAGGAGCAAAACCAATTTTAGTTGACTGCGATCCTCAAACTGCTCTCATAGACTTGAAAGCAGCAAGCAATTTAGTTACCTCCTCAACTAAAGCTATTGTTCCCGTTCATCTTTATGGTCAAATGGTATCTCCAAAAGAGTTACTGGAATTCGCTCATACCCACAAAGTAATTATTTTTGAAGATGCAGCTCAAGCACATTTAGCTAGCAGAGACGGGTTTAAGGCAGGTTTTATAGGTAAAGCAGCAGCCTTTAGCTTTTATCCTAGTAAAAATTTGGGTGCAATTGGAGATGGTGGGATAGTCGTCACCAAAGACCAAGAAGTTGCTCAAAAAATGATGCGATTGCGTAATTATGGATCTTCTCAAAAATATGTACATATTGAGTATGGCACCAACAGTCGCTTAGACACTCTACAAGCAGCTGTACTACAGCAAAAGCTTCCTCATTTAGCTGCTTGGAATAGCGATCGCTATTCCATCGCTCGTTACTATGATGCTCAATTATCTTCCTTACAATCGAAAGGAATTTTTCCTATAGAGAATCATAGTGGTGAAGGACACGTATACCATCTCTATGTAATCAAAATAGAAGATAGTTGTCCTCTCCAGCGTCAGGAAATTCAACAGGAATTAGCTACATTAGGAATTCAAACAGGTATCCACTATCCCATACCCTGTCATCTGCAACCAGGTTTTACGAATTTAGGTTATCAAAGTGGAGATTTTCCCCACACCGAAGAGTTAGCAAAAAAAGTACTATCTCTTCCGATGTATCCCGGACTCACTCTTGATCAAGTTAAAGAAGTTGTAGGAGCACTCTTTTCACTCCTGAATAAGGAAGAAACAGAAAAACAAGAGTTAATACTTAATTAAACATACTATTCAGGTTGAAGAAAGATAAATAATTAATAAAAAGATATTAATAATATATAGGAAATACTCGTTAAAAAAGTATTCAAAATATTCTTCAAATAGTCTATTTAAAGTAATAGATAATCTACATTTACAAAGTTAAAATTAAGAAATTTAAATTTATTAATTTTACATGTGCTACTCATCACCAATTACTAGCTACGACTTTTATATAGTCTATTAATTATGAATAAAATCTATTAATACAAATATGTCACAACAGAATTTACTAAACAATTTCGTTAAAAAATACCAAATATCAGCATGGCTTAATATTACCATTTTAGGAATATTATTTCTTCTCTATGCTCCTTTGTTTATTTACTGGTTAGATGGTTGGGTGAAAAAAAGTATAAGCATAGAGCATGAATATTTTAGTCATGGAATTATTGGTATTCCATTTGCAATCTATTTAGCTTGGAATAATCGTTACAAGTGGAGTGAACTTCCAAACAGAATGAATCCATTTGGTGCATTCTTACTCACACTTGGTAGTATTTTTTATATTAGTGGAATTAGTGAATGGGTTAATCTTTCTTTGCCTGTTATTTTAACTGGATTATGCCTTTTTCTAAAAGGAACTTCTGGTCTGAAATTACAAGGTTTTTCTTTACTCTTAATATTATTAGCAACTCCAAATGAATTACCCTACTTAATTACACCTTTCACCTTACCCTTACAAAGCTTTATTGCTGGAGTCGCAGGATTCATTTTGAGTCAAGCAGGAATGCAGGTTGCTGTTGATGGAATTAATATTTATGTAGGAGGAAGAATTGTTGAGGTGGCACCATATTGCGCAGGTCTTAAAATGTTATTTACTACTTTTTATGTAGGTCTAATACTACTTTATTGGATGCAGATATTGCCAGATCGTCGTAAAAGTACTTGGTTCCTTTCAAGCTCAGTGATAATTAGTGTAATTGCTAATATTATTCGCAATACTATATTGACTTATTTTCATGGTTCGGGTCAAGAAGGGGCATTTAAATGGCTTCATGATGGTTGGGGTGGAGATGTTTATTCTGCACTCATGCTTTTAACTTTAATTCCTGTAATTAACTGGATTGATAGCTACTTTGATTCACCATCGCTATTACCACAGAATAATGATTTGTAAATATATAGGTCTCTTAAATATTAAAATTCAAGTTATAAATACCAATGACATTTAGTTCTAAGTTTTTAAAACAAGCTCCATTAAATCAGTGGTTAGTAATTTTAATATTATTAGTCATTCTATTTATTGCTGGAATTCCAGGATACTTTACCCAAAATTGGCAATGGAAACAATCACCACCTATTGTAAATATTAAACAAATACAAAAACTACGTACTCAAAATTTACCCGTTCCTGGTTGGAAAACATTAAAACAGGAGCAATTTCAAGCTGGAGGTCATAAATGGTCTTTGCAAGAAATTCAAAAACAAAAAATTAAACCAAATTCACCAGATATCAAAGCTACAATGCTTTTATATCCTCAAGATAGTCCAACAAGTAAACCTCAAGTAGAATGGACTGACATTAATAGCTTAACTAAGTGGAAGATAGCACAGTATCGTCAGGTTTCTTTTAATGTTCCTCAACAAGATGGAATTAACACAGGTAAAGATATCAAAGTCAAAGCAAGATTTTTCCGCGCTACTTTGGACAACAAAAATCTTACGACTTATGCCGTTTTACAGTGGTATGCTATGCCAATGAAAGGAGATCCATCACCGATGGATTGGTTTTTAGCAGACCAAGCAGCAAAATTACGTAAACAGCGAGTTCCTTGGGTCGCTGTACATATAATGATTCCGATGGAATCTTTAGGACAGTTGGAAGATAATTGGTCGGAGATAAAATCTTTAGGTGAAGCTGTGCAAGCAAGTTTGATAAGGAATGTTTTTGGATTCACCCAGGGATAAATCAGTATAAACCGAGGTATCCAAAAAATTAGTCAATGTAAAAATAGTATTTTCTACCTACTCCAATCTAGAGGATATGAGTCACACTTAGAGACGAGTCTTTGGGTAAAGGTGCTTGATGTCTAAATTGATGTTCAAATTGATGTTTAAATTTGAACCCAAGTTTAGACAGAAATTAAGTACTTAATTTCTAATCCTCAAATTCCTTTTTTACTATTATCAGTTCGGTTTTAACATCTAATTTTCCTCCTATCTCATCTTTCTCTAATGACTTGGGAGTACTTTCTAAGTGGATATCTACCAATCAAACAGGAGACATTTCCTAGTTTTGAAGATTAAAATAGGCACTCAAAGCTTAACTAACTCTCACTAATTAATTTTTTACTAGTTAATGAAAGTTCAGCTATATCGAATAGATATAAATAATTTTTAATTATATTATGCCTGCTTCCAAAATATTATCTTTTATTGGTATTCCCTTAAGTACAGCAATTTTGGCAATTGATATATTACCTGTTGTTGCTCAAAATCTACAACTTCCATCCCCCTCTCAACAAAATTTACCTTCAGAACTTTCTACACCTGCTGCATTACCTTTAAAAAATGAGGGTTTTCTACCTTCCAATAATGATACTTCACCTCAATTTAATCGTTATATTTTGGGTATAGGAGATGGTCTGATTATCTCTGTAGAGCAACCTCCAGGAGCTTATCGTCTGGGAGAAGGAGACGGTATTAGCGTTATCGTTCAACGCTTTGCTGATTTGAATTTTCAAGCTGCAATTAATCCAGAAGGAAATATTACAGTTCCCTTACTAGGTACAGTTTATCTGAAAGGATTGACATTACGAGAAGCTCAAAACAGAATTCGTGCTGGTTTGAATCGTTACGTAGTTGAACCAGTAGTTGTATTATCTTTAGCAGCCAGACGACCTGAATTAAATTTTCAGGCTTCCATTAACCCGGAAGGAAATATCATTGTACCCGAATTAGGAAGCGTATCAGCAAGAGGTTTAACGATAGCGGAATTACAAGAGAAAATTCGCTTGGGTTTGAACCGTATAATTGTCAATCCGGTAGTGACTGTATCTCTACAACAACCTCGACCAGTACAAATCAGCATTAGTGGAGAAATTTTTCGTCCTGGTATCTACCCTGTAAATTCTGGAAATCCTCGTGTAGCTGATGCACTTTTACTTGCTGGAGGTTCAACTAACCTTGCAGATTTACGTCAAGTTTTAGTGCGTCGAAAATTAATTGATGGTTCCGTAGTCTCTCAAGCAGTTGATCTATATTCACCCTTACAAAATGGCGGTTCTTTACCTAATTTACGCTTACAGGATGGAGATACTGTAATCGTTCCCCGTCGAGAAATCGGCAATGATGATGGTTATGACCGCGCTCTAGTAGCTCGTTCGTCCTTAGCAGTACCTCAGATTAGAATCCGAATTCTTAATTATGTTTCTGGAGGAATTGTTACTCAAACACTACCAAATGGCAGTAGCTTTATTGACGCGCTTTCCGGTGTAAGTACCAACAATGCGAATCTCAGAGAAATTGCTTTAGTGCGCTTTGACCCTGAAAGAGGTAAAGCCATTACTCAAAGACTAGATGCAAAGAAGATATTGGCTGGGGACATGGCTCAAAACGTGCCACTTCAGGATAATGATGTTATCGTTGTGGGACGTAATCTTATCGGTAGAATTACTAATGCCCTTGGTAATATTACTCGACCTTTTTTTGACGTACAAAGCTTTATTCGTTTCTTTGAATTGTTTGGTGGAAGCGACGATTCAAATTAATTATTATTCAATTATTGTTTAATCATTTTTAATAACTTCCCATTTATTTACTCTGATTGAGATTTCCAGATTTAGCTTTGGAAAAACAGGGAGCTAAAAATCAAAAGAAATACTTAAATCAAGTAACTATCTTTATTAATGACTGCTACTACAATCAGCCTCTATATTTATTGTTATGGCACCGACTATTCTTAAACGTTACCTAATTGCTTTTGATAAATACAAATGGATTGGACTGACAAGTTTTGGTCTAGTTTTTGCTGGTTCGACTGTAGTAGCTTTACAACCAGAACCAGCACCAAACTATTTTGCGATCGCAGGGTTAAGTTATACCCGTCCTCCAGTCTCTTTTTCTGCGACAGGTACTGAAATTCAGCAGCAAGGTCAACAGCTATCGAAAGAAGTGTTACTTTCCGAGCAAATAATTAAAGCTACTGCTCAGAAGGTGAATGTTAATCCAAAAAAGATTCTTGACAACGTGGGACTTAAGATGCCCGAAGCTGCTGAAGATGGAGCAACTACCGGAGGGATTATCACCATACAATACAAAGATAGCGATCGCAATCGTACAGGCGAAACCGTAAAAGTATTGATGGCAGCAATGATACAGCTGAGTCGAGACATAAATACTAGCCGTCTGAAAGCAATTACAGAGAATATTGATCAGCGCTTACCACAAATTAAAAAAGAATTACAAGCAGCAGAAAGAAAGCTAGAAATTTATGACCGGGTTGAAAGACCAGCAATTTTAGCGGCAGAAAATGGTAGTTTGCTCAATACAATCACCTCAAGTCAGGATCAACAGCGTCAAATTAAGCTAACTCTTTCTGGTATCGATGCTCAACTTCGTAGTCTGCAAAATAAGCTAGGTTTAAATGTGAATCAAGCTTATATCTCTTCAGCTCTAAGTGCAGACCCTATTATTGCTAACGCACGAACTCAAATTTATCAAGCTGAATCACAAATGGAGTTACTTCGTAAAGATTTACGTCCTCAACATCCAACAATGATTCAATTACGTCGTCAAAAAGAAGCTTACGAACGTCTATTGCAACAACGAGCAGTTGAGGTTATAGGGGGAGCAGGTACAGACCCTGGAAATGTCAGAGGTTTGCGTACCCAAAGCAGCTTAGATCCGGCTCGTCAGCAGCTAGCAAACCAATTAGTTGCACTACAAACTCAAAGAGAAACTTTAGTTAAACAATTAAGTGACCAAATTCAGCAAGAAGGTAAGCTTAGACGGGAATACTCTTTAATTCCCAACAAACAGTTAGAGCGATCGCGTTTAGAACAACAGGTAGCTTTGAAAAAAGCTATATATGACCAAGTACAAACAAAATTGATTGATGCAAAAGCCGCAGAAGCAGAAACAATTTCTAGTTTAAGTGTTGCTAGATCCCCACAAGTAAAGTCAGATCAGGAGGGTAAGAAGCCTAAAAGCATTGTTACAACCATGGGGGTTGGTGGATTTTTAGGTTTAATAGTAGGTGGTGGTGTAATCTTTCTACTTGGAGCTTTAGAAGGTACATTTAAAACCAAAGAAGATATTTCCTCAAGTTTAAAAGAGAAAGAAGTTATACCTTTAGGCGAACTTCCTTTGATTCCCATTGAGAATCTAGATAAAGATATATTGCCAGTGATGTTCTCCTTTACATCTCCTTATCTAGAATACTGCGAAAAATTACGCAGTAACATTCGTCGTATAGGTGGTAGCGATTTAAAAGTCATCCTTATAACTAGCACCAGCCATAGTGAAGGTAAAACTTTTAGTGCTTATCACTTAGGTATAGCCTCAGCTCGCGCTGGAAAACGCACATTAATCATTGAAACAGACTTGCGTTCGCCTTCGCGTTGTCAGTCCTTGAAGGTAGATATTAATCCTGAAGCTAGTTTAGAACCTCTACGTTACTACTCTAAAACAAGTGAATGTACTCATTTAGTACCAGATATTGAAAATTTATACATTATTCCTAGTCCCGGACCAGTACGCAATCCGGCAGCAATACTAGAGTCGAGCGAAATGCGTCAGCTAATAAAAGATGCGCGTCAACGTTATGATTTCGTCATATTGGATACCCATACTCTTAGTTTGTCCAACGATGCATTACTAATTCAGCCCTACAGCGATGGCATGGTATTGGTTGCAAGACCTAATTATACCCAGGAGAACTTGCTAGGTGAAGCTATAGACCAGTTAGAAGAAGCGGAACTAAATTTAGTGGGAGCAATTATCAATGGAGCTGATATCAACATTGATATTCAAGAAGCAGAAAGATTAATCAATACTTTTGATATAGAAACAGATGAAGATTCCGAAGAGGTAGAAGCGGGCATTAGATGATAAAAAAGTACTTGAACAGCGTGAATCTGTTTATTGTCTGACCTTAAATGGGGACTTTCATCCATTGCGATGCAAATAAGTAACACAAATATAAAGTTTTGATATTTTTGCCGATATCATAGACCCAAAAATTAAAAGGCAAAAGCTAATCAATAATTACAACCTATCTTCTGTGGGAAGATTATTGATGGGGTTCAACCCTGTCATCGTTACTCTGTCTTACGAAAGTCGAACCTACGGTGACTGATGTTTCCCAATCAAAAATTGAGAATAAACTTTGAGCTATCTCATGAGAGAGTTATTAAAAATTGGTTTGAAGAATAGTCTAAATACGTTACTGTTACTAGCGCTATTTTTAGGTCTAATCACAGTTGGATTTACTGATGTTTCTGAAGCTGGACTACTACCACAGGGAAATGCAATCACTGACGGTAAAGCATTATTACGATATGCATTACCGATTGATAATAAACCTGTAAGAGATTTACAATCTAGCTTAGAGGATATTTCTACTCAACTCAGAGCGAATAGACGTTGGCGTGCTATTACCAGCGACGTGAAACAAGCATCGCGAATTCTGGAAAAACCAGAAAAAATTTTAGAAGCTGTACCTGAAGAACATCGCTCTGAGGCTGAAGCTTTTATTTCACAATTGCAGTCTGAAACCGAGCAATTAAGAGAAATAGTAGATTCCAAAGATAAAGAGCAAGTCTGGATTCAACGTGCCTCCCTCCTTAATAAAGTAGGAGATTTAGAGCAACTAATGGTGAAAGGATTCCCTTTTAAAGTTCCATCAGAATATAGTTATTTACCACAGCTCAAAGGACGTGCCACTGTAGAAATCAAAACTAATAGGGGTACTATTAGAATGGTTGCAGATGGTTACAGCGCTCCTGTGACTGCGGGAAATTTTGTAGATTTAGTGCAACGTGGTTTTTATGATGGCTTAGAATTCACCCGTTCAGAAGAATCCTATGTAGTACAAACAGGAGACCCACCAGGTAAAGAGCAAGGTTTTATTGACCCTAAAACTAAAAAATATCGGGCTATTCCTTTAGAAATTTTAGTTGAAGGAGATGAAGCTCCAACTTATGGTACTACTTTAGAAGAAGCTGGTCGTTATTTGGAAATGCCGGTATTACCTTTTTCTGCATACGGTGGAGTTGCTTTAGCACGTCCGGAATCTGATGCAAATGGTGGTTCATCCCAATTTTTCTTCTTTCTATTTCAACCAGAACTTACCCCAGCAGGTCGAAATTTGTTAGATGGAAGATATGCAATTTTCGGTTATGTGGTTGAAGGTAAAGATGTTTTAGGCGAAATTAGAGCTGGAGACAAAATCGAATCAGCAAAAATTATTGAAGGTATTGAGAATTTTGTCAAACCCCAAGCTGCGTAAATAGTTAGGAAGGGAAAATTGGTAGGGATAATGGGTCATAGGTAATGAGTAATCAGTAATAATTGGCGTTTATCGATATGTCGAGCTTTCCTAATCTCGATTTGTCAAAAGGGGATTTTGAAAAGTCATTGCTTTCCTATTTATTTTTCACCAATTTTCCCTTTCTTCATTAATTTAACCTGAGTTCGTTCGGGATAAGCTCAAACCTTTATTGTGTGGTTGCTTGTCAAAGGTATATATCAACGTGTTTGTGTTGTTTCAGCCATTCAAAGTTAAATTAACCTTCTTAAACCGAATTGACGTTAATTTATTATCTCTTAATTATTAATTATTAATTTAGACCTGTAATTATTGATTTATTATCAATTTATTTTGCCAAAGATACAGATTTTAGAATTCTTTAGTATGCTCATTCCTTGAGTAATTTTTTCTTATTGTCTAGACCTTATTTCCTAGATTATGAAAATTTCAGATATTGGCGAACAAGGGCTACTAAAAATACTACATCGCTTTTGTCCTTCAGAAATTATTGGTGATGATGCAGCATTATTGACCACTACACCAGGACAATCTTTAGTAGTAACAACAGATGTATTAATTGATGGAGTACATTTTAGCGATCGCACAACTTCAGCAGAAGATGCAGGATGGAGATCTGTAGCTGCAAATTTATCTGATTTAGCTGCTATGGGTGCTTCTCCATTAGGAATTACTGTAGGATTAGGTCTCCCAGGAAGTACACCTGTAAATTGGATCGAAGGTTTATATCGAGGAATGTCCCAATGTTTAAGTAAATATCATAGCCAGATTGTTGGTGGAGATTTAGTGCGATCGCCTGTAATTAGTATTAATATTTCTGCTTTTGGTCAGGTGAAACCCCAAGAAGCTATCTTTCGTAATCAAGCTAATCCTGGGGATGTAATTGTTGTAACCGGTGTTCATGGTGCATCAGCATCTGGACTAAAGTTACTTCTCAATCCAAAGTTGCAAAAAAATCTATCTTCCCAAGAGTGCAAAGAATTAATTCAAGCTCATCAAAGACCTCAACCAAGGCTAGATATCTTACCTTTTTTAAAAAAAAGTCTTAGAAAATATACTGAAAGTAGAAATAATATCTTAAATAGTTCAATAATTGCTGGTATGGACAGTAGTGATGGTTTAGCAGATGCTCTTTTACAGATTTGTCAAGCCAGCAAGGTTGGTGCAGTTGTCCAAAAATCTCAAATATCTTTACCTGCATCAATGATAAAGCTGCTAGGGGAAGAAGAAGCATTAAATTATGCTTTGTATGGTGGCGAAGATTTTGAACTAGTTTTGTGTTTACCACCAGAAATAGCAGACAATTTTGTCAAAACTTTCCGTGCAGATGCAAAAATTATTGGTCAATTAACCTCTAATTCTCAAGTAATCTTACAAGATAGCACAGGTACATATCCTGATAGAACCCTAAGTTTGGCAGAGGGATTTAAACACTTTGAAAAACATTAGACAACTCTATATATTTATACACAATACCCATATACCCATACATATAAATATAAAAAGAACGCGGAGAAATCCCAACCTGGACGACTTGATGAGGTCAGTAAATACAAAATTGATTCGTGTTAAGAGACTTGGTTAAACTCCAAGCTGTAGTACCTAACTAGCCGTTAAGATCGGGCAATTATGGGTAGTTTTATCCATTTATTAAGTGACAATTTAAACCTGACAATTATAAAAAAGGGAAACCCGAAGTTTCCCTACAAGGTCTAAATAAAGATTGATGAAAGCAAATTATGATATCGAATGATAAAAAAAGCGCATTCCCTTAGCAAACTAGCAGAAAGCTAGTGACAATTTAATATCACAATCAATGCATTAATTCCATTTGGCAGCGACAATCTCTGCTAGGTCAAGAACTCTCTGGCTATAACCCCACTCATTGTCATACCATGCCATTACTTTGACCATGTCATTACCCATAACCATAGTCAGACTAGAATCAATAACTGTAGATGCATCAGTACCTTGGTAGTCAGATGACACTAGAGGTAATTCACTATAATCCAAAATACCCTTCATTGAACCATTCGCAGCATCCTTAAGAACTTGGTTAACCTCTTCGGTGATAGTACGATTCTCAACATGTGCGACTAAATCAACCATTGATACATTAGGAGTAGGAACTCGTAGTGCTACACCATTGAGCTTACCCTTCAAGTCAGGTACCACTAAAGCTACTGCTTTTGCCGCACCTGTAGAAGTAGGTACAATATTTATAGCAGCAGCTCTTGCACGACGTACATCACGGTGTGAAGCATCTAAAAGACGCTGGTCACCAGTGTAGCTGTGAGTCGTAGTCATTGTACCCTTAATAATGTTGAACCTTTCGTGCAACACCTTTGCAATAGGAGCTAAACAGTTTGTTGTACAGCTAGCATTACTAATAATATGGTGCTTGCTATGGTCATAATCTTTATCATTGACACCCACCACAAATGTCCCTACATCACCACCTTTTCCAGGAGCGGTAATTAAAACTTTCTTTGCACCAGCATTTATATGCTTTGATGCTCCATCATGAGTTGTAAAAACACCTGTTGACTCAATAATTAAGTCAATTCCCCAATCTTTCCAGGGCAATTTTTCTGGGTTACGGTCAGATACACATTTGACGGTTTTGCCGTTCGCGGTGATGGAGTTATCATCAGCACTAATGTCAGCATCCTTTAACTTCCCTAGCATCGAATCATATTTGAGTAGATGCGCATTGGTTCTGGGGTCAGACGTATCATTGACAGCAACAACTTCAAGATTGCTGTTCTCTCTAATCATCCAGCAGCGCATGAAATTACGCCCGATGCGACCGAAACCATTAATTGCAACTCTAATCACAGCGTCTTGCCCTCTGTATCTTATGCCTAACTAAAAAGCTATTTATGACCCCGATCATATCGCAAAGGGGGGGTATTTATAACTATGCAGCGTTAGATCCTTAAAAATAATTGTCTATCCTTCCTTTTTTTATTGGGTTTACCATCAAGAATGAAAAACCTTCATCCTTCAATATCCCTTCTACCCTCTGACTTCTGGCATCTGCCTTTGTCAAGCTAGAAGGAATCAGATTTCCGTAAATTCAATCATGTCTGACCTGAATATACACATTAAATGCATAACAGCCTAATATGCGATCGCAAGGTATGCATCTGAATATTTTATTTTGTTTTGTGAATATTAAGTTTATTTTGTGTATATAGAATTTTGTATCCAAAAATTGGAAGATAAAATTCACAGAAATGAAAAAAGCTGTATCCTAAACAGAAAGATGTTTGTGCTATGTTACACAGACTCCAACAAAAGAGGTTTCTTCTTTCAATAACACAAATAAGTTGCATTGAAGACTTGACTAAACTACTCCTAAAGGGATATGCAATAAAGACGGCTATATGGTAATCAACCCAAATAAGTTATTCTGTTTACTTACTCAACACCTTGATTGAAGGCATAATACCCATAATGAGAGGAGGTTGATTGAGATTAGCTGGTAATAATTTAATATCGATTTTTATCCTTAATTTTGAAGGAGCCGAATCGTGTAAAGTATTTCCTAATTAACTTTATAGCTGTTTAAGAAATAGTTAATGTTGGTTCATCCGGACTGCATTTACAGTATTTCTACCTGGTGTTGAAATCTGATTCATAGTTTATAACTAGAAAACTAATCTGTAAGACATCACTCAGATAAGCAAATAAAGCTTGGATTGTTAACCTATTTTTCTTCAACTAGAGCAGCGATATCTTGCTCAAAGCACATGAAAGAGTCTTAACAAGTTGATTTGTACTTAATTTTATGGAGGTACAAAAATCTTTAAATTTAAATAAACAAATAATTGTTTTACTTAATCCTTTTATTTAAACCTGATTCAGTACTCAACAGTTAGATGCTTAAGAGTAGATGTATTTCAAAATACAGCTTTTTATATCCAGATCCTGGATAAATTTGAAGAATAAACATAATATCTATTCAGAAAGAGAAAAAAGTTGTTAAGAGGTTAAAATCTTGTGTGAATCTGCCACTGAATAAACAAAAATGAACTAATTATTCAGAGGGGAAAATGATACATACACAGTATCGGTAAAAAACAAAATCCTGATATGATACGCGTGTCAAACAAAAATGACGGTGTGGTGTGGTGTAAGAGGAGCGAAAAAAAATGAGAAAGAATGTAGATTTTAGCGGTAGACCATTTCATTTTATTGGTATTGGTGGTATTGGGATGTCAGCTGTTGCTCATGTACTAGCAAGGCGTAATTTTCCCGTATCTGGTTCGGATGTGCGACCAAATCATATGACTCGTCGTTTGGAATCTTTAGGAGTCCATATTTTCAGCAAGCAACAAGCAAGCAATTTGGAATTCTTCTACCCTCAAACCGAAACTCAAGAAACAGAATTAAATCAAGAAGGTAAGTTATTTAAAACTACAGAAAAACTGCCTCAAGTTATATGTTCTACTGCAATTAATACTAACAATTTAGAGTACAAAGCAGCATTAGAATTAGGATGCCCAATTCTTCATCGCTCTGACGTTTTAGCTGCTCTAATTGATGAATATCATAGTATTGCAGTAGCAGGAACTCATGGTAAAACTACTACAAGTAGTATGATTGGCTATATGTTGCTACAAGCCGGTGTTGACCCAACAATTTTAGTTGGTGGTGAAGTAAATGCCTTTGATGGAAATGCTAGGTTAGGTCAAAGTCAATATTTAGTCGCAGAAGCAGATGAGTCAGATGGTTCTTTGGTAAAACACTCGCCATCCATTGGCATTATTACCAACATAGAATTAGATCACCCAGACCATTACGAAACCTTAGATGAAGTAATAGATATCTTCAAAACTTTTGAAAAAGGTTGTGATAATTTAATTGCCAGCATTGACTGTTCTACAGTAAATTCAATGTTTAAGCCCTCCATAACTTACAGTTTACATCCTGATAGTGAAGCTGATTATAAGGTAACAAATATTGACTATCGAGCAGATGGAACAACTGCTCTAGTATGGGAAGGTGGTAAGGCTCTTGGAGTACTAAACTTATCCGTCTTAGGACATCATAATCTGAGTAATGCTTTAGCTGCAGTTGCTGTTGGTCGGAAGATTGGCTTAGAATTTGGTCAAATTGCCAAAGGTTTAGCAACTTTTGAAGGTGCCAGAAGACGTTTTGAATTCAGAGGAGAAGTTGACGGCATCACCTTTATTGATGATTATGCTCATCATCCTAGCGAAATTCGAGCAACTTTAGCAGCAGCCCGTTTGCAAGCTAGACCAGAGCAAAGAGTAGTTGCAATATTTCAACCCCACCGCTACACTCGCACCCACACATTCCTAGAAGAGTTTGCTCAGTCATTTACTTATGCAGATGTGGTTATACTTACCGATATATATAGTGCAGGAGAAGTAGACTTAGGTCTAGTAAGTGGGGAACAATTAGCAGCAGCTGTAGCCAAAGAGCATTCTGATGTGCATTATCAGCCAACTCTAGCTAGTGTTTGCGATTATTTATTAGAAATACTCTTACCTGGCGACTTAGCGCTATTCTTAGGTGCTGGGAACCTGAACCAAACTATTCCAGAAGTTATTGCAGCACTTCATCAACCTGCAAAAGCTACTTCTTAGTTGATATCAAGGGATTCTATCGGCTTCGAATATGCATCTATTATAATATTAGCTACTTCTGCTGCAAATTATCGCCGTATGTTTGCATATTTAAAGGTATCGCAACTAATAAAAATGCGACTAGATATAAGGAATTCACAGATTAAGGCAAATACCTGTGATGTTCTTGATATCATTGTTATCCTACCGCATAACATCGGTGGCTGTGGTGATTTTTTAAGTGTCTCTGAAAGAGGTGCTGCGCAAATGCAGTTGTACATGGAGGAAAATTCCCTTGAAGTTAGTCTCTCCCTTTTCGGAGTTGACCACATTGTCTCATTGGCAATCCCCGATTCATACAAAACAATCACCAAAAACAACTACGAGGAATGTGAATAGTACAGAAGTTTACTTACCCGGTACTGATGGTGTAATTAAATCTCAAGTTTCTCTAGCAACATATACATCTTATAGAGTTGGCGGTCTTGCTGAGTGGTATGTTGCTCCACGGAACTTAGATACCTTACAAGCTAGTTTTGAGTATGCTCATAAGCACAGTTTACCTGTTACAGTTTTAGGCGCAGGATCTAATTTATTAATTAGCGATCGCGGTTTAGATGGATTGGTAATTGTGACTCGTCATCTGCGTTCTAGCAATTTTGATGAGGAGAGTGCTTTATTAACAGTTGCAGCTGGAGAACCTTTACCTAGCTTGGCTTGGGAAGCTGCAAAACGAGGATGGCAAGGATTAGAATGGGCTGTAGGCATTCCCGGAACAGTGGGTGGTGCAGTAGTGATGAATGCTGGTGCTCATAAGGGTTGTATTGCAGATATTCTAGCGAGTGTAGAAGTACTATTGCCAGATGGGAATCTGCAAATCTTAAGTAGAGAGGAGCTTAATTATAGTTATCGTACTTCTATTCTACAAGGAAGCAATCTTATAGTTACACGGGCGACTTTTAAGTTACAGCCAGGTTTTGAAGCCTCTCAGCTTCAGGCTATGACAAAGAAGCATCAGCAACATCGTCTAAATACTCAACCCTATCATTTACCTAGCTGCGGTAGCGTTTTTCGTAATCCCAACCCTTATGCTGCTGGTTGGTTGATCCAAGAAACCGGACTGAAAGGCTTTCAGATTGGTAATGCCCAGGTAGCAGAGCTTCACGCTAATTTTATAGTTAACTGTGGAGGAGCTAAGGCAGCAGATATATTCAATCTGATTCGTCATGTACAAGATAAAGTACAACAACGTTGGTCACTTTTATTGCATCCTGAAGTTAAAATGATTGGAGAATTTCAAGGAGTTAGTTAGATCATAGGTAGATTCTCTAATTTGTTAAATAAATTTTAAGCAGACACTAAATTGGGTAGATAGCTTTAAGGAAACAAATTTAGATTTCAAATGATTGGATAAGCCATTTGAGGTATTGAAAATTTTATACTCATTACCAAGGTTTATACTCATTATTAAGGTTCATAGATTAGCTGAGTTATTCATCGGTACGCCGCCATGTAAAGAATGTGCCTGCAATGGTCTAAGAAGACAGGTTACAAATCATGCTGTTTGCTAAATATATAGTCATTCCAATTAATTTTCGTATCAGTATTAAATAGCAAAATCAAAATACTTTATATTGGGATATTGGGTGGGGGATGTTCTCCTAAACTCCTATTCTTAAGGATACAAATATCCCCCAAATCCACTCCAAATAGCATTAACAATAGATCCATATTTTCCTTTTGGAATGACTACATATGTCTACGCCAATGCCGGTAAACGATAAAGCAATACTTTTACAGGAGGGTGCATATTACTCTGATCTTAATAAAATGGTATAAATTTGATTCATAGTCAGAAGTATTGAAAAATCTTTTTACTATGAATTTGTTATTTTATTGCAATAGAGGGTTATTCTGACGATAAGTAATAAGTTTGGCTTCTATATGCACTATATACTTATCTAAAATTGTAGTATTTAGTTTTACTCTGGGCTACTGATTCTAAAAAAGTGGTCAATTGGTCTGCCACATCTATAATTGAATGTGATTTGTGATTGAAAGCACTAGCGAGATATAAAATTATGACTAAAGGACAGGGATTTGGCTTTGGCTTGGGAAAAATGAAAGAATTAGCAGAAGCTTTTAAAAAAGCTCAGCAAGTTCAGGAAGGAGCTAAGCAACTTCAAGAGGAACTAGAACAAATGGAAATTGCCGGAGAATCCGGTGGTGGCTTAGTTAAAGTAATTGTAAGTGGTAATCAAGAGCCTAAACGGGTAGAAATTTCGCAAGAAGCAATTAATGAAGGAGCAGAAGTACTTTCTGATTTAGTTACTACTGCGATGAAAGATGCTTACAATAAGTCTACTGCGACTATGCGCGAACGTATGGAAGATTTAACAAGTGGTCTAGAATTACCTGGTTTGCAGTAAGAAAGCAGTTTTTACACTTTTCAAGTATTTAAGTATACACCGTCTTACACAAGCGGTGTTTTTTCATATGTTGATTTTCATGTTTATCTTCATTTTCTGTGTAGTTTTTCCTATTTGAGAAACTAAACTTTCAGTAGAAAGAAAATTCTGTCATAAACTTTGAAGTTCTCATATTGAATAAATACCGTACTTAACGATACGTTAATTGGATATTCACAATCCAGAAGAGGTAAATAGTTAATTAAACCTGTTCCCTATGATTTTACAATATTGAATTGTGACAATAACTGATTGTTTTTAATGACTTATAAAGTGTTATTCGTTTGTTTGGGAAATATCTGTCGTTCCCCAGCAGCAGAAAATATCATGAATTACCTTCTTACTGAGAGGAATATGATTGATAAAGTTATTTGTGACTCCGCTGGTACATCTAGCTATCATATCGGTAGTCCACCAGATAGACGCATGAGTGCTTCTGCAAATCAAAAATTGGGTATTCAAATGCGCGGACAAGCTCGTCAATTTCAAAAATCGGATTTCCAAGATTTCGATGTAATTTTGGCGATGGATAAAGATAATTACCAAGATATTGTTCGTCTTGACAGTACTCAAGAATATGCAGAAAAAGTAAAAATGATGTGCGATTTCTGCAATCATCATGATATCAAGGAAGTTCCAGACCCCTATTATGGAGGTACTGATGGTTTTAATCAAGTTATTGAATTGTTACTTGATGCCTGTGATGGTTTGCTTGAGAGTATTGAAAGTAAGACTTAAAGGCATAATAAAAATATAAGTTAACAACTTAGGCGCTTTAAAATTTAGTAAAGCGTCTAATAAACTTATGAGTTTTGAATTTACCTAACTAAACCATTTTCCATAGCAAAACGTACTAGTTCTGCTCTATTACAAGTTTCAGTTTTTCGTAATAGACTACTGACATACTTTTCTACGGTTCTTGGACTTAAGTATAGCTGATTACCCATCTCTACATTAGACAAACCGTGGGTTAATAATTCCAAAACTTGCTCTTCTCTGGAGGTTAATGGGGATGAAATAGGAGAGGGATACATCCCTGAAGACAGATTCTGATTCTGTTGAGTTTTAAAATTGCTTGTATATGAATTTAATTCATCAGAACAAGCTGCTCGATAGTGAGCTTGAATGATTTGCGATCGCTCTAAAAGATTCTGAATAGCTGCTGCTAATTCTTCAAGTTCAAATGGCTTAGGTAAGTATAAATCACATCCAGACTGATAGCCTAAAATTCTTTCTTGAGTTTTAGTTCGGGCTGTTAGAAGAATCACTGGTAAAAGACGAAATGCTTCTTTTTGTCGAACCTGACGTACTAATTCATAACCGTTCATTTTAGGCATTATGATGTCAGTAACTATCAAATCAGGATGATGCTTTTCTACTATTGTTAGTGCATCCTGACCATCATCAGCAGTAATTACTGAGTAACCAGATAATTCAAGATAGTCACCGATAGAAAGACGAGTACCTAAATCATCATCAACTATAAGTATCTTCAAGGGCATGGAAGGTACACCCCTATAATTTTGGAATTTACTTCTACTAACACTGTCGGCGAACATAAGCAATATTAATGCTCTTATGTTTCATACTATGACAGGATTTATAATTATTAACCTTCTAATATT
The DNA here is from genome assembly GCA_050042865.1 of Mastigocoleus sp. Lineage (GTDB taxonomy): Bacteria > Cyanobacteriota > Cyanobacteriia > Cyanobacteriales > Nostocaceae > JBCCDM01. The sequence goes on from JBHJJE010000008.1 coordinate 43,958, forward strand.
CCAAGAGTTTATTTTTTTCATTCAATTTTTGACTACTATCTAGAGGTATAAGTATACAGTGATGTACAAGTATTTAACATTCTGATTTCTTGAGTTTATCTTCAAATAACCACTATAGGGACTTGAATACAACAAACTTAAATCAATCATTTACTACTAAATTTAAACAAATGTATATCTTGTTACGATTTAACCACGTAATAGATAATAATTGCATAATTTATTTATTATTTTATTTAAACAGTATTCAAAGAATGAAAATATGTAAAGTATTTTGTCGATAATTCCAATTATGTAATGATTGAGTAAATAATGTCAGTCTGGGAAAAATCAGGTTTATTCAAATATGAGTGATTCAAAGACAACATAAAAATGTTGACAAAGCCCATTTGGTAAGTAAGCACATATTAGAAGTTCGAGCTTATACCGAGTGATAGTTAAATACATTTTTTAAATAAATGCTGAAATATCGATTTAAGATAATCTTTACTTTATCTCAAAATAAAAAACAGATGATGGATTCAGCTTTAATTATTAGACATGTTAAGTTCTAAATTTCATAAATTCTGCATCCAAAATTTTGTACTTCTTCAAGCTGTTGATTTTTCCTGAATCAAAACATAAGGTTCAACTATCAAAGCGTTAAAACGTTTGCTAGGTTGAGAGTTCCATTCTCCAATCTGTTGGGTTGAAGGTTTAGTTATTAAAGCCTCATCAATCCATACCTGAACAAATGAGGCTTTATCGGTAGCGATCGCTTCTCCTACATCTAATAAATTCAGTTCCTGTGTGACTACAATTATCATGTCTCGCTTGGCATGAGGAATCAACCATTCCCATTCCGATTCATCCAGGTTTTGTGTTAGCTGCGCTCTGATATCTTTTTCAGTCATTGATAAAAAGCTGATTCATCATTAATTAATATACTAAAAAATTAGTTGATTTACTTTTATTTTTATAATTATTGAAAGTTATTATTTAATCAAAAATTAAATTTATAGGTAATTATTTTTATTAGTCAGCTAACATCCAAACTTCTGATTTCATTTCATCAATTTCAAATAAAGAAACTACTACTCCTGCAATTGGAATAGAAATAAAAATTCCTAATAAACCTGCGACTCTAGCCCCTACTAGTAACGAAAAAAATATCACAACAGAATTAAGATTGAGTGCATCTTGCATAATCCGAGGTGCAATTAGATTATCCTGGATTTGTTGTAATACAATGCAAGCGGCTAAAACTTTAAGCGCTAACCAAACTCCCTGAGATATAATAATTGCAGTAATTACACTAATTCCTAATGTCGCTCCTATACCTGGAATTATATCGATTAATCCAATAGTGGACTTATAGGGTTAAGGTATTAGCTGTTTAATGGGTGCGCTATTTACGCTACACTGTACTAGACTCCAGCTATGGATATTAGTAAAGACTACCATATAAATTCAATTTTACTTACCTTTAAAATCGAATATAAGTGAAAAATTATACTTTACCTATAGCTTATATGTATATCAATAAAGTAGAAAATTCTAATTTTGTTTAATCTTAATTTTTTATTATCTTACAAACAAAAAAATGATATTTACTACTTTCTACAGCAATAGAATATCATCATCAAAAGTTATAAAATATAATCGCTATTTTGGATATTCTATCCTTCTATTTACCTACCTAAATCATGTAATCCATTAATTGCTGCTGTACATTTTTGAGTAAGCATATCTAATTCTTCCTTAGCTGTTGATGATGGAGCTTCTATTACATTTCCGATCCGCACTGTTAACGGGACTTTTTGCGGTACTACTTTACCTTTCTTTTCAATCTGATTACTACCCCATAGACAAACAGGTAGTAATGGAGCTTTAGCCTTCGCAGCAATTAAAGCTGCCCCGCGTTTGGGTTCAGTAATTCTGCTGTCAGCAGTGCGAGTACCTTGAAGAAATACACCTACAGCCCAACCTTTCTCTAAACACTTTAAAGCTGCTTTTATAGCCTTCCGGTCTGCTGTTCCACGGCTGACTGGATATGCACCATATAATCTGATTAATTTGTTTAAAACAGGAACTTTAAATAGTTCTTCCTTTGCCATGTAAGCTATAGGACGACGAATGCAGCTTGAAAGTATTGGTGGGTCAAAATTACTTGCATGATTGCTGACAACTACCAAAGGACCAGATAATGGTACATGTTCGGCACCGTAAATCTTTCCTTGAAAATAGGTATGAAAAAGAGGACTAATAAATGACCACTTAAAAGCTTGATAAAGCAGTAGACTAGCAAATGGTTCGCGTTCTTTAGACATTTAACGACGGGTAATTGATAATTTTTATGGTTATGGGGAAGTTTAATAGCTTCACTGAGCATGTTTTTAATTTCTCTGCTTCACTCTCTTACTTCCTCTGTGCTCCCTGTCTCCTAATCTCCCCCCGTCTCTCGGTTATTCTAAGTCCGCAGCAGTGCTAACATTTTCTAGGGTTAAACCTTCACAGGTTCGTTTAATTAAACCAGTTAATACTTTACCAGGACCAATTTCTATTACTTTTTCTATGCCCTGTTTTTGTAAACCTAAAGAAGTTTCTCGCCATCTAACAGAACCTGTCATCTGTCCTATAACTCTAGTTTTGAGTGTCTCTCCATCGGTTTCTGGAGAAGGTTCAACATTTGAGAGTATAGGAATAGATGCACAACGAAAGTTGATTAGCTCTAGGACATCTTTAAATTCCTTCGCTGCTGCTGCGATTAACGGAGAATGAAAAGCACCAGAGACCTGAAGAGTTGTAGCTCGTTTGGCTTTGACCTCAGATATAATTTTCTCCACAGCATCAGGTGTTCCTGAAATAACAACCTGTGCGGGACTGTTGTCATTTGCTAAAACTACATCAGGAGTTTCGGCGATCGCCTTCTCTAATTTTTCTCGGTCAAATTTCATTAATGCTGCCATTTTCCCACCAGCAGCATTGTCCATTAGTTCCGCTCGTCGCTTTACCATCCGCAAACCTGATGACCAATCAAAAACTCCAGCCACATAAAGGGCAATGTACTCACCCAAACTATGACCTGCAAGCAAATCTGGCTTGTGTCCTTTTTCTCTAAGAAGATCAGCTAAAATTGTCTCTACTACATACAAACAAGGCTGAGTATATAGGGTACGGGATAATTTTTCCTCATCACCTTGGCATATATCTATAACAGACCAGCCTAGAATATCTTGGGCTTGAGTAAATTTTTCTTTCCCAGAGGGAAGGTTTAATAAATCTATTCCCATTCCAATCGATTGTGAACCTTGTCCGGGAAAGACCCATGCAGTTTTCGTCATTTGCTACTCTTTATCAGTCATTAATGAAGGATCAATATTTGAAGGTTACTTTACCAATAAATGCATTTTTTTTTGCAAAATTTGACATTAACAAAAAATAATAATTAAAAAGAATAATCAAAGAGCGGATGAAAAGGGATTCACGCATGCTATAAATAGCTATTTAATTCTATCGAAAATCATCACCTAATAAATACTAAATAAATCAATTTCTTAGGCAATTCTTAGTCAAGAAACTCTATTTGGAGAATTTAAAAGAACTTAAAGTTTATTCAAGTTAAGCTATGGAGTTGTTCAGATATTTTCCTACTGTGCATTACTACCGGTCAACTTTTCTCTTGTCTACCTTCCCCACTTAAAAATAGCCGCTCCCCAAGTTAAACCTGCTCCAAAACCTGATGCAATAATCGTATCGTGAGTTTGTATCTTGTCCTGACGTACTGCTTCATCCAAAGCCAAAGGAATAGATGCTGCAGAAGTATTACCATAGCAAGCTAAGTTGCTAATAACTTTTTGGGAGGGAATTGATAATCTTTGGGCAACTGCATCTAAGATTCGTTGATTAGCTTGATGTAAAAGTAGCCAATCAACTTGATCTATAGTAAGATTTGCACGGAATAAGGCTTTATCAATAATTTCAGGAACTTTCTGTATGGCAAAGCGATATACCTCTTTACCATTCATACTGATTGGTTGATAAGTTCCTTTACCAACGTTAACTTCCTGATTTAGAACTTGAGGAGAAGCATTGTAAGCCAAATTTAAACAACCATTTTGAGTTCCATCACTTTTAATTTCAAAACCCAGTAGGCGATCGCAATCGTCGGCTTGCAATATCACTGCTCCAGCCCCATCTCCAAACAATACGCAAGTACTTCGATCTTTCCAATCCACCCAGCGAGAGAGGATATCTGCTCCTATTAAGAGTACATTTTTATAAACACCTGTTTTGATATACTGGGCTGCTGTTACTAACCCAAACACAAAGCCAGAACAAGCAGCTGTCAAATCAAAAGCTACTGCATTAGTTGCTCCTAACTCTGCTTGTACTCTACAAGCGCTACCAAACAAATCATCAGAGGTAGAAGTTGCTAACAATATCAAATCAACCTGTTTAGCATCTATACCAGCCATTGCGATCGCATTTTGACCAGCGGTAGCTGCCATTTTCTGTAATGAGTCATTAGCTGTAGCCACATGTCTTTGACGAATTCCCGTCCGCGTGGATATCCATTCATCAGATGTCTCCACTAGTTCAGTCAGCGCCTGGTTATCGAGATAATTGTCTGGCACTGCCGAGCCACTTCCTGTAATTGCGATTCCGAAATTTTGCACTCACTTTCTCCGGAGTTAAGCTATCGGCTTTTTGTGACCAGTTTTAGTCATCATTACATAGATAAAGTAGTACTAAATTATCCATGTAAGCACACTATATCATTTACTAACTGGTGAGAGCTTTTCGCCCGTTAACATTCATAATTTACATGTCTTTCAAGTTATAGACAAGCTAAATTTGTTTTATGGGAAGAGCTTTACTCAATGCCTTTGGATGATATTTTACCAGAAAGGCTACTACCATTCATATTTTGTATCAAACTTATTTATTCGCGAATAAATAAGTTTGATAGCTCATAAGCTTTAAACATTTTAATTTTAAATGTTATGGAAACAAGATGCCTGCATAACAATCGTTACGGGAGTTTCGTTACGCGTAAACTATATTCTTTTTTCTTGGTTATTTAGGGTTAGTGACTGTTACCCGGATTTCTACTTATAAGTAGACATATGTACTCATTTGTCAAGATATAGCTCCAGACAAAGTACATGCTTATAGTCAAGCTCGTTCAGCATGAGTCTAGTAATCCGCATCCAAGGCTAAATTCAATTTTTAAGAATTAATAAATTTGACATTGACACCATTTATAAATAGTAAGTTGATGATATCTCTAAACTTATAAAAATAATTACTGGAAAAGATTTTGACACCAAAACTATTTCTTCCTCCAGCTGTTTAACTTTAGTTTGGGAAGAGATTCATCAGATATTTTTTATCTATATACACAAATTCCACATCTTCCATTCTTGAAAGATATGAAAGATGCAGAACTTGAATAGTTCCTATAATAATTACTCAGAGACTAAACTATACTTTTGGGAATGAAGTCGCTCCATAACTTGATTGTCAACAGCTTCCTTCGCCAATCGAATTGCATTAAAAATCGAAGGTGCTTGAGAACTACCATGACCAATAACGCAAATTCCATCAACACCCAAAAGTAATGCGCCCCCGTGCTCAGCATGATCAATACGCTGCTTAATCCGTCTCAGATTAGGCTTTAATATTGCACTGCCGACTTGTCCCCGCAGACCCTGGGGCAATTCTTCACGCATTATTTGTATAAGTATATCTCCAACTGCCTCAGCAAATTTGAGTAATACATTTCCCACAAAACCGTCGCAGACAATAACATCAAAATTACCTGAGAGAACGTCCCGTCCTTCAGCATTACCTGCAAATAAGATTTGAGAGTTTTCCTTCAATAATTGATGAGTACGTAATGTTAAGTCGTCACCTTTACACTCTTCTTCACCAATGCTTAAAAGACCTATCTTGGGGTCTGTAATTCCCAATACGTACTCACTATAAACAGAACCAACTACAGCAAACTGCTCTAAAAATTTGGGACGGCTGTCTACATTCGCACCTACATCCAATATTAATACTGGCTTATTAGGTATTAAAGTTGGAAAAACTGCACCAATTGCGGGACGGTCTACTCCAGGCAATCTGCCTAAACGTAGCAAAGCTGATGCCATAGCTGCACCAGAATGACCAGCAGATACAACAGCATCTGCTTTCCCTTGCTTAACTAACTTCATCGCAACATTAATAGATGCTTCCCGCTTGCGTCTAACGGCAGTTAATGGTTCATCATCCATTGCGATCGCATCATTTGCGGTGACTATTTCTACATGCTCCAAGTTGGTATTTGGTGGCAATGTAGCTTGAATTTTTTGGGGTTCACCAACCAACAAAACATCTACACCCAATTCTTCTTGTGCCCGCAGTGCGCCGGCAACAATCTCTTTGGGGGCATGATCCCCTCCCATTGCATCAATTGCGATCCTTACGCCAGTCGATACCATTACTCAAAGCTTAATAGAAACCATTAAAATTTTATCAGATGCTTTCTTTAAATAAAGTAGCTTATCTGCAATCTTACTTATCTCAATGACCCTAAGAAGTTTTGGCTGTAAAACCACCACAAATAAATATAGAAGTACTAGTATTGCTTCAAATTTAATGTGTCATAGAGCATATTACGTAGCTTAACTTAATTTGGGAATTAGTAGCCAGAAATTATTAACTAGGATTTACGCATCGTACAAAATTACTACTTTATGACAAGGTATTTTCGTTCTTTCAGGTTATTGTTAATCATCTTGTGAAAAAAATAATTAAGTAAAAAGTCTTACAGAATAGGTTTTTTACATCTAAAATCCATACCTGATAATTCCCTCAATCTGTCAATGCGTAAGTTCTATTAACTATATATGTAGTTATGAGAAAGCTGTTGATTCTTAGATGTATAAGTAGATAGTCATAATTAGATATCACTATGTAACACGCCCTGAAAGGAGAAAGTTTTAAATTCATAAATTTAGATAAAAAAATTTAGATAAAATTATTGGTAACTTCTCATCCTTTACCTTTATTTTGTTACTCTTCCATCTTTCACATCTTGGAAAAAACCTCTTATCATTACTAAATCCCATATTAAGGATCTAAACAAAGCTTTCAGTTATTGGAAGATGTTGATAAAATCCAGGACTGGTATAATTTATCATCCTAAAAAGGACAAAATGGAGTCAAAACCCCCATTTAGAGTCAAGTTACAATACTTCATTGTACTATTACTTAGTTTTCCTAACGGAAATGATACGCAGGCAGCACAAGTAAAATTATACTTTTAAAATAAAATCTAATCTTTTAGCAATAAGCTAGGCAAGTATAGGGGTTCTAACCCCTGAAAGCAGCTTTTAACTATTAGCCTTATAGTAAAAAGCTAAAAGAATAGTTCATTCACGTTTATCGCTGCTATGGATAACTGGGGATTAAATCCTGGTTATAGCGGAAAGCTAAGAGCTTAAAAAACTGAAATTTAATAGATAAATTTGTACATTAGCCTTAATACGCAAGTACTGCATATCCAAATAGGGGAATCGTATATATATGCTGGAATTACTGGGTTCAGGTTTATTTTCACTTTGGCTAGATGCAGCTGGGGTGGAAGTCAAGCCAATGAATGCATTGGATGTTTTGGCTTGGCAAAGTAGCCCAGGCTTAGTTCTTGCACCCGATCCAAATCCGGTGGGGACTAATACTGTAAACAAATATCTGAAAGAATTGGTCTCGTCAAAAGTGATCACTAATGATTTGACTAGTTCCCAAGGTATTTGGATGCAGTCTGGTCCAATGTTGATGGCAAATCACCAGGGTACAACTCCTCTACCGGCTGCTTCTCTTACTAAAGTCGCAACTTCTTTAGCGGTTTTAACTAAGCTGGGAATGAGATATCAGTTTGAAACTACTGTTGGTACAAATGGTAATCTCAAAAATGGAGTATTAAAAGGAGATTTGATCCTAAATGCTGGGGGTGATCCTTTATTTGTTTGGGAAGAAGCGATCGCTCTGGGAAATACTCTCAATCGTATGGGTATTAAAAGAGTAGAGGGAAATCTGATTATCAATGGTGATTTTGCAATTAATTTTCAGCGTCACCCAATACTTGCAGGTCAGTTTCTCCAACAAGCCTTGAATTATAAAACTTGGCCTAGAGCCGCAGCACTTCAGTATAACATTATGCCCAAGGGTACTCCTAAGCCTGAACTAGTTATTGTCGGAAAAGTTAAGCTATCTGAAAAAGCTAACCCAAAACAAACATTATTAGTTCGTCATCGTTCATTACCCTTACATCGTATCGTCAAGGAGATGAACGTTTTTAGTAACAACGAAATGGCACAAATGTTAGCAGATGCGATTGGTGGTGCAAAAGCAGTACAGTCTATTGCAGCTAAAGTCGCGAAATTTCCAGAATCAGAAATTCAGCTGATCAATGGTTCAGGACTGGGAGTAGAAAACCGTATTTCTCCAAGAGCTGCTAGTGCAATGTTTATGACACTGCATAGAAATGCCAAAGCGAATAATATGACCATTGCTGATTTATTCCCCACTGCTGGTTTTGATTCCCGTGGGACTATGTACGGCAGAAAATTGCCTGCTGCGACTGTAATCAAAACTGGAACTTTAAGAGATGTTAGCGCCTTAGCTGGGGTCATGCCTACACGCGATCGCGGTTTGGTATGGTTTGCAATTATTAATCGCGGTACTCAAGTTTGGAGTCTACGTAAAACCCAAGATAAATTATTACAAACTCTGGAAAAACAATTACAAACTGCGAATAATCCTCCTACCGCAATTCAGAAAAATGTTTTACCAAAATTAGGTGCATCTAGCCGTAATGAGGTTATTTCTCAAAATTAAAGTGCTTAATTTATAGTGTTAATTTCTAGCAAGTAAATTATTTCCTAGCTTCTGCCTAGGAAATAATTAATTAACCTTATAACTTTTTAATTAACGATTATTCGGGATAAGCCCAAATTATGATTGTATTTTTGCTTACAATCAGTATATATCAAGGTGTTTGTGTTGTTTGAGTCACTCACAGCTGAATAAACCTGACTTTTCCCGAACTGAGGTTAATTAGGTATTTGTGGAACAATTTCTGTCACTACCCTATTTTTAGAGCTACCACCACCTTTAACAACAATAGTTTCTGCTTTTAAGTTACCAGAAGCTGTTTGACCGTTTAAGGTTAGAGGTGGATTTTGTTGTTTATAAACTACACTACCCTGAGCATCAACAGTTTGCCCATTCAGGTTCCAAGTTAATTTCTGGGATTGAATGGACTGCTTATTCTGACCTATGGCGTTAACCTTACCTGTAAGGTAAACTACTCTTTGAGGAATTTGTAATCTACCACGATTTGCGGTAACTGTAATATTATCTGCTTGATGTACTGCCTTTACTGGTGCATTCGTAATAACTGTTTCTGTATTTAAATTCCAGGTCATAGAGTTACTAGCTATTCTCATAGGTGGTTCTCGTAAATCTATTTGACCATTTTTAGTAATTCTAGCGATTTTAGTTTTGAGGTTGATTTCAGTTATATCCCCCCTACCCCTATCAGTAATCTGATTATTTTTGTAGCGGTCGATTTGCATAGGGCGATCGCCTATTAGTATTTCTTCTTTAATTTTCCAAATTAAATGTTCAGTGCGCATCTTTAATTGAGGTTCTACAGATTGCGCTATCACTCCACCAGAAAAATCTACTTTTTGTTCGCGGGTTTTAACTCTAGCCTCTTTTGCTGTTGCTTGTAATTGCTTATGAGTACCGTTAATTTGGTTGCGAACAATTAATAAGTCCTCTTGCGGTCGCCATTCTAGTTCGTTTCCCCGCAAAACAACTCCATTTTCGGGGTCTGTAGCAACTATTTTACCTTTTAAAAATAATTGTTTGCCGTCTTGAATAATGTCTGCTTTATCGGCTTGTACATTGTAAACGACTTTACCATCTTGGAATAATTCGCCAAAAGGATTTTCTACTTCTGCGAGCTGTCTTTCTCTGGTATATTTGGCTTTTTTAGCTTTTACTTTCCAGACAGGTTTACCATTTTCGTCAGCTTGCTCTAGGGTCACATCAGAAAAACTAAGTTTACTTTCTTTGTCTTCAGCAGATGGTTCTTCTATATCAGGAATGTCATCCTCAACATTGTTCTGACCACTGCAACCTACTGATATTAGACATAAAGTGAAACTTAAACCTAATAGGCAAATTATTTTGGCTACATTCAAATCAGGAAAGGAGGAAAAATTGGTAATCCTCCGCTTTTTTAGTATTTTTTTAATCTGATGATTTTGATTATATTGATAACGCTTCATTTTGGTTATTCTAAATGAGCATCACTTTCAGTTGGGTCTTCCAAAAAAACTCCACCCATAGGTGATAATTGACGATAGGGATAAGTTTGACGTGGTGTCTTTTGAATGTCCTCTTTTACAGCCTCTAAATCAATATAGCGATCGCTAACGTTAATTAAACTATCGCTAGTCATAGACCGTAAGCTCACGACTTCTACTCTCACACCCCGATAACTAACAGAATTTACAGCATATGCTAGGTCTCCATCACCACTGACCAATACCGCAGTATCATAAGAGTTTACTAATGCCATCATATCGACAGCAATCTCTACATCTAAGTTAGCTTTCTTAGAACCATCTGGTAGCTGCACTAAGTCTTTAGCAATGACTCTATAACCATTACGCCGCATCCACAGTAAAAAACCCTGCTGCTTTTCGTTTGTTCGATCGACTCCAGTGTAAAAAAATGCTCTAAGCAATCTAGAGCCACCTGTAAGTCGGCATAGTAATTTGGTATAATCTATTTCTATCCCTAATTGTAACGCTGCATAAAACAGATTAGAGCCGTCTATGAAAATTCCTACACGCCCTCGATTTTCTAGGATTTGTTCTGCTGTAAATATGGAATCAGCCTCTAGATTATTCAACATTTTTGTCATACCTCATTTATTATCTATGTAATAATCGATACGTTATATCTGAAATTAAACGAAAATTAGAGTGTTTTATGATAATATGCATGGAATTAAGAACTTCCAATTAATTAAATACTCAATTTTGAAATACTCAATTTTGCTAGGGTGCAGCTCGCAGTGGCGTTACGCACTATCCGAGAGAATAATCAAATTGAATGATTTATTATTTGGTGTTCTCTGAAATTAACTTAATTCCCTAAGCACAGAAAATAAGTACAGAAAGATAATTAGACAATAGCTAATCATTTAATGGTAATGATTTTTCGAGACGTTGAAAGACTGGTTGAGGCTTACTTAGCTGCTGCTGCGTACTCAATATTCCCCATTTACCGTGAGTTTCAAAGGGTAGGATTTCTACAGTTTGATGTTGATTAAAATCAATGTCAAAACCTAACTGCTGGTAAACCCTGGTGCTAATATTGGGGATGATAGGAGACATTAAATAAGCACATAGACGTACTGACTCTAAAGTTGTGTATAGTACTTCTTCTAACAGTCTTTGTTGTCCTTGCTTGTGCAATGTCCAGGGTTTCTGTTCATCAATAAACTTATCTCCTGCTCCAATAAGTGATAAGACTGCTTCACAGGCTTTACTGAAAGCTAGAGCTTCATAAGCTTGTTGAACTTCCTCTCCCAAATTTAAACCGATACTCAAAAGGGGATGTTCAACAGAAATGTCTTTGCTAGTAATAGAAGGAACCTGTTGATTGCAATATTTCTTCACCATGTTTAAAGTACGATTTAGCAAATTGCCTAAACCATTTGCCAAATCTGCATTTAAAGCGTTAATGAATCTATCTTCATTAAAATCGCCATCTTTACCAAACTGGATTTCCTTAAGGAAGTAATAACGAACTGCATCGCTACCATAATTTTTTATTAATGCAACTGGGTCTACAGTATTACCCAAGGTTTTTCCCATTTTTTGACCATCTTTGGTCAAAAATCCATGTCCAAATACTTTTTCTGGTAAGGGTAAGTCAGCAGACATTAATAGTGCAGGCCAAGAAATTGCATGGAAGCGCAGTATGTCTTTTCCTATCAGATGCAAATTGATGGGCCATACTCTTTCTAAGGCTAATTCTAAGCTTGGCTCGTCTCCTGGTTCTAATAATGCTGTTATATAACCCAACAGAGCATCAAACCATACATATAAAGTATGTTTTGGGTCTGTTGGAACGGGAAATCCCCAATCTAAACTAACTCGCGAGATAGAAAAGTCTTGCAATCCTTGGGAAACAAAATTCAGCACTTCATTTCGACGACTTTCAGGTTGAATGAAATTTGGCTGGGATTGGTAAAGTTCTTCGAGTTTAGTTTGATATTTTGATAGTCGAAAAAAATAGTTTTCTTCGTCTCTCCACTCAACTTCCTTATTTACATGTATCGGACAGCGATTTCCTTCTAAAAGCTCGCGTTCTTCTTTAAATTCTTCGCAAGATACGCAGTACCAACCTTTTTGTTGACCTAGATAAATATCTCCTTTATCCCAAAGTCTGGAAAAAAATTCTTTTACTATTACCTGATGTCTTGAATCTGTTGTACGAATAAAGCTATTGTATTGGACATTAAGTAATTCCCATAAAGAAATAAATCCAGCAGACATCTGATCGCACAAAGTTTGTGGATCTACACCCCGACTCTCGGCTGTACGCTGAATTTTTTGTCCATGTTCGTCCGTACCTGTTATTAGCAGCACTTCATTGCCTAAGAGTCTTTGGAAACGTGCCACAGCATCTGCTGCCATAGTAGTATAGGCACTACCGATATGTGGTAAATCATTTACATAATATAAGGGTGTTGTAAGAGCAAATGTTTTTTTTGTTTTATTAGCTGATTTCATGCAAAATAAAAAATTAATAATTTAACAGTTTTATATGTATGTTTTCAAAGCAAAACCACGTTATTGTATAACATTTTAACTGTATTTTCAATTTTTATATTTAATAGTAACAAAATTATTCAACAGACTTTTTGAGGTTAGGTATAAATACAGCTAATCTAGAATAAAACAGTGAAATTGGTGCTTTCTTTTTCTAATTTCAGCCAGTTTTCAGGAATATTGTTATTGAGAATACCAATTATTGCATTTACTATATTATGAATAATTTAACGCAAAATTATAAATGGAAATACTTCTACCTTAAGAAAATAATTTTTACGGTAACGAAATGTAAAATTATAAATAAGAAAACTAAATATATATTTTTTGCTATTAGATAAATATCGAAATTAAAAGTTAAAGAATAATTTTAAATAGTCTTACACAATAGTAGTATATTGAATATTAAGTAATTTTTCTAAATATTTTCAATAAAGATACACTGCTAACTATTAGAAAATATTTTTCTAGATATACAGTTTGCTAACTGCCAGCAATTATTACACTTGTGTGGATGCTCTTCTTTTAAAGATATTCACTTTTTAAATTATTTTGAGGATGAAAATAATTTACTACCTGTGTTTAATCAATGATTTAATAAATTATAACTTTTGATAGAAGAATGTTAATAAATTTGATACACGTAAAAAACGAATCTATAAAAAATATTTAGTTCTATGTTTAAATAAAAACCTAGCCTTATCTCAAACAATATAAATTTTATTCTTCATCTTTACTTTTCTAGAAGGGTATCTAGATAAGGCAGAAATATTTCTTGCAGATGCCAATTTTTTCAAAGGTATTTTGCCTAAAATTTATCTGCTGAAGAGATTTATGAGAGCCTGTAGAAATGCCCAAAATCAGATAATGTTTTATTTTCGTACTGACCCTAGTATCTTTAATATATTCTTAGGACTTACGCAAAAGAACATATTCTGATTATAGGATGCTGTAACAATATGTTTGATTTTTAACCTAAAATAATCGCTTTTGTGTGACCCGTCAACCAGGATTTGCCTCCCATTGGATAAGTCCTGTGATTTAATAAATTGCTTTATTTCAAATAACTAAAAATTTTCAATTAGCTATCTTATGATCCATATGAATTTACCAATATAAATCAATATTTAATTATACTTGTGAGAAATGCAGTTTTAATGATGATGCATATAAGTTTATTTGATTATTAATGAGTTAGCTATATGACCACATAAGGGTCTGAAATAATGAATAATTTATTTATATAGATGAATAAAAAAAATATAATAATCAATCCATGAATAAATCGAATAATTATTTGAAACCAAGCTTTATTGTCCCCCAAAGAATACAGCCTCAATTACCCTTGTTTATATATCTTCCGGGAATGGATGGCAGTGGTGAATTATTGCGATCGCAAACTGCGAGGTTAGAAAATAGCTTTGATGTTCGTTGTTTGAAGATACCAGCTAATGACCTTAGTGACTGGGATAATTTAACTAAGTATGTTGTAGATGCGATTAAACAAGAAATAGAAGGACACATCGGACGCAGCACTTATTTATGTGGTGAATCTTTTGGTGGGTGCTTAGCAATGAAGGTTGCAACTCAAATACCACATCTACTCAAACGAATTATTTTGGTCAACCCAGCTTCTAGTTTTCACCGTTTACCCTTATTAAGTTGGGCTTCGGGACTATTAAATTTTGTCCCCTCACCCTTCTATAGTCTGAGTACGGTTGGTTTTTTACCGTTTTTGATGTCTTTGGGGAAAATAAGCGATAAAACCCGTCAGGAAGTAGAGAAAACTATTCGCGAAATACCGTCAAAAACTATTAATTGGCGAGTTTCATTACTCAGAGAATGGAGTATCAACAATAATCAACTTAGTCAATTACACCAACCAGTACTATTGTTAGCTAGCGATAGCGATCGCCTTTTACCCTCAGCAATAGAAGCCGAAATCTTAAAGGAAATCTTACCAAATGCTCGAATAGTAGTACTACCTGATAGTGGGCATGCCTGTTTGTTAGAAAATGATATAAATCTTTATGAGATTATGAAAAATAATGATTTTATCGAAAAATGATTTTCAAAAAATTTATTAGTTTTTATCCACATCATCTTAGTTAAAAAAGCTATAAATACTGAGTACCTTTTATTTTGTTGCAATATTACTCAATAAAGCTTCAGTTTCCAATGCTTCTGAGACCATTCCCAAAGTATCAAATTCTGTGAATGCCTCTTTTGCCCATTGCACAGCATTTTGTAAATTCCCTTGTTTTCGCTCTAGGTTTGCTAAAGAACGTTTAAGATAAGCCTCAGAGCAACTATCTTTATTCTCTTGAGTAACTTGTAAACCCGATATCAGAAAATCTCGTGCTTTGTATAAATGACCTTGTACGATTGCAATATCTGCTAGAAAATCTTTAGCTAAGAAAATAGCTCTTTGCCAATCTATTTTTTGTGCTCTGGTGATAATTTCCTCAAATAATAGCTGACTTTTTTCATATTCTCCAGTTTTATAAAAAATCTCACCTCGATAGTAAAGAATATTTATAGTTAAACGAATAGAAATTTTAGGATCAAGTTGAGAGTGATGTAAATAATTTTCTAATAGATTTTTAGCCTGATATAACCAATTCTTGGCAACATAGAACTGTTGTTTTTGAATATGCCATACTGCAATGTGAATCATTAAATCTATTTGCCAATCAATAGTTTGATGACGATGTAATTTCCATGCTTGAGCATATAGAGCTTCTGCTAAAACTAGATGCCCACACTGACCCATCAAAGTTAACTTCCAAGCGCGATCGCCTAACATCTCGGCAGCATTACACCAATCTTGTTGATTTTTAGCAGACTGTATTAGCCATTCCAACCATTCTAAGGGAGTGTCCCAATAATGCAATCGATTTTGTCGATATCCGAAGGAGTAAGTATAGCATTTTATATTGTGCCATAACTGACAAGCTTGTTGATAATATTCATTTGCAATACACCAATCCATGACTTGTACAAGGTTTTCCCATTCAGATTCTAAACCTTGATAATTTTGCCATTCCCACCAATCTTTTCCACCATATTTTTTTGCCCAATTAAAATACCAATCTGCCCAGCGTTTGCGAGCTTTGACTTCAAAGTCTGGATATGCTGCAATTTGCGATCGCGCATAAGTCAGAGTCAAGGGTAGCATTGTATATCTTTCACCTTGGAGGTCAACCAGTGAAAGTTGTTGCAGATGAGCTAAAGAATCTGCAACAATCTTTGATGATTCGATGGAAGCAACATAAGTAAGGGCTTCCAATGTGGGAGAATTTATAAATAATCCCAAAGCCATTAATAAATAATGAGGGGATTTACCTATCCAAGGCTCGATAGAAGCTTCCAAGTAGAAGCGAGAAAAGTCTTCGACTATACCTGAAGATGGAGGAGAAATATATTCTAAACTGTATCCTGCTCCTAACTGACTAACCGCATAAACTATCGCAGCCGGGACACCGCCAGTAGTTTGATATAGTTTGATTGATGCTTCTAAATCTAAACTTAAATCTTTTTGTCTAGCTTGCTGCTGAATTAATATTAAAGCCTCTGTCTGACTCAAGGCTTTTAGTTTGATAGTACTGAAGGGAGTTTTTTGACGACTGGTAACTATAACTTTGACAGTCGCTGGTAATTCATACAAAAAACTTAAAATTTCTTTTTGCTGTTCTGAAGTATCGACATTATCAATAATTAGCAGAGTATGCAGATTTACTAAGCGCTTATATATAGGTTCATAAGCATCCTCAAAACTAGTTGAAATAACATCATTACATTTTAAAGTACGGGCAATAGTTCTTAAAATATCCTGCAAGTCTTTTTCTCGTCGGAGACGCGGTATAACTCCACATTCAGTAAAATACTGGCTTTTGGCGGATGTAAAGATGATTGCATCAAAATATAGTAGTTGAGGGTTATAGTTTTCTTCGCTTATTTCTTGACTTTCGCTTATTTCTTGACTTAAGTGCAAACAACGGTGAGCAATATCTAAAGCTAAACTGGTTTTACCCATACCACCTAAACCTTCGATACTTATACGAGTCAGTGGATGACGAAAGCAGAGCAATTCTAGTAATTTTTCGACTTCTAATTTTCTGCCTACAATTTTAGAGGGAATACCTTTTACAGGAGGTGTTAATATCCCGTCACCTGATGGCAAATTATGTAATATTTTTTGTCCATAAAATATATTTTTTGGCGATTCTATATCCTCTTTAGGATTAGATACTATTTGAGAACTGTTGTCTGTATCAATCCTCCCAGCATCTTCCCTTACAAGATTATCTGTAGAACCTTTATTATCTGTCTGCTTACGCTTTTGTTGAAGCTGATAAATATACTGTCCTAAAACGGCTTTTAAATTGGATTTACTTACCTTCTCCCCCAAAGCTTGAGACAATAACTTCCATAGCTTTGGTCCTACATCATTTTTAAGATACTCAAGACTATAACCGCTATCTTGAGCTATTTTAGGATATTTATGACCTTGCCATGAGCCGTTAAAAACTAAAATTTCAATCTCAGAGAGATGCTTCCCTGCAGTACGAAATACAAATGCATCTACAAGAGTTAATAACTCTTGTAGAGAAATATTTTCCCAATCACAATCTCTGCCTTTATTACTCATTACATCTAAATAGTCATTTAGGAAAATCTTGATTTATTTATCTAGTTTTAATTTTTTAAATTATTTTATCTGTGACTAAAAAATGATAATTTCATATTACCGAATATTTTTGAGATATTTATATCTTATAGAGTATTGACAAAAAATATATTTATTTAATCTGTTTATACATAATTATTACAGTACTGGAAATTCTATACAACGTGTATTTATTAATAATAGAATACTGCCGTTGCTAAAACTGTAACCATATACTTCTTCGTTGACTCAAATGTCATAGTCAAAGATAAAGCAGAATGGCATTAATGGTGGTGAGATGAAGCAGAAATTAAATAGTTCCCGAAGAAATTTTCTGCAAAGACGATACGGTGTGTGTTTAGGTAGACGTTATACATTAGCAGCAGCAGGAGTTTTACTCTTGGGTGTATTAGGATGTTCCCAGATAGATGGTACTAGTGCAATGGGTAAAGGTATACATAAAGAAAAATCTCAACCCTCTCTAGTTAGTTCCGAAATATCCGAGTTAAAAATGCAAAATAATTTGAACCAGAAATCAGAACAAGAAGTAGAAAAAAAGCTTGTTGCTGCAAATACAAAATTTGGTTTTAATTTATTTACAGAAGTTTTATTACAAGAGGGTGAAAAAAATGTTTTTATTTCTCCCAACAGTATAGCGACTGCTCTTGCTCTAATTTATGGAGGTGCTGATGGTTCCACTAAAGAAGCAATGACTAAAGTATTAGCGCTCCAAGGTATGAACCTCTCTGAAATTAATTCTGCTTACGCTCGGTTGAGAGATTCGTTGAAAAATCCAGATGAAAAAGTAACACTAGCGATCGCTAATTCTCTGTGGACAGATGAGGGGAGTAGTTTAAAACCCGAATTTCTACAGAATAGTCGTAATTTTTTCCAAGCAGAAGTAGCTAATTTAAATTTTCAACAGCCTGATGCATCTGACATTATCAATAAATGGGTAAAAGATAATACTAAAAATCGTATCAGTAAAGTAATCGATCGTATAGATCCTTCTCAAGTAATGCTACTTGTAAATGCAATTTACTTTAAAGGTAGCTGGAGTAAAGAATTTAATCCTAATCTTACTGTCGATTCTCCTTTCTACTTAGCATCTGGAAAGCAAAAACAGCATCCTATGATGTCTCAAAAGGGAGACTATAGATATTATGAAAATGAAAAATTTCAAGCTGTGAGTATACCTTATGGAGAGAAAGGTAAAGTCAGCTTCTATGTCTTTTTACCTAAAAAAGATTCTAGTTTAAAAGAATTCTCTAAAACACTCAATCCTCAGAACTGGGAAAAATGGATGAGTAGTTTTCGGAAAAAAGAAGGTTCAATTAATCTACCTCGTTTCAAAATTGATTACGCTACAAATCTAAATAGTGTCCTCAATACTTTAGGTATGGGGGAAGCATTTACCCAGCAAGCTAATTTTTCCCAAATGGGAAACAACTTAGCAATTTCCGAAGTGAAACATAATACTTTCATAGAAGTCAATGAAGAAGGTACAGAGGCTGCTGGGACAACATCTGTAGGAATAGTACCCACATCATTTTCGGCTGACCAACCATTTCAAATGAATGTTAACCGACCATTTTTCTGTGTAATTCGAGATAATCAAACTGGAAGTATCTTATTTATGGGTTCGATACTAGAACCAAAAGTTTAACTAACTAGAAACAGTAGTGGCAAATAGGATCGACCTTGAAGAATAAAAAGTACAGACCATTTGTACACTTATTAAGTCCAAAGTATCTATCTAGTTTCCACACCTCCAGCGTGGAAACTAGTTTTAATAAGGCGATATATCTTAACAAGGGCTGAAGATTTATGATTTCTACATCATAAAGATATTGCTTCTCTAAAAAAATATCTTAAAAAAATAATTCTGAGCTTAGCAATACCCAACTAAATTTTTATTCAAACAGCAGAAACTGGATTGGGATGGTTTTTTTTGCTATCTTCAACCGGATCTTCTGAAATAGTATTATTCTCGTTTTCCTTGCCTTCATCACCAAATAAAGAGTCCCGTAAAGTACTCAATACAGTCTTAATTACAACTGCAATTGGAACAGCTACAATAACTCCCAACAATCCTCCCACTCTGGCACCACATAATACAGAAATTACTATCCAAACTGGATTTAAACCAGTAAAACTACCTAAAATTCTAGGTCCTATTAAATTTTCCAAAATTTGCTGAATAATTACAGCCGCAATTAAAACCCTACTACCCATCCAAAAGTCTTGTAGTGCAACTAGAGAAGTTGTCATAGCTATACCTACTGTTCCCCCAAAAGGAACTAACGCCATAATCCCAATTGTTAAACCAAAAAGTAGACCAAATGGTACTTTAAGCCATAAAAATGTGGGAATTAAGGCACAAGCCATACACACAGATAAGATTAATTGGGTTATAAAGAAGTTCTGAAAACTTAATCGGATAGTTTCGGAAAAAGGATTGCGAAATTTATCGGGAAGCCATTTGACTAAACTAGACCAAAGTTCATCACCATGCTGGAGGAGATAGAAAGTCAAGACCATAGTCAAGACAAAATCTAACAAGCTAGTAACAGTTACTACAGCCAAATTGACCACTTGCCCAGCGATCGCCTGTAGCTGACCTTTAACCCGGTCATTAATCTGGACGACTAGAGCATCAAGATTAATTGGTATTCCTAAATTTTCTACTGTTTTGTTCAATACCATTAATTGCGATCGCCCGGAATCAATTAAATCTGGCAATCTAGCAACTAACTGTTGTGCTTGAGTTAAAGCCAAAGGAAATAGAGTCACCCCTAGTGCTAATAAAATGGATAAAGCGAGCAAAAAAACCAATATTGCTACTGGTTGTCTACTAATTCCTCGACTTTCAAGCCAACTTACAGGATAGTTAAGCAAAAACGCTAGCACCGATGCTCCAACTAAAATAACTATTAAAGAGTGGAAATAATTAAACATGGCTGAGAGTGCCCAACCATTAAGCACTAGTAATGGTGCGAACAGCCCAATGGCAGTTACGCGGGCTATCGGTGAAAGTGTTTGCCACAAGTTCTGGAGCTTGCGTGTCTGCATCAGCTATTTGCGGGATACCACCCAATATAGTTCTGTATTACCGTCTTATTATCTCTAATTAAATTAGTCTTATTCATCCATCTATTTTATTGCTTTTACATTGATTATGAATTCTCCAGAAGTACAAAAAGATATTCAGAGTACAGAAGATAATAGAAATTATTCTGTAACATTACTTATACATCTCATCCCAGTAATCGGTTTTTTCCCTTCCTTATGGACTCTTTACAATCGTCAGGGGTCCCGGGAACAACATAGAGTTAGTCGTCTGTCAATTAGTTTGTCGCTTATTTGGCTTTTGACTTATCTCCTATTAGCAAGTGGAACGACTAATTCTAGTTTATTCTCTGTGCGTCTACTAATTCTTAATAGCTTTTTTACTTCTGGTTACTTTTTAGTTAGCTTATGGCTAATGGTTCGCTTAACACAAAACAAGTCAAAGTATTTACCAGGATTCAGTGGTTTCGCGGAAAGAGTACTGGGTCGGTATTTGTCTTAACATCTGCGATACGAACAAAATTAAGAATTACAATAAAAATATAATTAAAGTACTTGTTTTATAGATGTCAATTTATAAAGTATTTATACGATGAAATCCTGTTAAATCAACAATACTTTAGTAAAACATTAAAACGTCTCCGGATTTATAAAAAAAATGGGAGAAATACTGCTATAAGTGTTTTGGTTGACACGGAAGAAAGAAAATCAGCACTGATAATTAAGAGTTAGCTATGATAGGTTGATTCGTTATTTAAAGCGAAGCTTTATATGCTACGTATATCAGTAAGTGTGAGGAAGTAAGTGACTATTCAAAGAACTTCGGCGCAAGATAAGCATTCAGCTAGCGCCACAAAATCCGTTAATAGTTCCCAAAATAAATCGGGACGCTGGTTGTGGTTTTGGGTGGGAATGAGCGGTATCGCTATGGTATCGGCAACAGCAGGAGCACTATTAGCAGTATCTCTAACTAGTACCCCGTTGTTGCAAAAACCTCTTAGCCCTTCAGAAGCAGCAGTTTTCGATAGCGATCGCATTGCTGGTGGTGGACTAAAGTTTTCAGAATTAACTCGCCCAGTAAATATACTTGTTATGGGTATGAGTGTATTACCTCCTGATACTCGTAATACTCCTGAAGGTGTGAAAGATTTAGGATATTTACCCCAGGTAAATGCTTTTGATGGTCTTTCTGATGTGATGCTGCTGATTAGATTTGACCCCCAAAAGAAAAAAATTGTTATGCTTTCTGTTCCCCGTGATACTCGCACGAGAATAGAAGGATATGGGATGAAAAAGATTAACTCAGCTAATGTCTTAGGTGGTCCTGCTCTAAGTGCTAAGAGCGTCAGCAACCTACTAGGAGATGTAGCTATAGACCGATATATTCGTATTAATGTACTGGGAGTCAGCAAGTTAATTGATGCTTTAGGTGGAGTTAAGGTTTATGTACCTAAAGATATGAAGTATCAAGATGATTCGCAACACTTGTATATTAATTTAAAACAGGGAGAGCAAGAATTGAATGGCGAACAAGCCTTGCAATTGCTACGCTTTCGTCATGATGCACAAGGAGATATCGGTCGCATCCAACGTCAACAACTCGTAATGCGAGCTTTGATAGATCAAACTCTCAATCCTACGACTTTAGCGCGTTTGCCGGAAATATTGAAAGTAGTTCAATCTCATATTGATACAAACTTAACAGTAGAAGAATTAGTTGCTTTAGCTGGATTTGGCGTTCGTACAAATCGTTCTAATATGCAAATGCTGATGATACCAGGTCGCTTTAGTCAGCAAGGAGAGTATGACGCTAGCTACTGGGTTCCTAATAAGAAAAATATTAGTACAATAATGAATCGTCATTTCGACTTAGAAACAGATGATATAATTACTTCTACCGATCCATCTTCTGTACGAATAGCCATTCAAGATAGTACCGGTAGCAGTTATTCAGAACTTAGACCCTTAATTAGAAGCTTGCGAAGAGCTGGTTACCGCAGAGTTTATGTTTCTAAACCTTGGAGTCAACCTCTCGATGTGACTCACATTGTTGCTCAGAAAGGAGATGATAGCAGTGCTGAGTCTGTTCGTAATAATATTGGTTTTGGAGAAGTTAGAATAGAGAGTACGGGAAACCTTAATTCGGATATCAGTATCCAATTAGGCAAGGACTGGCTCAAACTTAAAGATGCATCCGAAGAGTTACCCTTCCCCTAAGCTTTATTTAAGCGATTTGCCTACGACAGAGCAAAAGTTCATCGTCTAGCAAACTGATTAGATACTAGAATCTGAAAAATTTCTAACTTGTTTCTCTATAAAACAAATATTAGTCAAAATTATTCAATTTAAATTTAGTTCAATTTCAATTTATACTTTGGGTAATAATTCAGGTAAAAGAAATAGGACTTATATTAAATCGTCATATAAGTGATAATTTGTTATGCCTTAAGCAAGCTTAAATATTTAGATGACCCTAAACTAGAGATGGTAAAGGATTATTTTAATTTAGGCGCTGATGGAGTAGACTATAATCTCAACTCTTTGAGACTCAGATTCACTTAGCAAATTTAACCTGTATGTTTTATCCAATCTATTAATATCGGATTTACTATATCAGGAGCTTCATCTTGAGGACAATGTCCTACACCTTCTAAGGGAATAAATTTGGTTACCTGGGGAAATTTTGCAAATTCTCTCCCTAATTTTATTGGTTCCCAAGGGTCTGCTGTTCCCCATAAAATAATTACTGGACATTTCAAAATTGGTAACAGGTCTTCTGCTAGAGGTCCGGTAGAATAAGCTGTAAATGCTATAAAAACCCTTGCAGCCCCCTTATCCTTAGCAGGAGTAAGAATAATCTCAACTAGTTCATCCGTCACCGCAGAATCGTCTTGATAAGCCTGTAATAAGACTTTTCTGACAGTCCGCGGACGAGCAATTTGACTAAAAAATAGATTCCCCACTCCCTCAATAGCAAGCAAACGCTGTAAAATTAGTGTCCCCCATCTTCTATACCAGGGAAGACTTTGCTGCTTACGCTCATGTAAAAGTCTTAAAGAGCAATTTACTAAAGCAACTCCTAAAGCAATATCTGGCTTAATAACAGCAGCTTGCATTGCTACTATACAACCTATGGAGTTACCTACAAGAAAGGCTGATTCACCAATTACTTGTTGACAAAAATCTACTATCTGCTCCCCCCAAGTCTCAAATTCATACTTTACCTGCTCTGAAGGTTGGGGTTTTGCGGATGCACCAAAGCCAAGCAAATCAATCGCATAAACTCGGCAAGACTCTCCCAAAACGGGAATATTTTTACGCCAGTGTCCCCATGATGCACCAAATCCGTGTATCAGAACTACCGCAGGTCCCGATAAACCCTCTTGCCGGTAACAAATAGAGAAACCGCGCCAATTCCAGTTTTTTATAAAATGTTGTGACTCTTGAGAAGGCGATACGGTCATAAAAACATAAATATAAAAATACAAACAAAAACCTAAAAAATTAGGTAGATAAGAATTTTGACACTTCTTGATTTGACACTTCTTGAGAATTATTCATGTTCGTGTCAGCCTCCTGAAAGGAGGATTCTTGATTCAACGAATTCATATAAACACTTAAGTAAATTTATACACTCCGAAAAAAAATTATAAAATAAATACAAAATAAACGTTTAAAATAAGCATCTTTATTTAATACTCAAACTTAATTTATCTTTCCCATCACCTATTTAATCAAATAATAGACAGTTAAATCAAAAGAAATTATGAAAATTAAGTAATTTAAGGCTTGACATATTCAGGACTTACGACACACTCATAAGAAAAAATAAGGCTTTGCGTAAAGTTGCTCCAACATAGCTAACTTCTTAAAGGCTAGCTTGAACGTTAAAACTTATGCTTCCCTGGGGTCACTTCGGAGGTAAACACATAGTTCCCGCATAAATCCTAATATTAAAAATTTATCCTTATCTTCTATTTTCACCGAGGCTGTTCCCTTTAAATCATGTGAATCGGAAAATAATCTTGTCAGCTATTTCAGTAGTTTCACAATTTACATACAAAAAAATCACTTCGTAAAATAATTGATTATTGAGCATTACTTTAGGAATGGGTCGTAACTTGAGCCAAAACCCTAGGTTTAATGAGATTTCCTTGTTCCTAGTTTCTTCAAATCAGGGAAGATGAGTACACTAGAAACAATTAACACTCCGATCGGCAGCTATGCACCAGACTTTGAACTGCCGGGTATCGATAATCAAGTACATCATTTGAGCCGCTACCTGGAAAAATTTAGAGCGGTAGGGGTTATTTCCATGTGTAATGAGTGTCCCTACGTAAATATTTACTTGGAACAACTCAAAAGCATTCAAGGCGAATTTTTTGCCGATGAGTTCACCCTAATAGGGATGAATGGAACAGATTCCACCCAAAATATTAATGAAAGTTTAGAAAGTATGAAAGCTTTTGCCCAAAAGCATAAATTAAATTTTCCTTACACATGGGATTCAACTCAAGATGTGACCCGTAGCTTTGGTGCGACCAAAACACCTATGGCTTTTCTCATTGATAAAGGAGGTATCGTTCGTTACAAAGGAAAAATTGACAATAAACCATCAGATACTTCCTCCGTAACAGAGTATTATCTGAGAGAAGCTATTGCTGCACTATTGAAGGGAGAAAAGATTTCTATCCAGGAAACTTTACCTATAGGTACGTCATTAATTTGGCGTAACTAGAGACAGATAGTCACGGTACTGCTATCTTAAATGGGAGGCAATAGCAACTTTCTGATTGATAAAGCGTAACTTCATGGGAACAAATTACCGACGGGTTTTACTTAAACTGAGCGGTGAAGCCTTGATGGGCAACATGGGCTATGGAATTGATCCAGAAGTGGTGAAAGGAATAGCTGAAGAGGTGGGAGAAGTAGCGGCAACTGGCACTCAAGTCGCCATCGTTGTAGGAGGTGGAAATATTTTTCGTGGTGTCAAAGCAGCATCGGCAGGTATGGACAGAGCCAGTGCTGACTACATCGGCATGATTGCCACGGTAATGAATTCCTTGACCCTACAAGACTCACTTGAAAGAGTCGGCGTAGAGACGCGAGTACAAACAGCGATCGCAATGCAGGAAGTCGCTGAACCATATATCCGTCGTAAAGCCATCCGTCATCTTGAAAAAGGGCGGGTGGTTATTTTTGGGGCTGGTTCTGGAAATCCTTTCTTCACCACTGATACTACCGCAGCCTTAAGAGCTGCTGAGATAGATGCTGAGGTGATTTTTAAAGCCACTAAAGTAGATGGAATATATGATGCCGATCCTCATGTCTATCCTGATGCCAAGCGTTACCAAACTCTCACCTATGCTCACGTTTTGGCTAAAGACTTAAGAGTCATGGACAGCACTGCGATCGCTTTGTGTAAAGAAAATAATATCCCAATTTTGGTCTTTGACTTGTCTGTAAGGGGTAACATCCACCGAGCAGTTATGGGAGAATCTATCGGCACCCTTGTGGGAGGTTCTTGTGGAATTAGCTGAAGCTCAAAGCACGATGCAAAAGAGCGTTGAGGCAACTCAACGAGCTTTTAATACCATTCGCACTGGTCGTGCTAATGCGAGTTTGTTAGATAAAATCATGGTGGAGTATTATGGTACGCCCACATCACTAAAGTCATTGGCTGGTATTAGCACTCCTGACGCTACTACCATTATTATTCAGCCTTATGACCCTAGTTCAATATCTTTAATTGAAAAATCTATTTCCATGTCGGATGTAGGTTTAACGCCAAATAATGACGGTTCAGCAATTCGGCTAAATATACCGCCATTAACTAGCGATCGCCGTAAAGAATTGGTTAAAATAGCTGCAAAATATGCCGAAGAAGGACGCGTTGCAGTTCGCAATATTCGGCGCGATGCTTTGGATACCGTTCGCAAACAAGAAAAAAATAGCGAAATCTCTGAAGATGAATCGCGGGATTTGCAAGATGAAGTACAAAAGTTAACCAAGAAATACACAGCAAAAATTGATGAATTATTAGCAGAGAAAGAAAAGGATATTATGACTGTCTAATTTTTCTCTCTAGTAATTATAAATTTAAGCTAAATTTAAGCAATTTACCTGATACTTTACTCATTAAGGTATCAGGTTTTTTTTAACTACTTGTTTTAGATTATTTCTAAATGTATAGGCGTATACCTATAGATTGGGCTAAAGTATTTTTCTCAAAAGGCTAGACTCGTGGGTGGGTATGTAGCAGTTTATCTTAGGTTACAGGAAATAGTCAGAAATAATGAATAGAAAAAAGTTCTAAAAAATTGAAGGATGACTACAAATAATGACATCAAGCCTTTACAGTCGGCATTTAATCAGACATAAGTAACTTATAAAACTAAAAAAATATAGATCATTTAAATACAATTATTATTGTACATAAGGAATAAAAATCACTTATATTGTCAGTCAAAAGAATATCGGATAATTACTTAGTCAAAATACATAAAATTAGTCTCAAAAGTTTTTTATACTCAAAAATTTACGGAAAAGAATGCTTAATAGAGAATAAAGATTTAGACTGGTCAAGGGAAATACTACAAACTTTTTCATAGTAGTATTCACAATAGTATTTTCAGTCTATTAGACTGCATGTAAAAGTAAGCAACGCGGAAAAAACTTAACTCAGGAGCGAAAAATTAGCCATATGTACGACTGCATCATTGTCGGCTCTGGACCAGCAGGTACCACCGCAGCATATCATTTAGCCAAACAGGGACGCTCAGTACTAATTTTAGAGAAAGAGTCACTTCCAAGGTATAAGCCATGTGGTGGTGGTGTATCCCCAATTGTCGCCCAATGGTTTGATTTTGACTTTAGCCCAGCGATTTCGGAAAAAGTTGATACAATTCGCTTTACTTGGAAAATGGGCGATCCGGTAGAAGCCGAACTGGATATCAAAGAACCTGTATGGATGGTGCGACGAGAAGTTTTTGATAATTTTTTAGCAGAACAAGCTCAAAAACAAGGAGCAGAACTCAAGGATAATACTGAGGTTACTGGTGTTGATTTTCAAAGCGACCATTGGGAAGTCAATACTGCAAACGGTACTTTTAGCGGACGTTACGTAATAGCCGCAGATGGAGCAAAAGGACCAATGGCAAAATGGTTAGGATTCAAAGATCGTAAACGTCGCTTAGCTGCTGCATTAGAGGCTGAAGCACCTGCAAGTGTTAAAAATGGTAATGTCGCTCACTTTGAGTTTGGTTTAGTCAAAAATGGTTATATTTGGAATTTTCCCAAAGCTGATGGATACTCTATTGGTATTGGGACATTTATTGGTGGAGAACCACAAAATTTTAAGGATATTTTGAATAAATATGGCGGCAGTTTTGACCTAGATATCAAAACTTGCAAGCAGTATGGTCATGCTCTTTGTTTATGGGATGGAAATCAAAAGTTACATACCCAAAATGCTGTACTCGCAGGAGAAGCTGCTTGTGTCGTCGATCCGTTTACTGCTGAAGGTATTCGTCCTTCTATTTTTAGCGGTCTAAAAGCATCTGAGGCTATTAATAAAGCACTTGCTGGGGATGCAAATGCTTTAGAAGGATATACCCAAACCATTAATGAAGAATGGGGTAGTGATATGTCTTGGGCTAAAAAGTTAGCTGGGGTATTTTACCGCTTACCTGGTATCGGTTATAAAGCTGGGGTCAAACGTCCTTCTGGTCCCAAAATTATGGGCAAAATTCTTTGTGGGGAACTGCGATACGGTGAGGTCACTGGTCGTGCTCTTAAGCGTCTGTCACCTTTCGGATGATAGATTAATTTTTGGGTTATGAGTTAGGAAATAAGCGATACAATCCAAACTCATAACTTGAAATTAATTATGTTCAAATAATGACAAAAGTTCATGTAATTGGTATCGGTTTAGATGGTGTTGGAGGTTTGGGCGAACATGTCAAACAAATTATTATTAAAGCTAATCTACTTGTGGGAAGTTCTCGACACCTAACTTACTTCCCCAACCATTCAGCCCAACGTCTCTATATAACTGACTTTCAACAAGCGATCGCCGGTATTCGTCAACATCTAGATAATGGTGTTAAAGGTATCGTGGTCTTGGTTTCTGGAGACCCTTTATTCTTTGGTGCAGGAAGGTTACTACTTGCAGAAATACCATCTGAAAAAATTAGCTTTTATCCCCATGTGAGTTCAGTACAGCTAGCATTTAATCGTATCAAATTACCTTGGCAAGATGCGCGAATTATTAGCGTTCACGGACGCTCTAATCAAGAGTTAATTAAAGCATTACAGCAAGGTGTGGAAAAGATAGCTGTATTGACTGATGAAAAAAATAACCCAAAAACGATTTTCAATTTAGTACATTCTTTAAATTTAACTAATCAATATAAATTATGGGTTTGTGAAAACCTGGGTGGGAAAGACGAGCGTATTCTAGAAATCTTAGATATTACTTCTCTACAGAAAGATTTGCAGAATAACGAATACGCATCCCTTAATGTAGTAATCTTATTGCGTCAAGATGAAAACAAGAAAATTAACTTAGAAACTTTACCCTTTCTAGGAATACCTGATGATTATTTTCTTAGTTTTACAGACAGACCTGGTTTAATGACCAAACGGGAAGTCCGGGTAATGGTTTTAGGAGAGTTAGGATTACGTCCAGGACAAATTCTTTGGGACATTGGTGCAGGTACAGGTTCAGTATCTATCGAAATTGCTCGTTTATTCCCAACTTCTAAAATTTACGCAGTAGAGAAAACTGCTGCTGGTATAAATTTAATTAAAGCCAATTCAGAACGCTTCCAAGTTGAAAATATTACAGCGATTTCCGGTTTAGCACCAAGTAATTTATCAGATTTACCTAAATGCGACCGAGTCTTTATTGGTGGTAGTGGAGGTAATCTAACCTCCATTCTTGATATCTGTGCTGAAAATTTACATACTGATGGCAAAATTGTTTTAGCTTTAGCGACTTTGGAACACTTAAATACTGTTTTATCCTGGCTAAATTCTCATGATTGGAAGTATCAGTTGTTACAAGTACAGCTATCACGCTCAGTTCCAGTAGGAATTTTGACTAGATTTGCACCACTCAATCCCGTGACGATTGTCAGTATTTGGTGTGTCTCATAAAATATGCTCTCATAAGTCTTTAAGCAAATATGTAAACTCAACTTATAGTAATCATTTACAGTATTGAAGTAAGATAATCGCTTTCACAGCTATCTCGGAGCAACTTTATTCACAAGAAATATATTCTATTCACAAAAAATATATTGTACGCCTAGTGTAAATTAAAAATCTCCTTTGTTCTACAAGAGTTTTGAAGCTCGCTTAAATCTCTATTTTTAATTTATCAAGGTAATAATAACAGTTTGAGCGCTTAATTGGCATAACACGTATATTTATAAAAAATACAAATTGGATAAGTATTGCGATACGTACAAAATTAATCCAGTTCCAATTAAGCAAATGATACCAGCGACTCCTGCTAAAGGTTTTTGATACTTACCTGTTAACCACTCTGGAACTTTACCTGTATAGCTAATCAATCCAACTGTGTCAATACAAGCGATTACCCATACCCAACCAGTATGTAAACCCCAAGCTAAACCTAAACTTCCACCATCAAAGTATTTTGCAAAAACTAATACCATACCCATTAACCATAGTCCTGGTAGCTGCGGTAGTGTCTCTTTCTGTTCCCAAATCAGATGCAAAGCAGCAAAAATTAAACTGGAAGTTACTGCCCCTATCCATACTCCATAAACACTTTGCAGCTGAGTATATACGAAACCTCGGAAAACTAATTCTTCAACTCCACCTACCAACAATGCAATCAAAAGTATGGATATTGCAACAGATGGTAATTGTTTA
Source organism: Mastigocoleus sp. (assembly GCA_050042865.1). GTDB lineage: Bacteria > Cyanobacteriota > Cyanobacteriia > Cyanobacteriales > Nostocaceae > JBCCDM01. Next base: position 74,486 of record JBHJJE010000008.1, read on the forward strand.
ATACTGGATTTATTCCAACTGCATAAACCCAGTAATCCCTGACAGGCAAATATAAAAAATATACTTATGATTCCTATAGCTAAACCAGATAGTAAAGAATTAATAAATAATATTTTATTAACCAATCCATAAGCTGAAAAAGGTATTTTTGTTAACTTAGTAAATGACCATAAAACCAAAGGTGATATTAAATATAGAGAAAACATCAAAGATAACTTTTGCCCTGGTTTAACCGGTTGGTTTGGCTGCCATTTTATTATTAATGCTGTAATGGTTCCGAAAGGTAACCAGCAAAGTCCCCATAATATAAAAAAAGCCATTACGACAAATAGTATCGGCACATTCTCAAAGAAAGATACTATATTGCTTATTAATGGCAAGAACGATTTTATGTAGATAGAAAAAAAAAGCACGATCGATGTGAAAATGTTTACTTTGGTTTGAACACTAGAAAGATAGTAAGAACAATCTATATGAACAAATTTTAATATGCAGTCAATTTTTAGTTAACTGAACTGCTGAAATCTATCTTGCTCTATATTTGGCTACTTCTATCTCAATACTATTAAAGTATCCAAGTTTGATTTTAAACTAATCTCACATATCGCGCTTCGTTTCCTCAAGATAAATTTGTTTCCCAAAGATAAAAATTAATTAGGTTGTTTTCAACAAGTATTCACAGAAAAATTTTACATTTTATGTATAGTATTTCTGATTACTTTTGGCAAATCTATTCTATTTAATCCTCATCATCTTCGTCTTGTTCTTCATCTTCATCAAAATCGGTTTCTTTTTTATCATCATCTATTTGAATTAAGTGAATATGCTTATATCCAAGCTTAATTTCAAACTCATCACCAGGTTCTAATCCCATTGCTTTGGTATATGTTGCACCAATAACTATTTGACCGTTTTGATGAACACTAACTCTATAAGTAGGTTCACGACCACGACCATCTTTTGGTGATTCTGGACTAAGAGGAATTCCTCTTGCTGATAGTAATGCGTCGTAAAAATCGGTAAGATTAACGCGAACCTGATTATTTTTTGTAACAGTGTAATATCCACACTGCTTTGCTCTTTCTCGACGTGGTAAAGTAGATAGTTCTTTGACCTTAGCCAGCAGTGCTTTTCCGGTTAACGGTGCGGTTGCAGTTTCGCTCATTTGTAATGAAAATATCCTTACTCTCTCCAAACTGATAAATGATGTCAATGGATGTCGGTACACTGACTTTTGTACACCGACTTTTAGACATCTGCATCATAACTACCCGATACTCTTGTAAAGGGTTTTTATGGCTTGATTTTAGCCAATAAACACCTGTGTAAAAATCATAAAATATGGAAAGTTATGATTTTTACAGGTACAAATTTTCCGAATTTTGAGGTTGTTTTAACCATTGTTTACCATTATTAAAGAACATTTTCTTGATAATGGCATCAATAGAAATGTATAACTTTAAGCCCCCTTCACAAATAGAATGAGCTCAAATGATATAGTTTTGGGTCAAACAAATTGCAGGTATTCAATATATTATGGTGTTTACCTTTATTTCCGTAGATTTCTAGGATTTTCCTATTTTCACTTTCTTGCTTATAAAGCATAGCTTTCCACGGAGTTTTTGAGGCAGACCTTTTTTTATCCTGCTAATATTGAGTGAGATTTTATCATCTCTAGATTACGAATAAACTATCCGGTAGTATTGACTCCAATACAGCTATTTATGCTGTTCTTGTCGCTTCGTAATTTTACATTAAATACTAGCATGAATTAATAATAGCAAAAATATTGTTTAAATTTGAATTAAACTTGTAAACACACAATTATCTATTAGTACTGGAAATCTTCATTCATAATAACTAAGGAGCCCTTGATTAAAAACTATCTGAATAAATAGCATTATGAAGAATAATGAGAATGATACGATTTATCTTATTGATTTTCATTTTCTGCTGAAAAGCAGTTATAGTATTATCTTGCAATATTCACTGATTAGCTTATATTTGTTATCTCGCTTTAAGAATATCTATGTAAACCCATATTTCTAACTTTCCGAAAACTCTAGAATCTATCATAGATAGATAAAATGTGTTCACATAAATATACTATTGATGTAGTTACAGCTTTGCGATCATAACGATAAGTAGATTTTGATAAAATTTAACTATAGATACAACCGTCTTGATGTGTAAATAAACTTTTAAGGTGGTGTAAACAAATTTTTTTTAGTGATATTTTTTTGAATTAATGCTTGTAAGCTTTACTTACAAACGGTCTTAGACTTGAAAGTGTAGATGTGTGAAGAAAATTTAGCTTCATGCTTGATCATAAAGTAGGCATGAACAAGCATAAATTTGCAATTTGGCTTTTAATCGTTATAGTGAAATCTAAATTAAGTATTTCTTTACATCAGCTTATTAACAGCCAAGTTAGATTTAGCCTTTAATGATGATAATGCTTGTAGAAGGGTCGTAAGGATATGCTTCAAATTATTTTGAGCAACTACAACGGTAAATATCTATAATTTTTAATTTGAGGATTGGCAATAATGTTAATTGCTTTTAAGATTATTCGGCAAAATCAAAGTTCTAATCCATCGGTGCAAACTTATCATTTAGAAGCAGATGCGGGGAATACAATATTAGATTGTCTAAATCGCATAAAATGGGAACAGGATGGAAGTTTAGCATTTCGTAAAAATTGTCGAAATACAATTTGTGGTAGCTGTGCAATTCGTATAAACGGACGTTCTGCTTTAGCTTGTAAGCAAAATGTGGGGGAAGAAATAGGTGATGAAAATAATAATAATGGTGATGATGACTTACCTTCAATTTCTATTGCACCACTAGGAAATATGCCGGTAATTAAGGATTTAGTGGTAGACATGAAAGGGTTTTGGAAAAACTTAGAGACTGTTAATCCTTATGTAAGTACATCAGCAAGAGTTGTTCCTGAAAAAGAATTTTTGCAAACTCCACAAGAGCGATCGCGTTTAGAAGAAACAGGTAATTGCATTATGTGTGGTGCTTGTTACTCTGAGTGTAATGCTGTGGAGGTGAATTCCGATTTTGTTGGACCTCATGCTCTTGCCAAAGCCTATCGTATGGTGGAAGATTCTAGAGATAGCCAAACCCAACAACGTTTACAAGAATATAATAATTCGACATCAGGAGTTTGGGGTTGCACTCGTTGTTATTACTGTAATTATGTTTGTCCTATGGAAGTAGAACCATTGGAACAAATTAGTAAAATAAAGCAGGAAATTCTCCAACATCAATCAGCAGATAATAACCGTTCTATCCGCCATCGTAAAGTATTAGTAGAACTAGTTAAAGAAGGTGGTTGGATTGATGAAAGAAAGTTTGGTTTGCAGGTTGTAGGTAACTATTTCCGTGACCTCAGAGGTTTGTTAACCCTTGCACCTTTAGGTTTGCGAATGATTAATAGTGGAAAATTTCCCCTATCTTTTAAACCTTCTCAAGGAACATCTCAAGTGCGATCGCTAATTAATGCAGTTCAGAAAGTTAAAGAAGAAAGTATTTCTAATTCTGAGAGTATATAAAGTATATAACGAAAGGGAATAGGAATAGGGCACAGGAAACGACTATTAAGGAAGATTCAAAGGTCTACCAAAGCGATCATATACCCTAATGTCCCACTGTCCATTAATGCTCGAAGAAAAAGCAATCTTACTACCATCAGCACTGATAGTAGGATTGCGGACTTCTGCTTGGATGTTTGCTGTTAGATTTCGACTTTGACGTGTTTCTCGGTCGTAAAGAAAAATATTCATTTTCCCTTGACGAGAAGCTGCAAATACTATGTATTTCCCATCTTGAGATATGGAGGGATGAGATGCGATCGCTTCATAGGAGTTAAGACCCGGTACATCAATCAATTTACGATTGATTCGGTCAAATAAGTATACGTCTTGACTACCCCGACGGTCTGTTGTGAAAACAATATACTTACCGCTAATTTGGGGATTTAATTCTGATGCTGAGCTGTTTAAGCTTTGTCCTCCAGGAGCAACCGGATACTGTAATATGCGGGGAGAAGCACCACAACCGCTTAAACAGCTAATGGTCGCGATAGTTAAAATAAAAATAATATTATTCTTAAGATTTTTAATATAAGCAATAGAAGTTAATAGAGGCATTATTTACTTGTTACTGATAATAAGTACCTGTGTAAAATTAATTAAATATTTCATCTAAGATAGGAAACAGAAAACAGCTATACAAATTTTTCCGTAAGTACTTGGTTATTTCTTAAATTTTAAATTTAGTGTACTGAAAATCTTTATAATAATCTTTATACTTAATTTTTATTTATACTTAATATTTCCACCTAATTTTGCCATGTTCTCAGTTCATAGGTAGTAAGCGGTGATATCAAAATATCAAATCTTATTGTCTTGGTGCAGGAACTACAGAACCGCTAGGGATATCTAGCTCAATACTTGCTCCTCGATCTAATACTTCAATATCCCATTGACCACGATTAGAAGTTTCAAAGACAATATAGCGTCCGTCTGGACTAATACTTGGATTTCTGACCCATCCCCGATATATGGGAGTCAAAATTTGCGATCGCTCTACTGCACGGTCATATAATCCAATAACGGATCTACCTTGGTCATTTGTAATATAGGCAATATATCGTCCTGTATAACTAAGACTGGGACTTTCTAAGATAGCTCTAGGCTTATTTAGACGTGGTGTAGGAACGACCTGTTGTCTCTGTAAATTGTATAGTAAAAGTTGATGAGAACCTTGACGGTTAGAAACATAGGCTAAAAATTTTCCATCACCGCTTAAATATGGCTGCTCTTCTGTATAACGACTATTTAACGTATTTTTTCCGATAGGGAGCTGCTCGGATGTGCAAGATATTAGTAAAAGTATCAAGCTTAATGGCAGAAGCCAGACAATAATTTTTGTTAACTTAATCGGAATCTCAAATTTTACTGAATTTTCGTATCCCCTAAACATTTGTCACTGTTCTATATTCAATTCAAGATTCAATTCAAGATTCAATTCAAAATTTAATCTAAGATTTAATTTAAATCACTGCAAAACAATTGAAATTTGATAATGCTAGGAAGAATGATACTTTACTTTTAGATGCAAATTCTGCTAAAAGATCCGCTAAAAGTAATTTAATACTCTCCATAACTGTTCGGATTAATGTTCTCATCTGAATCTTTTTCAGAAGAGTCAAGGGGTTTATAGTCTACATAAGTTGTGGGAATTACATCATCTTCTTTCGCTGGAGAATTTAAACCCACATTATTTCTATCTATATTCCTGTCATCAAAATTCCTATCATCAAAATTCCTATCATCAAAACTCCTATCATCTAAACCTTTACGTCGCTTTGTATAAGCGTCGTCTTCTAGAGAAGCAGAAGGGGAAATTGAAGGACGGTTGCGATTTCTTCGTCCTACTTCAGAAGAATTATCTCGACGAGGTAGTCTTCTTTCTTCTCTATCTTCAGAATTCCAGTCATCTGCACCGAACTTATCTACTTTTTCTATAGAGCTAGAAGACGTGTCCCAATCATCCCGTGCATACCTGTCTGGAGCAGGATTTGTACGTCTATTGCTTTTAGAACGGGGTTCATTTTCCCTTCTATCTTCTCTAACAACTCTACTGCTAGAACTTCTGCTGCTACTACTACGACGGGAAGAACGACGTGGTGCATCGTCATAATCATAATCGTAATCATAGTCATCTCGCGGAGCGCGACTATCTCTCCCACCAGGAATACGACCACGTATAGGTGGTTCGTCTTCGTATTCATCTTCGTAATAAGGTAGCGGTTCCAACTCTACTTCTACTCTTTCTGCTCCGTAGGTGCGACTTCTCCTTGTTCTGCGATTATCATATTCTGGGCGATCGCTAACTTCTCTTTCATCATCTACTATGGGAGTATTTCGTTTGGCTTGTTGAGTTGCAATACCCCGCAAACGGACGCTATCGAAAACAAAAAATGCTGCCGAACCTGCCAAAATAAACTGAGAAAACTGTAAAATAGGGTCTAAACGCCAGCCTTGAAAAAACAGAATACAGCCGTAAGCAACTCCTACAGCAGCAAAAAATATATCTTGGTCTCGCGATAGCTCTGGACGTATAGTCCTTAAAAAGTAAAGTCCCGCTCCACCAAAAGCCATAAAAATAGCTAATAAGTTAATTAATAAGTTATTACCTATACCTACCTGAGCCAGAACGCTGGCTGAGTTCAGCCCAAAAATTACCATCTTTATATTCCTAGTATCAAAATCTATGTTAGCGACTTAAAATTAAAATCTCTACTGTCATTTGGAAAAATTCTGATTAGAAAACTACTAATTAGAAAAATACTATTCAAAACTAATATATTAAAGCTCCAAAGCATCTAAAATTGCTTTGAAGCACTTTCAGTTTATCCTAAAAAGTTTTTAACTATCAGCCAAGTATACTTTGTACCTAATCACACATAAATATACTTAGCCGAAAGATATTTCCAAGATAAAAAAGATAATTTAATCTAGTTTCAGAACCAATCTCCCACTAGAATCAAAAATTAAGAACGTTGAATTTTATCTTTTTGACTAATAAAAATTAGTGCAACAGTAGCAGGAATAACTACGATAGCAGCACCCGCAAGTAAACTAAAAAGAAAATTTGATAATGACGGTGTCATAAAAATATCAACCTTTTTTTGTAACAATCTCACAATTAACTTATATTTAATTTTAGCTGCCTCTTACATTCTTGAAAAGCAGGCTCGTTTTTATTTTCTAGCGATCGCAACAATTGTTTAATTGTCAATCAAGCCCTGATTTAAAAGATTAGATAGCAAAATTCAGCTAAAATCATTGTATACATAACGTTACAAAAATTAATTTTTAACGAAAAATATCTAAATTATTGGCGTTGCTTTACTGCGAGAAAAACTAATGACTGGTTTAAACATAACTGCTTGGATTATTGGTCCTGTGTTAGGGATAATGATTTTTTTGTTTATCTTTCGTATCATTTTGAGTTGGTATCCCCAGGTCGATTTAAATCGACTACCGTTTAATTTAATTGCTTTTCCTACTGAACCATTTTTGATTCCTGCTCGCAAAATAGTTCCCCCCATTGGTGGAGTTGACATTACCCCAATCATCTGGGTGGGAATTTTCAGCTTAGTTAGAGAAATTCTTCTAGGTCAACAAGGGTTAATTACTATGATGTCGAGAGTTCAATAGTATTTGCTCCTCATAAGACTGGAGACGGCGGAAAATGCTCCCCCAGAGCGGAGCATCAAACCTTATCCACATCTCCGAAAAAGAATAGAAAAGCCTTATATATTCGGGGTCGATATCTCCTCATTTTCGGAATAGAATATTAAACAATACCGGAATTTCCCAAAGGGATTAACCATTCTTCATATCCTGCACAAAACTGGTGTAAACATTACCTTTTAGAAACTCGGTATTCTCCATGATTTTTTGATGAAAAGCAATAGTAGTAGGCAATCCGGTAATTGCACACTCTCTGAGTGCTCTTTTCATTCTTTTAATGCTCGTAGAACGGTCAGGTCCCCAAACAATTAACTTACCTACTAAAGAATCGTAGTAGGGGGGAATCTGGTAGTCAGTATAAGCATGAGAATCGATACGTACTCCGGGTCCTCCTGGTGGAAGATAGCCGCTAATTGTTCCTGGTGACGGTCTAAATTCACGCTCTGGGTCTTCAGCATTAATACGGCACTCTATCGCGTGACCGTGTAGTATTACTTGCTCTTGGGTAAGACTTAGTTTTTCTCCTTGAGCTATGCGAATTTGTTCTACAACTAAGTCTATACCCGTAATCATTTCTGTAACTGGGTGTTCCACTTGAATACGGGTATTCATTTCCATAAAATAAAATTTGCCAGACTTGTCTAGCAAAAACTCAATAGTACCCGCACCAGTATAGTTAATAAATTTAGCCGCTCTCACAGCAGCTTGTCCCATTTCTAACCTGAGCTGTGGGTCTAAAGCCGAACTAGGAGCTTCCTCTAATAATTTTTGATTTCGACGTTGAATAGAGCAGTCTCTTTCCCCCAAGTGAATTACATTGCCATAATTATCAGCTAAAATTTGAAATTCAATATGACGGGGACGTTCAATAAATTTTTCTATATAAATTCCAGCATTACCAAATGCTGCTCCAGCTTCACCTTTTGCAGCCTGAAATAATGTTATAAACTCACTTTCATCTCTAACTAAACGCATTCCGCGTCCACCACCACCTGCTGTGGCTTTAATCATAACTGGATAGCCAATTTCTCCAGCGATTTTCAGTCCATCGCTTTCGTTCTCTACTAATCCATCACTACCAGGTACTGTTGGTACCCCAGCACGCTGCATGGTTTCTTTAGCAGTGGATTTATCTCCCATCATTTTGATTGCTTCTGGTGAGGGTCCAATAAAAGCAATGTGATGATCTGCACAAATTTCTGCAAATCGAGCATTCTCTGACAAGAAACCGTAACCTGGATGAATTGCAGTTGCATTGCGAGTTAGCGCTGCTGCAATAATGTTAGGAATATTTAGATAACTTTTATTACTAGCAGCCTCACCAATACAAACTGCTTCGTCAGCGAATTGGACATGAAGAGTATCGCGATCGACTGTTGAATGAACCGCGACTGTGGCAATTTCCATTTCTTCACAAGCCCGGAGAACGCGCAGAGCTATTTCTCCCCGATTGGCAATTAATATTTTATCGAACTTCATCAGCTTATTTTCTTTTTTAGTCCAGATTTATTGAAATACTCTTATAACTGGGAATTTACTTCATGTAAATTTTAGTTGTGAGGGCAACTTGTTGCGATAAGCGATGCAATTTTTATTATTTAAAGTATGTTTGTATTTACCTTTCATCTATACACCACCATGCAAAGACGATGTCTGGAATGACCGATAAACAGCGGTCAATTACATTTTGAGCGCTGACAGAGCATACCGAAAATAAAGCTATATCCTTGGTGGTAACCACGGAATTACACCGCCAATGATGAGATGACTCACTTTTCAGGCAATCTTAGTCTCCAATGCATTAACTCTCAAGTGTAGTCAATATTTTTGTTGTTTAAGATACTACTTGTAATCGTAGTAGTACTCCTTGCTAATATCTCTCGTGAGATAACTATATTTCTGTTAACTAAGATATGCTCATGGAAAAATCTATGAATTCTTACAATTTTTTTGAGTTGTTTTTTTTGAGTTGTTGTTTTGATAGTTTTTATAAGTTCCAGCTATTACCTTACTATAATTAGCTTCTTATGCTATATTCTGTATTTAGCCAACCATAAAATGTATGCGGGTGTGGCGGAATTGGTATACGCGCACGCTTGAGGTGCGTGTGGCGCAAGCCTTGCGAGTTCGAGTCTCGCCATCCGCATTTTTAATTACATTTTGGGTGTTGGAATTATTTTTGGAATTATTTTTGGAATTATTCAGTTTCCTAGTTTGGGAGACTGAATTTTTTATGCTTTGATAGAAATAGATGAATTTTTGTTAAGAGATAAGCGTTGACTGCAATATACAAGCCGTCAGAAAATTTAATATCGCCTAGTGGATGGTACCGTCTTAACCCAATCTGGCAGGGGGGTGAGGAAGCTATACAAGAAGGCTTGCTCCATGATGATTTGCCTCCTGCATGGCAGTTATTACTTCTAGGAGACGGTTCTCCTACCAGACATTTGAAGTTATTAACTAGGGAACCTACGGAAGTTGATGTTATCGATATGTCATTGATTGGTATGAATTTGGATGCAGCTCCGGACTTAATTGAGATGGTTCCTGGTCCTCGATTGCGCAGACAGGTTTGGTTGCGTACGTCTTCCGGTCAAAGGTTAGCATACGCAACTTCTTGGTGGGAAGCATCCCATGTAGATGAGTATTTGCAAAATCGCTCTTTACCAATTTGGGCAAGTTTGGCACGACTGCGCACAGAATTATATCGAGATATTCAAGGCATTTATTATGGAAATTCCACAGCTTTGGAATCAGGTTTTAATCAAAAGGGTCCTTTTTGGGGAAGACATTATTTGTTTTGGCATCATGGTAAACCTTTAACTTTGATATATGAGGTTTTTTCGCCTTATTTAACTAAATATCTTGGTAAGCTTCCCCATCCTTTTAATCAGAGCCTCTAGAAGCAGAAAAATTACGTGGGAGTCGGATTAGCGATCGCTTATTTGATCGCAAATTGTACTCATTAATTTACTGCCTTAATAGTTGTCATAAAAATAACAGTGGAATCTTCTTGCGAATTATCTTGGAGATTATCTTGGAGATTACTTTTAGTTAGCTAGGGGTATAAAAAATTGATCTTTAATTTTATCTATGGATATTCTGCCAAAGTTGAATTTTTGGTGCTATCAAAGATAAGGTACTTTCAAGAATGCTTGCTCTAGCCTAATCTGATTCAAAACTAATCTACAGGTAATACATCTAGATACTTCTAGCTTTACTTGTATTACGATGATGCCTGTTGGTCTTGCTATAATTGCATATCGATGAAGATACACTTGCCTCATAATTAATTGCTTTGTGTACAAAGTTTGTAATATAAAGTGGTGAAATATATATTTTTTTTACAATTTGTTGTAGATCAATTTTTTGCAGATAAGGTTTTACATGAAAATTTTGCGATGTGTTAAAAGCTTATTGGTGCTCGAATCATTCAGCAGTATATGAAAAACTAATACTCGTATAATGCCAGAGTAGAATCTTTTTGAAAGCTGAAATTGCCTTTCAAAAGTCTTATTACTCAAATAAAGTAAATTAATGTAATTATTCGCTCTAGAGTATCGAAAAACTTTTGGTTAACTTTACCTATATAAGAATTAATTTCACGATTGTGAGGTATTGGTTTTAATGGCACTGCCTGTAGTCTCTGTTGCAATGAAGAAAAAGAATAAGCCTTCTTTACTACTGAGTGTCGGTTCAGCAGTAGTATTGATTGCTGGAGGTGCCGTAGGATACTGGTTATTGACTCAAGGAAAACCATTGTCCAGAGATTTACCGGTTGGTGTAAATATTATTCCTCAAGATGCATTATTTACGGTTTCTCTGACGACTGATAGCAAACAATGGAAGAAAATTGAAAATTTCGGTACAAAAGACACTCAAACTGAAATAAATAAATATTTATCACAGTTGCGCGATCGCTTGTTAACTAGCAATGGTTATAGCTATGAGAAAGATATTCAACCTTGGGTCGGTAAGGAAATTACTGTTGCTCTGTTAGCTCCTGAGAAACCCAAGCCAAAATCCAAACCAGTTGCAGATAAAGGAATTACTAAAATTTCTGGACAGTCTTTGGCTATTGTACTGCCTATAAAAGACCAAAAAAAAGCTTCTGAAATATTTGCGAAATTGTCAAAACCCGAAGTTTCCAAAGCTGAAGAATGGAAGCAAAGAACTTATGAGGGGATAAGTATTAAGGAAACAGAGGTAAAATCTGGGGATAAATTATCAGTAGCAGCCTTAAATGGAAAATATTTATTGATTACTGATAGTGCAAAAGCAATGGAAAGGTCAATCGATGCTTATGTACAAGAAACATCATTGGTCAAAACTCCTGGTTTTACCTCTTACTTTCCTAAAATAGCCAGCTATAATCCTTTTGTGCGTTTTTATCTGAATGTACCGGGTTCTGCTGAAATTGCTGCAGCATCTTTGAAAAATCCTTTCCCAAAACCAGTCTTAAATAAAATTCGTAGCAATCAAGGTTTAGCAGGAACAATTATCCTCGAAGACAAAGGAATGAGACTCAAAGGAGTTTCCTGGTTAAATCCTAATCGTCGTCGCAGACTGCAAAACGATAAAAGTAATATTAATATGCCTACTCGTGTTCCATCAGACACGATGGTAATGCTCTCAGGAAGTAATTTAAAACGTTCCTGGGGAAATTATATTTCCACTTCAGAAAAAAACTCTCTCTCACCCATAGCTCCAGAAAAACTACGGAGTGAGTTTAAATCTTGGACAGAATTAGATTTAGACAAAGATTTACTTAGCTGGATGAATGGGGACTTTTCATTTTCAGTTATTCCAGCTAAATCATCCACCGGTAATCAAGAAGAACAACAAGAACGTCCAGCTTTTGTGTTTATGGTTAAAGCTAGCGATCGCAACAAAGCAGAGACCTCTTTACAACAGTTGGACACGATTATGAAAGAAAAATTACAGTTTAAAATTCAGGAAGCAAAAGAGGCAAATCAACCTATAATCAATTGGGTTAGACCTGTGGGAGTTGTCGCAACTCGCGGTTGGCTTGATGATGATATTGCTTTCTTATCTGTCGGTGTAAATGCACCTGTGATCAAGAAAATTATTCCCAAACCAAATCAAACACTTTTAAGTTCTGATTTATTTCGCAAAACAGTTCCTCAAGAGTTTAACTCTAGTAATGGCAAATTTTTTATTGATGTGGAAACAACTTCTAAACAGTTACCTTTAGCTAGTTTATTTCCCAATCAGAAAATTTGGTTAGATGCAACTAAATCAATTGGTGTAACAACTGCGATGGAGGATCAGTTAAGTACTCGTTATGACGTATTTGTTTCTTTGCAAAAAAGTTCTGGGAAAGATTCGGAATCAAAGTAAAGAAAAAGTAAAGTAAAGAAAAGTAAATAAACAAAAATAAAGAAAAAGCAAAAAAAGTAAATCATTTTTGCTTCATAAATACTCTATTTACTGTAAATACTCCTGAAAAGCCAAAAGCTAAAACCTAGTAAAATAGCAGATAATCCCCAAGAACAAGATAGGATCTAAACTACGGCATAATTCTTTTATATATGTATTAGAGAGAGAACTTTGATGGATCTGGTTATATTACAAAATTGGTTAGATAATACTGCTTTTGCTGTTCTATTCTTGACTATGCTGATTTATTGGTGTGGAGTAGCTTTTCCAAAAATTCCTTATTTAGAAGTTTTGGGAACCACTGGAATGGCGATCGCGAACTTATCCATCGCAGCTTTATTAGGTGCAAGATGGTTGGAAGGTGGTTATTTTCCCCTCAGTAATCTTTATGAGTCTTTATTTTTCTTGACTTGGGGTATTACTGCAATTCATTTACTCGCTGAAAATAATACTGGTAGTCGTTTGGTAGGAGTAGTGACTGCTCCTGTTGCAATGGCGATCGCTGCCTTTGCAACCCTTACTTTACCATCAGGAATGCAGGTTTCTGAACCATTAGTACCAGCACTGAAGTCAAACTGGTTAATGATGCATGTCAGTGTCATGATGATAAGTTATTCAGCATTAATGGTCGGTTCATTACTAGCGATCGCTTTTTTGGTTGTAACTCGTGGAGAAAATATCCAACTCCAAGGTAGTTCGGTGGGGAATGGGGGTTATCGTCAAAATGGTTACACTTTGCGCAAAGCTGGAGAAGTGGTTACTCAAAAATCAGTAAGTAACCAAGTTAGTGCTATTGAAGGAAGTAACGGTTCGGTTCCTTTGATTTCCACCAACAATAATGGTCAAACAGCAGTTTTAGAAGCTCCCATCAAGACTGCTTCTAATCCTGAATTTCAACCTGACAACCTTTCACCCCAACGTTTAAGTATCGCTGAAACTTTAGATAACATCAGCTACAGAATAATTGGTTTGGGATTTCCTCTGTTAACTGTTGGTATAATAGCTGGTGCAGTTTGGGCAAATGAAGCTTGGGGTTCTTACTGGAGTTGGGACCCTAAAGAGACTTGGGCTTTAATTACCTGGTTGGTATTTGCTGCTTATCTCCATGCTCGTATTACTCGTGGATGGCAGGGTAAAAAACCAGCAGTCCTTGCTGCGAGCGGTTTTGTGGTTGTTTGGATTTGCTATTTGGGTGTAAATATTTTAGGTAAAGGTTTACATTCTTACGGTTGGTTTTTCTAGTTGATTCTTCTAATTAAAAGAATCAATTAATTCCATATAGGTATCGAAAAATACAGGTATCAAAAAATAAATATGGAAGAAAATAATTGGGGGATTCTCCCCCAAACTCTCTCCAAAATAGTATCAACTGTATTGAGCATTTTCCATGTTTAATACATTCATATGAATCTTGATTTATCAAAGAAGTGAATTTTTGTTAATGCGGAATTTTATACTCAAATTATTTGAGAAATTTGATAAATAATAAATATTTTTAATTTGGTAGTAATGGTTTATCCTGGTCAATGAAAATTCTCTTGAGATAAATAATAAATTGATATCAAAGCTGCAAAAATATTAATGGATAATGAATTTGAGCCGCTCGGTAAATGTGATGTGGTTTCTACCGATTCTAGTCATACTTTAATGCCTCACTGTACCTTCAAGGTAGGTGAATTCATAGCAAAAATGAAACAGGTCTTCTCCGAATATGACGAACTTCAGGAAAAATGGTTAGGTGATGGACAAACTTGTGAAGTTCTTCGACCTGGTACTCAGGGTTGGCAAAAAGGTAAAGTGAGAATCAGTTTAGAGTTCTCTTCAGATGATAAAGAATCTCCTCTCGATAAAATTGATATAGATGAGATTGCTCAAGATTTTGATGACACAACACCTGCACATCAATAAATTATTTACATTCTTAGTCTAGAGATGCTGTATTCCAAGCTCTCTAAGAATTTAACTTACATTTACAGAATTACCGAAACTCCCAACAGATTAGATTTTTTTGGGAGTTTGAGGTAGTTTACCCTAATTCTTTTGGAAAAAACGTTTTGAAATGCTTATGTAGTATTAAATTAGACATTTCTATTATTTACTTGTATTAAATATATTTAATTGTGACTTCTTTCGGGAAACAGAATATTTCAGTGTTTGACTTCTATCTTTAGTAAGATATTGAGAATTTGTCCGACCATTTTTTTCAATGAAAGACGTTGCACTGCAACGTCTCTAGATATTACATTCTCTAGGTTTATGAGATTAAAACCCAGAAATTAAGAATGACTTAATAAAGGTAAAAGTTCTGCCAGATCTTGAATATAGTAATCAGCTTCAGATTTAACTTTATCTCTGATTGCGTAACGTCCAAAGCCGAAAAACATATCTACACCAGGTTTTGTTTCCAAATCGCTGACACCATCACCTACCATAACTATTTTTTCCGGTGAATAATTTTGTTTCAATTTATTAATTATTTCTAATTTTCCACCATTGCGGGTTGTAGGATAATCACTATCAAAGCCTTTATAGCTACCATCATCATTGAAAAATAAATTTACCGCTTCGATTGTCTCAATACCTAAATACTTCGCTAAAGGCGCGATCGCTTGTACATAACCTGCACTCAAAATAAATGGTGTCCAACCTTCACTTCTGAGATTTTCAACTACTTTCAGAGCACTTGGTTCAATGGTTTCTAAATATCTTTTTCCCACTTGAGCAACACCTGCTTGAGTGGGTTGAATAATTTCTAATCTTTTAGCAAAAACGCTTTCAATAGGAATTTTCCCATCCATGGCAGCATTCGTCATATCTACAATTTTTTGACTAACATCAGCACCACTCATACCAGCTAAGAAGTCAATACCTTCAATACTGCTCAGAGTGCTGTCACAATCAAAAACAATAATCTTCATATTATCTTTCCACACTACCTTCAAGATTCAGTACATCCCAACTTATTATCAATCCTTGAGCTACCAATTACCGACGCGAAGCCGCAGGTAATCATTTTTTGTAGGGTTTATCAACTTTGAGAAGTTTAGAACCGGAAGTAAGAAATTAACCCAGACATTAACTAAAAACTTAACTAAAAAATTAATTTATGTATCTAATATTGAAAATGTATTGAATAATGAAAAAATTATCAAAAACTTTTCATAGGGACTGTCTGTCTCATTTGTCATAATTAGAAAATGCAATTTTTATCAAGATTTTTTACTACCCTCTTAGTAGCGGTGTTACTACCTACATTTATGGTTTCTGCTCAAATTCCCACCATAACTCCAGGAGACAATTTAGTAGTTGAAGGTATTCCTCCAATACCTACTTCATTAGTAAATAATGTGGAACGCTATACTCAGTTTCGCTCTGCTAGTATTGCTAGTTGGCATCCTCAACAACGCTCTATGTTGATTTCAACTCGCTTTGGGGATACTCGTCAAGTACATTTGGTAAAATCACCTCTAGCAACTCGTCAGCAATTAACATTTTTCCCTGAAAGAGTCTCTGGAGCAAGTTTTCAACCCACCGAGGGGGATTATTTTGTTTTTAGTAAGGATATTGGTGGTAATGAATTTAACCAAAATTATCGCTACGACTTAGACACGGGTGAGATTACCTTACTGACTGATGGTAAATCGAAAAATAGTCGTGGTACCTGGTCTCATCAGGGTGACCGGATGATTTACTCTTCTACGCGACGGACGGGTAAAGATAGAGATTTGTACATTATTGACCCTAAAAATCCAGAAAGTAATAAAATACTCGCAGAAATAGAAGGGGGAGGCTGGTTTGGCTTAAGCTGGTCACCGGATGATCGGCAATATTTGGTATTAGAGTATATTTCGGTAAACGAAAGCTATCTATGGATGATAGATACCCAAACAGGTGAGAAGAAACTTATTACACCCAAAGGTGGTGAGGAGAAAGTTGCCTATGGTGGTGCGATTTTCACTCAAGATGGGAAAGGTTTGTATGTAATTACCGATAAAGAATCTGAGTTTTCTCGATTAGCATATCTCGACTTAGCTTCCCTAGAATATACTTATTTGACAAGTGATATTAAATGGAATGTTGAAGATTTTGACCTTTCAGAAGATGGTAAAAATCTGGCTTTTGTAACTAATGAAGATGGTGCGAGTATACTGCATCTTTTAGATACTGCGACCAATCAAGAAAAACCCCTACCTAAGCTTGCTGTCGGTCAGGTATATGGCATAAAATGGCATCCTAATAATGAAGATTTAGGTTTTACCTCAGTTTCTGCTAAGGATACAGCTGATGTTTATTCTCTGAATATTAAGACCAATCAAATAGAACGTTGGACCCAAAGTGAAACGGGTGGAATCAACACATCCAACTTTACAGAAGCTGAACTGATTCGATGGAAAAGCTTTGATGATAAAACTATTTCTGGTTTTCTGTATCGTCCCCCCGCAAAATTTACAGGAAAACGTCCGGTAATCATTAATATCCATGGTGGTCCCGAAGGACAATTTCGTCCAGTATTCTTAGGAAGGTTGAATTACTACCTAAATGAATTGGGTGTTGCAGTTATATTTCCCAACGTCAGGGGGTCTTCCGGTTATGGTAAAACATTTCTTAAACTCGATAATGGTTATAAACGGGAAGACTCAGTCAAAGATATCAATGCATTGCTAGACTACATAGCAACTCAACCGGACTTAGACAAAGATCGTATTCTAGTTACAGGTGGTAGTTACGGTGGTTACATGTCCCTCGCGATCGCTACAAAATACAGCGATCGCATTCGTGCAGCTATTGATATTGTGGGTATTTCCAATTTTGTCACCTTCCTAGAAAGAACCGAAAGTTATAGACGAGATTTACGAAGAGTGGAGTATGGTGACGAACGTGACCCCAAAATGCGGGAGTTCTTAGAGAAGATTTCCCCTGTCAACAATGCAGATAATATCAAAGTACCCTTATTTGTCGTCCATGGTAAAAATGACCCCCGTGTACCCTTAAATGAAGCCGAACAGATAGTTAAAACTCTCCGGAAAAACGATATACCAGTCTGGTATCTGATGGCTAAAGATGAAGGACACGGTTTTAGTAAAAAGAAGAATGCTGACTTTCAATTTTATGCAACAGTCATGTTTGTTCAGGAATTTTTGCTGAAATGATCATCACAAATCCAGAAATATTATAGCCATTTGTAGGGGCGCAAGTCTTGCGCCCTGTAAGTTCAAAAATTAACAGGACTTACGCAATGAAGATTTGTCATTGCGACGAGAACATAGTGTAGGGAAGCAGGCGATCGCGTCTCTTTCAAAGTCTTTTTTGACCATTCCTTTGACCATTAGACATCTGCGACATTCATAATATAGAGACGTTAATTAAACATTTCTACAGGGGTTATAGGTCACGCATATTTGATTCGTGGGGGATGTCTATTATCAATTATTTATTAGCTATTTGCTTTTGTAAGGACTTAAAAAACAACAGAACCATCAAGTACTTAAATTGCAGAAAGCAAGCTGACAATTTAATCTACAAGTTAATCTAAAAGTTAATCTAAAAGTTAATCTAAAATTATGTCTCTAACTTTTTCTATAAGATTATGTAAATCCGACTTTTGACTAGACTTTTTTATCGAACTTTTAAAATGATCTATTTTTTAAGTAGATATGATGAACTGTGCCCGCCAAGATCTCTTAAAGTACATGCTTTCCTTTACTCTATATCTTGGAGCTAATTAATAGGTAATTATTTGCATAGTGACAAAAGGTGTATTCGTGGGTAAGCAGGATAAAAATGTTGAAGATAACAATAATGTTAAAAAATATACTATCTGTAATGATTGTGTATTTTATAGCATCAACCAGGAACAGACAGAATGTACTCATCCCCTAGAAATTGGTATTAATTGCTCAAAAGTAGTTTTTTGTAGTTCATTTCAACCGTTACGAGAAGTTGATAGTCCTTGCGTGACTTTCGACGAGGAGTAAAAAAGGCAGTGTAGTGATGCAAATTGCTAACAGCTTAAAGCTGTTAAATAACTAATTACCCTACTACTCGACTGATAAGGAATGGTGTATGGTACGTAGTACCCCGCCTTCGGCGATCGCTCTATGACATACTCTAGCGAATATAGAAATCTCCGTTTTCCAGTCATACTTAGTAGAAATAGCTGTAAAGAAATTATACATAACAAGTATGGTGAATAAAATATAGTTCATATACTCGGTCGAATTTATACAAATTGACCTAGTAAAAAATATTCAATTCCATTTCCAGATACATCTTTTTTAAAGGTTGTAATAACTCTATAAAAACGCGGAAACAAGGTTACACACAAAACAGCTTAATAGGTACTGTTAAACGTATGATTATTACGCTGCAATAAGTCTTGGACTTTGAGTACTCAAGTAAGTTTAGCTTTTACTTTTTTTTTACTTTTACTTATGAATATCTAATGCAATACCTAAATAATGGATTTAGAACAACACCCTAACACCAGAATACTTACAGAAATTATTGAGCAGAAATTATTGGGAGAAAGCCTTAATAAATAATTTACGAAAATTGGCAGAATTAATTTTCAATGAGAATAAACTAAAAAGTTAATAATTCGTCAATTATTCAGTGCAAATTATTCAATAGTTAACGAATAATTCTACACTAATGCAATTTTGGCATTACCATACCTGAAAAATAGGATATTTTTATTTAGAAACTAACTAATTACAAATTGCTAACTCACATTACTAATTATTATCAAACATTCTATGAATAAAGACTTATCACAGCTACCCTCAGATTTAGATTCCCAAAAATTACCGCAGCATGTAGCTGTGATTATGGATGGTAACGGACGCTGGGCAACAAAACAAGGTTTACCAAGGATTGCTGGACACCGACAAGGTGCTAAAACTTTAAAAGATTTACTAAGATGCTGTAAAGACTGGGGAATCAAGACATTAACAGCTTATGCTTTTTCTACAGAAAACTGGGGAAGACCAATAGAAGAAGTTGATTTTTTAATGCTGTTATTTGAAAAGTTACTGCGTCGAGAGTTAGTTCAAATGCATACTGAAGGAGTAAAACTCTCCTTTATTGGGGATTTATCAGCATTACCAAAAGTATTACAGCAAGAAATACAGCGCTCTGTACTAGAAACAGCAAACAATCAGGGCATTCACTTTAATGTTGCAGTTAATTACGGCAGCCGTCAAGAAATAGCTAGGGTATGTCGTCAAGTGGCTGAAATGGTCAAACAGGGAGAGATGAGTCCTGAAGATGTGAATGAAAGTTTAATTGAAGAAAATCTCTATACCGCAGGTATGTCAGAACCAGATTTATTAATTCGTACTAGTGGAGAGATGCGCTTAAGCAATTTCTTATTATGGCAAATGGCTTATGCAGAGATGTATTTTACTGAAACTTATTGGCCAGATTTCAATCGTGTTGCTTTTCATCAGGCTTTATTAGATTATCAGAGTAGGGAACGCCGTTTTGGAAAGGTAAAGGCTGCACTTTCAGCTTAAGAATTTCAGTTTAGGAATTTTAGCCCAGAAATCAGAATTTATTTTACAAAAATAGAGACGTTAAATTTAACGTCTCTACAAAATACATTTAGCAATAGTGGGTTTGGTAAAAATCTGAAATTATGAAAATCTGAAAATTACGATTGAGAGTTAGACTTACGACGACGCTTTTTCGCTATCATTACAGTCGTTTTTAAACCAAGACCATTGATTTACAAGCTATTTAACAATCCGTAAACTATCTAGAGCAATTTTTCTAACTTTTTCACTTCAGAATTTTTACGCTTGAGAAAACGACCAGCAACAACAACACCACCAATTAAAGCTAATGCTGAGGTTGGTTCAGGAACCTTACGCTTATATTTTAAGTTCGTAACTGCACCACTTCCGGGAATCCACATTTCAAGTTTTGCAACGTTGGTATTAAACTTGTTAAAAGTATAGTTTCTTAAAGAATTTTCTCCTTTTTCAACATCTTTTTTAACGTCTTCATCGGTTATCTGACTCATATCATTCTTTATCGCGACTTTATAGTCGGATTCTTGTAAAAGTTTACTGGTACCATCAGTGTAGAAAAAGGTAAACGTTGGTATGTGGGTTTCATCTAAATCTAAAAGACCAATATTTTTAAATAAAACTCCTGACTTGTCAGTGAAATCAAAAATGAAGGTACCTTTTACCTTATCGTCGGGATCAAATATGCTATTTTTATCATTGCCATTTTTATCTTTGAGATTTTCTTGAATAATCAGAACATTCTTTTGATTTTTTGTACCATATGTCGCACCGGTGGCTAAATCATCATCATCACCAGTACAGGTACCACCTTTACTAAGCTTGCCTTCACAATTACTGTTAAATAGAAGTAAATTATTGTTACCCTCTTTAGTCCTAACTCCTAATTTCAAACCATTATTCTTAAATAATCCTGCACCATCAATTATTTGTCCCGTACCAGTTTTTAATTTCTTACCGTTGTGGTCTCGATTAAAGTTAATACTTTCAGTTTCGGTGAAAGAGACAGCAGCAGCAGACTCAATTCCAGGAGCAGCAAAAGCAGCAGACATAGTTCCTAATAATGCTACGGATAAAGCTTTTAATTTAACCATTTATCTTATCTTTTCTTCTTTATTTATTTAATAAATGAACAAACGCTTTGCGTATTCAATGAATGTCATATACATAAAATGAATATTTAATACATTAAATGAATGCTTTGCATATCTTCAGTTATAAATAATTTGAAGGTTGATTAGGTTTATTCGCTGCGAAACCTTAGTCAAATAAAAGATAAGAGAATCTGAAAGTTAGTTGAAGAGGTATGTATGATTACTTATTTTATTTTTATTTACGTGTATTAAAAAAAATACAGATATTATCTATCTGTTTTTTTTAAGCTATTTAGAAGTCTGTAACCTATTTACAGCAATGATTTCAGAAATAATTCCAGGGATTACAAGTATTATTTTTATGAATACAAACTTTTTGCAGCACAATTAGAAATGTTAAGAAGCGCGAATTAAGAAGTACGAATTAAGAAGCACGAAATATTACTCTTCCAGGAAGTACCTCATTGTTAATTTTAGTATAAACCCGTAGAGAGGCGGAAACTTCCCCTGGTATTCCACCACTATCTAAACGCAGGTCATCTTTTGAGTAGGTATGAATATCAGCATAAATTCCCCATAGAGGACGAATTAGAACTTGATGGTTGTTTTGTCTAGCTTTTTCGACTGGGATATCTAGGGTACGACGTGCTTCTTGCTGGAGTTTTCCCCACCAAGAGTAACGGTCTGCTGGGGGTAAATATACTAAGGAGTGAATAGCTTCATCTAAGTCTAAATGTGCTCGTAAGGATGCAATAGGGTCTTGGTTTAAATGTTCTTGATTTAGATGTTCTTGATTTAAATTAACTTGTACTATCCGGAAGCGTTCTAGAAGTGCAGTTATATATTTAGATTTTTCTAGTTCTGAGTTGAGAGGTTTTACACCAAATCTATCTACACTTTTAAGAGCATGGTGTAAGTTCGGTTCTTTTTCAATAAATTTTAAATAAATGGAAATAATTTTAGCAAGAGTTTGAATATGAGGAAGTTGGGATATTAGAGGAATCCGTGAGTCTATTTCGATTTGCTCTGATAGCATGATTCCTGAAACATTCACGCTACCGGATAAACTAGGATAAAGGCATTCAGTACGAATAAAGGGTATTTGCTCTAAATGTAATTTATTTTCCACTGCACCAACTTCAGAAGCTAACTTTAATAGTTTTTTTCTCCAAGTTAGGGCTGTTTTTTCAGGTACTCTCAGCAGCAGACTTTGCAATTCCCTCCATAGTTCAACGTCGTTACTGCTGGTCATTTGGTATTCACCAATATGGTTTAAAATTTCTTTGTCAGATAGAAGTATTTTGGGTAAGTGTTCTAGTTTGAGCTGTATTTTGGTATCTGCTTCACCAATTTCAAGTTTATTTGTCTCAAATGCGCTAGTTTCAGTTCTATTAATTGCAGCTTCAGAAATATCAAATTTACTATTCTCAACTTCTTCTGCTTGTACTTGAGTAGGACTATTCTGTTCGGATATTATAGGTACCGGTTCAAATACTTCTTGCTCAAGTATTTCTTGCTCAAGTACTCCTTGCTCAAGTACTCCTTGCTCAAAGACTTCTTGCTCAATTCTTTCCTCCCATGGTGGTCTATTTTCTATTGGTTGAAGAACAGATGAGGATTGTAAAAGTGAATCTATTTCTTTTAATAGCGCTTGAGTAGTATATTTTGCAGGGTCTGTATCGGATTTTTTGAGAGCTTCTTGAAGTTGAGTACGTAGTCCGTACAGGTTTAAACGCAGTATCCAAGATAGGTGAGAATTTTCTGTTCTCAACAGTTTGGTGAGGTTTTTCATTTCATGTTTTTTTTAGTAATGTGAGTAACTAGTAATGGGTAATGAGTAGTTGCTTCTCCTTTGATCACTCACCATCCACCATTCACCTCTGACTATTCAATATTCACCAATCAATGTCTTGTTCCATACTGATAAAATTATCTAATGTTCTCCGGACTAATGTTCTCCGGACTAATGTTCTCCAGAGAAGGGGTCACGGGTCGCTCCTATATCGTTGGGTTGGAGTTCTAAGTTGTCGCAAAATACACACCCCTCCTGTTTGAGAGATTCTGAACTGTTAGATGTCCAGTAAGGGACTTCAAAAGGATGAATCCGTAAAATTCCTTGGTAACTGAGAGTAACGTAGTAACGACAGGGATATTCGGTTTTTACTTGGGGTTCTGGTAGTTCCCCGATGAGTTCCCATTTGTTGGATGTGGGGTTACGAAATTGGAAGTAAAAGGTGTGTTTCCCACTTGCAGGGAAGGGGGGAAGTTCTGCTATTAAACCGATGCTTTGGGGCTGCATGCTTCCTTCGTCGTACCTGAAGACTCGTAGGTCTGGGGTGTAGTCGTGGTTGGCTGCAAAAAGTACTGTGTGTGCGTCGGTTTTCAGTGCATTTGCGGATTCCGCAACGTTGACCGCAATGTCGCAAAGCACTCTGCTATCGTCGTTGATGATTGTGGGTTCACCGATAATTTGAGAGAGATCCAGACAGGGTATGTCTACACCTATTAGGTAGTGGGGATTACCGCGACAAAGCAGGAGGTCTATTTCTAACTTTTGGTTGATTTCAAATTGGACTTTGATATGAGTTTTAAATTCTTCTTCGCTCATTCTCAGCCTTTTCATCAAAGCGTCGCCGTTGTAATATCCCCATAGTTGGGGTTTGACACTTTCAAAGTCTTGGCGTTTGATATTATTGGTTAGCTGCATCCCTTGCCATTTACTGCGATATTTGGCTACAGCGTCTTCTGCTTGCAGTTGATAAAGTTCTTGTCCTGCGGGAAATATCGGGTCGGAACTGCCGCCGATGACTTCTCGTTTGAAGGAGCAGGGAAGGAAGTAAAATAGGTTTTTAACGTCTATGTAAAGTTGATTGGCTCCCTTACGTAGTAAATCCTTGGATTGTTGGGGAGCAAAACTTAACTGTCGCAGTTTTTCGGCAAAACAAGCACCCGCAGAGGTGGAAAGTTTGGTGTATTCGGGTTCAAAGGTGACTCGTTCTTGATTCCAGACGAAGTAGTCGGATTTACTGAATACCCGGTATAGTTCTTGTTCAACTATTTCTAGATTACAGGTTTTACCAGATAGAATCAGCCAGTCTACCTGCTCTTTTAGATTGCTGGTTTGATTTGTTTGATTACTGGTGTCTCTGTTGGATTTGTTACCTAAAGCGTTTTCTATGAGACCTTGGGCTATACCTACTGCTTCTTGAATTACTGGTAAAACGGCTCTGTTGAATTGTCCTTGGGTAATTGCAACGCTGAGTCGGTCAACTAGTTTGTTGGGTAACTGAATGTCGTTTTGCGCTAGTAGCTCGGAAATTTGCTGTCCATTCAAGACAAATAATGGTTCTGGAGTATTTTGATTGGTTTTTTGACCAAGTGCTAATTTGGCTGTTTCTGCGTATTCCCAGAGTGTATAAAAAGTTTGTGCTCTGGAGGATGAATTTTTCCAACGGGTGGGAATAACTTTTTCTGCTGAATTCAACGCTTCTTTATATGCTTCGCTTTCTGGTACTTGTTTATCAACGCAAGCAAGCAGACTACCGGGTTGAAATTTACCATTATCTAAAAAGCGATCGCTTAGTTCTTCTGGTTGTACTTTTAAGATATCTTTGGCTAGCTTTTCTTCGGTAACTGCACTGAGTAAAGCGTCTGCGATCGCGGCTTTGAGTACTAGGAATAATCTCAGGGTAATTAGTTCTCCACCAAGCTGTAGATGACCGGAGGAGCCAAGTAACTTTGGTGTAAGTTTATAGTAACGTCCTCCGTCTCCTCTATCTTCACCGGGTTCAAAGGGGTCAATTTCTTCCAAGGTGAGACGAATTAAAGCTAGGTCCGTGGTTCCTCCACCGATATCTAAAACTAAAACATTTTGCCACCACTTTGAGCGATCGCTGCGACAACGGGTTTTAAATGATTCGATACCAACGTTTAAATCACCGCCAAATTCCCGCCATAAGAAGAATATGGCTGCTGAGACGGCTTCGTCATAAGCCATCTGTACGTCTGGAATACCCAAGTGTTTGACTAACTGTTCGATTTCCCGACGCACGAAGGGGGAAGCGATAGTTGGATAGGTGACAACGGTGCGGTAAAATTCTCCTAGAGAACACTTACCGGGGTAACGTTGACGATATTCCTTGGTTAAGTCAATAAGTTCGGCGTAAGCTGCTTGTAAAAGCTTATTTACTGGGACTTTATCTTCCTCCCCATTTAGAGAAATTTGGAATTCCCTATCTTGACCAAAGTAACGTTTGGGTGAGTGCAAAAACTTACCGTCGATATCATCTCCTTCACGGATGGCATATTCTCGGTTATCTTTAGCTTGTTTACCCAGTCTCACCTGTACTTGGGTGGGGTAATTACTCTCGGATACAGACTGTAGGTTGACGACTTCTAGTTCGCTAGGAATTTCGCTCAGACGACGGTCTTTATCGAGTTCTACTGGTATTAAACTTTGCCATTCCAAAGCCGGAACTCGAAAAACTTCATGATATATCTGATTTAATCGTTTACTTGCTGCTCGACGAAACCATCCTAAACGTTTGCTAAAAGCAATTTCTATTTGTCGGATGGCTTCAAGTAAAGTATGACTAGTGGCTCCACTGAGTAACTGGTCGCCAAAACTACCATTGGTGATAGGTTCTACATCAGGAAACTGTTTTGCGAGTTCTCTTAAAAATTTCTGCCATTCTAAATCCCAAGCGTCTTTACTGACTCCGGGTAAGTTATCTACGGGACAATGATTTAACCAAGTAATTAATTTTTGTCTGAGTCTGACCTCTTGCTCCAATGGTAAACCATCGGGGGTAACAATTACCTTCGGGTCATATAGAGTCACGGTAGAGTTGGAAGTTCCAAAATCTATTGCAAACCACCCTGGATAGGTAATTCCTGGCTTTCGGCTTTCAGGGTAAGATTCAGGTAAGTTTGATTCTAAACTTGGCTGTAAGTTTGTTGGTAAATTGGATTGCAAATTTGCTTCTAAGTTGGCTTCTAAGTTTGGTTGTAAGCTTGTATCTGTGGTGTTACTTAAAGACTCACCATCAGTCCAGATATTGCACTCAGCAGTAGAATTTTTTGGTGCAGACATGATTGGAAAACCCGTTCTGTCAGAATTGAAATACTCCACGGTCACTTGCAGAGTACAGTTAACACCAGGAGGTAATGTTTCCTCCCATCGACATTCAGTTTGTTTTAGTCTTCTGGGACTAGCTAATTTTAAAGGGTAATTGGCGCTAAAGTTGGCGCTTTTATAAGCAAACTGGATTTGTGCAGCCACTTCATAGGGTGTACCGCTAACGGTTATACTGATTCGAGAAATATAAGGTAAATTAATTCCTTCAGTCGGTCTAATTTCAACTACAGGTAATACTAACAAATCCGGGTCAGTTTCTTTATTACGTAATTGATATCTATTTAACAGTTCAATTTTTATAGGCATTTTTATTAGATATTAGTTTTTAGCTATAGGGGTTTAGCAATGCTAAACCCGTACTGGTAGGGTTCGGCACTGCTAAACCCGTACGTACTTATAAGTTAATTGGGAAAGGGAAAACGGCAAATAAACAGGGAGAGGATAGAAAAAGAGAATAAATAGAAGGAGATAATAGCAGTTATCACATTACCCATTACCCATTTATTACCCATCAACCCTCATTCTTCTGGATAAGAAATAGTAGGTATTTGAGATAAATTTTCTAACCAGGGTGGTATAGGTCTGGAATTACGCTGTTCTGCCGATGCAATATATCTTAATAAAGGTTCATTTCTAGATTTAAGTAGCTGTTGTAAACTATCTAATATTTCGTTTAATGCTCTATAGAAGGTAATTTTTACCTGTTTTGTTAACTCGCTGACGTATTGAATCAAATGTAAACCAGCACTTGCTGTAATTTCATCCCGGAGTCTGAGTACTGCTATTTGATGGTTAAATGGTCTTGCTGGTACAGGATACTTCTTGTCGGGACTCCAATCAAATATTTGTCCCTGTTGATGCTTTTCATCTTGACGTGCAAGGGGAAATAATATTTCAGCGTTGATGGGATTAGTACTACTTGCAAGTCCGCTATGTTGAATGACTAAATTTTGCCATTTGTTAACCGGATCTATGGCTCTAATCAGATTGCGAAATAAACGAACCTGTGCCTTACCAAAGTTTTGCTGGATATATTGTTCCATTTCCGGCATGATCGCTTCATGAACGCGATCGCGTTCTGGTTCTACATCTGTGGATAAGGTGAGGAATAAGTCTCTGACTGCTTCTGCGGTGCTATCGTGTGCGAAAACCTGCATTTCCTGGATGGTTTGTACAAACGCAGGATAAAAGTCGTCACTTTTTGTTGGTAATGAATCCTCTACCTCCTCATCCCCAAAGAAACTCTCTGTAGTGGTCGGTGCGATCGCTCCATTTTTAGTTCTATCAAATAGTAGTGTCCACTCGCTCCAATCAAAGAAGATTTTGTGGGTGAGTTCGTCTTTAACTACGTCGCTGACAGTGTTTCCGTAGCGGTTGGTTAGAATGGGTTGCTTTTCTAAGTTATCTTGAAAGTTTCTATAGGTAGTAACTAGATTTTCAATGGCTTCCCGTATCTGTAAAAACACGGGGTTTTCTTCCATTGGTATGTAAGCTGGTATTTCTTCTAGTACTTCGTTGAGACTAACCTGTTGTTGCTGCAGCTCTTGTGAGGCTTTTTGAGTATCTGCAAGTAATTGTTTCATGCCATGGTAAGCTACATGTTCTTTGAGTAAAGATTGCAACCTACCAATTCCACCATCTTCCACATAATCGCTAAGTTGTTTTGGTAAGGTACCGCTAGGAGGTAACATTTCACTGAGTTGCTGCCATTTTTCCCGCATTTCTACGAACTGGGGTTTAGAGGGTACATCCAACTCTGGAAGAAATTCTGGTGAGCAGACCTGAATTAAGCGAGAAATTTCGGCTTTTTTAGTTAAACCGTAAAGCTGTGAGAGTAAGACTATGTTCTTTTTCTCGGTGGTTAAGTTACTTGCACTAGCTAAGGTTAGTTGCAGAATTTTCAGTCTTTCTAATACGGTTTCTTCTGAGAGCAATAATTCATCTAGGAGTTCGTCAATTATTCTTTCATCACTGGATGTTAAAGGTAGCTGATTAAACCGACCTACTCCCACAATAATTCTATCTTTAAGGTCTTGACCCTTATCTCTTTCGAGCATACTGCGAATTTTTGCAGCCGTACCGCCTCCGGGATATCTCCCATTTAGCAGTAATAAAATTGTCTGTACCTCTGCCAATTCCCTCAGAGACAAGAAAGCGTCTCTAACTCCAGAGTCCGCAGCACCTAAACCGGGAAAATCTAAAAGTACAAACTCATTACTTCCCTGTAATGAAGATAAATCCCAGATTTCTGGAGATACCTCCACGGTGACATCTATACGTCGAATCAGGGAAAAACTCTGGTGTAAATCTTGTGCTGAGGGTTGGGAATAGTTATCCCACTCAGAAGGAAAACTGGGTAAATCGTCAAAGTGTGACTCCAGGATATCCATCGGTGGTTCGACTAACTTTAAACCCTTTTTAGCAGTGTTGTAGTCTACGTGAAAGGTTCTACCACAAATTTCCTTACCGTATACAGCATAAGTACGAACAAAGACTACCAATTCCCGTAAAAGACTGCGTAACTCCAAACTCTGAGTATCTCGCCAAAGGTCTTCGCACCAATATAAAATCTTTTGGGAATCTACAACATTACTAGGATAAAGATTTCTCAAAGAGTCCAAATGAGTGAAACTCACATCAACCGCTTTAGCGCGTCTTTCTAACTCCTGGAGCATAAAGCTTAAGCACTCATTTACCCCCGTATGTGAAAGGTAATCTACCGTGAATTTACTAATTCTGGTGGTTTGTAAACCTGATTGCTGTACCAGGTGAATTGCTGTGACATTTCCTGTGGTGGGAGTTTCGCTAACCGGTAAAGCATCAGCGTAACCAATCAAACTACCAATTAGCAGAGTTTTCCCACTGCTAAACTCTCCCATAATCCCAATTTTCACGGGAGAAGAAGCTAACTCTACCGTCTTTTGTGCAGCTACATTTAAAGTACGAATAATCTCATGAAGTTTGTTGGGAATCCAGCTTTCCTGCGGTAACGGTGACTGTACCTGTAAAACTTGCTGTACAGATTCCCCATACTCTCTGTAGCGACGCAATTTTTCCACTGCTATATCGCTTTTCATATCTAATCCTCAATTACGCAGATAATGTTCCCCAATTTGAATCCAAGAAATTAAATTAACCGATCGTCAAATCAAATCAATTAAATCAAAGAAATCTCATATTTCCATGTCACATTGAACTGAAGTTAAACCGGACAAGCCTAACAGAAATTTTAATACGTCTTTTTATACCTTTTTCACTGTATTGGCTGGGAAATAGTCTGAAAGTAGTCTGAAAATAACCTGAAAACAATTAAACCAACCCAATATCTGTTAATAAGCGCATTTAATAATACTTTTTCAATATTTTTTCAATACTTTTTAACTCATCGACACCAAAGATTTTGTATCAGTTAAATAAACATCAGCTTAATTCTTTTTTAAGTTTTTTTTAAGTACTTCTTAACTTTGTATTTTATATATAAAAACATATATACAGCACTTAGATGTATTTTTGAAGTACCACATTAATGAAAATAAGCATATGTAACTTTTGTAACAATATCCAGTTTATCCTGATTTCTACTGATTTCTCGTTATAGACCTAATTCTAGGGTTGATTCCAGATTTGATCCCAAAAGTAAGTTTAAACTTAACTGTGAATATAACAGTTTATTTCCCGACACAATTGCATTTACAACACTACTTATAGGTCGCAGTTTAACAATTATAATCATATCAATCTATTTTTTATCCATATCGCTACTAGTATTTGACTAAAAACTAATGGTAATTATCGTTTTATTTATATATCTCTTAAAACTATATGGCAACACTGAGACATAACATTGACATTGTATATTTCAATCCCAAGTATGATTTTGAACTCAATATTTTATATAAAAGTATGTATTGATTTAATTTAGAGAAACAGAATAAATAATTTTATCCAACCAAAAATATATTATTTAAAAATAACTTTTCCTTCATATTTATCGAAAAATTAACAGATAAATAATTTAATTTCATCTAATAATCAATTATCTGTATAACTTGTAGCAAAAAATAAAAGATAAATTAAAACTCCCTTGAATTTATAATTGAGAATTAAAACTTCCAGGAATCTGTTGTAATAACTAATTAATAGATAATGTTCTACGTATATTTAAATAAACTAGTATAAAAAATATTTTTTCTCAGAGACACATACATATACCTGAAATATTTCAATATGAAAACAAAAAAACAGTATTTTTCATGAATCAAGTATAAATATTAACTGTAATGATAAAATCGATGTTTTTATTTTATTTGTTAATTTTATCAATACTTAATTTTATTTAATTTTTTCTACAAGCTTTGTATATATTTACCAATCACACTTAATCAAACATCTTCAGATTACTTATTAACTAAACTCCCTACTGCAGCAGCAATCTCAGTCGGTTCTACGGGTTTTGATAAATGTAACGCGAAACCAGCTCGACTAGTTCTTCGCTTATCTTCTTCTCTAGCTAAAGCAGTTAAAGCGATCGCTTTAACTATTTCTTCTCCATCTCCTAATCTCTGACGGAGATAAATTCTTAATATAAAAGAACATATTAAGTAAGTCGGTGTTAAAAAATCAAGGTAGATTAAAGCTGGAAGTTCAAACTTGAAACTATATCTAACAATTCAATCTATAATCTCAACAATTCAACATACATACTCTGTATATTGACGTAGTAGCTTAGCAGCAAAACTTACATCAGCCTCTGACCCTTGGATGATTAGCAAGTATTTACGAGACAAGGTTGTTTCTCTAGTAAAAGCCAATAACTTTACCTGTTCCAATTTCAGTAACAATACCTCATAAAAACCGCAAATTGAACCAAATACCAAACAACCGACGATGCAACTTATCAAAGCGATCGCGCTAACGAAGATGGTGGGATTATCGGAAATAAATGTTTGTTTTTGATTAACGCTCAAAACCAGTAAACTAAGGGTCAAACCGAAACATAAGAGTAAAAATCCCCCCACAATAGCACCTTTTAAGGCTTGGGCTAACTGAGTTCTAATTACAGAACTATCTGAATTGGACTCCTTTACCCTTAAAGAAACACCTTCAGAAAGAGGTTTGTGCTTCTGTATTAACTTTAAAGCTTTTTTTGCTGCTTCCTGAGTCGAAAAACTACCAATAATGCGTTCTAATCCAGATTTGTTGTAACTACTCATGAGTTCTGCTTATTGATTATGTCGTTGTTACTTAGTTGTACAAATTTCAATCAGAGAAAATATCAGCTGAATAGATGAAACTGTAGATATTTATATCTATTCTATTAAATAATTTTATTAAAGCAAATCGTCAATTATGAATAAAAAATATAAGCTAATACAAGTTTTAAAAATTTATAATAAGTTATAATAAATATTGATTTTTATTTACAATTTTTGTTAATTATTAAGTTTATAAATCAAATGATATTTATCATAAACATTAAACAGATTAATCAGCATTGGGTAATTGCAACGGCAGAGTAGGGGGGGAGCATCCCAAATGTGTAAAAACATGTTTTGTCATTGCGAGCATAATGTATAATGAAGCGAAGCAATCGCAGCAGCTAGACTTTGCGATTGCTTCATTCTGCTGCGCTACATTCGCAATGACAACCAATATTTTGGTCAATTTGCCTTCATTGGGATGCTCCCGAGTAGGGGTGGCATAAATTTTCAACTGCTTGATTAAGAGATATCAGTCAAAAACTTTAAACAATCGGAATATGGGTAGATATTTTTATCATATTTAGACTTTTACTTATAGACATTTGTTAAGTCATAGCATTTTAATATGTTCCTATTGATAATAATCTTAATAATTAGCTATTAGTATTAAGCCGACCGACTTAATACTAATAGCCATATTAATTAGCAGGTATGAAGGCATTACAGATAAACAATGAGCTTTGTATTTTATAGGATTTTAAATCATAGTTATCTAAAATCCGAATAAATATGAATCTAATGTTTGTGTTTGTGAGAGCAGTTCTGTAAATCTTGTTTGAGCAAAGTTGCACTCATTTGTTTGAGAGTATCATCCTTTGGTGTTAAGCCAATCCAATTGTCAACAGTCTGGGGGTCAAAACCAACCTCCCTTCGTTCTTCCACCTGAATCAAAGGACGACGAATTAAGATTGGGTCTTCAACCATTAATGCTAATGCAGCTTTTGCATCTAATTTTTCTGGAATAATTTCTCCAGATTTAACTCTAGGAGCAGTACGGTTAAACCATTCTGCAACTGGAAGCTTTTCAAAAAATAATCCCAGCTTCTCTGTTGTCCAAGAATAAGTTAGTAAATTATAAGTTTCTAATTCATGTCCAGCAGCAGCAATTAAAGTTTTTTGCTTTGTGTTATTTTTACAACCAGGCTTTTCGTAAAAAATTACCCTTACCATTTCACTGTTTCCTTATAAAGTATCCCTTCGGACAGGAAATTGCAGTCAACCCCTCTATCTGATCAAGTTTCTATTACATCAGAAATTCTTAGCAGTATGATTAACTTCGTCAAACTCAAATCTTTCTTTCGACTTAGTTTCACCATACAAATTAAAAGTAACAGTAGGTTCTTCAGACACTGCTTCTACACAGTGAATAGCACCACCGGTGAAGCTGATAATATCTCCAGCTTCCAGAATCAACTCAGATTCTTTTTCTATATTATCTACAAATTCCGTAGTTGGGTTTCTTCGCCAAATAATATTTTTTTCCCTACCTTTTAATATTGCAACTACTCCCCAGGTACCATGATTGTGGATATTAGATAGAGTCCCGGGTGTAAAAGTTACAGTTTGTATCGTAAAAGGAAAACCCAGTTCTTCATAAAGTAATTCGACAGAAGTTCCTGTGTCCATATCTGGTTGGGGATGTTTGCTTCTTACCCAATAAGAGTTAGTTAGTAAACCTCTTACCAGCATACGAATTTTTGCCAGACGAGCAACTTCTTCTTCTACACTATTAACGGTATCCTCTAACTCAGTTAAAAATCGATACAGGTAATAATTATCTCGTAATAGATCCCATTCTCGAACCGATTTACAGGATTGGTAATTACCATCTTCTGTTACTAACCAATCTTGACCCCGCATAGCACCTATATAGACCCATATAGTAATTGTCAGTAAAGACGTTCCTAAGACCGTTTTTACAGAAATCAATGATTAAATATTAAACATTAAAACAATCAGCCTAATAGTCCTCATCTTCATCATGGGGACGAGTCACAATGTCAAGTAATACACCCGAACTAAATTCATCATTTTCATCTAATTGTTTGACTCTAGCAAAAATAGTTTTTGCCTCTTCGATATTTCCTAACTTTGCTGAAACTAAACCGTAAGCAGCCAGAGAACTTAAATATACTCGAATTTTTCTCTCATTTCTACGACTTTCTAAGATTAGCTTCTGTTTTTCCCAATCATCAGGAAAATCTTCAGTTTTTTTAATTACATCCAATACCTTAGATATCGTTTGTAAAGCCATCGGATTATTACTTTTGTAATAGAAATACCGGTATATAGATATTAAAACATCTATATTGTTTTCAGTTTTTTCTAAAGCTTGATTAATGTAAATTTCTGATTCTAAAGGATTTCCCCAGTTCTCGGCTGCTAACAGTAATAGCTGTTTAACATCTTCGGGGACTTGAAACCAAGAAAATTTCTTTTGAGTATCTGCCAACATAAAAAACCTCTGCACAAAAAATAGATAAAAGGTAATAGTAAAAGTAACTATTTATCGAGTTTAAATAATTACCAATTACCTATTACCAATCACTATTCAAAACTGTGTTAAAACGTATATCAGAGTAAACAAAACAATCCAGATAATATCGACAAAATGCCAATAAATTTCTGCCATTTCAATTCCTACGTGTTTAGTGCTCCCATAATGACCTTCACGACGAGAACGCCACATTACACCTAAGATTAGTAACAAACCAATAAACACGTGTAAACCGTGAAAACCAGTCATCAAATAGAAACAGTTTGCAAACACATTGGTAGTCAGACCGTAACCCAAGGTCATATATTCATAGACCTGACCCAACAAAAATATTGCCCCCATAAAGGCAGTGATTTTGTACCATTTGCGCATACCTTTGACATCATTCTTTTTAATAGCTTCATCACCTCGATGAATGACAAAGCTGCTAGAAACTAGAATGATAGTGTTGATTATTGGTAATAATAGCTCTACTTCCGTCTCTTGAGGAGGCCAAGTTTGAGCAATTCCACGATAGTAAAGATAAGCAGCGAAGAAACCACCAAACATTAAAGATTCAGAGAGTAAAAAGGTTATTAATCCTAAAACTCTGTAGTCTGGGTGTTCCTCATGGTGAGGGGTTACCTCATTAGAATTTGAAGTTGCGATCGCCATATTTATATGAGTGGTAAATCAACGATAGTAAAGATAAATTTAATACTGGAGGGAGAGAGTGAGGGAGGGAATGAGTAGTGAGGAAGTGAGTAGTAGCAAAACCATTCACCAATTCACCATACCCATGTACAATTCACCCATTCACCCATTTTTTAAGCACTACCTTCAGGTGTCACCGATGCGTCTAAAATTTCCTGACCGTTATCTGCACCGTATTCATAAGGACCGTGAGTAACTACGGGTAGTGTTTCCCAGTTTTCAATTGCAGGGGGGGATGCGGTTGTCCACTCCAAGCTCAGAGCATTCCAAGGATTGTCTCCAGCTTGACGACCAAAACTCCAACTCCAAAGGACGTTGATGAAGAAAGGAATCACCGATATTCCTAAAATGTAAGAGCCTAGGGTACAAAGTTGATTTAAGCTAATAAATTGAGGGTCGTACATTGCGACTCTGCGGGGCATTCCTTGCAAACCTAATTCGTGCATTGGTAAGAAGGTTAATACTGTACCCACGTAAGTTAAACCAAAGTGAATTCTGCCCCAAGTCTCATTCATGAAGCGTCCGGTGATTTTGGGGAACCAGTGGTAAATTCCTGAGTATATCCCAAATACAGAACCACCAAAAAGTACAAAGTGGAAATGGGCTACTACATAATAGGTGTCGTGGACGTGGATATCAAAGGGGGCTGTACCCATGGTCACACCGCTTAATCCACCCATGACGAACATAGATAGCAGACCTAAAGCAAATAGCATTGCGCTAGTAAAGCGAATTTTTCCACCCCACAAGGTCGCTACCCAACCAAAAATTTTCACACCAGTGGGTACTGCCACAATTAAAGTAGAGATGGTGAAAAACATCCTCATCCAGCCAGGTGTTCCACTGGTGAACATATGGTGTACCCACACAAATAAACCAACCACACAAATTGCTACGCTCGAATAAGCGATCGCTTTATAACCAAAAATTGATTTGCGGGCATGAACTGGTATTACTTCTGACATGATGCCGAAAATGGGCAAAATCATCAGATATACTGCTGGGTGGGAATAGAACCAAAATAAGTGCTGATAAAGAACTACATTACCGCCAGCTTCTGGTCTAAAAAATGATGTTCCAAAGTTAATGTCAAACAGTAATAATACTAAAGCTGCTGCCAAAACTGGAGTAGAAAGTAATGCAAGTACAGAAGTTGCTAAAATTGCCCAGCAGAATAAAGGTAGCTGGTCCCACTTCATGCTAGGGACTTTCAGCTTCCAAATGGTAATAATAAAGTTCAAAGAACCCAAAATTGAGGAAGTTCCTACCAAAACAATGGCTAGTATCCACAAAGTTTGAGGTAAATGAGGTGTTACTAAACTTAAAGGTGGATAGGCTGTCCAACCAGATTGGGAACCACCACCAAAGAAGAAGCTAGCTATGATTAGAGCACCTGCGGGTGGATTTAACCAAAAAGCGATCGCATTCAGCTTCGGGAAAGCCATATCCCTAGCACCGACCATTAGGGGTATAAGGTAATTACCAAAACCACCAATTGCACTAGGAACAATCCATAAAAAAATCATGATTGTTCCGTGATTGGTCAGAAATGCATTATATAAACTCGGTTCTAGAACGTCAGAATTAGGGGTTGCTAATTCTGCTCGCATAACCAAAGCCATTAATCCACCGAGCAAATAAAAGATAAATGCTGTTACTAGGTATTGGATACCAATTACCTTATGGTCAATGTTAAATGTGAAGTAGTGGTACCATTTCCATTTTTCTGGATGATGGTTTGGTACCGAAATATCTTGATATTCTAGCTGTGTCATAAAAAAAGTTCCAGCGACCAGTTATCAATGAGCGGTTGTATTTTTAGGTCTAATGGTCTTGAGCTATTTATCTTTAGCTGTAACCGCTTCAAATATTTAATGTGAGGGGATGTGAGGGGAGTTATAGCACCATGCTTGAAGATGAGGATAGGGCGTAGGGGAAAAAGCTATAGTTGAGGTTGTATCAAGCTTTTTCCAGCGATCGCACTTCCACAACTGTGTGAACGGAACTTGAGTTAACTTCCTTGAAATGCTAACTCTTCAGATTCTGGAGTATTGCTTGCAATACTGCTTTCTAGCCAGTTTTCGTAATCTTGTGGTGTGTGTACGATAACTCGCGATCGCATGGAACCATGATATCCCCCACACAGTTCAGTACAAACGATAGGATACTCACCAGTTTTTGTTGCTACAAACCCAAGCTCTGCTGAAGTTCCTGGAATTGCATCCTGTTTGAGTCTAAATTGTGGTACCCAGAAGGAGTGAATTACGTCTGTTGCTGCAATATTTAGCTTTACTTTTGAACCCACAGGAACATGTAACTCACCAGAAGTAATACCGCTTTGGGGATAATTAAATATCCAAGCATACTGCATTCCGGTTACATCCACTACCACATCTGCTGGTTTACTTTGAATTTTGGGAGAACCTTGAATACCAATATCTGAAGAGTTTGCTAATGCAATATTTTCAGAATGGGTTTGATTATTATCTAAAGTTCCATTATCTAAAGTTGCTGCAATTGCACTTCCAGAACTGTTTGAGACATTGCTAACATCAGGATTTGCCTTTAAACCCCCCATTTGGGTATAAACATCAACGCTATATATACCCAAGACAATCACAATTATGGTGGGAATAGCCGTCCAAAAGACTTCTAAAGGAAAGCTACCTTCAATATATGTACCATCGGTATCATCTCCAGGACGATGGCGGAATTTCCACAAAAAGATAGCAATAGTACCTTCTACCACTAAAAATAAAGCAGTAGCAATACCAACCATAATACTGAAAAAACCATCTACCAAAGGCGCTTGTTCTGATGCTTGTATTGGTAGCAAAAAACTATGA
Source organism: Mastigocoleus sp. (assembly GCA_050042865.1). Classification (GTDB taxonomy): domain Bacteria; phylum Cyanobacteriota; class Cyanobacteriia; order Cyanobacteriales; family Nostocaceae; genus JBCCDM01. The sequence goes on from JBHJJE010000008.1 coordinate 112,217, forward strand.
TGCTGACCTACCCAAATGCTTAAAAGGGTTACTAAAATTCCAGCAACCAGGGTCAATAATGAAACAGGAATTTGCTGCATAAATGCCTGCTCTCTAATTTTTTTACAGGTGTATATTTTTCACCATGACTATCAAAAATCTTATGACGTAAGTAAAAGTTAAAGTATTCCCTAAGATGAAGACAAAAGGGACATATATTCTTATTTTCTACTTTTTAACTTCTACTTTTTACCTTTTACCTCATCAAGATATATAGTCATGCATTTTAATTTGCTTTCCTGAATATTCAATTTATACCAAAATTAGTTGTAATGCGACTAATTTGTCTAATACTATAAAGATATTAGTGAAATATTCAAAGTTAGCGACAATCAGCAGCTAGAGTCTTATCACCCCTGTACATTGTCATTACAATTGCTGCATTCATAAATTACATATTAGAGTAAAAATATTCTATTCATCTAGAATATTAGATTTTTTTTATAATAGGACAAGTAGTCATACATATACTATTTTAGGTAGAAATACAATTTATGATTGTATTTCTACCTAAAATACAAAAATTACAATATATTTTATTAATTACTTCAAAAAAGATGTTCCAAGAATACAATTATTAAGGCAACTATTTAGTTTTTAGCTTGGATAGGTAAAAAAATACTCTATATCAATAACAGTTATATTTTTGTTTATTGTTAACATTTAAAAAAAATCAGAAAGTTATTTTCTTTGATTTTTGAATCATGATTGTAACTATATGATTAAATCATGTGAGCAAATAAAATGTGAATAAATAACTTGAAATTACCTAAGATTTAAATAATACTGGATAAAATTAAGACTTGCGCAAAAATAAGGTAAATTTTGCCTCTCAGAAAAAGATTACAATCTATCAGCTCTATTAGGCACTCTAGAACACAGATTTTATCAGATTGCTTTCCCTACAGTACTTTTCAGTCACAATGACAAATTGTGATTACGTAATTCCTACTGAAATTAATTAGGTCTTACGCAGTCGTAAATATAAGTTAAGCACGCCAGATTTAAAGAACTAACTCGACTTTATCTGATGTGTAGAGCTTTGTGTAAGTACTATCAATAATAAAATAAACTTTATTCCGCAAAACATATAAAATGCATAAATATTTCGGATAGCCGTACTCTATGAATTATTAAAACACTCTTGATTTTTTATTATAAACAGATAAAATATATTCAATATAAGTCTTTGATTTTTCGTTGTAGCTCTTTTTAGAAAATACTACGATGTTAGCGAATAACACTTTCTCAAAATATAATAATACTAAAAAAATATCAATTAAGTCGATACAGTTAATTCAATTGAGAAAGTTATAAGCTTGTTACGAACAAAAGAAACTAGATTCTCATGAAATATTATCAATAATGACTATTTAATGGGAAGACTTGAAGAAAACATCTGTTTTCTGGATATAGCTTTTTTAGAGATAAATAATTTATTATCAACTCCATTCTTATTTATCTCATGTATTACAAAATTAAGATAATAGAAGCTCTTAAAGTATTGCTATTAACCGTTTAATAAGATTTATATTTCAATAAATTATTCCTTCAAAAATTGAGAGGGAAAACTCTGCCATATTTTTATGGTTGTGTGGTTGTGTGGTTGTTGGTTTTTAAACATGCTCCAATTGCTTTGAAACCGGACATCTTGACGAATATACTAGGAAAAATCTTATGCCTTATACAATTCCTAATAAGAATTGCATTGGATGCGATCGCTGTCGTTCTCAATGTCCCACAGGTGCTATTAAAAAAGATGAAGATGACTATTGGATAGATCCATCTTTATGTAACGAATGTGAGGGTTATTATCCCGAACCTCTTTGTAAAATAGTTTGTCCAACCAATTCTCCCATGCCTTTACAACCAAAAAAAGGGAGATGTAAAGTACAGTATACTGAAGCTACGAGTCCATATTTATTTGCGAATGGTAAAACAAATCCGTTTGCTTCCTCGATTGTAATTTGGGAAGCCTGTAATCTCCTTTCTCAGCGTACTTCTTTATTTTGGGAGACTGATGAGTTTGACAATCTTTGCTACCGCAGACGAGTCAAGCAAGGAAGGGGAGAAATTAATTTTTATATGACAAAATCAGCCGAGAGTGAAGAAAGAGTAAAAGATTTTCAGAAAATAGAAGCACTTAATATTAGAGCTGCGTGCATTAATTTGATTTTTGCTGCTCATGCTATGTCATTAGAAGAAGCTTGGAAGAAAGAATTTGTTATTGATGATAGACAAATAGAAAAATATTTAGGTTTAGATAAGCGTAAAGATTTAACTAAAACAGCTAAATTAGTCCTCATAAAAAGTATCATTGACCAAACTTGTTCATTAATGACAAGTGTAAATTGGCCAAGACAAGGAAGAATTCCAGAATTTTTTATTCCCGATAGTCGAGTTTGGCATTTAGTAGAACTTAAACATCACTTTCAGAAAGATGAACTTGGTTGTAAATATCCTGTAGGAATCACTTTTAAAGTGAGAACTGGTGAATGGGCTAAATATTTTTTAAATAGACAAGCTTGTAAGGAAAGAAAAGCTTTTTATCAATACGGTAGTTTACCAAAGTCATTATTAACCACTGTAATGAGTATTTGGCAACAGCATGAAGGTACAGTTAGGTTAATGCTGTGGCTATTATTTAAAACAAAAATGGGTAGAGAACAATGTATTACAGTTCCTACTTTAATGCGTATTGCTTATGGAGAAAAGCGATTAACTCTTGCTTGTACTGATAGAGAAGAACGTAAACGACTCCTACGTACTTATGAGAGTGACTTAGAAGTACTCAATCATCACGGTATTAAACCTGTATTTGACCCCGTAACATATCCATCAGAGATTCAACCTTTATGGGCAAAGCTTAATCATATTCCAGAAGATCCAGAAGAAGCGTTGGAGTTTTGGATTGAAGATGGTGGTGGTGAAATGCGTTTAACCGATGTCAGTCCCCGTGGAAAATGGAATATGTTGATGAATGGAAGAATCGCATCATTTGAATTACCATTACAATGGCAACAATACAAAGCAGAAGCTAGCAAAAAGCGAAACTTAAGATCCAGAAGAAAGACTAAAACAGTCGGGGGACTTCTAGGAGAACAAATTTCTCAAGCTAGAAAACAACTTAACCTATCTCAACGAGATTTAGCAAAACTTACAGGTAAAAGTCAAAGTTGGATTAGAGATATTGAAAATGGTCGTTTTAAAGCAAAATCAGAAGACCAAAATTTACTAAGAAAGGTATTAAGAATGGCTTAACTGCTTAGTCATTTTATTATTTTATTCTGCAAGCAAAAATCAAGCTATACATAGCTACAAAACGGTTCAGAGAAACTTAATAACTGACATTAGTTTGAATAATTACATCTAAAAATAGACCTTTCTAGATTACAAAAATTAAGATTTTTTGTTGACTGAACCGTATTTTATACTTATTTCTTTTGGATAAAGCCGAGAAAGATTTATAGTGGTCATTTTTAGCCGCAAAATATCAAAGTTATATTAGGACTTATGCATTCTACAAAAGACTAATTCCAGAAATAATTTTATATTACAAATATATTGTATTAAGCAGTTTTGGAAGATTACTAATCAATTTCTTTTACACAGTCTCGAAGAATTATATATAATTCTTCTTTTGATACTTCATTTATAACTATTTTTTGTACTAGTTCAACCGAGCTATCAAATTGCATTTCTAATTTATAGCCATTTAAATTTAAGAAGTTTATCATAACTGCAAATGCAGTCCTTTTATTACCATCTACAAAAGCATGATTCTTAGATATATGAAAAAGGTAAGCTGCTGCCTGCTCAATGATTGTAGGATGTAGGAGTTCCCCTTCAAAAGACATTTCAGCCATAGATAATGCTGATTCTAGTATATTTTCATCGAGAAATCCTAAACTACCCCCATATCGCTTAATAAGCTCGTCATGAATTTTTATAGCTTCTGATTTTTTAATAAAACTATGATTCTACAAGTTTCTTGTAGACTGAATCCCATTGTTTAACAGACGATAAAAAGACTAGCATATTTTTAGATTCTTTAGAATCTATATCTCCTAAATTCAAATTTTCTACTTCTTCATTCGAGAGTAAACTTATTCTCAAGCCCATATCTATAAGTGCTTTGAGTGCGTGCTTAAAAGCTTCTTTTATCACATATTTTATGTCTTTATCTTCAGACTGAGTTTCTTCATAATCCAATTTAACTATCAAATTATACAAAGATATATGAATATCTATAAATTCCTTCCAACCCTTTTTATAGTTATCGTGCAATTTGATTGGATGTAGGTTATTTTCTGCAATTTCTTTAACGATAAAACTAAAATTAATCCAATGCAAAATCATATCCTGATTAAAATCAAAATTTTGCTTATCCTCAAGTTTGATTTTTATTTTATTTAAAACCAAAGAACCTTCCTTAAGTTTGGCTTGGATTATGTCAAGCTCTTTTAAACGCACATCTAGATGATGTTTACGCTGTTTTAAAGATTCTTTTATATTACTTTCTTCTAGTATTGCTGCTTTCTCTACTTCTTTATTATCTGTTTGATTCAAACACTTTTCTAATAGTTCTGTTTGAGTTTGAATTTCTAGTAATTTATCCTTAAAAACTGTGAAAGCCTTTGTCATTTACTTATATATTTATCTTTTTATGCAACTAGTTAGATTATACAGAGCAAAAGTATCTAATACCATCCAATATGAGTAAGGAAAATGTCTATTGAGAATTATTTACTCTTGTACTCAGATGTGTAGAAACGCTTCAATCCCAAAATTGACCATATCAAAGGATTTCTAATTAACAAAACACTCAAACCTAAAATTATTAAAAAAGCTGCTGCAAACTTATTAACCCAACTACCTTGTAAAGTACCGAGATAGTGAGAACCTATAACTACAGCATGAAATATACTCAAACCTAAAGCTGGTAAACTAAGAAGATGAATTTTACGCCACCATTTACCTAGATATTTTTGGCAGGAATCAAAGCTAGTTAAAGCTGCGGGAGTCATCAAAACAAATGCGATCGCTCCACCCCAAACTCCCCACTGATATTCTTGAGGGAAAAATAAAATTGCTCCCAAGTTCCACTCTAATGAATGCTCGACCATATGTATAATATGTGCACCGGATAGAATAAAGGCACCTACTCCCAAAGCGCGACGGTAGCGTAAAGGTGCTGCCCATACACTGCTTATAGGGCGGGCTATCAAGGACATAATCAACAATATCAGTGCTGCGTGTCCGGTATAGTCAACCATCGTATCTCCGGTTCGCAGCAAAGTAATTATACCGATAGTCAAAGTAACCCAACCACCCATCCGAAAAAGCTGACTGCGCTTATCTTTACTCAAGGAAGACGCTGATATCCCTACACCCATCATCATCGGTAGGGTACCTGTACCAAAAGCCAGCATAGTTGCAGTACCCATCCATAAACTGCCTGTTTCTGCGGCTTTAATCTGGGCTGTATACAAGAAACCACAGGGCATTAAACCCCAGGTCATTCCTAATATTCCCGGTATCCACCAATTTGTTTTAGTAGATAAATTCATCATTCCCGCATTCAAACGATTATGCAAATCATTTTTGAGAAATGGGTGTAAAAATGGCATACTTGGTAACAGGTCGGGTTTAATTTGTCTGAGTCCAAACCAAATCAGCATTAACCCAGTAATAATAGCCATCCATTGACGGACGGAGCTACCAACACCAGCGAATTCTCCCCCTGCAAGTAACACTGAACCTAATGCACCAATACCTGCACCAATCAGAGCGTAACTGATAATTCGACCTAAATTTAATAGAAAGTGAAATCTTATTTGAGAGTACCAATTATCTCTCTGTTTTCTAGATAGAGAAAAAGCCACCGTTAATGGACCACACATCCCCAAACAGTGACCAAAACTGCCTAAAAACCCCAATGTTGCAATTAAAAATAAGTCAATCAATTATCAATTACCAATTATTGTTCAACTTTAATCGCTTCTGTATCCTGTATTTTCTTACCCTGATAAAATAAGTCTTCATGCTTATTGGTATTTAGTGTAACGGTAACTTTATTTTCACCCGGTTGCAGATTATCTAAGTGATACCAAGAACTATACAGTCGAGTAATCTTTTTACCATTTACAAATAAATGAGCATGACCTTCTGTCAACTTAGAATCTTTGTTGACATTTTCTGGTGCAAAGACAAAATTATCAGTTTTGAGTTGGAGATTCCAGCCTTTGACAGCATCTTTGTAAACTACTAAATCAACTGATGGAACGGGTTTACCAGCAGGAATTTCGACCTTTTGATGATGGTGCCCAGAACCACTAGTGGTCTCAGTATTAGTATCAGCTTTTTTCTTATGCTGATGTTCTCGATGATTATGTTCCTCATTAGCTTTACTCACTAAGGCAGTATTACTAATCAAGGTTACGCAGACTACTATTGCTCCTGTCAGTAAAAACTTTCGACTTGCCACGGTTATAAAACTCGCTACATCAAGATTTAAGGCGAATACTAATTTAACTACTACGACTTGTCAAAAGACGAGTTGTCAAACTTGATGTGCGCGTTATCTTAAGTAAATGGAAAGATAAATTGATTTGCGAACAAGATTATCAGTAGCAAAGAAAATTCAATTTTATATTGAGTAATGAAATTCATGTTTTTCTCAAGAGCTTACAGGGAAGGAGAACAGAAGAAGGTTCTAACCAACCGGGTGCATCCCAACGACTACTACACATAAGTAGTTAAGCAAAATATTTAATTAATATAGGCAAAAGCACTTATTTGAAACTATCTAAAATATATAGAAAAAGTAATGAAAAAAAAGACATGGTTCATTTTATGCACTTTTATAGCAGTATTATTTTTTGCTTGTAGTAACAACTTGCAAATATCACCTCAATCTTCTACTGTTCCAGGAATTAATAGAAGTAATATCCAAAAAAATACGCGAGGAAAACAAAAACAGCAGGTTTTATCAGATACCTCATCAGAAACATCATTAAATAATTATTCTGAGGTTTCTGCACAAAGGTTATTTAATCACCTGGAAAATCTCAATTTTATTCGCTATACAAATCCTCAAAGAAATCGCGCTGGTCAATATATTACTAAAGAGTTACAGAAATTTGGTTGGAAACCTCAACTAGAAAACTTTTCACGTGGGACGAATATCTTTGCTGAACGTCAAGGAACTGATAAGGATGCAAAAGCGATATTAATCGGTGCTCATTATGATACTGTATCTAATTCTCCTGGTGCAGATGATAATGCAACAGGTGTAGCTGTCATGCTAGAGTTAGCCAGACTTTTAGGTAAAACCCAAACATCCCGGACTCTACAGCTAGTATTTTTTGATAAAGAAGAAACTGGACTTGAAGGTAGTTTAGCTTTTACAACAAAACCCGAAGGTCTGAAAAATATTGCCGGTGCTGTAATAATGGATATGGTCGGATATGGCTGCTATACTCAGGGATGTCAAAAGTATCCAGAAGGGTTTCCTAGTAGTTTTACAAAAAGTAATATTGGTAATTTTTTAGCTGTAGTTGGTGATACAGAACATTTACCACTGCTTAATGCTTTTAAAAGTAAGACTGATATTAAAAACAAGCTCAAAACTACCCCCACAATAACTTTACCCATACCCCTCAAAGGAGTCCTCACACCTGATGTTTTACGTAGTGACCACGCACCTTTTTGGTATCAAGGGGTAGGAGCAGTTTTAATCACAGACACCGCTAATTTGCGCACTCCTTATTATCATCGTCCCAACGATATTCCCCGCAATATAGACCGTCAGTTTTTTCTAGGTGCAGCACAAGCGATCGCAAATGCGACTACTGACTTATTAAACAGCAATACCTCTTTAGCAACTCCATCATCTTAGTTAAAATGACTTCAAAAATTAGTTAATTTACATCTTGCAGTAAGATTTTTTGATTTAATTAATTACTCAGTATTCAGCTTTAAATCTTACTTTATCCATAAAAATCAAGCTGAATGATGTAGCTTTATTGCATATATTGTTTGATTTTCCTGGTTTGTATGCTTAGGTGCAAGATATGAATTAAAAGGGTTAGTTAAAAAGGTTATTGAAAAACCAGCATTAAAAAAGGTACAGTTATTTGCTGTACCTTTTTTATATTTCAAAATTAAGAGCTAATGTATCAAAAATAATAACCAATAGCCAATTTTATTTTAGAGTTAACAAGCACCTACGCGAGCAAAAATAACGTAGAAGGTCTTTATAATCACCAATAAATCGTACAATGGATACCAATTATTTTGATAGCGTAAGTCTAAGTCAACAACTTCCTCAAAATCTTGAATGTGAGAACGACCATTTACCTGCCATTCACCTGTCAAACCGGGTTTAACATTTAATCGCATCCAATGACGTTGGTTATAACCGCTAACTTCATCAGCGGTAGGGGGACGAGTCCCGACTAAACTCATATCACCCATCAGAACATTCCAGAACTGGGGTAATTCATCTAAACTTGTTTTTCTTAAAAAACTGCCAATTTTTGTAACTCTAAAATCACTTTTATTTTTAAAAAAAAGTCCGTTAGACTCATTTTTTACTTGAGTCTTTAAGTTCTCAGCATTATTAACCATAGAACGAAACTTGTAGATATAAAAGGGTTTTCCCTGTAATCCGAAACGTTCTTGTTTGAATAGTACTGAACCGGGACTATCTAATTTAATAGCAATAGCTATGGGAATAAATACAATCGCTAAAATAAGTAATCCAAGTATACTGCCCGCAATATCTAAACAGCGTTTAAACTTTGAATTGACAGAAGGATGGGGGGAAAATCTTAATTCCCAGGTTTTAGAAGTTGCACCTGCTAAAACTGTTGTGAATGGAGTTTGGTACATATTCAGCCGAATGAATATAGATGAAATTCGTGTGTTGATGCATCTTTATTTCGACTATAAACGTACCTTCAAAAAACAAATCATTCTTCACTGTATATTTACTCAATCTTCATCTATATAATAAAGATAATTACTTTTCATAAAATTCGGATAAAGCCAATTAGAGATATGTAATGAAGGATAAAGATATGTTTTTAATATGACTATGTATGATGGCTATATTAGAACATTAGATGAATTGAATTATTTCGTTAAAAACTTGGATAAAACAAGTTTTAAAACAGTAAAGATAGCTACATTTTACTAATTTTCAAGAGTAAAATGATTTGTTTATCAAATATATCGATTTTTGTTCATAGAAATTAATTGTTGACTAAATTCACTAAATATGAATAGTCATAAAACAAAATTTTTGCTAGGCTGCTAATACTACCAAGCTCTCTACAGTACAGTTATGCTTAAGAGCAAAGAATTATTCATAAAAACTTGAAATTACCTATTGTTCTGCATTCACGCCATAATTAATTTTTACAGCGTATAAGTTTTATTCAGATTCAAAATACTATTAGACATACACTAAACTTAATCAAATAAAACATAAAAAAGTATTTTGACTGGAAAATATTAGTTACCCTAAGCTTAATTCTGTCAGATTGGAAAACACTAATAAAATTAAAGAACTAAAGATTCTATCGAATCAAATATCCCTTAGATATGACGCTACATTATTACAAAAATTTGTACAAACTAAATAATTACTCATTTACTCTCAGGGTATTCACTGATTATTTTATAGAAACTAGAATAAATCCGTGAAATTAACAGTAACAAAATCCGAGCGATCGCTTAGATTCAATTTAATTTGATTAATTCAAATTAAATGTATCTTAAAATCTATACTTAATACCATTAAGTGTTACTTTATTTACATCTACATAGTTTATAAAATAGTTTCATAGTAATTAATATTACCTATAGTACTGAAAATTATTAAATAGATATATTGTTTTAATTTATCGAACAAAAAAACAGTAAAATTAGTAAATTTACTGTAGCGTTATTTTTTTGATGAGGTGCTCAGTATATGATTTCCACAGGTTCTGAAGTTAAAGTAAGTCGATTAGAATCAATTGTTGAACAAATTGGTGAAGCTGTACTTGCTACAACTGAAACAATAGAAAGTCTTGGGGAAAGAGTTGATAATCTTGGTAATCAAGTTGAAGAGCAGGGAAAACAGATACAGCAGCAGGGGTATCAAATATTAGCCCTTTGTGACGCTGTGCAGACCCTAGCTGAAACTCAAGATGACTCTTTACAAAAATTAACTCATCTTACCCAAAGTCTTGACCGCTTAATGGGAATGCTGGAAGGAGATGATTGATAATAGGTGGTGAAGTAGTCAGGGAGTGGATTAGGCAGGGAGTGGAGTATTGAAGTAGTAAATTGCTGAGATGTTAGTTGTGAGTTTTTAGTTATTATTTTTTAGTCTAGCGTCTTCGTATAGTACTCATCATCAACCATCAACCACTTCACCAATTCACCAATTCACCACTAACTACTCACCATCTAAACTCTTAACTGAGTAACAGCAATTCTATCGGAAAAACAAACATCAACATCACTTGCAAGAGTTTTTTGACGTTTTGCGTATTCACCTTGGTAGTAGAGAGCATTTTCTTCTATACGGTAATCTACTGGTAAAGGTTTAGTACAAGGATTGCAGAAGATTATTTCTGGTATTTTTGGTAATTCTGGGTTTGAGACCTCCGGAGTTAAATGTGGTAAATTTACGTTCCAGAAAGTACCCAACTCATGAGGACGAGTAATTAGATGTTTTATAACTTGAGTAGTCCACCTTGTAGAACTTTCCCAGTCAAACTCTAATCCCTTCTTTTTGTAGTGTGAAAAAGCGATCGCGGGTATTCCATGTATTGCTGCTTCTCTAACAGCAGCTACTGTCCCGGATATATAAGAATCAACCCCCATATTACCCCCGGCATTAATACCTGAGAGTACACATTTAATTTCAGGACAAATACAGGTCATTGCAACCCGAACACAATCAGCAGGAGTTCCAGCGATCGCATATTCGCTTTCAGAGCGTTTATCGATATATATAGGTTTAGTTGTAGTCACCTGATGTCCACAACCAGATAAATGTTCTTGAGGTGCGACCGTAATTATCGGGTATGATAAATCTTGATTTTCAATCTGGAGGTTTTTAACAGCTTGTAAAAGTGCTTTAATACCGGGAGCATCAACACCATCATCATTTGTCAAAATAAATGTCATCTTAGCAATTATAAAATAGTAATCAGTTATTCAAAGCCATATCGTAGAGTACCAATTACCAATTACCAATTACCAATTACCAACAACTAATTACCAACAAATAATCCCACAGATATCATAATTACAGACTACCTCAAATATGTTCAAATATGCTCAAGTTCTCTGAACGTATACCATCAAATTCCAACAGAATCGTTAATTTAACTCTGAGTTTGACCGCAGAACAAAGAACCCGTTCTCGTCATCGTTTTATAACTGAACAAGGAATTGAAATATCTTTAAGTTTGCCACGAGGAACGATATTACAACACAACGATACTCTTTGCTGCGAGAATCAGAGCAATTTATTAAGAATTATTGCTGCACCAGAACCAGTGCTGACAGTTACTTCCTTTAACAATGTAGATTTAATTAAAGCAGCTTACCATTTGGGCAATCGTCACGTACCCTTAGAAATCAAGCTCAATTATTTGCGATTATCCCCAGACCCAGTTTTACAGAACATGCTTCAAGAATTGGGACTAGATATCAACTCAGAAATCTTACCTTTTCAACCAGAAATGGGTGCTTATGGACGTAAATATCACTCTCACTAATCATTCTTTTCTACATCTTTTACAGCTATCCAACTCAAATTTACCAGTGGGAGCCTACAGCTACTCGGAAGGGTTAGAAACATTAATTGATGATGGAGTAATTAATACCTCCGAGAGTCTAGAAAAATGGTTATTAGCAGAACTTAATTATGGCGCTATCTCTATGGAAACAGGGGTAATGTTACGAAGCTATAACTGTACAATCAAAGATGAACTAGATACCATTACATACTGGAACAGGTGGTTATCAGCGACCCGTGAAACCGAAGAAATGCGTATCTCTAGCCATCAAATGGGAGGAAGTCTGCTGAGGTTACTGGAGAAAATGCAACCGCAGATATTATCTGTGACCCAGAATATCAGTAAACCGTGTAATTATGCGATCGCTTTTGGGATTGCTGCTGCACGTTGGGAAATTCATACCCAAGCTGCCACAATAGCATATTTACATAGCTGGGTAAATAATCTCATTTTGGCGGGAATAAAACTTATACCCCTTGGTCAAACCACAGGACAACAGCTTCTCTTGAGTCTACAACCATCCATCATTAAAACCGCAAGTAAAATACTAAATCTTAACGATGATGAGCTTGAATGCTGCAATTGGGGAGTTTCTCTAGCCAGCATGAGGCACGAAATTCAGTACACTAGATTATTCAGGAGTTAATAATTCCCAATAGCCTGTATTTTTTGTAATTAGTATTTTTTGTGATTATGTAGCAGTATCAATGTATATTTAAAATATTAATTGAAATGTTAAGGTATTCAATGAATACAAACAATATTGTAAGGGTTTAGCAATGTTCTAATTTTTGATAAATAAAAAATGGAAGCATTCAGAATAGGAATAGCAGGACCAGTAGGTTCTGGGAAAACAGCCTTAGTTGAAGCCCTTTGTAAAAATATGGGTAAATTATATAATCTAGCGGTAGTCACAAACGATATTTACACTCAAGAAGATGCACAATTCTTAGTTCGTTCTCAAGCTCTACAAAAAGAACGAATTTTAGGTGTTGAAACCGGTGGTTGTCCACACACTGCTATCCGTGAAGATGCTTCTATGAATTTATCTGCTATTGAGCAATTAGAAACAAAATTTAATAATTTAGATATAGTGTTTCTAGAAAGCGGTGGTGATAATTTAGCCGCAACATTTAGCCCAGAGTTAGTAGATTTAACTATTTACGTTATTGACGTTGCAGCTGGTGATAAAATTCCCCGTAAAGGTGGTCCCGGAATTACGAAGTCAGATTTATTAGTGATTAATAAAATTGATTTAGCACCCTATGTGGGTGCAAGTTTAGAGGTCATGGAAGCAGATTCCCAAAAAATGCGTGGGGAGAAACCTTTTATATTTACTAATTTAAAAACTCAACAAGGTTTGCAGAAAATTGAAAAATTTATTACAGATAATATATGTTAATTTTACTTATAAAAAGTATACAAATTGAACCGGTGTAAAATTTACATGTATGTCCAAAGCGTTCTTTGAAAAAGCTCCTGGAGGTTGTACAACGTATTAAAATCTTAGCTAGCGCTATGCTCCGCTAACTAAGTAGTGGCTTTGTAAGAAAAATTCATCACAATACTTCTGTCGATTTCATATTCTTTGACAGATGAATTCAGTTCTTAATCAAAATATACAGCACTTTGCAGTTACATGAGGTACATTCTCCCTG
>JBHJJE010000009.1:0-104552 GCA_050042865.1 Mastigocoleus sp.
TTAGAATCTAAACTCGAATCTTCAGAAGAATTTGTTAGTCCTTGGTAAGTTAGGATTTGCTAAAGCCGGATGCAGGGTAACTTGCTTGTCCGGTTTGTCGGGGGGAAAGGGGTAGCAATATCCCTGACCTACCTATTAAACAAGGTCTGCCTGGTCACCCTTAGGAGTGGATATCAATCCTCTCTCCAGTCGAGTTTTAGACCATCTTTTCCCCGCAAGGGGACGGAAGCTCAGGGCTAACAACAGTTTGGTTTAATTTTTTGAATTTTGAATTTTGTTCGTTAAAAACGTTCCCGTAGGATATTTTAAATTGGAGCGCAGCGACAGACATTTTCAGCCACAGTAAAATTGGGTTTTAGACCTTTCTCCAAAACCCGAAACTATGGTGAAAATCCTTAATCGAACAGCATTAAATTATTGATTACCTTTCGACTCTTGATTCTTCAACTCTTCTTTCAACATTCTTTGATAAATTCTTGGCAAACTAGAACTAATAGAATTAGTCTCAATTCCATATCCCAGACTTGTCCAAGTAGGAGAAAGCTTTTTTAAAACAGGTTTAACATTTCCCTGTTGCAGGAGTTTAGAAAAATCAGTACCCCAAAAAGTGCGATCGCTTAACCAGCGATGAACCACCACGTCCTGATATTTAGCTTCAAAACTGTAATTCTTCCACATCATCAAACCCGTGGGATTAGGATGATAGCGGGGTGCAATATCATACCAAGTTTTATTGATTATTTGATACCTACCAGCAGCAGTAGAACAATTTCCCTTATTAGGACCATTAACGATAGTCACACATATTTCCGGGTGACGACTTAAATCGCTGACGTGTTTTCCACCATATAAAATTGAATAGGGACGCTTACTATTAGCCTCACTTGCAGAAATAGTACGCATCAGAGCACGAATATAAGGGTCTCCACCCTTCATAACCAAAGGTGCTTGATTCCTCTGAAAAACTGGTTCTACAGAGTTTCTGAGATTTCCAAATACGTACCATTGAAATAAATATATAAATCCTAATAGCGCTGCAATAGGACCAATCAATTTCTCTACGCCTTTTGTTTCAAACCGCTTCAAAGTTCGACTCATAAAAATGACTGGCTATAGCTATCAAATTATAACAACAAGTTTTTAAATAATAATTCCGGCATTTCTGAATTGAAATATGAATTTATTTTTTTCATATTTAATAACCCCTTTAATCCCCCCAAAAATAAGGGACTTTAAAATACAAGCTTGGGAGAGGGAATGGGGGTAAGGGAGAGAGATTTGGAATACCAGCCTATAATCATATAAATAGCATGATTTTTCACTCTTCAAAAACCCGCAAAGTACACTGTCTAGACTGGGGAATATTCATATTTTTAATCAGTAACGCCATAATTCCGATAAAAGATTTCTACGGTTTGTATGGGACTCATCCGCAGATTCTTGAAAAAGAACTCATGAAAAAGAACTCATAAGGAGTATTGATAAAAACTATTTCAATGGTAAATAGATTAAATTATAAGGGCTTTAAATTTTAAGGGCAGATTTTAAAGGCAAATTATAAGGAACTTAGCATTGCGAATCCCGCTATAATACATGTGGTTTATGAAACCACTTATATTTAATCTTTTATGTGAACACGTAAATTCTATAATAATTAGATAATAAATCCAGTTGATTTTGTCACTTCTAATATAAATTCCACCGAAATTTAGGTAGAATACGTGAGACATATAACGCATTCTACTCTATTGATACTTTTATATTAAGATAAGGAGAAGTTTATTAAAATGGTTGCATATCATACTACTCCAGCAAATAGTTCCTCAGTACTTTTTACCGGTGCATTAGTGTTAGATACAATTTCTACAATCTTATTTCTTGATTGTGGGTGTAACAAAGCTTCTACACACACCTGAGCAACTTTCTGTCTAGGGATACTACCTTCAAATAAGGTATCAGCACTTTGCATCACTATCGGGTCAGGGTTATCTTCGTTTTTCAATCCTCCAGGACGGACAATAGTATAAGTCAGTCCACTACTTTGAATATATTCTTCGGCTTGTTTTTTCCAATACAAAATCAACCAAAACAAATTTAAAGGATGGAAAAATCTTGAAACGCATAGGGAAGAAACAATCACAAAATGCTCTATTCCCATACTTTTAGCTACATCTACCAGATTTTTATTTCCTTCGTAGTCAACTTTGTATGGACCGGTTGGGTCAAGACTAGGTGTAGCACCTGTTGCGCATATCAACACAGTACTATCTCCAATGACTTCCTTGATAGAATCTGGCTGTGACACATCCGCTACAACTGTTTCTACATCCTCTGGTAGAATCGTTCTTGCCTTTGTTAAGTCTCTAACTACAGCACAAACTGGAATGTTATGCTGCTTAAGTTCTAACACTATGCGACGACCTGTTTCACCTGTTGCCCCAAATACTAATGCTTTCATAACCAACCTTTATCTTGGGAAACTAATACATATTTTTTCCATTCTCTATTTTAGATAGCAAAGGGACTTCATAACAGCACAATAATATTTTATGGGAAATAAATAATTTATGCGAAATCTATAACTTGAGATGGGAATTATTAATCTAGATGATAAATAAAAAATAATATAATTTAAGCGGGAATGACTAAACTATGCTTTCAAAAAATCGGGAAGGCAAATCTTTGGGGAAAACGGAAATTATATACTCTGGTGAATCCAAGCTTTATAAATCAGAGAAGTTAGCGTCTTCAGCAGAGCTAGTTAAGCCATACTGTTTTGATGGTCATTATAGTGATTGTATGGAAATGTATGCTGATGTTCCAACAGTTGCTAATTATTTAGATAATCATAGTTCTTGGTTCTCGCGCTGTGCTCAACCAATGAAAGTGGAACCATTAGGTGAGAATGGTTATGCTCTGGTAATTGGTAAATTCGGTTCTTTCGGATATGAAGTAGAACCAAAGATAGGTCTAGAACTGCTGCCCCAAGATAATGGAGTTTATAGGATTTTTACCATACCTATACCTGATTATAATCCTCCCGGTTACGACGTAGATTATCACGCTTCATTACAGTTAATAGAAGATAAAAACGAAAGCGTCACCGATTTCAATTTAAATGCTCCCATCACCAGAGTTGAATGGGAGCTAGATTTAAAAGTTTACGTATATTTTCCCCGCTTTATTCAAAAATTACCCAAATCGTTAATTCAATCCACAGGTGACAAACTATTAAATCAAATAGTTCGTCAAGTTTCCCGTCGTTTAACTCGTAAAGTACAAAAAGATTTTCACAAGTCTTTGGGAATTCCCTTTAATGTAAAGTCAAAGAAACTGGGTAGATGAATAAGTGGGTGAGTTAATGGTTGATAGTGCAACATTTAATGCGATCGCGCTGACTATCAACCATTAACCATCAACCATTAATTTTATGCATTAGTCAGAATTTTCTGAACTATCTGCATACCTGTAATAGCTTGCCAAATAAATAAACCAACTAAGGTAAAATTTAATATTATATGAGTTACTCTTGCCCAATTTGCACCTTTCTGCATGAATGGAGATAGGGAAGCAGAAAAAGCGATCGTACTAGTCATCCCCAAACCTACGAGTAGGTGAGGACCAACAAATAGCTTACCATTATTGATATAGGTCACAGCCATTCCTCCGACTGTCCCCGTCACCATCAAGGCTAAGAGTAAAGAACCCCATTGAAAGTGTCTGACGTTAAATTTACCCTTGATTAACTCTTTTTTCTCTTCACCCGTTGCGCTTCTGATTCGCTGTACCTGCAATCCTAAGTATGCTGCATAAAGCGAAGTTAATAATAACGCCCACATCAAGATGGGGTGAAAAAATTGCATCCAATATTTTACTGATTCTGGAATTTCCAAATTCATCGCCTTCTCCCCAAATTATTAAATCTTCATAAAAATTAGCATAACCTTATTTTTGATGCTCAAAGCTATGAAAATTCTTGTCTAGCTCTAAATTTACAGCTTGTTGAGAATAGTAATCAATACGCCGTATATATGTAGATATCAGCGTTGGTTTTATTGGTAATGAATGCAGTCTTTTTCTGGTGAATCCGAAAAGGAGTATTCTTATAAATAAAGTTGTTTAAAAAGCAAAGGACTGGAGAGATAAGATGAGTGAGTGAGTGAATGGGTGAATAGTTGGACAAATTAATAACTAAATCAATTAATACAAAAAATAGTATATTATCAATGAGCGATTTATGAGTAAAAACAGTAATGCCTTGCTGTTATCGGCAGCTAGTAGGGGAGATATCAAAAAGGTACAAGCATTACTTCGTACTGCCCATACTTCACCCAACGTCAGCGACAATGAGGGTACCACAGCTTTAATGTACGCTGCAAATCTTGGTTATACCGAAATAGCAAAAGCTTTAATCGCGGCTGGAGCTGAGGTGAATTTACCCAGGAAACTTTATGGTTTGACAGCCCTGATGTTAGGAGCGATCGCAAATCAAACTGATATTGTACAGTTGTTGATTTCTAGCGGTGCCGATATTGATACTACCAATGAAGATGGTAGTACGGCTTTAATGGCAGCTGTTTTCAAGGGAAATCCTCATGTGATAGAAATTCTCTTAGCTGCCGGAGCTAAGTTTCACCTGAGGGATAAAGATGGTGATACGGCTTTGAAACTGGCTGTCAAATCTGCAAATATAGCCATTCTCCAAGCTTTATTACAAGCTGGTGCTGATGTAAATGAATCAGATACCCAAGGGGAAACCATATTAATCTTAGCTGCTGATATAGGTAAATTAGATATTATCCAGACACTTTTAGCAGCAGGAGCAGAAATTAATCAGCAAGATAATGATGGTTGTACAGCACTTTTAGCTGCAACCGCAGCAGGACATGAGCAAGTCGTGGAGATTTTGTTAGATAATGGTGCTGATGTAAATATTAGGGATCACGAAGGTGAAACACCACTTCATTTTGCCGTCGTCGAGGGTTTTGCTGAAATTGTAGAAACTTTACTTCACAAGGGTGCAAAAGTAGAAATCAAAAATAACTTTGGAGATACACCCTTATTAGTCGCAACTTTACAGGGACATCGCAATATAGTCTACATGCTATTACAGCAAGGTGCAAACCCTAACATTAGTAACTCAGAAGAAACACCTCTAACATTGTCTGTATCTGGGGGAAATATCGATATATTAAAACTTTTACTCGACCATAATGCAGATATTAATCAGCCAGCAAAAGACGCTAAAACCTCCCTTATAAAAGCCGCAGAACTCAACCGAACCGCAATACTCCACGAGCTACTAGTCCGGGGTGCTGATGTAAATATACAAGACCAAGCAGGTGGAACAGCTTTGATGTGGGCAGCCTCCAGAGGTTATACTCAAGCAGTAGAATTATTACTACAATCAGGTTCTGATAAAAAAATCAAGAACCAAGGCGGATATACAGCACTAGCGATCGCGCAATTTAACGAATATAAGGATGTGGTAGATATCCTAGAAGAGTAAGTAAAATAGTACTGATAAACTATTTTTCCCTTATGTTCCTATCTATATCTTATATTCCGATCTATATCATCATCTCTTTTTAGCTCCGACTTATCCAACTGTGAGAAATTTCGGAGAGACAATACTATTCCCCGGATACGTTCAGTTCCTACTTCCATTGATAGTAAAATTTTAGATAAATCTTGTCTGATAAATTCCAGATCCATCTTCTTAATTTTCTCTGCAATTTCTGCTGATGGTTCTGGATAATGTGTTTGATATAACTCCACTAACTCCAAAATATCCTGAATATATTTAATAATCGGTGTAATATTTTCGTGAAGAAAAGTAATCGGATGATTAATTTCATGAGAAAATTCCGTAGCGATTTCACCCAGAGAAGTAATTTTCTGTGCTTTAATCAGTTGAGCTTGTTCTTCATGCGATCGCTTCAGGGATTGTTCTAATTCTTGGACTCTATTTTGAAGTTTTTGATTTAATTGAAGCTTCTGATTTAATAAATTCTGCTCCGATGTTTCTGGTAATCTACTTAAATTGGATTGATATGAATCAATAGTTTTATAAGAAATAATCACACCACCCCTACATCCAAAATCATCATACCAAGGACTTGCCTCCCAAATACAAGAATGAGTCACACCATCTCTATCAACAAAACTTGCTATTTGAGATATCTTGGTAAACTCCTGCAAGCAAAATTGATAAACATCCAAAAAAACATCATGATTTTGGTCTTGTATATCCAATTCTTCTGACCAACGACTAGAAGCTATCAAACACTTCATATCGCAATCAAACATAGCTATAGGAGTAGACATTTGTTCGATAAATAGCTGCAAATGTCGAAATTGTTCTTCAGAAACCTTTCCGGAATTACATGGATGTTCTAACTTTACCGTCTGTGTTTCTTCCTCTAACCCCGATTCAGTATGATTCCTCTGCAAACTACTTAGTTGTTGACGCAGTTCAAGTAACTCTTTTTGAAGAGAATAATATTTATCTTTATCAAGACTAATAAAGTTGGAACTCATAGGTTTAGGGTTAGCAAGTGGGAAATATATGCTTAACTGATATTATCTATAATTCCCAATTCAGTAGAATAAATTATTACATCAAGAATATTGATTTTGCTGAGGATAAGATATTACAATTGATGGGAATTTTTCAAAACTTAACAGAGTTTCTAGAGTTACTTGTATCAGAACTTTAATCCCTGTATCAGACTTAAAATGATATCTTTTTGATAACAAACAATAAAAAATTTTAGTAATTTATAATTCCCAAGTTGATAATGCATATCAGTTTGACCAGGAATTAGAAATTTTGAACGAATTAATTTTCTAAATTAACAGGACTTACGCAACGAAGATTTGTCATTGCGACCAGAACGGAGTGTAGAGAAGCATAAGCTCTATCGAGCACGCTACGCGTTAGCTAGCGCTATACTTTGTAAACACATAGTGTAGCGCTAGCTAACGTCTCGGAAGGAATTACGTTGCTTTTGCGTAAGTCCTATTTAATTAAAACGACATTAATTTGTTAATAACGACAAAAATTAGTTAAGACGACATATAATCTGTTATTCAACAATAACGAGCGTGGAGGGAGTCGAACCCCCGACCTACAGAACCGGAATCTGACGCTCTATCCACTGAGCTACACGCCCTAAATTTTGCAGACAATATTTTTTGTCGCCTAATTATAATGTATTATAGCCTTTATTTGCTTTCCTAGCTAGGAAAAGCTGATATTGCTTATTCTGTATTTACTTATTTTTTTATCAAATAAGTAAGTAAACAAAAATATTTACCCTTTTTAAAAACTAAATAAATTAACCCCAAATCCTTGCTATTGCCTAATTACCTGAAACTTCATACGCTGCGGACATTGCGTAATTTATAAAAGTTGAAGTACTTAGTTTGATCTAATTGCGAAAAACATTAACAGATATATAATACAAAGTTATCAAAAACACTGCGACAAGCACTTAGGAAAAGTTATTTTACAAATCGTACACAATTAATACTTTTCTATGGCAGGAAATAATGTGAGAAGGAATGGCTGTGTTTTTTTTCTGCTGGGAGCAATGTTTTCTACAGTGGTGATAATAGGGTTAAGTATATGGTTTTTCACCACAAATCGACAGGCACAGCAGATAATCAGCGAGCAAGTTAATCAGACAGTTGAGAATAATTTACCTCAAACTAGCGAGAATTCTTCAGAAGAAAAGCCTACTAAAAGTATAAGTAAAACTTCTGTCAACCAGACTAGCAAAATTAGCGCTCTACCCACAGGAAAAACATTGAATGTTCAAGCTGCACACCCCAACGGAACTCAGGGAAGAATAACAAAGATTTCTTTTGCTAAAAACAGCACTACCGTAAGAATGGAGGTTACTAACGGTTCTAACAATACCATTGAACTTAATCATCGAGGTAAAGGAATGGTGCTTGTAGATGACCTTGACAATAAATATGAATTAGCAACACCAGCAGATAATCCTGACTTAGAGATTTTACCCGATACAACTCTTAAAGGTGAGTTTATTTTTCCTGGTAAAGTTTCACCAGAAACTAAATTTCTGAATCTGATTACAAATCATCAATTTGGTGGAAATGAAGATTTAAGCCAAATTCCTAAAATGAAGTTTTTCATCTCACTAAAAGAAAATTGAAATAGCAAATAGATATTTTCCATAAATTAAATTTAAATATGTATTATTTAGAACTTTTATCCCAGACCCAATACCCTTGCGTTTGGGATATTTTTTCAATAATTATAGTAGTTCCAAATAAAAAACACATCGAATTAAATATACTTTTCATCTCGATTAAATTATTCGGAGGGGATTTGGGAGACGCGACCATCGCTCAATCGGGAGTTTAGGGGAGAATCCTCCAATTCTTAATTTTCATGTATATCTAAACCTGAGACCCAACGGAAATTAATTGGAATAGCTATATCTAGTAAGTTATTATTCGCAATAAGCTTAAATTCTTATTGTGTGGTTACTTGGTTTTGGTATGTATTTCAAACTAATCAAATGTAGATATTTATAGTTGTTTTAAATTAAGAACCGCAATCCCTATAATTCGGTAAATATTTATTTCAAAAGTATTTTACGCTATTTGAATAATACGGAAATGAATTGGAATAGTAGTTATTCACTCTCCCCCCTATAAAATGGTTGAAACCCTTGATTTCTCGTTTAAAGGTAGAGAGAGTGTGAAAGGTTACTTGGAATAACTATAGTCAGACAAAATTAATTGTATATTTGTCATTGCGTAAAGCTCGAAGACATATCTACAATTGACTCTAAAAACATTTCCATAGGTTATGAAGTGTAACGTGGTGCTGCTCACTTAACCACTTAGAACAGAGCTTAGAGCCTTAAAAATAATTTGCAGGATTAATCGGAGTACCATTTTTACGGACTTCAAAATGTAAATGAGGACCGGTTGATAAACCAGTGGAACCTACAGCAGATATAGGTTGTCCCCGCTTGACTCTATCTCCTTCCGATACATACAGTTTACTATTATGTCCATAAAGAGTAGTAATACTGTTACCGTGATTAATAATCACAGCTTTCCCATAACCGCCATACCAGCCAGAATATATAACTATACCAGAATCTGCAGCGCGGATATTACTACCATAACTTGCAGCAAAATCCATCCCAGTATGTAGACGACGATAACCAAGTATAGGATGAGTTCGATAACCGTAGGGACTGCTGATAGGAGCATTAGTAGGAAATGCCATGATACCACTGCCGCGAATCCAAATTCTTTTGCTACGAGCTTTTGCTAACTCTCTTGCTTTCGCTTCAGCTATTTTCTGTTGAATTAATTTACCTAATGAGCGCGAATCATTCTCCAACTGAGTTTGAGCTGCTTCTAATGCATTGCGATCGCTATTTAAGCGAGTTATAAGTTGCTCTTCTACATGGGAGTAGGTTTCATAGTCACTTTTTTGTGTTAACAGTTGCTGACGAATTAAAGCTATTTCGTTTTTCTTGGATTCAACACTAGTAGATTGTTTCTTAATTTTACTTGCTTCTACTGTTAACTTATTGAGAATTTTTTGGTCAGCATCATAAACTAACTTTAGCTGACGACGACGACTAAGAAAGTCATTGATATCATGACTTTGTAATAAAACAGACCATCCTTGTTCGATAGGCGATCGCTGAAGAAAACGCAGTCTTGCAACTGTTGAATTTTGTCGTTCTTTATAGGAATTATATGCAATAGCTAATTCTGTTTGCAGTTGTTGTAGTCTTTTTTGTGCTTGTTGCAGTCGTTTTTCACTATCTGCAATATTACTATTGGTTACTTGGAGATTTTTTTCTAAACCACCTAAACGCTTTTGAGCTTCTTTCTCTAAGTTCGTTAAATGATTTTTCTCTTGAACTATACCTTGATGCTGTTGTTTTACTTGCTGTTGCTGCTTCTGTAATTGTTTAACTGTTTTTGCCGGAGTTTCCACAATCGTCATTGAAAATACTGAAAAAGTTATTAATAGTAAACACAAAAAGCCGTATAAAAACGGATTGAAATTCCAATAAACATTTCTTTTTCGTAAAAACAATAATTTCATTTGGTTAAATTTATTCAAGCAAGCACAGTGAATACAACCAGTATTATTCCCAAAGTTTATCTATAAAAATACAGGTGATAATACGGAATCTTTCCATGATAATCAATTAGATTAACTTTAATTATTTCAGATTAATTATTTCAGAACCTATATATATTGGCTTGTATTTCTATTTTTGAGAAAAATTGCTTACAATTAAAATTCAAATTTTAATTTAAGATATTTGAATTAAGGATATAAAAATGATTTTTCCTTGGATGTATGCAGCTATTTTTATCTGTTTAATACTTGGACTACCCTTTTTTATACCTGAAAATCCTACTATTATATTAATATTTGCAATTATTAACACCAGCATCTTTGGTTGTGTATCATATTTTATTCATAGTCGTCATCTTAGTGCTTGGCGAGGATTAAGACTGATTTGTGGTTCTTTTATGAGTGGTTGTGGTAATATCACTTTCCTTTACATTTTTTTTGTGTTGTTTTTTTACTACCTTCAAGCAATTGCTAAAACTATTCAAGGAATTAGTCGGGGTAGAGAATTTACTCAGAATTGGTGGATAGAAACCGTTTCTAAACGAGCTAAAAGTGGTGGATGGAATATATTTAGACAATAAATATTCTTGATGAAATCATCAAAAATAAATGAATCATATCTTCACTTTGAATTTTGTATTGTGAATTCCTCCAAAGGGTCGCTATTTCCTAATAACTGAGTTTGTTTCCAGTTTTCCAAATCAGTCAAAGACCTATCCCTATATTTTCCATAGCGATCGCGCTTATTTTTTATTTTCTTTTCTAATTCGGGTATGATACCGAAATTTGGTGGCATTGGTTGAAAATGCTTAGGGGAAGCAGAACTGATAAATTCAAATAATGCTCCCATCATAGTTGTATTTGGTAAACTCAACGCTTCCTTACCTAATATCAACCTCGCTGCATTAGTTCCTGCTAACCAACCACCAGCAGATGCAGCAGTATAACCTTCCGTACCTATAATTTGTCCTGCTGCTAATAAAGTGGGTCGCTGCTTGAACTGCAAAGTCGTTGTCATCAACTGTGGTGCATTAAGAAAAGTATTGCGGTGCATTACACCCAACCGGACAAACTCAGCATCCTCCAGACCCGGAATCATCCGAAATACCCGTTTCTGCTCCCCCCAGCGCAAGTTAGTTTGAAAACCAACCATATTCCAAAGCTTTCCAGCTTTATCTTCCTGTCGTAACTGCACTACAGCATAAGGACGTTCTTTTTTTACTTCCCCTTCATTCTCGACAAGGATAGACTCACTTCCCCAACCATTAGAAGAAGGAGGAGTTAAACCAACAGGTTTCAGGGGACCATAACGCATAGTATCCTCTCCCCTTTGCGCTTGTTCTTCAATCGGTAAACAAGCTTCAAAGAACTTAGCGTTTTCTCGTTCAAAGTCTTTTAAATCTACCTGCTCTGCTTTGCGTAACTCCTGATAGAATCGCAAATACTGCTCCTTATTCATCGGACAATTAAGATAAGCAGCTTCTCCCTTATCATATCGGGAAGCCATAAAAGCAATATCATGATTAATTGATTCACCCACAACTATAGGACTTGCAGCATCAAAAAAACTGAGATATTCCATCCCCGTAAAGCGATTTAAATCTGCTGCTAAATCCGGACTAGTTAATGGTCCAGTAGCTAATACTACTATTCCCTCCGGAATTTCTCTAATTTCCTCTCGAATAAAATCAACTAATGGATGACTTGCTAAAGTTTCTGTTAAATCTTCACTAAATACTCCCCTATCAACCGCCAAAGCTCCACCCGCAGGAACCTTATGTTCATCAGCTTTAGAAATTACAATAGAACCGAGACGACGCAATTCCTCATGCAGTAAACCAGCCGCTCTATCGGCAGCCATAGCGCCAAAAGAATTACTACATACCAATTCTGCTAAATGCTCAGTATGATGAGCGCCACTGAAGCGTTGGGGGCGCATTTCATAGAAAATTACCCGGATACCAGCTTGGGCAATTTGCCATGCAGCCTCAGTTCCAGCTAATCCACCACCAATCACAGTAACTACTTGATTTTGCATATAATTTTGCATACAAATAAAAAATCTATAAAGTTTTTTATTATCCCGGATAACTTATCGAATTTTGTTTACAAGAATCTTGACTTTTATAATTTTAACTATCAGATATCTGTAGACAATAGATAATACTACATTTCTTATATATTTTCTTATCAGGGAAAATCTTATTAATACTAACCCTGCTAAACTTATAAATTCTGATCAGAATTTAGAGATAAGTATGTATTAGCTTGTAATAAACTCTAGTCAAAACTAAAAAGAAGAAAAAAAGCAGGGAATATAGAAAACCATGACACTATGAACCTGTGACAAAAAACTCATAACTTCAGCAACTTAAATATCAATTCCCTGCTTCCTAGTAACTAATTACAAAGCTGATAATATTTGCTCATCCAGAGAAAAATCTATTTCTTTTTTATCTCTTCCTGAAGCCAGGTAATCATTTTGAAGCGAATCCTTCAAACCAGAAATTAAATCGTATTCAGGTTTCCAATCTAATTCTCCCACAGCTTTATCTATAGAAGCAAAAAAGTGCTGCATTCTCATAGGAAAAGCTTTACGCTTACCAAAATCAAAACTCTGAGGATCGTAATGAACAATTTTTACCTCATCAACAGACTTACCCACAGCAGTTGCACAAGCACGAGCTAAACCATCAAAAGTAATGAAGCGATCGCCTGAAATATTGTAAATTTGACCAACTGCCGTAGAATTACCTAATACCTTACTCATGGCTTTTGCTAAATCTTTAACATGTCCCATTTGAGTCATGTACATTCCATTACCAGGAACTGGAATTGGTCGATTTCTAATAATTCTATCAAAAAACCATGCTTCTAAATCATTGTAGTTTTGAGGACCGTAAATATATGTAGGACGAATCGCCGTAAATGGTATTCCCAAATTCTTTAAGTACGACTCCGTTTGATGCTTACCCTTATGACGACTTTTTGGATCTACCCCATCCCCCTCAATATGAGGCATTTGGTCTGATTTTAGATATACCCCAGCAGAACTCATGTATACAAAATGTTTCACTCGTCCTTGAAAAATTTCCGCCAATGGTTGAGTATCAGTAAGCTCCCGTCCATTGTTATCAAAAATAGCATCAAAATTTTCTGACGATAACTTTTCCTTTAGCCCAATTGGGTCAGTGCGATCGCCTTTAATTTGTCCCACACCTTCCACAGGTACGGGATGATTGCCGCGATTAAACAATACAACCTCATGTCCCAATTCTACTAGTAGTTTAGTCAGATAAACGCCAATGAAGCGAGTGCCCCCCATGATTAAAATCCGCATAATACCCCAAATCTGATTTCATTTATGTTGACAGTTAGTATTATTCTGAGATTAACCCGAAAGCGGTATACAAAAAGGAACCTCTCCTAAAATGCTTGCGTCATCTTATAACAATGTGGATTCTCTAAATTGTTGATGACAACGGCAAACTTTTCGAGCGATACCATCCATCGCAAACCTCATACTCATATTCTCTATGTTTAAAAGTTAGCTGTGGCTCTAAAATATGCTTTGGTACATGAGTGGCTTACACCCAAAGCCACAGGTGGTTCGGAATTAGTAGTCCGAGAAATTCTTAATCATATCGATGCTGATTTATATGCATTAATAGATTTTGAGTCCAGTTGTCCACAGAGCTACTTGTATAAGCGCTCGATTGGTACAACATTCTTACAAAATTTCCCCAATGCATCTAAAGGAATCCAAAAGTATCTACCCCTCCTACCCCTAGCCATAGAACAACTAGATGTACGGAAATATGACGTAGTACTTTCTTCCTCTCATGCTGTTGCAAAAGGAGTTATTACTACTCCCCAACAAATCCATATTTGTTATTGTCACAGTCCCATGCGCTATGCTTGGGATTTAACTTTTGATTATCTCAGAGATAGTAAATTGGGACATGGGATGTCAGGTTGGTTAACTCGGTATATTTTGCATCGTTTACGTCAATGGGATGTTTTAAGCGCAAATCGAGTTGATTACTTTATTGCTAATTCCCAACATACAGCCCAAAGAATTTGGCGCTGCTACCGACGCAATGCTACTGTCATCTATCCACCAGTAGATACTGATAATTATTCTTTTATTTCTGAGAAAGAAGACTTTTATCTGATAGTTTCCCGGTTAGTCAGCTACAAAAAAGTATCTTTAATTGTCAGGGCTTTTAATCAATTACAAAAACCATTAGTCATAATTGGTACAGGACCTGAAATGGACAAGATCCGCAGTATAGCAAAATCTAATATCAAAATACTAGGGTGGCAAACAAAAAATATGGTGGAGGAATATATGGCGAAAGCCAAAGCTTTTATATACGCAGCCTGTGAGGACTTTGGTATAGCTTTAGTAGAAGCTCAAGCTTGCGGAACCCCAGTCATAGCTTATGGTGTCGGTGGTGCATCAGAAACGGTCCGGGACATTCGGACCTTTGGGAAAACAGGGACTGGAATTTTATTTACAGAGCAAACTGATACAGCTCTTAAGGAAGCAGTAGAAGTTTTTGAAACCTGTCAAGACAAATTCGACCCAGAATATGCGCGAGAACACGCAATAAATTTTTCCCCGAGAATTTTTACGCAACGTTACTTAGAATTTGTAGATGAGTGCAGTAAAAAAGGCAAGTTGTTAAATTCAAACTCTTAATCTGGCAGTTAATAAGTTAGGCTTTTAGAAATTTGAATCTATAAGCATCTACTTTTAGCTTTAAGATTGGGACTATGTGTGGTGTGGATTGTTAAGGAGTATGATGACGGCACAGAGTTCACTCCTCTCTGGCAGGCACTCGCCTGAGTGCCGGGGATATCCAGCGAGAAGCCGCTTTAAAAGGCGGAAGGCAATACTTAGTGCATCTGCACGTGTATATGCATTTCTGCATGATTGCCTACGGCAGGTGTTTATGCACCATCACCTATGGCAGCAGGTGTTACCGCACCATCGCTCCGGTAGAAAAAGCTTTCCCCAAAGTGAATACCGAGCTAGGCAGAAAGTGAAACCAAATTTTGATGATTTGCTTTATACGAGACATTCTCTCGGTTCAAAAAGCTACGCTTCGTCACGAATTTTATTTAAGAGGAGTAAACGAAATAAAATACCAAGAATAAATCTTAAAGAACTTTCCCTAGGATTACTAGAAGGGGAGTTTGGCAAGCGTTTATTTGATATTGTCTTTTCGCTATTAGTGTTGGTATTATTTTCTCCTGTTTATTTTTTATTAGTTTTACTAATAGCTTTGAATTCAGAAGGTTCTATCTTTTATATTCAGGAGAGGATAGGTAAAGATTTTAAGCCTTTTAACTGTATTAAATTCCGAACTATGGTTAATAATGCCGATCGAGTGCTGGAGGAAATACTAGAAGACTCGCCTCATATTCGCCAAGAATTTGAAGCTAATTTCAAACTCAAGAAAGACCCTAGAATTACAAGAATTGGTCATTTTTTACGCATTACTAGTTTAGATGAATTTCCTCAATTTTGGAATGTCTTAAAAGGGGACATGAGTGTAGTGGGTCCTAGACCTCTGGTTGCAGAAGAATTGCATAAATATGGTTGTCATATAGATACTATTTTAACTATTCGACCTGGAATCACTGGATTATGGCAAGTTTCTGGACGCAATGATATCCCTTATCCCAAAAGAGTGCAAATAGATATGTACTATGTCAGATTCAGAGATTTTTGGCTAGATTTATGGATTATATTAAAAACAATTGGAGTAATGATGAATACAAAAAATAATGGTGCTTACTAAACACTATATTTAATTTATTTTTTGTCATTTTATCTATTACCTTATTTTTCATCGGGGGCTTTAAAGTCCCCGATGATTGTTTTCATAAATTTACATAATTCATTTAAAAACTTCTAAAAAATTTTGCTTCAGCATTCAATATTTATTATCTCTAAAAATTATTAATACGACTACTTACGACAAAAAACTATAACATATACTTCTACGTATTTAATTCGGGCATAAAAATAGATTATATAAATATATGATTTATACAATCTTTATTTTATACATAAAAATATGAATTTTTTATAAAACTCTCTATATGAATTCAGGATTGGGATTCATTTTTACTGATAATATAGTTTGGACAATTAGGGAAAATTTAAGATAATCAATCATTTCTCAGTAAGCAATAATGCTTAACAATTACCTTAAAAATCAAGTCGGAGACACAATTGTTGGTAAAGTGACAAGCGGAGCTTTCAGCCTCCGACTTCATGGGAAATTCTTAATGCGTATTTTATTCTTACACTAAAAAAGCAGTATAAAAAATTTATACTTTATTTTAATCTCATTTTTAAGGGTAATTACGAGTTGACATAGCTGCTTATACATTGATTTTTCACGAATCACCTTAAGCAAATTAATTATATAAAATTTAATTCAGTATGCTTACTGGTTAACAAAAAATAACTCATGGCAAACTAGTGAGTTTCCTGTTGGGAAATTGAACGGATAGTTGTTAAGTTGTACGAGACTGCAAATATTTATTTCATTAGAAAATATAAGGAATAGTCAAGCATGACGCAAAGTAAACGAGCGCTGATTACTGGAATTACTGGTCAAGATGGTTCGTATTTAAGTGAATTTTTGATAGAAAAAGGATACGAAGTTCACGGTATTATCCGCAGAACCTCTACCTTTAATACTGACCGTATCGATCATATTTATGAAGATCCTCATCAGGAGGGCGCACGTTTATTTCTTCATTACGGCGATTTGACAGATGGTACAACTCTACGTCGTATTCTAGAAGAAGTTAAGCCTGATGAAATATATAATTTAGGTGCCCAATCTCACGTTAGGGTTAGCTTCGATTCTCCTGAATATACAGTAGATGCAGTAGGAATGGGAACTCTGCGTCTATTAGAAGCTATTCGTGATTACCAGCATCGTACTAATTGTGACGTACGTTTTTATCAGGCTGGTTCTTCAGAAATGTATGGTTTGGTGCAGGCAGTACCCCAAAAAGAAGATACTCCTTTTTATCCTCGTAGTCCCTATGCTTGTGCAAAAGTTTACGGTCATTGGCAGACTGTAAATTACCGCGAATCTTACAATATGTTTGCCTGTAACGGCATTTTATTCAACCACGAATCGCCACGTCGTGGGGAAACTTTTGTAACTCGTAAAATTACCAGAGCAGTCGCTCGTATTGTTGCAGGTAAACAGAAAAAGCTTTATATGGGTAACTTAGACTCCAAACGTGATTGGGGTTATGCAAAAGATTATGTCAGGGCTATGTGGCTAATGTTACAACAAGGCCAGGCTGATGATTATGTAATTTCTACAGGGGAAACTCATTCCGTTAAAGAATTTTTAGAGCTAGCATTTAAATACGTCAATCTTAATTGGCAAGATTACATTGAGTTTGATCAGCGTTACTTACGTCCTGCTGAAGTTGACTTACTTATTGGTGACTCTACAAAAGCTCGTCAGCAGCTTGGCTGGACTCCATCAGTTACTTTTGAAGAATTAGTTTCTTTAATGGTAGAAGCAGATTTACAAGCGCTAGGTTTGACCTCTCCAAATGGTCAAATGCAAAATACAGTTAAAGATAATGCTATGATTCGTCAGGAATTAGGCGCATTACATATGTGATATTAAAAAGCAGTTGGTAATCGGTAAGTTTTTTGTATAAAGACTGCTGTATGTCGTTCAGTAAAAACCGATTATAGTTACTCCGTTTTTACACTGCGGAGTAACCGTGGCTGCTATATTACTATTTATATTGACTAGGATGAAAATATGACTGGTGTAGAGCTAAAAAATAAACGTATTCTTGTCACAGGTGGAGCTGGTTTTTTAGGAAATCAAGTCATAGAGCAATTGTGTCAAGCTGGTGCGGATCGAGATAAAATTAGCATACCGCGATCGCGCGATTGCGATTTGCGTCAGATGGAAAGCTGTCAGCGTGCAGCTAAGCAGCAGGATATTATTATTCATTTAGCTGCTCATGTAGGTGGTATTGGTTTAAACCGGGAAAAGCCTGCTGAGTTATTTTATGACAACCTGATGATGGGGACTCAGTTAATTCATGCAGCTTATGAAGCTGGGGTAGAAAAGTTTGTTTGTGTTGGAACAATCTGCGCTTATCCCAAATTTACTCCAGTGCCTTTTAAAGAGGATGACATATGGAATGGTTATCCAGAGGAGACCAATGCTCCCTATGGAATTGCCAAAAAAGCCTTGTTAGTTCAGCTGGAGGCTTATCGAGCCCAGTATAATTTTAATGGTATTTATCTCTTACCAGTTAACTTATATGGTCCGGAAGACAACTTTGATACTAGAAGTTCTCACGTAATTCCGGCATTAATTCGTAAAGTTCATGAGGCACAAATTGCCGGGGAAAAGGAAATTCCTGTTTGGGGTGATGGTAGTCCTACCCGCGAATTTCTCTATTCTGAGGATGCTGCACGAGGAATTGTCATGGGCACTCAATTTTATAATGAATCCGCACCTGTAAATTTAGGTACAGGTTATGAAATTTCCATTAAAGATTTAATTACTCTGATTTGTGAATTAATGGAATTCGACGGTAAAATTGTTTGGGATGCAGATAAACCAAATGGACAACCACGTCGTTGTTTGGATACAGAAAAAGCAAAGCAAGCTTTTGGTTTTACAGCAAAGGTAGACTTTAGGGAAGGTCTTAAAAATACTATTGATTGGTATCGTCAACATGCTCCCCAACCAGTAGCGTAAATTATTAGAATACTAATTATTATTAGAGCATTTAAGTCATAGTCATATCTTTTGTGCAGACAATTATATTGGGAGCATCCACTTTTGGAAGAAACGTGATTATTGGTGAGCGGAAATCCAGTTATATCGTTGGTTTAAAAAAGTATATCCGCCGAAAGTGGATGCTCCCATTATATTGTCTGTTTTTTAATTTTTTTTGGTTTGATATGATATTGCTAAAATACAATCTCATCACAAAATAATTTTTAGCAACTGTGGAAGACAAAAGGTATCAAAACAATAAAGTAGAATTGCGGAATTTACTGATAAATCAGCGTCGTTCTTTATTGCAAACAGAATGGATTCAAAAAAGCGATCGCATTTGTAAACACATAGAAAATTCTTCTTTGTTTACACAAGCAAATACAGTTCTTGCTTATTTTAGCTTTCGTAAGGAGGCAGATTTAAGTAATCTTTTTATTTCTAGACATCAACATCAAAATAAGAAATGGGGTTTTCCTCGCTGCGTTGATAAGTCCTTACATTGGTATTTTTGGGAACCAAATCAACCTCTAGTTTCTAATAACTATGGTATTCCTGAACCTTCTATTGATGCTCAAATGGTCATACTCTCTCAAGTAGATTTAATTATAGTCCCCTGTGTTGCTTGCGACCATAACGGTTATCGTTTAGGCTATGGTGGTGGTTATTACGATCGTTTATTTAGTTTGCCACAGTGTGAATCCATGCCATCAATTGGGGTTACATTTGACTTTGCCTATCTACCAGAATTACCAGTAGAGTCATGGGATAAGAAGTTACAAACTGTATGTACTGAAACTGGATTGAAGTAGGGGAAATATATAAATAAGAGATTGCTAAAGGTATTTTATATCGAAGCGTAACTTTAATTTAGCTGTATTGATATTATAGTATTGGATTTATATCAAGAAGCTGGCATGATGTCGAATATGGTCTTCGATGAAAGAGGCAATGAAATAATAGCTATGGTCATAATCTTTCTGATATCGCAATATTAATGGTTGTTTAAATTGGGCACAAGTTTCTTCAAATATATTTGGCATTAATTGTTCGGTCATAAAGTTATCAGCAGTTCCTTGATCGATTAAAATAGAACCGTGAAAAACACCTTTTTTTACTAATTCATTCGCATCATATTTGTGCCAATTTTCTTTATTTTCTCCTAAATATTGACTAAAAATTTTTTGTCCCCAAGGAGACTGCATAGGTGCTGTAATTGGTGCAAATGCTGAAACCGATTTATATTTTTGCGGATTACGTAAAGCACATATTAAAGCACCATGTCCCCCCATAGAATGACCGAAAATACTCTGTTTTTCGATACTAATAGAAAAATTTTCAGCAATTATATTAGGTAATTCTTCTACTATATAGCTATACATTCGGTAATGAGAAGACCAAGGTTTTGCTGTTGCATTTATATAAAAACCTGCTCCAGTACCAAGGTCATAATCATCGTCTTCTCCTGCGATTCCAGTATTACGAGGGCTGGTATCTGGTATAACTAACATTAAGCCATATTCTGCAGCATATTTTTGCGCTCCTGCTTTAGTTACAAAATTTTGTTCAGTACAAGTCAAGCCTGAGAGAAAATAGAGAACTGGTACAGCAGCAAATTTAGTCTGTGGTGGTTCGTAAACTGCAAAGCTCATTTCGCTATTACAGCTAGTAGATATGTGAGAGTAAAATCCAAGTTTACCACCAAAGCTTTTGTATTCAGATTTTAGATTTAAAGACATTAATAAATGAAATTGAAAACTTCAATTGATTATTTTATACTTTTTAGTCACAAAATATTTTAAAGTAGATACGACAAAAATAAAAGAAGTTGGTAATAGCTTGAAAATATCTGCTGTATCGAGAAGTAAGAAAAAGAAAATAAATTATATAAAAAATCTTAAATTCAATACAAACTAGGTTGATGCTCTCTTATTACTAGATTACATCAACCTCATATTTCTCAAGTCTAATATTTTCAAAAACCTGTAACCAAAAACTTGCTTGTTAGCAAATTCTATGTAAATAATAATGAGCGGAAATGACTTTAATAAACAACTAACTTTACTTATTGAATTTGAAGCTTTAATCTACCCCTATCATAACATCTGTAGCTTTAACAACTACATAAGCATCTTTACCTACGGTTAAATTTAAATTATCTGAAGAAGACTTCGTAATTACAGAGGTGATTTCAACTCCGGGAGCGACTTCTAAGGTTACTTCTGTACTTACAACTCCAGGAATAACTTTTTTAATTTTACCTTGAAGAGTATTACGGGCACTAATTTTCATATTTAAAACACTGACATAGTTAATTGTGACAAAGTCGATCTTATCAATTTCAAATAAAACTAATTATTTTTTTCAGGGTTTATTCACTATTTATCAATTATTCTTTACTGTAACGTCACTGTACTTAACAAATAAGTAATGATTAAAATATACATTTACTCAGATGTTCCACAAAGTTAAGTCAATTTAAACGAACTAAGACAAGAAATGGTTTAATATCGCTGATTTTGATAGACCGAATAGACCTTTCCGATAATTAATCTCAAACCCTTATAATTCATGGATTAAAACTTACTTTCCCACAGAGATCTAATATAAAAAGAGGTGCAATTAGTGAAAGTCACAAGAATTTTTGTATCGCTTAAATTAACTAGACCGTATTATTGCCGATACTATGCCAATACTATGGGGATTGGGATGATGTTCTGAGAACTATTTGAAGAAAATCATTTTTCCCATTAATCAAAAGTTACTACACTACGAATAGATTCACCCCTGTGCATTAAATCAAAAGCATCATTAATCTTCTCAATAGGCATGACATGAGTAATTAAATCATCAATATTTATCTTCCCTTCCATATACCAATCGACGATTTTAGGTACATCTGTACGCCCCCTAGCACCACCAAAAGCCGAACCCCTCCAAACCCTTCCTGTAACCAGTTGAAATGGACGGGTGCTAATTTCCTCCCCTGCACCTGCAACACCGATAATAATACTCTCACCCCAACCTTTATGAGCACATTCTAGAGCTTGACGCATGACATTGACATTACCAATACATTCAAAGCTGTAGTCTGCACCACCCTTGGTCAAATCCACCAAATACTTCACTAAATCCCCTTCAACTTCCTTGGGGTTGACAAAATGAGTCATCCCAAACTTTTCTGCTAAAGAGCGTTTTCCGGGATTAATATCTACTCCAATAATCATATCTGCACCAACCATCCGTGCACCTTGGATGACATTTAAACCAATACCACCAAGTCCAAACACTACTACTTTTGAACCAGGTTCAACTTTGGCTGTATATATAACTGCACCAATACCTGTAGTTACACCACAACCGATGTAACAGACCTTATCAAAAGGTGCATCTTCACGAACTTTGGCAACAGCAATTTCGGGGAGCACTGTATAGTTAGCGAATGTAGAGGTTCCCATATAGTGATATAGTGTATCACCATCCATAGAAAAGCGACTTGTCTGGTCTGGCATTAACCCTTTACCTTGAGTAGAGCGAATCGCTTGACAGAGATTGGTTTTTAAATTGAGACAATATTCACATTGACGACATTCAGGAGTGTAAAGAGGAATTACGCGATCGCCTTCTTTGAGAGTTGTGACTCCTTTTCCTACTTCCACTACAACTCCGGCACCTTCATGTCCTAATATAGTTGGAAATAAACCTTCTGGGTCTTTCCCGGATAAGGTATAAGCGTCAGTATGACATACTCCACTGGCTTTTATCTCTATCATCACTTCACCAACTTGTGGACCTTGGAGATCCACAGTTTCAATACTTAATTTTTTTCCTGATCCAAAAGCAACTGCTGCCTTAACTTTCATTTACTATCCTCCAATAAGTAAGACTCTGATTCTGAGTTTATAGTGGCAAGCAGTTACAGAATAATTTGTAAATTTATGGAAATAAACTGTATTATTCCTTTGCACATAAAGCTAAGTTTGTTCACGCAATTTAAATAAATTAATAACGACGTAACTTTGAGTATTATCTAGTACCCCACCCAGGGAACTTTGCGTGGTTGTTCGTGAAAAGAAAAAGTTGTTTCTCCCCCTGTCTGCCTTTACCCGGCAATTTTGCCTTGGTCGAGTACTAGGCAGTTAAAGCAGAGTATTTTAAGTTGGTATTTGGTTAACTATGCTATATATCCCTAGAAAAATTGAACGCAGAATTTTCAATCTCAGTACATACATGGTTTTTAATGTATAAAATAAGCAATAGAATACATTATCAAATAGGTTAAGGCACATACCCTGACAACAGCATGATGTATCAAAGGGGTAATTTACACTGTAAGTGTCGCAATTTATGCTCAACTCTCCAATGTTATATGTAATCAATGCTATTTAGTTCTGCTGAATTTATATTTTTATTTTTACCCATTACTCTAACTGTATTTTTTCAGATTGGTTATTTAGGTAAATATAGACTTGCTGTAGTTTTTCTTGTTGCTTCCTCTTTAAGTTTCTATTCTTGGTGGAATCCACCTTATCTGTTATTACTAGTATTTTCTCTCATATTTAATTATTTAATTGGTTCATGTTTTAAAAGAGATTTCAAAAATATTCTCTATAAAAAATTAATATTAACTATAGGAATAATTACAAATTTAGCACTTATTGCCTATTTTAAATATGCGAATTTCTTTTTATCTGCCTTTAGTGATTTTTTAGGAATTAATTTTAATTTTAAAAATATTATTTTACCTTTAGCAATATCATTTTTTACTTTTCAACAAATAGCCTATTTAATAGATGCTTATAAAGGAGAAACTAAAGAATATAATTTTCTAGATTATTGTCTTTTTGTAACTTTTTTCCCACAACTAATTGCTGGTCCAATAGTGCATCATAAAGAAGTGATGCCTCAATTTGCAACTAAATCTACTTATCGATTTAATAGCGAAAATATGGCGATAGGAATCACTATTTTTTGTTTGGGTCTATTTAAGAAAGTTGTGCTTGCAGATAATATTGCTGTTTATGCAACTCCAATATTTAATGCAGCATTACAAGGTAAAACACCCACTTTTGCTGAAGCTTGGGTTGGGGCTTTAGCTTATACACTGCAACTTTATTTTGACTTTTCTGGCTATTCGGATATGGCTATTGGTATAGGTAGAATGTTTGGAGTTAAACTACCAATTAACTTTAATTCTCCTTATAAAGCTATGAGTATTAGTGATTTTTGGCGAAGATGGCACATTACTCTATCTAACTTTTTACGAGACTATCTTTATATCCCTCTTGGTGGTAGTCGTAAAGGTGAAATTCGTCGTAATTCTAATTTATTAATCACCATGTTGCTAGGTGGTTTGTGGCATGGTGCTGGTTGGACTTTTGTCTTTTGGGGTGGATTGCATGGAGTCTATCTTATTATTAATCATCAATGGCGTTCATTACGGAAATATTTAAAACATGATTTGCAAAATACCCACTGGTTAGATAAAAGCTTTGGTTATGTTTTAACCTTTATTGCAGTTGTAACTGCTTGGGTTTTTTTTCGTGCAGAAAGTATGAATTCTGCTTTCATAATTTTAAAAGGAATGTTTGGTTTGAATGGTGTATTTATATCAGATTCATTATCTAAAAAATCTATCTTATGGATTATTTCTTTACTGATAATTGCTTGGTTTGCGCCGAATACACAACAATGGATAGAAGGTAAAGACTCTACACTAGATTACGATTCAAATAAGCATATTCAAACACCTATTGAGTCATTCTGGAAACGCTTCAAATGGAAACCTAATAATATATTTGGCATTATATTAGGATGTTTGATGTTCTTTACAATAAAATTTATTTTAGAAGTACCTGATAGCGAATTTTTATACTTTAATTTCTAACTCAAATAATAATGTTCTATAAAAGATATGTTCGCTCATTTTTTGCGAGCTTCATGGTATGCTGCATGATTTTTCTATTATTGGTATCCTCTCAAATTTTTTTACCGAATAAATCAACACGCGGACGTCATGAGTTTATTGCACTCAAATCTCAGATTGTTAATTCAGTAAAAGGGCAGAGATTGCTGATAATCTCTGGTTCTAATTCAGTATATGGTATCAGTTGTAAAACTATTCACGACAAGACAGGATTTCTTTGTGCAAATGGAGGTACTATAGTTACCTTTGGTGTAGATTATATATTACATAATGCTCGTACTTGGGCTAAACCGGGTGATACAGTTCTCTTACCTTTAGAATATTTACATTATCAAGATAATGGTATACCCAACCAACAATTAATTGAATATGTATTAGCTTATGATATGAATTATTTAAAAAGAATCGATCCAGTAACTCAATTTTCTATGATAGGGGGTATATCTTTTTGGAAATTGATTAACAATATAGTATCCGTTATTCAAGAAAAGAAGAGTAAGAATAAGAATAATTCAATTCAAAAATCTAATATTAAAAAGATTAACAAGTACGGTGATACAACTAGTAATCAAAAAAAGTTGGATATTGTTGACACATTTCAACCTTTAAAAATTACCGGTAATGTTACAGATACAAATGGAATGAAAAGTATAGCTAAGTTTATTAAATGGTGTCGAGAAAACAATATTAATGTATTGGCAACATGGCCAAATACAATTTATTTTGAAGAATACAATACAAAGGCTACAGAGAAATATTTTGATAGTATAAAAGAATTCTATAAAAATCTCAAAGTTCCCATGATTGGTGAGCCTCAAGACTTTATGTATAATAAGTCATTATTCTATGACTCAATGTATCATTTAAATGCTAAAGGGGTTACTCAAAGGACTCAACAGCTTATAGATTTATTAGAACCTTATTTAAATAAGATAAAAAGTTATTAAAGGTCACTTCATTATCGATGTATCTTTGGTAAATCTAACAAAGGTAAATGTTTGTGTGAAATATTTGTTGGATAGAGCAATAGCAAAATCCAACAAAGGTGAATATTTTTACTTGCCTGAATAATATTGGTATACAGAGCTTCACTTACTTAGCGAGGATCTATCATTCTTAATAGATAACTCAAA
Organism: Mastigocoleus sp.; assembly: GCA_050042865.1. Classification (GTDB taxonomy): domain Bacteria; phylum Cyanobacteriota; class Cyanobacteriia; order Cyanobacteriales; family Nostocaceae; genus JBCCDM01. The sequence goes on from JBHJJE010000009.1 coordinate 26,008, forward strand.
TTCAGCTAAAGTTTTCTCTATACCAACTATTTTTGAGCGTTCTATATATTGAGGAATCAGTCTAGAAACTACAACACCACCAAAAGTTGGTGAAGTTTGAAAATTAGTATATTCGCCATTCATTAAAACATTTATTCTTAATTTACCATTAGAATAAATCCATAATTCTGAAACTTGTAGTGCAGCATAAGCAGCTAATTTTGTGGTTGAGATATTATCTGTTTCTAATGCTAAATTGGGTGCAGATTTTTTAGTTAAATTTACTTTGTTTTTACCAATAATATGTTGATATTTTTGGATATAAAAACAAACTTCCGGTTCTAATGCTACTTGTAAATTATCATACTTAAAAGTAATTGATTCAAATGCTTCCCAAGGTTTATTTTGAGACTTCAATAAAACTTTAATAAGTTCTGTAATTAGAACTTTTAATTTCTCATTTTTTTCTAAAGGTGCCATAATCTCTAAAACCATATTGGCATAGGCAAATCTAGATGAGCGATTTTTATTTGATTTAGCTAATGTATCTGTAAACTGCTCCCAAGAAACTGGCTGTAAATTAAATTTTTGCCCTGCTTCTAATGGAAAATTTAAAAGACTCGTAGGCATAATAAAAAAATTATTAGCCTTGGGAATATGAACAGAAATCTGAGATTGTTGTAGGTCAGGTAGAGTGCAAACGCTGATTTTTGTATCCATTTTTACTAAAAAATCATATTTTGAAGATTAAGAAATTACGTAACTAGGAATTACTTTTTAACACATTTAAAGAATCACATAGCATTAACTAAGAAATATAGGAATAATGGTTTCTAGACAAAACTCATCAGATCAAGAATGATAAATGTAAACTCAGTAAATATGTAAATGTTAATTATTAAAGTGTATAAGCTAGAACTTTGACATCAGCAAATATATGTAGAAAAAATTTAAACCTGTATTTAATTGGACACAGAGGATGCATTCTAGAGGGATAGAAGTTTGGAAGGTAGACTAATTCCTATAAAATAAGTAATTAATATGAAAAACCTTATATCAATTTTAATGTGAGGGTGCATATGATCCTCTTATTCTGAAAGGGTAGAGGCATAAAAAGCAAATCCCAAAGGATTTGGACTAACAATTTACAAATCTATATAAAATATAAAAATTTTATCTGAGGTGGTTCACAGAAGATAATTTTACCAATTATGAGGGCGCAAGGTTGCACCCCTACAATATATTAACGATGTCATGGTAATTTCAATTACGGAAAATTTCTTAATCTTAAATCCTAACTATATTGGCTTATAGTAAATATTTCTTAATAAATTTTGGTACTAAAACTGTCATCGTAATGACTTAGTTCTCATCGACAAACTGGTAGCTTATGAATCCTGCACTCACTAAAATCGGTACTCAAATGTCTAATCTTACTGGCGTTCGCGCTATTATGAAGGACATTATTGAAACTCTACAGAACAATGCTGGAAAAGAATTAATAAATCTTAGTGCGGGAAACCCTTTAATTTTGCCCGAAGTAGAGCAACTATGGCGTGACTGTACGGCTGAATTATTAGCAAGTCCAGAATATGGTGAGGTTGTTTGTCGCTATGGTTCTTCACAAGGTTATACACCATTGATTGAGGCTGTGGTAAGTGATTTCAATAAACGTTACGATTTGCAATTAAACTCCCGTAATATTTTACTTACTCCCGGTAGCCAAAGTTTATATTTTTATGCCGCAAATGCTTTGGGGGGATACACGGACGAAGGAAAAATCAAAGAAATTGTTCTACCCCTGAGTCCCGATTACACTGGTTACGGTGGTGTAAGCTTAGTTCCAGAAGCATTACTTGCTTATAAGCCGACCTTAGATATAAACGCTTCAACCCACAGATTTAAATATCGTCCTGACTTTAGTCATTTATCGATTAATGAAAATACCGGTTGTGTAATATTTTCTCGTCCTTGCAATCCTACAGGAAATGTCCTGACTAATGAGGAAGTAAATAGAATTGCTGCACTTGCTGCACCTTTAGATATCCCTGTATTAGTTGATTCTGCCTATGCTCCACCCTTCCCTGCACTGAATTTTACTAATATGTCTCCAGTATTTGGAGAAAATATCCTTCACTGCATGAGTTTATCAAAAGCAGGATTACCAGGAGAACGTATCGGTATTGCAATTGGTAGTGAAAAGATTATTCAGGTTCTAGAAAGCTTTCAAACTAACTTATGCATTCATCCTTCAAGATACGGACAAGCGATCGCATCCCGTGCAATTAGTTCTGGTACTTTAGCACAAATCAGTGAGACGATTATTCGCCCATTTTATCAAGATAAGTTTACTGTATTAGAAAGTACTTTAGATAGTGCTATGCCTAAAAGTTTACCTTGGTTTTTACATCGTGGTGAAGGTGCAATTTTTGCTTGGTTATGGTTGAAAGATTTACCGATAACTGATTGGGAATTTTATCAAGAATTGAAAAAAGTAGGTGTGATTGCTGTTCCTGGTAGTACGTTTTTCCCTGGTTTAAGGGAAGCATGGGATCATAAGCATCAGTGTCTGCGTATCAGTTTAACTGGAACTAATCAAGAAATTGTGACTGCGATGCAGAGGTTAGCTAAAGTAACTCATGAGGTATATCAAGGCATAATGGTTGGTAATGGGTAGTGGTAATGGATAATTGGATTGAGATTGGTAAAATAGTTGCTCCCCAAGGTTTATACGGGGAAATGAGGGTTTATCCACAGACAGACTTTCCTGAGCGTTTTGAGATACCGGGAACTCGTTGGTTATTAAGGGAAGGTGCAACTCAACCTGAAACTGTGGAGTTACAGAAGGGACGGTTCCTGGAAGGGAAAAAGCTTTATGTGATTAGCTTAGCTGGTTTTGATAGTCGTCACCAGGTCGAAGAATTAAGGGGTTCTAAGTTACTGGTTCCCGAAAGCGATCGCCCCCAACTTGCTCCTGGTGAGTATCATGTGGTTGATTTAATTGGGGTATCTGTCTTTGTTCAGGAATCTGGGGAGCTTTTAGGGAAAGTAGTTGATGTAATTGCTGCTGGTAATGATTTACTAGAAGTGGAGTTAGATAAACAACCAGAGAATAGGGTCAGCAAGAAAGGGAAAAAGTTACCTCCGAAGACAGTTCTAATACCTTTCGTGGAAGCGATCGCTCCTGTGGTTGATTTGAAGTCTCAAAGAATCGAAATTGCTCCCCCATCTGGTTTATTGGAGATTTAGGTAAGAAACCTGTTTTAGTACTCTTTCCCGCTAATTACAAAGGGTGATACATTTGTAATTGTGGGGTTTCGCCCTCTGCTGAGCACAAGGGAGCCAGAAGCTCTCCACAGAAAATAACTTTTGCTTTTACGATAAACTCCCCACAAGTTGCGTTGGCGGAGTATTAGAATGGAAAATATAACTCACTACGGTTCATATAAGCTTTACAATTGAGATTACTTTTAATTGTTGGTTGAACGCAATAATAAACCTTTGAGCATCACAAAAAATCAGATTTCTTGTTAACTGAATCGTATTGAAATATAACTAATTTATTATGAGAACAAAGGTTTTTCATCAACTGTTTTACCTAGGTCTTTGATCATTAGGGTGCTGAGTATCGATTTACTTTTAAATTTAATACTATAGCAATAGACATATAAGGATGGGACATCATGTACTAATTTATGGGCAAAGGGAAATGGGCAATGAGCCACAAAAAATATCTTAATATAAATGGCTACTGCTATACATTAAATGGACATATGATGAGAATAGATTTTTATCCCCATTTCTAATCATTACTGCTTTCAGACACATATTATTTTATATCATTTACATTGTAAATTTATTTCTGCATATAGTATATTTTTTTACCTAAAACAAGTAATTGATTTTATGAGTTACTGCATAAACCCTGAATGTCCGCACCCCCAGAACTCAGACAAGGATTTATTTTGCCAATATTGTGGATCAGAGTTACTTCTGGAAGGAACATATCGTGTATTGCGAAAATTAGGGGGTGGTGGGTTTGGGTTAACTTATGAAGTAGTAGACGAGACAGGAATTGAGAAGGTTCTGAAAGTACTGTATCTAAATGACAAGAAAGCCGTCTGCTTATTTCAACAAGAGGCAAAAGTCCTCAAGCAACTCAATTATAAAGGTATTCCTAAAGTCGATGAGAACGGATACTTTACCTGTAGCATAAAGGCAGATCGAGAACCCTTGCATTGTTTGGTGATGGAAAAAATAGAAGGGAGCGATCTACAAGCTTGGTTAGAAAAACGGGGAAAACCCATTAATCAAAAATTAGCTATCAAATGGCTGATTGACCTGACAACAATTCTTAACAAAGTACATAAGAAACGCTTTTTTCATCGAGATATTAAGCCAGCAAATATCATGCTACGACCAAATGGGGAACTAGTATTAATTGATTTTGGCATCGTCAAAGAAATTACTGCCACTTTTATGGCAAGTCAAAATACGCTAAAACCAGGTACTATTGCATATTCCCGGGGTTATTCTCCAAGAGAACAGGAAAATGGTCATACTGTACCCCAATCAGATTTTTTTGCCTTGGGACGTACTTTCGTATTTTTGCTCACAGGTAAATATCCGCTTACTTTCTATGATCCCAATATTGATAAACTAAATTGGCGCTCCACATCTTCCCATATCTCGCCAATGCTAGCAGATTTTATTGACGATCTGATGGCTAATTTACCTACTGAACGTCCTGCGAATTGCAGTATCGCCTTAGGAAGATTATCTGAAATTGAAAAATACTCTCATCAAGAACAACAATCTTCACTATTATCCAATATACTGCATCTGACTTCTATTACTACAAAAAGAACAAATTATAGAGAAGCTAATACAAAATTTAAAAAAGTCTTTTTTATCGGTAGTGCTATTCTGCTATTAGGTATAGCAGGATTTCTATATAATAAATATCCAATACAGGATATCATCTTTTCCGGAAACGGTTTAGAAACCAGGGTGATTCGCAATTCTGCTGCGGTTCTTAGTCTGGCTAAAAGTCCAGATGAACAGATATTAGTCAGTGGTAATTATGACGGGACTATAAAAATTTGGGATTTGAAGACCAATGAATTAAAATATAATCTTACTGCCCATAGTGGTAGAGTGAATGACATTGCAATTAGTCCAGATGGTCGGATACTAGTTAGTGGTAGCGGTGATGGAACTATTAGGGTTTGGAATATTGCTATTGGAAGGCAAATTATTTCTTCCCTTAAAAGTGGTTCTGCACGGGTTGTGAGCATTGCAATTAGTCCAGACGGACAGAGATTCGCAAGAGGTAGCGATGATGGAAATATTACGATTTGGAACCTCTTCACAGGAAAGAAAATTACTGATTTGCGGGATGGAACTGCTCGTGTAAACAGTTTAGTATTTAGTACTCCCAATCTAAATATATTAGCTAGTGGTGGTAATGATGGAATTGTTCGGATTTGGGATTTAAGCAAGAACACAAATGAACCTATTCATCAATTAGAAGACGATAATAGTAGGGTTTTGAGTATTGCAATTAGTCCAGATGGACAAAGATTAGCAAGTGGGGGTTACGATAAGAATATTCGTATTTGGAATCTGAGGAATCAAATATTAGAGCGTACCCTTAAGAGTCATTCTTTTGTAGTTGCAAGTGTTGCTTTTAGCTCTGATGGACAGAAATTAGCTAGCGCTAGCTATGACAATACTATTCGGATTTGGAATCTTTCTACAGGTAATTCTATTCAAAAGCTTACTGGACATATTGGATTTGTTTATTCTGTTGTTTTTAGTAGTAATGGCAGTAAGCTATACAGTTCTGGTTATGATGGAACCATCAGAATTTGGAAAGGTATTTAAATATTTTTGATTAAATATTTTTGACTGTAAAAATATGCTTTTAAAGTAGTTCTTTTACTCTTTCAAATACCCATTCGGGAATAGCGTGTTCGTCTCCATAGACGTGATTATATTTTTGCTCTATATTTTGCCAATCAATTGAACTATCTGATAAAACATTTTGACTAAATATATCTAATGCCGCTCCTGATAAACCTTTTTCCAAACATCTCTTCATAAATAAACGACTCTCATCTATTTCACCAATACATTCAAATGGTGTATGTTCTGATAATCCAATCATCTGTTCAAATATAGGTAACAAGTCATCATCATCAAACAGATTTGATTTAAATACTGCATTTACAGATTCTGGACTGAAAACAGACATTAAACCTAACCAAACATAAGCACATTTAGCACATTTTTTACACCAGGGCTTATTAATATTACAAGAATGAATTAATGGTAGTACTTCTGGATATTGGGCTACTTTTTGGAAAATGCGAAAGTCGTATATCGGTTGTAATAGGCTGAAGTAGGTAAAATTAGAAAGGAGATGGTTTTGAATAAATATATTTAACTCTTTTTCTGCTTCGTAACCTTTACCCCATTGGTGATTAACTTCTCTACCCAATTTTTGCCAAAATAAGTTACCGGTATTGGCACTTTTTTCATGAGCTAAACATAAATATTTATATTCCCAATATAAGGCTAAAAATAATGATTCAAAAATAGAAACTGGTGTTTCAGGAACTGTAATTCCAGAATTTTCGGGGAAATATAGTTTTAGAAATGGGTAATCATTAAAGTCATCATAAATAGAGATTTTATGACTTTTAACTGGTTGAGCTTCTTCTAATAATCCAGAAATTAAATTGTGCTGTATATCAGCTTTACCATACACGCTATGTGAATATTGCATTGATGCAAAGGAAATATCTGCTTTCTGCAACATTTTCATTGCTACAATACTATCTTTTCCTCCACCACAGCCTGTAAGTATGATATTGTCATGTCCACGTATTGAATTGACGACCCCTGTATCCCCTAAATTAACTCCTGGATGGATGAGTTCGGGACCTTTGTAATCAGTTGTATTATTCTCATACCAATGTTGAGCGAATACACCTTCATATATTTTTGTAAAAAGCTTTATTGCTTCTGAGTCTAAATAGTTAGCGACTGCCGAAATATCATAGTATTTAGGAAACAATGAGCATAATTTCATTCCCTCAAATAAAGCAATATAGGCAGCAATTTTATTAATAGTTGATTCATGATATTTCTCTTTTAGTTCCGAAAAATAAATATCATGATAAAAAATCTTTGTTGTGAATTTAAATCGATCTGCACCATAATTGATTTCTATATGATGTTCATAAATATTTAATTCTTGAATTTTTATAGTATCTATTTTCATAATTTATTTAATGTAAATCTAAGTGTCGAAAATGTAATGTATTAATATGTTCGTCATTTCACTATTATCCCATATTCCCGAACCTAAGTGTCATAAGTTAATAAATACTAATCAGATGATGAATAAATAAGTTGTCGTGGATTAAAAAGGCACAACAGCAAGGCGGAAGGCAGGAGGCAGAAGGAATAAGATTTTCCCACATTCCGCTCATTTAATCATGAATATACAAATTAGATGCGTAGCAGCTTAGTATTTATGAACTATCAAATCAAAGGTAATTTTCAAAATAATAAAAATAATTATTGTGAGCTTAGAGGGTATTTATAAATATAAAATAAAATAAAATAAAATAAAATTCTTGTAGGGTGCTTTATGGGAAATTCTTGCATAGCCATAATAAATCTTATTTTAGAAGTACTTTATAAACACCCTCTGAGTAAATATTCAAATTAAAAATATTACATTATTCATAGATTATTCAGTCAAATAGTTTTTATTATCAATTATTTTTTGTTAAATCAAATATGAGATTATGAACAGATTTTACTCCTGTCTATTCTGATGCTCATGTTTGAGATTGAATAAATTGAAATTAAAATATAGATTTTTCGGGCATTTTAGGAAAGATTATAAATTCGACAAAAGTCGATTTAATTAATAAATACTATGATATAGAGTCTGAATAAAAAATATTTTATCGCTACATATATTATTTTTTATGGCACAAAGTATATTTTTAAAATATCTTCAATTCTTGGTAAGCAAATCTTCTAAACGGTTGAATTTGATAATGATAAAAATATTTTGAATTATTTTTCTTAAACTCTCAATTTTTATTGGTAAAAATAGAGCATGTAGCAACTTTTATCAATTATTTTTTTGATTTATTGTAAGAGATGAAGCAGGATTTTTAGAAAAATATAATCTGCGAGACTTCTTTGACTTTTTAAGTATTTTTGGTAAAATTATCGATTAGTAAATCTTGTTACAAATAAAGTTTACATATCAAGGGCTTAAGGCTGTAAAATCGCTCCTTCTGGTTTTGTTATGCCTTTTCACAAGTTATGGATGTTAAAAAATATCAAAAAAAAATACAATTATTTACGATAGTAACTTTACTTTTAACTCAAGTTAGTTGCTTTTCGGACCGCAAGCAACCAGGTCAGGGAGTAACTGTACGTCCTGCATATGGTGTACTAGAAGAATTGTTTCAGACCGAAATAATTAATATTGGACTAGAGAAACTCGGATACGATGTCATACCAGGTGCAGAGACAGATAACGATATCATTCATCAAGCGATCGCGGCGGATTATCTTGATTACACCCCTACATATTGGTACCCCCAAGGAAATCTTCAGTTAGACGAAGAGAAAGTGGTACGAGTAGGTGTTTTATCCGATCGAGCTATTCAAGGGTATTTAATTGATAAGAGGTCTGCTGAAGAATTCGGTATTACCAAACTTGAGCAACTTAAAGATCCAGAAATTGCCAAGATTTTTGATACAGATGGAGATGGCAAAGCAAACCTAATTGGTTGTAATCCTGGTTGGGCTTGCCAAGATGCAATTGACCATCACATAGAGGTATATGATCTCCGTAATACTGTGGAGCATGACAAAGGTAATTATAATACTTTAATAAATGAAACTATTAAAAGATCAGAACAAAAAAAACCAATTTTATATTTTACTTGGGTACCATATTGGGTTGGTGGTGCCTTAGTGCCAGGAAAAAATGTAGATTGGTTAGAAGTTCCTTTTTTATCTTTACCTCCAAAACAGCAAAAATCTTTAGATAAAGCCTCAATAAATTCAAAGGTTACAACTATAGTTGATGGCAAGAATCTTGGATATCCAGTAAATCAGATTCAAATTTTAGTTAATAAAAAATTTGCAGACCAAAACCCTTCTGCACGACGTTTTTTTGAGTTAGTTAAAATTCCAGCCAAGGATATTAGCGCTCAGAACTATCTGATGAAAAAAGGTAAAAACACTCCAGAACGAATTCGTCGTCAGGCAGAGCAATGGATATCTGACAATCAGGAACAGTTTGATAGTTGGATCGAGCAAGCAAGAAAAGTAAATTGACTCTATAACTATAATTAAATAGTTTCCTTTAAAAGACAGTTTTCCAAATAAGAGTGCACCATATTTGTATATTTAGCAAGAGTATCATATCAGTCTTCATAATGTAGATTTATATTAGAAAGTAAGATAAAACTCTTCTGTCTATATTCTGGAGTAGATATATTATCAATGGTAATCATAAGTTATTTTCATGAATTTATAACTTACTATCTCAGTTGATTTGTGAAAGTTAAAATTAGGTTAATTATGGTATATTAATTTTGATTTTATGCTAAATTCGTAGTTGATTACTCTATCAATAGCTGACAAAAATTATTCATTTAATTGTTTACACTTATAATGTTTGTATAGAGTATATTTTTTATTTTCTTGAAAATTGAGAGAGTAAGTGTAGAGGTTGTATTTGACAATTATCGGTGTAACTTGCACTTACCTATATGGGAAAATTTGGTAAATGAAATGTAAAGTGCCCTTAGTTAAAAGAGGAGCCGAATTTCCACATATTAGTTAGTATTAATTGAGTTATATTTTTTTGAATACATCTTTTTGAGTATGTCTTTTTGCATATTTTTTGCACATTTATTTAAACATGAGTTATAGATGTTTAAAAGTGATTTTTATATTTTGATTTTGAATGATGCATTTGAAATATAGATGATTATGTAAATCTAAGTGATCTCGTTTTTCAAATAGGAAAAATAAGCAATAGAATTAGCCCTGAATTTGGCGATTGCTGAACTCAATTATTCAAAATATAGATATTACAGATATCTCATATCTCAAAATATAGATGTTCTGAAGACTAAGGCTAAAAATGTACAGCCAAAGTCTTGAGAATCAAGCATTTAGATTTATAAATTACAAATTCAATTGTAAGGAGTAGAAGAATGACAGTAGCAAAGTCTTTATCAACAAAAGGACTGGGAGAAAAACCACTAACAGAAGAAGAATTACGTAAAATAAACGCCTATTGGCGAGCTGCAAATTATCTTTCTGTTGGTCAAATTTATTTACTTGATAACCCTCTTCTTAGAGAACCACTAAGATTAGAACACGTCAAGCCAAGACTTCTCGGTCACTGGGGTACAACACCAGGTTTAAACTTTATCTATGCTCACCTCAATCGAGTAATTAAACAACAAGACCTGGATATGATTTACATCGCAGGACCAGGTCATGGTGGTCCAGGTTTAGTTGCAAACACTTATTTAGAAGGAACCTATAGCGAGTATTATCCTAATATCTCTCAGGATACAGAAGGAATGAAAAAACTCTTCAAACAGTTTTCATTCCCTGGTGGGATTCCTTCTCACGTTGCACCCGAAACTCCGGGATCGATTCATGAAGGTGGAGAATTAGGTTACTCTGTTTCCCATGCTTATGGTGCTGCTTTCGATAACCCAGATTTAATAGTTGCTTGCGTAGTTGGTGACGGGGAAGCCGAAACAGGTTCCCTCGCAGCTAGCTGGCATTCTAACAAGTTTTTAAATCCCGCTCGCGATGGTGCAGTACTGCCGATCTTACACTTAAATGGTTATAAAATTGCCAATCCGACAATATTGGCAAGAATGAGTCATGAAGAGTTACAAAGCTTATTTATTGGTTACGGTTATAAACCTTATTTTGTCGAAGGTTCCGAACCAGCAGAAATGCATCAGCTAATGGCTGTAACTTTGGATACAGCTATTCATGAAATTAAAGAAATACAGTCAGATGCTCGTAAAAATGGTGTTAAGGAGCAATCACATTTTCCGATAATTATATTGCGCAGTCCCAAAGGGTGGACAGGACCAAAGGAAGTAGAAGGGAAAAAGACCGAAGATTTTTGGCGATCGCACCAAGTTCCGTTTTCACAAATGGCTGAAAAGCCTTCTCATCTAAGACTTCTGGAAGACTGGATGAAGAGTTATAGACCAGAAGAACTCTTTGATGAGAATGGTAAGTTTATTTCAGAGTTAGCTGAACTTGCACCATTAGGAAAACGCCGTATGGGAGACAATCCCCATACAAATGGCGGTATTCTGCTGCGAGAATTAAAAATGCCTGATTTCCGTGACTATAGAGTAGATGTCAGGAGACCAGGGAGAGAAATAGCTGAAGCAACTAGGGTTTCTGGAAAATTTCTGCGGGATGTGATGAAACTTAACTTAGATAGTAAAAACTTCCGCTTATTTGGACCCGATGAAACAGCATCAAACCGTTTAGCTGATGTCATGGATGTGACTTCCCGAACTTGGGTTGCCAAAAAGTTAGATTATGATGACAATCTAGCTGTTGACGGTAGGGTAATGGAAATACTCAGCGAACATACTTGTCAAGGTTGGTTAGAAGGATATTTATTGACAGGTCGTCACGGATATTTTTCCTGCTACGAAGCATTTATTCATATAATTGACTCTATGTTCAACCAACACGCTAAATGGTTGAAAACTACCTTAGATATTCCTTGGCGTAGACCTATTGCATCCTTAAATTATCTATTGACAAGTCATGTTTGGAGACAGGATCACAATGGCTTTTCTCACCAGGATCCCGGTTTTATTGACCATGTAATTAACAAGAAGTCAGAGATAGTCAGAGTTTATTTACCACCCGACGCTAACTGTCTGCTTTCAGTTACCAATCATTGCTTACAGAGTCGTCACTATGTAAATGTAATTGTTGCTGGAAAGCAGCCTTCACTGCAATACTTAGATATGGATGCAGCAATCAAACACTGTACTAAAGGAGTGGGTATTTGGGAATGGGCAAGTAACGACAAAGGAAGCGAACCTGACGTAGTTATGGCTTGTGCTGGAGACGTTCCGACCCTAGAAACCTTAGCAGCTGTAGATATTCTAAGGAAACACTTACCAGAATTGAAAGTTAGAGTAGTTAATGTTGTTGACTTAATGACTTTACAGCCAGATAGCGAGCATCCCCACGGTTTAAGCGACAAAGACTTTGATAGTATATTTACTATCGACAAACCAATTATCTTTGCCTTTCACGGCTATCCTTGGTTGATACATCGTTTAACCTATCGTCGTAATAATCACAAGAATTTACATGTTAGAGGCTATAAGGAAGAAGGAACTACTACCACCCCATTTGACATGGTAGTGATGAACGACCTGGACCGCTTTCATCTGGCTATAGACGTTATTGAGAGAGTTACAGAACTAAGTTCTTCAGCTGCTTATGTTAAGCAAACCCTCCAGGATAAACTTATTGAACACAAACACTATGTCAGAGAACATGGTCAAGATATGCCACAAATTAGTGACTGGAAGTGGGATTAGAAGCAATACTGCTTGGATAAGCAAAAATTTACTTATGTTTGAAGAATTGGGGTATGTTACCCCAAACTCAATCTAGAATGTGAGAAATTTTTGAGAGGTAATCCTTAGAGACTTTATTCTTCTGCTCCCTCACAATGTTGAACTAAACCCTGTAGGGAGCAGAAGTAGAATAAAAAAAGGCGTAATGCCAAATCAAAAAGTGATTGCAACACATTCAATAGTAGAGAGGTCTAATGAAAAGTCTCTAGGGTTTAATCAAATTGGTATAGAATTATAAGGGATTCCTCAGACCCCTTTTCAAGTTTTTCAATGATCAAAGCTTAAGAAATAGTAAAAAATAGGTGGAAAAGTAAATTTACATTTAAAGCTTTATATGGGGATCGTTTTTATGAGTAGCAAGTAGAATAAAAAACAATTTAAACTGAGTTATGATATCTCAACTATTAATAGAACTTGAAACTTTATACACTCTCGCAAGTATATAGTTGATAAGAAATCATACAATACCCACATAGGCGAAAACCAAATGAGTAGCAAGTCCTTTTCAAAGGATTCTTCCGCACTACCGCAACAAAACATTCAATTTCCTACAACTGATGCAGTTGAAATAAGAGTTGAAGACGATAGAACTGGAGTAAGTGAAGAAACCCTCAAAAGAGCGATCGCTGATAATCTTCGTTACAACCAGGGTAAAGATGACCAGCTTGCGACCCTTCATGATTACTATATGGCAGTTGCCTTTAGCGTCCGCGATCGCTTAATGATGCGACGTATTCAAACTGCTAGAACCCACATCAAAGAACAAGCGAAGGTCGTATACTACCTGAGTGCAGAATTTTTGATGGGTCGCTATACAGGTAATAGTTTAATTAATCTTGGTTTGTATGAAAAAGTCCGGGACGTGTTACGTACATCCGGATTAGATTTAGATGATATTCTCGAAAGAGAACATGAACCAGGTCTGGGTAATGGTGGTTTAGGTAGACTTGCAGCTTGCTATCTGGACTCTCTAGCAACCTTAGAAATTCCCGCAGTTGGTTACGGTATTCGTTATGAATTTGGTATCTTCGAGCAAGAAATTCGTAACGGATGGCAAACAGAAAATCCTGATAAATGGTTAAGCTTTGGTAATCCCTGGGAATTGTCCCGTCCTGAATACTGTACTGAGGTGAAATTTGGTGGTCATACGGAAACTTATACAGACCATAGGGGAAGATATCAGGTAAACTGGATACCAGAGCATACAATATCTGGAGTTCCTTACGATACGCCAATTCCAGGATATGGCGTAAATACAGTTAACATTTTACGTTTGTGGAAAGCTGAATCAAGTCATGAATTTGATTTAGATGCCTTTAACGCTGGGGATTACCTGGGTGCTGTAAGTAATAAGATGTTCTCCGAGAATATCTCCAAAGTACTTTATCCCAATGACGATACCGTTCAGGGAAAAGAATTACGTTTAGAACAGCAGTATTTCTTTGTTTCCTGTTCCCTACAAGATATAATTCGTCGTCATTATAACTCCTACAAAACCCTCGATAATCTCCATGAGAAAGCAGCTATCCAGCTAAATGACACCCATCCATCAATCGGTATTGCAGAACTGATGCGTCTGCTGGTTGATGTTCACGAAGTAGAGTGGGAAAAAGCATGGAGCATTACTCGTAAATGTTTTGCTTACACCAACCATACCTTACTACCAGAAGCTTTAGAACGCTGGTCTGTAGGTTTATTTGGTCGTCTGCTCCCCAGACACTTGGAAATTATCTACGAAATCAACTTCCGTTTTCTTAGTGAAGTCAGAAAACGCTATCCTGGTGATAATGAACGTTTATCTAGACTTTCCCTAGTAGAAGAAGGAAACGAGAAGAAAGTCCGCATGGCAAACTTAGCCTGTGTCGGCAGTCATAAAATCAATGGAGTAGCAGCACTACATACCAAATTACTTAAGCAAGACGTACTTAAAGACTTTTACGAACTTACCCCAGATAAGTTTATCAACAAAACCAATGGTGTGACTCCCCGTCGCTGGTTATTATTGGGTAATCCTCGACTTTCTCATTTGATTACAGATAAAATAGGTGAAGCTTGGATTACAAACCTCGATGAACTCAGAAAGCTAGAACCATTTGCTGACGATCCCCAATTCCGAAAAGAATGGCAGGAAATAAAGCAAGCTAATAAGAAAGACTTAGCTGAATACATCGAGAAAAGCAATAAAATCAGCATCGATATTAACTCATTATTCGATGTACAGGTGAAGCGACTACACGAGTACAAACGGCAGTTACTCAACGTTTTTCATATTATTACCCTGTACAACCGACTCAAACGAGACCCAGGAGCAGATATTCTCCCCCGGACGTTTATTTTTGGAGGAAAAGCAGCACCGGGTTACTTTATAGCAAAATTAATCATTAAATTGATTAACTCAGTCGCAGCAATTGTTAATGACGATCCCAGTTTACAAGGAAAATTAAAAGTTGCATTCCTGGCAAACTATAATGTTTCCCTGAGTCAACATATTTATGCTGCATCCGAACTCTCAGAGCAAATATCCACAGCAGGGAAAGAAGCGTCCGGTACTGGTAACATGAAATTTGCCCTGAACGGTGCATTGACTATCGGTACCCTAGACGGTGCAAACGTAGAAATTCGTGAAGAAGTCGGTGCAGAAAACTTCTTCCTTTGCGGACTTACCACCCCCGAAGTTTACGAAATCAAAGCTCAGGGTTATAATCCCCGTGACTATTACAACTCTAATTCCGAACTTAAAGAAGTTATAGACCTAATTTCCTGCGGTCACTTCTCAGACGGAGATTCGACTTTATTTAATCCTCTTTTAGACTCCCTGATGTACCATGACAAATATATGCTGTTCGCCGACTATCAGTCATATATAGATACTCAAGACGAAGTTAGTAAAGAGTACCGCGATCGCGAAAGTTGGACTCGTAAATCCATCATCAATACCGCTCGTATGGGTAAATTCTCCAGCGATCGCGCTATCTGGGAATACTGTCAACAAATTTGGAATGTAAAACCTGTTACTGTGGAATTATAGAAATTGTAATGGGTGGAGGTTAGAGGTTAGAGGTTGAAGATTAAAGGATAATAGTGTAGCTATTATTTCATCCTTATAACCTAACCTGATAAATGATAATTAGGGGTTTAGCGTTGCTAAACCCCTGAATGTTAAATGAATCCCTAAGCATTAACTAAAATGAAAGTAGCTATTTTCAGTGCTAAAAACTATGACCGTCAGTTTCTCCAAGAAGCGAATCAAGATCATGGTCATGAATTAGTTTATTTTGAACCCAGACTGACGAGTGAAACCGCAGCTTTAGCAACAGATTTCCCAGCGGTTTGTGCATTTATTAATGATGAACTTAACGCTGAAACATTAGAAGCAATTTCTGCTAACGGTACAAAACTAATTGCCCTGCGTTCTGCTGGTTTTAATAATGTAGATATAGAAACAGCTGTAAAATTAGGAATAACTGTCGTCCGAGTTCCCGCTTATTCTCCCTATGCAGTAGCAGAACATGCAGCAGGTTTAATACTTACCCTCAACCGTAAATATCATCGTGCTTACAGTAGAGTACGGGAATCAAACTTTTCTCTGAACGGTTTACTCGGATTCGACTTACACGGTTCCACCGTCGGTATTGTGGGTACAGGTAAAATTGGTGTATGTTTTGCCCAAATCATGAAAGGATTTGGCTGTAAACTAATTGCTTATGATGTTTTCCAAAATCCCAGCTGTTTAGAACTTGGGGTTAAATATGTAGACTTACCAGAATTACTGGCAAATTCTGATATAGTATCTCTCCATTGTCCTCTAACTCCAGAAACTTACCACATAATTAATGCTGAGTCTTTACAATATTTTAAGCAGGGGTCGATGTTAATTAATACTAGCCGTGGAGGACTTATTGATACTAAAGCTATAATAGATGCTCTTAAATCTCGAAAAATCGGTTTCTTAGGATTAGACGTATACGAACTGGAAGGAAACTTATTTTTTGAAGATTTATCAGATGAAGTAATTCAAGATGACATTTTTCAACGCTTGCTGACCTTCCCTAATGTTGTGATTACCGGACATCAGGCATTTTTTACCAGAAATGCTTTACAAAATATCGCTCAGACAACAATATCAAACATTACAGATATTGCTCAAGGAAAGGTTTGTGCAAACGAAGTGAAAATTTGAAAAAATACACAGTTATTCTCAAAAGAAAGCATACAATACTTCTGATATGATATGGGGCTTAAGCACTGAATCATGATAGAAACACAGATTAAAAGTGCATCAGAAAAAGATATTGAGCAAATAATTAGTTCCATAGTACTTGCATTTGCTACAGACCCAGTAATACGCTGGATGTACCCTTGCGCACATCAGTATCTCAGGAATTTTCCTGAATTTATTCAGATATTTGCAGGTAAAGCATTCGAGCATCAAACTGTTTATTATACCGATAATTATGCAGCAGCAGCCTTTTGGTATCCTCCCGATAGTCAACCTGACAGCGATGCAATAGGTGCATTTCTCCAACAAACTATACCAGAACAGCAGCAAGAAGAAATATTTTCCGTACTTGAGCAGATGAATAATTATCACCCCCAAGATTCTTACTGGTATTTAGCAATGTTGGGTGTAGAAGCAAATCAACAGCACAAAGGATATGGTTCAGCCTTGGTAAAACATAAACTCGAAGAGTGCGATACTCAGGGAGCGATCGCTTATCTGGAATCCTCCAAACCAGAAAATATTCCTTTTTATGAAAAGCACGGTTTTCAGGTAATCGGGGAAATTCAAGCAGGAAATTCACCAACTATCTTCCCGATGTTGCGTTCTGTATAGAAAGCTGATAATCCAAAAAGCTTGTATTCCAAAGCGATATAAAGTCGCTTCAAGGAAAATAGTTTTTAAAAAACATAAGGAACTAATAATTCACAATTAATCTAAGATATCTTCGTGAGGAACCCTAAAAACTTCTTACTTGTCGGTGTTAACAAAGTTCTTCTGTAAGCATCTGCGGCTTTTTTAATACATTCAGCTTGAGTAGGATAGGGGTGAATGACACCACTAAGCTTGCTTAAACCTACTTTATTGACAATTGCTGTAGTCACTTCCGATATCATTTCTCCAGCGTGACGGGCTACTATAGTTGCACCAAGGATTTCATCGGAATCTTTTTTGTGCATCACTTTGATGAATCCTTCCGTTTCTCCATCCGCGATCGCTCTATCATTATGGGTAAAGTCTATTTTAATTGTGTTAGTTTCAATACCATTTCTTTGAGCGGCTTCTTCGTACATTCCGGTATGGGCAATTTCGGGATCTGTAAAGGTTACCCAGGGCATAATCAGGTCACTAAGTTTATAGCGTCCGAAACCAAAGGGTGAGAACAAAGTGTTTTTTATGACAATACGAGCAGCCGCATCTGCTGCATGGGTAAACTTCCAGTTCATACAAATATCACCCGCAGCATAGATTTTCGGGTTGCTGGTCTGCAAATAATCGTTTACTTGCACCCCTTTGCGGTCATATTCTACCCCTACAGCTTCCAGATTCAAACCATCTACATTGGGAGTACGTCCAGCACCTGCGAGTATCTCATCAACAATTATTGATTCTTCTCGACCATTATTACTTTTGAAATAAATCTTCTTACCAGCAGGTGTTCTTTCTACTCTTTCTAACTGTGCATTTAGAACTAAACGGATTCCTTCCCGTTGTAAAATATTTTGTACAATTTCAGCAGCATCAGCATCCTCTTTATTCAGAATATGGGAACCGCGATGGAAAAGAGTAACATCACAACCCAAGCGTTGAAAAGCCTGTGCTAATTCACAACCAATGGGACCCCCACCAATTACAGCCATACTGTTAGGTTTAGTAGTCAGAGAAAATACGGTTTCATTTGTTAAATATCCCGCTTCTTCTATACCAGGAGTTGATAAACGTGCAGCCCTTGCACCGGTTGCAATCACAGCTTTTTTATACTTAAGAACTTTATCTTCTACTTGAATAGTATTTTCCCCCGTAAAACGACCTTCACCCAAGAAGACATCAACACCAAGTTTTTGAAAACGGGGGGCAGAATCTACATGAGAAATACCTGCTCTCAGTTGTCGCATTCGTGCCATAACAGCAGGGAAATCTACTTGAATATCTTGGGGGGGATGAATACCAAAAGGTTCGCTATCCCGGATATCTGCAACAACACGAGAGGAACGAATCACACATTTAGAAGGAACGCAACCAACATTCAGACAATCCCCACCCATGAGATGTCTTTCCACCAAAGCAACCTTTAAACCAACATCCAAACCAGCAGCACCAGCAGCAACTACCAAACCCGCAGTACCAGCACCAATCACAACTAAATCGTAGCAGTCTACAGGTTTGGGATTAACCCAATCTGGTGGATGAACATGAGAAATTAACTTTTGATTATACTCATCCATCGGAGGAACTGTAACTCTCTCAAAGGCAGAACTAGACATTTTTAAGCTCCTGATTTTTATTGATAATGGGTTGATAGTTGATAAGTAATTTTTCTATTCATCACTCATTAATGAATTCCTACTTACATTTCCCCGGAAACTTCTTCATTCAAAGCTTTTCTGGCAATCTTGGTAACATACAGAGTAACTGCAACTGTAGCGATGAAACCAACTATCCGAATTGTCCATTCTATGGTTGGGTTTCCTGGTTGATTTCCCGCTCCAAGTGTGGCAAGATTACCAGCTAAAGAACCTAGGTAAACGTACATAATAGTTCCGGGAAGAATACCGATTGTTCCCAAAATATAATCTTTAAGGGACACTCCAGTAACACCGTAAGCATAGTTTAATAAATTGAAGGGAAATACCGGAGAAAGTCGGGTTAGTAGAACAATTTTTAAACCTTCCCTACCAACCGCTCTATCAACAGCAGCAAATTTCTCATTACCTGCAATCTTCTTTTCTACCCAACCCCTAGCTAAATAACGACCTACCAAAAATGCAGCGATCGCGCCGATGGTTGCACCAATAAATACGTAGAGTGAACCTAATGCTACCCCGAAAACTACACCAGCACCAAGGGTAAGAATAGAACCTGGCAAAAATGCCACTGCTGCAACAATATAGAGGATTATGAACGCTATTCCTCCTACTGCACCTTGAGAGTTAATCCAGGTCAAAGCGTCTTGCAACCATTGTTGGGGACTAAATCCTCCTGTATTAGTTGCTTCTTGGGCTAATGCTGGTTCTGAGTGCATCCACAGAGTTAAGGTCAATCCTATAATAACTAATATTAATAAGCGTAAAAATTTTGATTGCCAAAGATTTATTAAGTTACTAGAATTTTGATTCTGTTGATTTTGATATTGATGCTTTAATACTGTTAATTTATTATTCAAGTTATTCTTCACGGTGATGTTTCCCCTAAATTAAAAAGTTATTATTCCAATTCTAAATTCACAATAATTATTTCTATAGAAAGGAGCTTTGAAATACTAACTTCAATTAAGCTTCAATCAATTAATATGTACTTACGCAAAAATATTTACTACTTATACCAATTTGCAAAAAGAATGTGACAAATAGATTTCCGGTAAAGACATTCTTATAAGCCTTTTATTATAGAGGGATGTGTTGCAATCATTTATTAAATTGGCATTATTTTAATTTACTAACTTGACCTCTTTCCTAGGAAGAGAGTTTTTAAAACCCACTATCTCCATGAACGAAGAATAATATAAATACTACCCCTCAACTTCTGCTACGCTATCCTTAAGAGCCCTTTGAGCAACTTTAGTAAGATAGATAGTTACAGCAACAGCAGCTATCAATCCCACTCCTTGTAAAATCCACTTTGCAAACTCCGTTTCTGGGGTCATAGGCTGATTTGAATTTGTGATAGTCGCAATATCACTTGCTAAAGAACCTATATAAACATATAAAATGGTTCCCGGAATCATCCCAATTGAACCCAAAGTATAATCTTTCAGAGAAACTTGAGTAACTCCAAAAGCATAATTTAGTAAATTAAAAGGGAAAATAGGTGATAAGCGTGTTAGAAGTACAATTTTGAAACCTTGTTGTGCAACTGCTCTATCAATTGCTTGAAATTTTGGCTTTTTACTCAGCTGCTTGCAAACCCAATCTCGTGACAAGTAACGTCCTACCAAAAAAGCTACAACCGCTCCAAAAGTCGCAGCAATGATCACATACACCGAACCCCAAAATAGCCCAAAAAAACAGCCACCTTTGATAGTTAACACAGAACCAGGTACGAAAAGCAAAGTTGCTAAATTGTAAATAACAATAAAAGCAATGGGTGCAAATATACCCAGATTATTAATCCATAACAAAGAATTATGAAAAAATCCCTGGATGTTAAATTGTTTAGCTGCAATAATTAAACTTGCGACCAATATACCCAATAAAACTAGTTTCAGTTTTGATGTGAATGGAGATGTGTGCTTGTGATTCATAGGACTTACATCGTCAATGAGATGAATAAGAGAGAAGCAGAGATGTTGATAATAGTTAAAAGTCGTCTGAATTTTTGTAACTGATAACCATTAATGTTGTACCTCGAACTTCTCTAGTTTTCCCAATATTAGGAACACTTAACCTAAGGACTAAGATAAACCCCTTAACTGAGAATAAGCTTAGAAAAGTCTAAGTTTTCCCTGACGGTACCATTTGCGAATTTTTTCGGGAGAGACTCCCAAGAAAAAAGCAGCTATCACAATTTGATTAATTAATGTAGTTTGTATTACTCCTTTTTTCAACCAGCGACGAGCAGAAGTAATAACAGGTAATGGTAGAGTTGTTACTTTACCTAACTTCTTTAACTGACTGATAAACTCAAAGTCTTCCATAATAGGTATTTCAGGGAAACCGTTAACTTTTGAGAAAGTACTTTTTCTCACAAAAATCCCTTGGTCTCCATAAGGTAATTGTAAGATATGCGATCGCAGTTTTACTCCCAATTCTACTAACCGCAAACTTAGCATTGGTGCATCTATACGTAATGTAAAAGCTCCTGCAATATAATAGTGGTTTTTCAGAGTTTCCCGTACCATCACATCAAAATTCGCACTTAAGCGAGTATCAGCATGAAGAAACAGAAGAATATTACCCGTTGCAACTTCTGCTCCAGCATTCATCTGTACAGCACGACCGCGAGCTGATTGGATAACCCTTATATTAGATTTTATATTAAAACTTTCATCTAAAGACTGTATAGTTGCAACCGTATCATCTTCAGAACCACCATCAACAACAATTACCTCTATATTTTCAGCCTTACCAATAGCAGCGATAGTATTTTTGATATTATCGACTTCATTGAGTGCAGGAATAATAATTGAAATTTTAGCTTGTTCTTGTTCCCACTCTTGGGTTGACGAATGTTTCATTCCACACACTACCTAAATTAAATATGAGAAATTTCAATATTAGAAGCAATATTATCTAAATGATATTTTCAATATTTTTCTAAAAGTTCAAGTATTACCTGAAACACACACTAGTAAAACTCAGCAGAAAGAAATCAACTATTCCTAAACTTGGAACAGCTTCAAGGATAAAGCAAAGATAGAAATGGTTTGCTGATTTAAGCTGTGCTACGCTAGTGCTATTTGATACTGTTTTTCATGAGATAAGTAATAATTTTGACATAAAAAAATATTAATATTAGCTACAAATCTCGAAGATACAGTGGATTTGGGTTTAGATGAAGAGGTACACAATATAAATTCAGGTTTATTGCGATGGCAAAAGCGAAAAAATTCGGATTTCTAAGGTGATAGATAAAGCTATGCTGTAGGAATCACGTAGAAAAAATATATATTAAAATTAAATACTTTAGTTCAAATTCAGCGTATTCTCGAACCTAAAATAGAATTCACTCATACATATAGATAAGTGACATATAAGAATAGTTTTTAACTTTCGTTTGCCTAATTTGCACTTACCCTTAAAATTTAGTATACGGCTTTTGCTGTATCCAGCAAAAAGCTATTCACTAACCATTTACTATATTCTTCTTTTCTTTTTCTTGTGATAATTATGACTAAGTAAGTTATAAGCTAACAAGGGCAAAATAGACTTTTAGATAAATTTAAGTATGGATTCAATTAAGTATGGATTTATGAATGATTTATGAATATTATCCCACAAAAAACTCTATTGAATGATTTCACACAAGCAAACGGTTTCTTGATTCATCCAGATTTAATATCATCTTACATTCTGCTGGCTACTCCACTACTAATGTTCATCATTAGTTTTATAGCTTCCGGATGGAATCGACCCAGACTTTCATATGTAAATAACTTTATAGGTTTTGTGTGGGTAATTTTTGTAATTTCAAAATTAGCGTTAGGGATAATTGAAGTATTTACAGTTTTATTCTCATCATCATTTTGATAACTATTAATCTATTTTTATAGATATTTATTATCATTGGTATTATATTTGTATCTTCATTTGGGTCTCCAGGAGTTAGATATAACTTACATTATCTATTCTTATTGTTATAAGTTCAATAATTAAACTAAATTTCTATATATATTAAATTCAATAATTTCCAGATAAAAAAAGATTTCCAAATCTCAATTAATTAGATTGGAAATCATTATTATAAATATATTTTACTATTTTAGAAGATAATAATTGTGCATTCTCTTCTAACTTTTTAGTATAGTCTTAATTTCTGACTCACCTGCTAACTGAACTTGCTTGAATAAATATCTATTTAGCAATACTAGAATTAAGATATCGAATCCCAAACCTGTTAAAATCATCACCGTGGATGCTGTTCCCACTGTAGCCCAGGGGAAGCTAGAAATAATCCAGGGAAAAGATGAAAGTCGCGGATTGATCCGCAAAACTCCCAAAACAATAGGTGGTAGAAAGACAAATGCTGCAACGCTTCCCATAGCCCAAAAAGCCCGCTTTTTCGTCTTCAACATCATCATCACCTGAGCTAAAGTTGCACAAATCATCACTAAGACAATAGATAAACCGACATATAAAATAGAATTACTTCTGCCGACATCATTTATTAATGACTTGATACTATAGTTGCTAGTAGAACCTAATGAAGGTATAAGAATTATCCAAGTAACTACAGGAATACTAATCAGAATCAAATTGATTCCTATGGTTAATATTGCTGGACTCTTTTCCCCATATAATAAATCCCGTAAAATAGATTTTTTCCACCAACCCTGATGATGGGAATTATCCTTATGTCGATATCTCGACCATTCTTGTACAGTTTGACGAGTATTAGTAAGAATTCCAATCAAACCGAACATTAACACTACATTAAAGAAAGCGATCGGAAATAAGTTATAGCCAATATGTTGGTTTAAATCGTAGGGTTTAGCGTTCGTATACTGGAAAGTAAATCCCCAGAGTAAAACTTGTACACAGGTTACTAGAATATAACTTTGCTGTTTGCTCAAGATATTAGCGTTGAGGTTGCGGAATAACCTCCTCAAACCTTGCCATAAGAAGTAAGTCCATAGTCCATAATTTACCAGGTGAATGCCTATTAAAGTAAAGAAATTCTTCCCAACTGGTAAAAATGCAAATTGTAAATCTGCGAGATTACCATATGAACTGTATCTGTAATAGGGAAATAATTCAGGTAAAACGTAACCAGTAAAATCGAATGGACTAAAAATTTGGAACCAAGCAGCAGCATGATTATAAAAAGTCCCTCCCGTAGACGCAATACTCCATGTCAGGAACAAGAAACCTAACACAGAACCACTACCCAACCAAGGTTGAAAAATACTGAAAAAGCGTCCGAATAGAGCAAATAATAGGGCTGCACTGAAGAAGAATACACAGCTAGAAATCAGAATTATATAGTATCCAAAAATGGAACTTAACGGCAGTTGAGCAAATATTCCAGAAGTAATATGTAAGGGGACTGCTGCTGCAACAAATAGGTAAGCGAGTATGGGAACACCCAACATCTTACCAGTGAAGGTAGTAAATTCTGATTGGGGACTGAGGCGAATAAAGTTGAGAGTACCCCGACGTTCTTCTTTCGCTACATCATTAATTAGTAAGTAAGTACCAGGAACTAAAAGAGAGAAAATAAAGATTACACTCAAAACCTGGAAGATATAGCGCCAATGGTCTAACCACCATTGAAGCATATTAATTTGATTTACAGGACAGTATTTAGGCATACTGTCTTCAATCTTCTTGATTTCGTTTTTGAAGTTCTTAATTTCCAGCTTTATCTTTTGAGTTTCTTGTGCTTTCTTACTGACATCAAGAGGAAGTAATTTAGGATTTCTTAATTTATTTTCTAACTGATAAGACTTGTTACGTATAGTAGAAATTTCACGTTGTTTCGCTTTATAAACTGAAGCGACCTGACAATAAGTTCCAGTTCTAGAATACTCCAGACCAGGTAACTCTCCAATTTGGTAAAGACCAATTACTGATTGAAGCAGTATTGACAGAGCAACGGTAACAATAATTGGAAAAACTTTTAGACGACCTTTAATTTCCCTGAGAAGTTGGGGATTGAAATCGCCTATCTTATCCATCAGTGTTGGTATCATAGCAAATTATTCTAAATTTTGTTGATAGTAGAGTTCAGATTAAAAATTAATGATTTAATTCAATCATCTACATTTAATAAGTGGATGGGAATCAAATGATGTAAGTCCTACTAAATAAATTCAAGCAAATCTCATTAATTAAGATGCTTGTTTATGTCCCAAATTTAAGAAAATAGTTTCCAAGTCTTCTTGAATAGAATGAAAATCACTCACCGGGATACCTGCTGTTACTAAAGAACGTAGTAATTGAACAGTGTCTTCCTCCTTACCTGAAAAGTTGATTCGTATACTGTTTTCAGCCTTGAGAACTTCCCACTCTTTTACTAAAGAATTATTTTTCAATTCAGATAGTAATTCGTCCGTATTTCCTACAGTAGATATAACTATCTGCTGACGTGATAAACGCTGGTAAATATCTTTGAGAGATGAACTTTCAACCAAGAAACCTAATTCCATGATTCCCACGGAAGTACACAACTCAGCCAAATCACTTAAAACGTGAGAAGAAATCAAAATAGTCATCCCTGCTTCCTGTAAAGCTTTGATAACTTCTCGAAATTGCATTCTTGCAATCGGGTCTAATCCAGAAACAGGTTCATCAAGCAAAAGAACTATTGGTTCATGAATAATAGTTCTTGCTAAACATAAACGCTGTTTCATTCCTCGTGAAAGAGTAGAAATTAAACTATTGCGCTTATTTTCTAACTGAATTAATTCTAGAACTTCATGTAACCTGCGAGTACGATGTTTTCCTCGTAATCGGTATATTCGTGCAAAATAATCTAAATAGTCCCAGACCGTCAGTTCATTATATAAAGGATAGTCATCGGGTAAATATCCAATCCGACGCTTGAGAGTAGGATTGCTCTTATCTCGCAGCAGTCTTTCTCCATTAATATATATTTCCCCAGCACTTGCTTCCTCTGCTGCTGCTAGCATCTTTATCAGACTGGTCTTACCTGCACCATTAGGTCCTATCAGTCCGTAAACCTCACCCTCCTCGATTTCTAGATCGAGATTATTGACAGCAATATGTTTATCATACTGTTTGGTCAATTCACAGGTGCGAATTGCTATATCTTTTCCCATAGTTCTCTCGAAGAGTATTTGGATTAACAACTAACCTAGCTTTTCTATACAGCAGTTTATATATCCGTTTCGGAAATTGAAACTATCTTTATATTGTTAAGTTATTTATTAAGTTATAGATTACTGACTTATCCAGAGACAATATAGAAAACACCTGTAAATAAAGAAGCCTCATCTTTGATAAACACCGAATTTTTACTGACAGGAATATAAAAATTCTACAAATGTGATAAAAATATTTTCAAATAGCATTATTAAACTATGCCTAGTCTCCCTGAGAATAATCCTTTACTCGGTACTTGGAAACTTATCTCAATTACAGCCATCTTTTCTGATGGAAAAGTAAACAAAGAAGCATTTGGGGAAAACCCAATTGGGTATATCACCTATACTCATGAAAGTAAAATGATGGTCATTTTTTCTAGAAGCGATCGCACCCTATTACCAGGAAACGCACCCTCACCCCTGACTGATTTCATACACTCTATACCCGTAGAAGAACGCGCGATCGCATTCACCACATTTAATGCCTATGCAGGGAGTTATACCATTGATGGTAATACTGTCACCCATCATGTAGAAATAGCATCAATTCCTAACCGAGTTGGTAAAAGTTTAACTCGGACTTTCAGTTTAAATAACAATCAAGTCACTTTAAAAACACCACAAAGTAAAAGTGATAAACATCCTAAAATATTTGAATTAGTTTGGGAGAAAGTAAGCAATAGCATTAAGAGCGATCGCTAAAAATTTTCTCCTACTTAAATGCTAAAAGGGAAATCAAAATAAATTACAGTTTAAGTCTTTTGTTTAAATCTTGTAATATAATTGTAGTATCAAACTTGAAAATCAAAAGGAGAACAGAGTATGAGTAAATTAACTTCACAATTAGAGATTGTCACAGTTGTCAAAAAAATGATACAAGGCGCAAATATTCCTCTATTCGGTTTTTCTGCACTTTTTCTTTGATCAGAAAAGATTGATAAGTAGTTTTGTGAATTAAAAAAAATTACTTCGTGTTGAAATCAATCGAATTCCTCGGTGCTGCGCTTTGTGGAAAACAAGTAGCACTAATTTAGGAAATCAATGAATTTAGAACATTTAGGTTGGAATAATTTTTTTGCTTCGAGCTTTCAAAGATTTTGCGAACCAGGATTTACAGTCGCAAGAGTTGCGATAGAGCATCGAAATAAATACATACTTTACAGTGAGTTTGGCGAATTATCAGGTGAATTGACCGGTAAATTTCGTCACCATGCAACCTTAGCAGAAGACTTTCCAGTAGTTGGAGATTGGGTTGTAACCCGCGTCAGGGAGTCAGAAAAAAGTGCGACAATTCATCGCATATTGCCTAGAAAAAGTAAATTTTCCCGTCAAAGTATAAGTGCAATTACAGAAGAACAGATTATTGCTGCCAATATCGATACAGTATTTCTAGTTTCAGGACTAGATAGAGATTTCAACCCCAGAAGAATTGAACGCTATCTGATTTTAGCTTGGGAAAGTGGCGCAACCCCAGTAATTTTGTTGAACAAAGTAGACTTATGTGAAAATATAGAAGATTGCTTTTCTCAAGTTGAAAATATTGCTATCGGGGTACCTATAATTGTCTTAAGTGCAGTCAATTTGCAAGGATTACATTCACTTAAAACTTACTTAAAACCGGGGAAAACTGTTGCTTTACTAGGTTCTTCGGGAGTAGGAAAATCAACCATTACGAATCAACTTAAAGGGGAAATGGTACAAGCTATTCAAGCTGTACGTCAGGGAGATAATAGGGGTAGACATACTACAACTCATCGGGAATTAATCTTGCTACCAAATAGCAGTTTAATTATAGATACTCCGGGAATGCGAGAAGTTCAGATTTGGGCAAACGAAAAAAGTTTACAATCAACTTTTGAAGATATAGAAGCTTTAGCCCAAGAATGTCACTTTCGTAACTGTAAACACCAGCAAGAACCTGGATGCGCAGTACAAGAGGCATTGCAATTAGGACAACTTGATTATTCTAGATTTCACAATTACCAAAAATTACAGAAAGAACTTGATTATCTTGCTCAAAAACAAGATCAAAAAGTTTACATAGATACAAAAAAACGATGGAAGAAAATTACTAAATCGATGAAAAATAGTCATAAAAGATTTTAGATTTTTAGTGATATTCTTTCTCTTTGGCTTCTAATATCTAAGTGAGACGTTCAGTAGAACGTCTCTACTGTTCTTCCAAACCCAAGTCTCTCATTACCTCTAACTATTTTTTTGGTGTCTGTAAACTTATATTTTCAACCTAATATTTATATATACTTATTAAGATACGGTTATTGAATAATTGCTAATTTGAAGAATGTTAACTGATAACAGGTATGATAATAAATTGCATTAGCTTTTATGTTTCTGCTTTTGTATCTCCAATATCTACTCTGTCAGTAAACAACCATGACTACTTCTTATAATATTACTCTTCTACCTGGTGATGGCATTGGTCCTGAAATTATGTCAGTCACCGTGGATGTACTAAAAGTCGTGGGGGAAAAGTTTGATATTAAGTTTAATTTTCAAGAAGCTTTAATCGGTGGTGCAGCAATAGATGAGAAGGGGGAACCAATACCATCAAGTTCTTTAGAAATGTGTCGTAATTGCGATGCCGTTTTACTCGCTGCGATTGGAGGTTATAAATGGGATTCTCTCCCCCCTAGTTCCCGTCCAGAAGCTGGTTTACTAGGTTTAAGAGCAGGTTTAGAGTTATTTGCTAATTTACGTCCAGCAAAAATATTACCAGAGCTAATTGATGCATCTACCCTAAAACGAGAAGTAGTTGAAGGAGTAGATATCATGGTAGTCCGAGAACTGACCGGAGGAGTCTACTTTGGTAAACCCAGAGGAATTTTTGCGGATGAAACCGGCAAAAAACGAGGCGTTAACACTATGGCTTATACTGAATCAGAAATCGATCGTATCGGTAAAGTCGCATTTGAAATCGCTCAGAAACGCAGTGGAAAACTTTGCTCCGTAGACAAATCCAACGTCTTAGATGTATCCCAATTATGGCGCGATCGCATAACGAAACTTTCTGAGAAATATTCTGATGTCGAATTATCTCATCTATACGTTGATAATGCAGCCATGCAGTTAGTCCGCGCCCCTAAACAGTTTGATACAATTGTTACCGGTAATTTGTTTGGTGATATACTCTCCGATGCTGCGGCAATGCTTACTGGCAGTATTGGAATGTTACCTTCTGCTAGCTTGGGTGCCTCTAGTCCCGGGGTTTACGAGCCAGTCCACGGCTCAGCTCCAGATATCGCCGGTCAAGATAAAGCTAATCCTTTAGCACAAGTTTTAAGTGCTGCGATGATGCTTCGCTATGGTCTAAATCAACCAGAAGCAGCCAATTTGATTGAAAATACAGTGTCAGAGATACTACAAAACAACCTACGTACTGGAGATATAATATCACCGGGAATGACTCTCTTAGGGTGTAATGCTATGGGTAAGGCACTAATTGACAATTTGACAAAAGTATAATTCCATAGGCTCATAAGTAGAGTCACCAATCAAATTATATTGATTTGCTCTTCTTAGACAAATTAATAGATAAATTGAGGAAAGTGCATTACTTATTTTTAGTGTGAAGTTTGGCGATCGCCCATAGATTTTAAGTATATTTTTTAGAAAGCATGTAGTCTTAGTGCTACACTTCAGATTCAAAGTCACAGCAAAATAAAGAAGCACTTACAGGGTAAAGCAACGGTTTAAACAAAAACCAAACTTACACCCGACATATTCTAGATTTTGCTAGACTATCAACAACTTCCGAAAAGAACACTGAAATACAAAATAAAACACAAAAATTAAAAATTGTGTACACATTCCAACAAAATTCCCCAAACTATATAGAAGAACCCCCTCAAGGAGGTTTGGTAGACCCAAGTGTGGTTAGAGCTGCGGGCAAAATCTACCATACTTACTGTGAAGTTCATCCAGAAATCACAGGACAAGCTTTTGGTGTCGCAATTAATCGGGTACATCACCGAGGCAAAGTAATTTTTAAGAATCAACCCATTTTATTACCCGAAGAGTGTTTTGTATCTCTAAGTCAGATTGAGTCTTATAGTTATTGATGACTAGTTATGAATAACTAACTATTAGTAAGCAATAACTTCTCCTAAAAATTAGCCATTAGCTACAAATCAGAGTTATAACCTCTGTAAATGATACTTTTGGCTGATTGACACATGATAAAAGTATTTGAGGATATATTAATTGCAGTCCCAACGACTTTGCTTGTATTAGCGATAGGTACATCTATTGGTAGTTTTATCAATGTAGTAGTTTATCGTTTACCAGCAGGATTATCAGTACTATATCCACCTTCTCGCTGTCCTCGCTGCTTCAACAAATTAAAGGCTTATGATAATGTCCCGGTTTTTGGCTGGTTATGGTTGAAGGGACGTTGTCGTTACTGTAAAAGTAAAATTGCGGCTCGTTATCCGATTGTAGAAGGGATGACGGGCTTATTGTTTTTTTTAGTATTCACAGTATTTCACTTTTCTTTCTCCACCATTGGATATTGGGTTTTTTGCAGTTGGCTTTTGACTTTAGCTTTAATAGATTTCGATACAATGACTTTACCCAATACACTGACAAAATCTGGATTGATATTAGGTATTTTATTTCAAGCAACACTCGGTTGGATCATACTTGGTAACATCTCTGGTGTCGCAAACTATCTGATGGGGGCAATAGGGGCAGCAGTTTTAGGCTTATGGTTATTTGATGCGATCGCCAATGTCAGTTCTATAGCTCTAGGTAAAACTGCAATGGGTGCAGGAGATGCAAAACTAGCAGCAATGATGGGAGCCTGGTTGGGCTGGAAATATTTACTTTTAGCTAGTTTTATGGGCTGCTTTTTTGGTGCTTTTTTTGGTGGTGTAGTTATCTTACTATCTCGTCAAAAAAGAGGTCAAAAAATACCTTTTGGTCCCTTCTTAGCCTTGGGATCGGTAGTTACTCTACTGCACGGTTCAGAAATTTTATCTGTATATACACAATTATTTTTCAATACGCTATAGACTTTAGATAGAGATTGGGTAAGGAAAGTCGAACTTAATAGATTTTTTTACAATTAGTAACAATTGTAGAAAAAGGATTATTTTCTTATCACAAGATAACTGTAAGTTTCATTACTTCATCTACATTTAATATTTTGATAATATTAAACTGTGATTTGTATCACTCTCTTCATAAAAAGCTGCCTTTAGCAACTAAAATCGCCAGCAATTTTTTTGTTGTAGTGGCTTAATTATCATCACATTCCGATTGAGATCGCTTTTTGGGGGTGAATTTTTTTTCGGAGATGGAAAGAGAAGAGCTTCGTAAATATTATGAACTCGATTATAAACTTTAGAAGGCAAAAATTCATTCAAAATTAATCAATGAATTATTACTAATGCTGACACTAAACTTGATCTAAGTTCCATATTTTCGATAAGCTGGCAACCAAATATGCTTATGTATGGTCTCCATTGCTTAGAAGACAAATTTAATTGAGCAGTCATTAGTAGCTATCGGTTTTAAAAAAGCATGTTTTTACAACTAGCTGAGAAACTGAGAACTAATTTTGACCAATGAATTCTCGTCAGTTGCTACTTTATAGAGTTGCAGTCTGACTTATTTTCGACAAATATCCACCTGCATTAACATAAAAATGGCGAATAACGAAGAATCACGTGGTTTAAAGTCTCTGCTAGATTGGTTTGCAAATCGACGTAAATCAGGGCAAATTAGCGTGGAACGCCAAGAAAGGGAAATCGCTGACGGCTTGTGGCACAAATGTCCTAAATGTGGTGTACTCACATACACTAAAGACCTGAAGGCGAACTTTATGGTCTGTAACGAATGCGGACATCATAATCGGGTTGATAGCGATGAGCGTATCAATCAAATCATAGATCCTAATACTTGGGTCATAATGGACGAAAATTTACGTCCTATGGACCCTTTAGAATTTCGCGATCGCAAAGCATATTCCGATCGTCTGAGGGAAATGCAGGAAAAGACAGGGTTAGCAGAAGCCGTTAAAACTGGTTTAGGAAAAACATCCGGACTACCTATAGCTTTGGGAGTCATGGATTTTAGATTCATCGGTGCTAGTATGGGTTCGGTTGTCGGCGAGAAGTTAACTCGCTTGATAGAAAAAGCCACGGAACTCCGCTATCCAGTTGTTATTGTTTGTACTTCTGGCGGAGCAAGAATGCAAGAAGGAATGTTATCCCTCATGCAAATGGCAAAAATTTCTGGTGCTCTGCAACGTCATAAAGATGCTAGATTATTATATATTCCGCTTTTAACAAATCCGACTTTAGGTGGTGTAACTGCCAGCTTTGCTATGTTAGGAGATATTATATTAGCAGAACCGAAAGCAACTATTGGTTTTGCAGGTCGTAGAGTCATTGAACAGACATTACGAGAAAAATTACCAGAAGATTTTCAAACAGCAGAAGATTTACTCAAGCATGGTTTTGTAGATGATATTGTCCCTCGCACTCAACTGAATAAAACATTAGCCCAGTTGATTGCTTTGCATCAGTCTCCTACAACATTTACAAACGATGATACAAAGGATCATGTTGATAGTAATGTTATGAGATGGGAAACAAGCAGGAGTTTCAGTCCAACGATGGTAGAGTAATTTGATAGATTGGGGAATATGGGATAGCAAAAGATTACATTAGATTATCTACCCTTATCCCCCGATTTTCCAAGCTAGGCTTATTTTAAGAATTTTATTTTAAAAACTGTATAGTTAGATTTTTACCTGGTAACTACTTGTAATAAATCAATCCTCAGTATAACTTATTATCAATTAGTAATTGCTTAGATAAAGTATATTTCGTATCCAAATTTTTAGTTTTTCAAATTCTTGCTCTGGTCTTAATTCATTCTTGATTTAAGTTTTTGAAATATTTTCCTACTATAGCCGCTCACTACAACGCCGGCAAGTAAGCAAGTAAGTAAGTAAGTAAATAATAAATAGATTAAAACTTACGCATTTATAGAAAAATCGAAAAATTGATGATTATTCAAAGAAAGATTTTCTAATCTGTACTATACGTAAGTCTATACTATAAATTCAGAATTAACCACGAGCTAAAAGCTTTCTATTGAACCTCAAACCCTGAAAAGCTTGTAAAAATGACTTTCTTTTACTTTCTTGTACAAACATTAAAGGAACTAAAGCTATCAATCGGAAACCAACCGACAGAACAAATAGACCAGGTAAACCGAAAGAAACACTCTGAGCTAAGAAACTACCAATAGTGGTACCCACTGCACTCATCCCACCAGCAAAAGCAGCAGCGATCGCAAAATAAACAGACTGGTTACGAATTGGAGCGATCGCAATTTGCATATTATTACTGCATAATTCAATAGCATTGATTGTACTACCAATCAAAATATGTAAAAGCGGTAACCATAACCAAATATCTGTAAAGCCATTACCGATTCCTAACCAAAGTATAGGAGTAATAGCAACTAATATACCCGTCAAGAAGAGAATTAAACGATTACCAAACCTATCTGCAAGCTTACCCCAAAACATTAACATCAACATTCCAGCACCGGCTTGCAAGCTACCATATAGAGTTACCCAACTTACGTCTAAACCCAAGTCATCCAACATATAAAGATTGAAAAATGGTGCACTCATATTAAAGGCAAACATCCATAAGCCAAAATAGGCTAGGAATATCAAAAAGTTGATATCTTTTAAAATTGTTTTTGTTAAACTCGCTTCCTTTTTCTCAGAAGTAGCATCTACTTTATCTGAGTCTAAATGATTTGATTTTTTTTCACTCTTACCAACAGCATTTTGTACCTGTGGGTCTATATCTGCCTTAAAAAATTGGCAAGACAAACTCAAAAATCCTGCTAAAATCCCTAAAAACAGTACTACACCATAACCCTCAATACTTCCACCGTGCCATGTTGAAACTATTAAACCGGCAATCGGCACACAAATTAATTGAGTCAAACGAGCTAGACTATTACGCAATCCAAAGTACCTTCCTCTTAATCTTTTAGGTACTAACATAGCCATCCAACTCAGCCAAGAAGCACTCCCCAAGGCTGTCATAATATGACTCACCAAAATAACACTCAAGGTTAGAACCACAAGTTGATGGTTGCTAATACCAAGTAACCCCCAAGCTGTTAGAAAAATAGCTGCTACCACCACTAACCATAAAAACCGAGCTATTCCATGAGTCCAAAGACAATAGCTGTGACGACTGCTGGTACGTTCTGATATATAAGCACCCAAAGGTTGGAGCAAATTTACTAACATCGGTATGGAGGAGAGCATTCCTATCTCTATTGCAGAAGCATTCAACTCTATCAAGAAGTTACTCAGTAATATCCCAGTGGTTGTACCTGTTGTAGTAACTGCAAAAACTTCTGCAAAAATACCATCTATAGTAGAAGCCTTTAAGCTATTGCGGGTTTTACTTTTCTTAGAGCTCGTTTGTTTTTGATTATCTAACAATTCTAGATTAGATGTGAGTACTTGCTCACATGAATTTTCTAAGACCTCGGAGACCTTTGAATTCAAAGGAACAGCAGTTTTCGCCTGAATCGAGTGCATCGCCAACCTTTGGGTGTAAAACTTTTTATTAACTGGAAACTTAAATTAAGTTATTTTTTTTATCAGGAAATCTGATAATTCCTTGTTATTTTATCTTACGGTTCTAAATAAAACTATACATTTATCAATAGTATATTTAAGAATTACTTATGACTCACCAAAAGGTAGGTTATGACTGAAAAGCTTATATTAATAGGATTATGAAAAAAATAGCAGTAATTTTTAAATTAATTTGTGCTATACATCCATGGCAAATCATGAAATTAATTTGACAATATTAAATAATTATTAAGTATAAAGAATAAGAGTTGTAAATGTGTTTTGTCTAAAATTTGAAAAAAATTGAGAAAATAAAGACAAACATCATCCTTAAGGAATTTATTTGCATGAAAACAAAGATGTTGAGCTTTGTTCTCATAACGATTGCGATCGCTTTGGGTGTAATTGGCTGTCAGGGTCAATTTGCACCAGAGATATCAGCTACACCAGGGACTACAACTATCAAACTCAGTGGTTGGGGAAGTTCTTCAACCGAGCAGCAGCTATTAAAGGAGGTTTTACAAGAGTTTGAGGAAAAGCACCATAACATCAAAGTTAAGTACGAAGTGATTTCCGACCAATATATGGATGTATTGAAAACACGTCTAATTGGAGATGCAGCACTAGATGTTTTTTTCCTTGATGCTTTGGAAGCACCTTTTCTGATGAGTCAGAATGTTCTGGAACCGCTAAATGCTTATATAGATAAAGAGTTTGAAATAGAGGATTTTGAAGAGAGTTTACTATCAAGCTTTATCTATCAAAATCAAATTTACGGTTTACCCAAAGACTATTCCACTCTGGCATTGTTCTACAATAAGAAAATATTTGCCAATTCAGGATTAAATACTCCCCCCGATACTTGGGAAAAACTACGCCTCTATGCAAAGCAAATAACTCAAGATATTGATAAAGACGGTAGAGTAGATATCTATGGATTTGGTGAATCTCCAGAACTTGCAAGACAAGGATATAAAATCAAAGCCTTTGGAGGTAAGATTGTTAACGACCAGGGTTATCCAACTTTTGCTAGCCCAGCTGCCCTAAAAGGATTAAAGTTAGTTGTAGACCAATACCATCAAGATAAATCATCCGCTCAAAAAACCGACGTTGGTACAAGTTCGGGTAGTGAAATGTTCGGTCAAGGTAAAGTTGGAATGGTAATAGAAGGAAACTGGGCTATTCCTTACTTACAAGAAACGTTCCCAAATTTAGAATTTGCAACTGCACCAGTACCAAGCATCGAAAAGAAACCAGGAACCATGATATTTAGCGTAGCTTATGTCATAAATAAACAGAGTCAGCACAAGAATGCAGCTTGGAAATTAATTTCTTACCTTACAGGTAAAGAGGGTATGAAAAAATGGGCAAGTAAAGGTTTAGCCTTATCAACACGAGATTCGGTTGCTAAAGAATTAGGTTATGACAAAGATATTTTAAGAAACCCTTTAGTCGCAGGATTAAATTATGGAACACCTTGGCAAATAGGTAAATATCCAGGTATCGTCGTAGATAATTTTAACAACCAGTTCACTAGTACTATGTTAGGAGAACAGTCCCTTGAGCAAGCTATAAGCAAAGCAGAATTATCAGCAAATAGACAGATTGAAGCTATGAAATATTAGAAGATAAAAATATTACAGAAGGATAGAGATTTCAAAAAGCATAAATTAGTCATTAGTCATTAGTAATTTATGAAGTAATCAGCGGTCGCTAAAATTTTATAGTCGAAGAAGGCAATAAGCGCTTCAAATTTTTTAATAGTTTTTCTTGCCAAGACATCTTATCAGAACCAATAATTGTTAACTGAACGCTTTTACTTTTACGAATACCAATAACAAATTTTGATAGCATATCTATTCCCGAACTATTCAAAAGTTCAAGATTTTTAATATTAATTGTTAAATCTGAAATTTCCGTATTAATAATTTCATTTAGGAACTTAAGCATTTTTTGGTACTCATCCATCCCTCTAAGACGAACCTTACCACTAAATGTAACTTCTCTAGTCTGACTATTATAGGAAATTACATGACTTTCATTTCTGATTTCTAAAAGATTAGGATTTTCTGGTGATTCAACCGCTGGGACTTCTGCTGCCTCAACTATTAACCGTACCATAGTGGTAACATTCATTAGTAGAGGATTCTGCTTTAAGGTTTCAAATTTCCAACCTAATTTAGCAGAATAATCTGTCAGCATACTGATAAAACCCAAACCGGAACTGGTTCCTTCAACCTCTTCAGCATTTTTCTCAAGTTGATTTATATACATTTCCTCTGGGTCAGAGCTGAGTAGTTCCTGAATAAATCCTTGAAATTTTTCTGCCGTTGAAGGAACAATACTATTATCTAGAAAAAGCCTGATTTCGTTACTCTCCAGTTGGACTTGGACTGTAATAGGATAATCTGCATTGCAATCGCAGTATTTCATTGCATTTTCTAACAGTTCATTAGTAATATAACTAACTGAACTTTTAATTTCTGCTACTCTATCAGCTTGTTCTGAAGAAGTATCAATCTGAGGAAATAAAGTAGCTAAATAATCAGCAATATAATCCGCCGAAATACCATTATTCCGCCAACGTTCTTCAATCGATAAAGAAGAAGGCGAAAATCCTAAAGTAAGATGTTCCTGACTGGTACTTTTTTCAATAAATTCACCAAATACTTGCATTTTTTTGTAGTCCCCTTTTATATTTAAATTTTACTAAGCAAGTCTATGATTAGTGGGCAATAAACTGTAGGTAAAAATGATTACATAAAAATCAATAAAACAAACTCTAATTAAAATTATTTTTGTTAATTATTTGCTTACTTTGACAAGTAATTAAATCATTTAGAGATATTTTGATATTATCAAGAGCCCACTGCTTCTAAATCCTCTGATGTAGTTGATTTAGAAGAACTTTTATTGCCTGTTTGTTTTAAAACTAGTAGGGTGATATCATCAAATACTTGTTGCTTTCCAATGTGCTTGCGGACATCACTAATCACAGCTTCTTTGATTTCCATAGCACTCAGAAGATGATTTTCTTTAACGACTTCACACAGTCTATCAAGACCGTAAAGATTACCATCAATATCCTCAGATTCTGTAATACCATCTGTAAATAGTATAGCCGTATCTCCAAGATTTAAACACACTTTCTGCTGACTGACAAAATCTGCGATTTCTTCATCTAAACCAATCGGGAAACCAAGTTCAGAAGTATCTATAATTTCAATTTCACCAGATGATCGTACTAAAATTAACTCCTCATGTTGTCCACTTAAGGATAGTTGACCCTGGTCATAATCAATTAATGATAAGGTCAAATTCTTACCGGAATCCATACGTTGAATATTCTTGTAAATTGTACGATTAAGTACATCCATAAATTTAACAGGATCATTTTCATTTATCTCCTGTAAAGTCCGGACCGCAGTTTGTACCATCAGCATTAACATACCGCTTTCTAAACCATGTCCAGTAACATCACCAATCCCTATTTTGATACTACCGTTATTATTAAGCACATCATAGTAATCTCCTCCCACTTCATCTGCTGGTTCCATAAAACCAGCAATATCTAGACCCTCCACAGATGTTAGTTCAGAAGATTTAGGAAGAATCATTTGCTGCAAGCGTTTTGTCGTTTCCAGTTCACTACTCATCCGAGAATTTTCACTTTGTAAACGACTATTTAGCTGTAAAATTTCTGCATTTGCTTCCTGTAGTTGATTGTCTGATTCTTTCAAACGTCTTAAACTACGAGACAATAGTAAGAAGAAGTTACCTAATGCTAAAGCCATTCCTACTAATTGGATTGCTTGCAAGTAACCAGCTTTCCTGTCAGCTACCTTTTCTGCTTCACTTGTCAAGTCATTCATCAAACTTAAAAGCAGGAGATTATTTTCATTTGCATACTTAACTCCTGCTTCTAATTCTTGAAATTGAATGATTTTATCTGCATTAATTATTGGCTGAAGTTTTTCTTTATAGGGATTCCAAATAGTTAAAGCTTTTTTAAGGATATCTTTTCCTTTCTGAGTCTCTACGGGATCTAAAAATACTAATTCTCTTCGCCCACCCTTGACTTCTTTACCCTTTTGAAAAGCCTCCAGAGTACTATCAAATAGCTCGTAAGTTTTCTTTAACTCTTCCTGGTTTTTTTTGATACTATCTCCTCTTTCTTGGGCACTTTTAACTTGTAACAAAGATTTAGTCATTCTTTGGGAAAGCATGCGTTGTCTTCCAGCTAAATTAATGCTGATAGCATCTTTTTTTAAAGCAGTTGAGAAAAATAAATTAGGAATTAAAACGCCCAAGTCAAATGTCAGAAAAAATAAAACTGATATTAATATAGGACGATATTTTTTCTCAGCAAGTAAACTTCTGAATACAAAATTATTTTTTTTCATGGTTTGCTGAATTAAGCATGATTTCAGTTGATTATTATTGATATAGCTGAAATTAGGTATTACAGATTGCCAGTTCCACTTAAGCTTAATCTTTCAACATACAGGATCTAAATATTGATTATATGAGTAACATTGATACGCATTTTTTCAATATTAAAGTTTGATTCCTATATATCTATGACTTTATATAGATTTATTGAAAATTTTATAATTAAAAATGCAGTTTTTAGGAAATATTTTTCTCCAAAATATTCAGTAGAAAAAATTAAAAAATTATTCAATTTCTAACTTAAGGCTAGGCATTAATCTTTGAAGATTTTTCAATGACTTTCCCTGCCAAGGAATATTATAAGAAGCAAGGATTGTCATTTCGGATGACTTCTTTTTTCTCATCCCAATAATAAATTTTGAGAGCATACTAATACCAGAACTGTTCAAAAATTCTAGTTGCTGTAAATTTAAAGTAATTTTTCCTGACTGTTTTTCTGCAATGTTATTTAACAAATCTAAAATAGGGGTATAATCTTTCATTCCTGTTAATCTTAAAGTCCCAGAAAAATTAACATAATTGCTATCATTGTCATACCAGACATTATAGTTTTCGCCTTTTACTTCCATGGTATTAATACCCTTCAACTAAAAATACATTAATAGGATTAAATAATTTTACAAAGCTAATAGTTTATTTACACTGATATTTCTACCATAGTTGTAACTGTTAATAACGGTGATTCTCTTTCAAGCATCTGAAATCTCCAACCAATTTTAGCTGAGTAATCATTAACGATTGTTACAAAACCTAATCCAGAATATTTACTATTGTTATCCACAGCAGTTTTTTCTAATTGACTTATATAAAACTCTTCTGGGTTAGCGACCATAAATTCTTTGATAAAATTTTTAAATTTTTCTGCTGCTGATGCTAAAACACTATTATCTACAAATAAACGTATATTATCTCCGTCTACTTGAGCATGTAAAGTTATAGGAAAATTTGATGTTTCATCACAATATTTCATTGCATTTTCCAAAAGTTCATTAGCAATAT
This sequence comes from Mastigocoleus sp., assembly GCA_050042865.1. Taxonomy (GTDB): domain Bacteria; phylum Cyanobacteriota; class Cyanobacteriia; order Cyanobacteriales; family Nostocaceae; genus JBCCDM01. The sequence goes on from JBHJJE010000009.1 coordinate 66,477, forward strand.
AACTTACAGAACTTCTAATTAATTTTTGTCTATTTAAAATATGATGATTATCATTTTCATGAGGGAAAAAAGTAACTAGATAATCTCCAATAAAGTTTGCAGATAAGCTATTATTACCCCAGCGATTATTTAAAGATATCTTAGATGGAGAGAATTCTAGAGTTAAATGTTCTTTTTCAGTTAAGCTATCTTTAAAACTACCATATATGTCTGTTTTTTCAGCATGATTATTATGAATTAGACGCTCAAGAAAGTTTCCAAATATTTTAATCACAGTGCAAATTCACTCCATAGAGATATAAATTAATTTAATTTGATATTTATCCAAAATTTATTAGTTTTAAATATTAAATCAAGATGTAAATCTCATACACTTTCTACTATTTTTAAATAAAAAATACAGGATTTTCAATTTTGGGCAAGTCTAAGGGAGCCAAAATACACAAGACATAATATATAAAAAGATACAAAAAAGCAGATATATACTATGTCGCATAAAATGCTTTTTTTTGACTTCAGTGTTTGTACTTGACTTAGATGTTGAAAAGTCTATTTTGAGAAATAAATATATTTATTTAAGTTTTGTTTCTCAAAAAAATTAAATTGTGAAGATATTTGGTATGAAAATATTACTTTAAATACCAAATAATCAATAAATATTAATTATCAATATGTAAAATTTTAATAAAAACATGAAAGTAAAAGTCAAAACTTCTCATTAGTTTCAAGAAAAGAGATTAGACCAATATTTCAACAAGATAAATAGTTAAAAAACTAAAAAAAATAAAACTTATTTTTGAATATTATTTGATATTGCTTGAATCAATTATCAGTAATACTAAGTAAATCTCAATAGATATTCTCGTCCCACAAATCTCTATAATTCATTAAATCTTTTTACAGATTTGGGGTATATCATAAAAACGATTTAGACTCATAATTTAATTAATTAGATAACTATAAAACTTAGATTAGATCCAAAAATATTCTTGGAGTATATTCCTGAAATTATAAATTTTTAGAATAGTCGTAAAATAATTGCTTGGGTAAATCTAAGTAAATTTAGGTTAAAATAAGTATATAAGTACTACATATCATGTGTCTATGTAATTAATTTACGAAGAATTGGGGTGATTAATAGATAAGTCTTTGCTACAGTAGTAAATTAGATATTGTGTCAATAGAAATACATAATATTTTGGTTAGTCTAAGTATTCAACATCAGTAGATTAGAGCTATGTGACAAAAATTATATAAAAATGTAAAGATATAATCGACAGTAATCCTTGAGCATAGAATTTAGCAACAGAAAAGTTCAAGGAGAGTAAACTGAACAGTCTATGAATCCCATCCTAGATTCAAGAAAATAATTTGTGCTCTACAAAAAAATCATAAATAATGAACAATGGAAGCGACACAAAGAATTTAGATGTTATAACTGATATCTCTAGTAAATTAATTGTCTATTCGCTTTTGATAGTCTAGGTTTATTCTAGATATATAGTGAAAAAAATTACATATTCAATTTGAAATGGGTACAACTGAGTAAATAAGCGTATTAAGGATAAGAATCCTTATTACAGCATGAATAAATTAGATTGCCTTTATCAATGCGTATGATGCTGCTGAAGCATCAGTTCAAAGAGCAATTGTACTTCGGCTTTCGTATTTTAGAGTGAATTGCGATCTAACTCTATTAGTGTTAGTACTGAAAAAATCTGTATTTTGCAATTTTAGCTGGTGGGTAAAGAGTGATGAATGAATCCAACACTCCAAAGGGTGAAGCTGGAATCGGGTCTGCTGAGTCTGAAATTCCAAAGGTCGGAAAGACAGATTGTCCTTTTGAAACTTTTCTCCCGGATACCGATCGAGAGATGAGGACATCTCAAAATAGGGAAATTCAAAAAGCGGTTTTGCATTCATCGCTAAAGACGGTTGCAAAATTACTACCAGCAAAATTAGCAGGTGAAAATGAAACTGAGAACCAAGAAAACACAGAAGAAGAATCTTTAGACTGGATTATCGAACCCGATAGCGAAGTTAGTGAAGTAGAGATGATTATTGATTCTGAAGCTGATAATCCAGTAATAGATACTCAGCACTGGGAAAATGACGAAAGTTCTTCTAGTAGGATTGGTGAGGATAATATTCAAGTTGCAGAATCTGAAGTTGGACAAGATTGGGTTGCTGAACCTGACAAGAATAAGCAAGCAGTTGTCAATTCAGAATTTCAACAAATGTTGGCTTTGAATAATAAGTTGCGTAGTGCGAATGATGATTTATACGCTCAAGTCGAGGAACTTAAAAGTACTTTAGCAGATACCCAAAAAAGTCTGGAAAAACAGAAAAAGCGCTCAAGCGTAGCAGAAACTATGCTACAGCAACAAGACCGGGAATTGGTCGCAGTTCAAGAAAAAACAAAGTTATTATTTAATCAGCTGGAGTCTTCTACAAAAAATATTCAGCGTCAAGAAAGCTTAATAGAAAGTTATAAATCTCACTTAGAAAACTCTCAACAACGTTTAGCGAAGTTAGAACGTGAATGTACGAGATTGCATTCTCAATCTAATGAGCAGTCTCATAAACTTTTAGAATCAGAAAATACCTGTCGAGAACTGCGGACTAGATTAATGCGTCAGCAAAGGCAGACATTACAATTTAAAGCAGCTTTAGAAAAGTGTTTGGACACTTCTGTTCCTGGGGATAATGCCAATGATGACTTTAGCGGGAATTCAAGTAGTTATGCAAGTAGTCAATCATCTGCTTATACTGAGAAACTCCGCTCTATTTTGAAGAATGCTCAGCCAATAAAACCCTGGTCTGCCGATACAGACTGCTTTTCGGAGAATACAAAAGAATCGGATGATTTTGACCGAGAAGCTTTATTATCATCTGATGGGAATAAGGTCACTGACGACAAAGACTTTAAGAACAAAGTTAATTTTGATGATTATTTTACAGAAACTGAACTCTCAGAAGAGAATAATTTAAATCATAATTTAGGATTGAATACTGAATTAGAAGATGCTTTTGATCCAGACACTATTTTGGTAACAGAAAAAGATAGTGATGAGGATTTATCCTTTGTGCAGTCAGCGAACTTAGATGAATTAGAAGAACAGCTAGATAGAACGATACGCATGTTTTTCGCACCTGAGAATGAAGATACAACCTCTGTTTCTGCAGTACCAGAGTATGGAAAAAATGAACGTCAAAATCCTCCGGTTTGGGAAGCATTCGCAACTACCGTAGACGAAAAATCTGATAACCCAGAAGACACATCCTTAGGTAGTGCAAATCAATTATCCGAAAATTCTGATGTTTGTGAACAGGAAGAAAATCTGATGGGTGAGAATTCAATATTGGAGAATTTAACAGATGAGAATTTAATCCTGGAAGATTCACCTTCTCCAGTAATTTATCCGAATCGTCCATCCAAAGGACGGAAATCATTTGCATCTGTGGAGTTACCTAATTTTCCCAAGAAGGAAGAGACAAATGATCAAAAGTCGGAGGGAAAGAAAAAGAAACCACAGAAAAAAGAAAAAGATAAATAAGAAGTCTTAGTATTCAACAGTTGAGTATATTAAAAAATTAGGGTAGAAGGTAGGAAATATTTTCTTTCTTGTGAAAGTTAATATGTAATTCATTACCTATTACCCATCATTAAAATATTTTAGGCTAACTAAACTCCTCTTGTTTATCTACATTATTCTTTTCTCGTAATCTTTTTGAGGCGATCGCTTGTAGTTTATCTGATTTTTGCTCTCTAGGGGGTTTCCCTATACTTAGAGCATAGTTCCATGTCAGCAAACGCAGCCATAGACTGGGATAGCGATTTTCTAGCCATGATTGATTACGACTCAAAAATTTTGGTAGTATCGAACCGAATAGACTAATATTCAAAGTGTGAATGCAAAAATTGAAGTAGTTACCTAACCAACGATACAAATCTCTAGCACCAGCAAGCTCCCAAATCCACAGCAGTAATAGTGGATTTTTACCTGCTGCTTTTAGTGCTAATCGATTAAAGGTAAACCAGGTAAATCTATCTTTAATAAAGTCATCTGCGACCTGATTCGGTTCTTCTGCTAATAATCCAAAGAAATTATTTAGCATTGAGTTAATTCTTTGAGGAGGCAGATTTTTTCCTGTAGGAACCATCATGCCTTTAGAAAACATCCATGTAACTGCTATATTGCTCTGAAAAGCACGAATTTGATTTAAATGATGTTTTTGTAGTAAGTCGTGTTTGAGAGCCGTATCTAAAAGAGTTGTTAGACGCTCTAAATTGCGGACTAGAGAACCAAAACCAGTAAATACTAAAGGCGACTGTAAAGATGCAGCATCCCCAATCGTAATTAATCTATCATAAGCAACAGTGCGATCGCGACTATTAGTACTGAAGTGTCCTGGAATATAACCAAATGTTGGTTTTTTCCATACCAGCTTATCCATATCACAACGACGATATTCTGGCAAAATTGTAAAAAAGTCTTCGTACATTTCCAGTAGAGAACCGGGATTTTCCGGATTAACCTGATGGTAGTGGAATAGGTAAATCGTCAACTCATCCCCACCAGCAGGAAATAGCTCCCAAATCAACTGTCTCCCTCTAGAAATATCCCCGTGACTATTTAAAACATCTCCATATTGAGAATCCCAAACTCCCGGTTCAAATCCGGAATCTATAACAGCTCCCACGGTCGGACAAACGCTATCAAAAGCTCTACCACCATTTAACTGCCAAGCGATTGGAGATGCCGTACCCATTGCATCTAAAAGCAGTCTAGCATCAACTTGTTTAGTGGTGTTGGTTCTTAAATCCTTAACGCTAACAGTTACCTTAGATTTATCTATATCTGCCCTGAAAAACTCTGTTCTATCCCAAATATCACCACCTGCATCACGTAATTTTTGACCGCACATTTGTAACAGTTTTTCAGACTCTAAAGCTAAATTTAGTACTTTTGGCGTGTGTAATACCGGTGCTTTCAGATGATTGGGGTTATTTGCGTCAAAAAACTTATTAAACCCATCTGTGTATTCGCGAGCAATAATTGTTTCTACTTCCTGAGAAGTTAATAGACCTAAATTAATTAAACTTTGAATTTCATCACGAGAAATATTCCACTCACGGTTCATTCTGCCAAAAGGTAGTCTTTCTATCAATAAAATTTTATAGCCTAATTTTGCCATCACAGTGGCATGGATGATTCCCAAAGCTCCACCAATGTAAATTAAGTCATATTTTTCTTGGGATAATGATTGCTGGGAATCAGAATTTTGAAAAATTACTTGCTTCGGTTTTTGGGGATTGCGGACTCCTTCTCGCCAACGTTGCTCCCACCAGTAAACCCGTGTAAGATCATATTCCCCATTTGGTATTTTTTGAAAATATTTAACGGTCAAGGGATAGTGAGATGCTAGAGCAGAAAATATGGATTTATTAGATAAGTCTATATTTGGTGGTTCTGGATATTGATTAGGGAAACTCTGTGAGATAGAAATTTTTAAGTGCGTAATAATTTGTTGTTCTTGAGGAAAAGGCTTGTACCCCCATCGAAAAACTTTTAAATAAGTGGTACGCTGTACCGACCAAAGAAAAATTGATAGCTGTGTAGATAATGTTTCCGTAGCTTTAGTTGATTCGGTTATATTGTCATCCGCTAACAAACGAATTCCTTGGGGAGTAGGAAATTTTTTTCCTCTTTTGGGTACCCAGTCTGTTTGTAACCAACTACAGACTGCATTCATGTCGGGAGTAGGAACTTCTAAATAAAGGACTTCTTTCATTTTTTTGGAAAACTCCTATTAATTTACCTATTAAGACAGATTTAACTAATGTCTAAATTACGTTAAACTCCGCCCTATCAGTTGAATAAAGATTTGATGAAGAATTCTTAATTGTATTCCAGTTGATTGCTCATTAATGGTGTTTCTATTAAGTCCACGCTATGAATTATCCCATCCCACACAGTCCTCAAGAAATTGTCAATCTTAGACAGCAGCAAGTTGACGAAGAGTTAGTTGCAACAGCGATCGCTGGAGTGATTAAAATGGTTAGTTCTCAGGGTCAGTCCTTAGAGGAGTTAACTGCTCAGTTATTGGCAGATGATCCGGTTCTAAATCAACAGCAAAGACAATGGTTAACTAAGGTTGTAGAACAATCCTGGGAAAGTTTTGCCTAAATAGAAAAAAGTCAAGGAATTGGTATTTTAGGTTTTTTTAGAATTAGTGTATAACGATTTAAGTCCCGCTAACCATTTCAAATTGATGCAAGATTTGCTCGAAGAGCATGTTAATTTTTGTATTTTTATGTTTGATTAGTTTTCATAGTGTATGTATTTTTACCTGTAGCTGCACTAGATGCTCAGTAAGTAGAATTGAAAATTCCGACAGGTCAATTTTTTGATAAATTGTAATAATAGTTGACATTTTCTGAATTTATTCTGCTTCTAGTTTGATGTACTAGGTGTGTTAGGAATCTGAAATAAATTTTTTTAATGTTGATTTACTGACCGGGGAATACCGGTCATCGCAGGCTCCGTCATTGCACGGCGGAGTAATGGTGATTCATGATTTGGTGTGAGAGTGTAAGTTTTTTGCCTGTATTCTTTTGTCAATGAATATTATTTAATAATTAAGTATCAGGGGAAATAATAATTTAGTTTAATTACCTGTCATTCTGAACATTTTTACTTAGCTTTATTTCCCATGAATATTATTTTGTGGATTATATATATGCAGAAGCGTTGATAACTTTCTGGTAATGCAATGCACAGCCATAAAATAGGTAAAAAAATTCCTAGGGACTTAAACGACCCGCGATTGAACTTCTAACGGGACTTAGATAAAAAAGATGTCAAAAATAACTTCAAAAATAACTTCAAAGGTTTATGTGGTAAATGTTTAACATCTATTTACCTGTTTCCTTGATATATCTGGGTTTTAGCCATTCTAAACCCCTTGACGTTTCCCCTTGTCCAGCAAGGATTTGAGGTCATTTTTAGCCCCTAAAATATCAAAGTCCCGCTAACAAACTTTGCAGTATCATAACTATGGTAGAAAATACTGAAAGTTAACCTTGGGAAGAGAACCACCTCTGGGTTAGACAACCCAAGGAATTTAAATTAACTCGAATCATTGAACCAAGAATACTCCTGTCTGACAGTCGAGGAGTATCAATAACTTTTACTTAATGAATTTTCCCGGGAATTTTGACTTCCAAGTCTTGAACTCCAACTTTCTCTGTGGAGTGTAATATCAAACCGTACTCTAAACCATCAACTACAGCCTGATAAGAAGCCTCTAAAATATTTGCCGAAACTCCAACTGTAGTCCAACGTTTGTGACCATTACCTGATTCTACCAAAGCGCGAGTTTTAGCTGAAGTACCAGTATAAGCATCAATAATTCTAACTTTGTAGTCCCTGAGTTCAAAAGAGGCAATTTGGGGATAAAAGTTTACTAAAGCCTTACGTAAAGCCTGATCTAAAGCCGCGACAGGTCCATTCCCCTCTGCTGCTTCTAATATATCCTTACCATTAACCTCCACTTTTACTGTCGCTAAAGCATTAGTATTCTCTTGATTCTGAACCAAATCACAGTGGACTTGAAAACCCTTAACGGTGAAGAATTGCTGACGTTGTCCTAACGCTTCTCGCATCATTAACTCGAAACTAGCTTCTGCTGCTTCAAATTGATATCCCTGCTGCTCTAACTTTTTCAGACGCTGGAGTATTTGTTTAGTAGCTGGATGAGCTTTATCTAATTCCATACCAAAACTACGAGCTTTAGATATAACGTTACTAACCCCTGAGTGTTCTGAAATGACAATACGTCGAGTATTACCTACCTTACTCGGATTAATATGTTCATAGGTTAAAGGATTACGCTCAACTGCAGAAACATGAATTCCCCCTTTATGAGCAAAAGCGGAACGTCCTACAAAAGGTGCACAGTCGAATGGTGCTAAATTTACTAGTTCGCTAACAAAAAGACTAGTTTGTGTGAGTTCTGAAAGTTTACTATCTTCTATACATTTGTAGCCTAGCTTCAACTGTAGATTTGGGATGAGAGAGCACAGATTTGCATTTCCGCAACGTTCACCGTAACCGTTGATAGTACCTTGTACCATATTTGCCCCAGCCATCACAGCCGCGATCGCATTTGCAACTGCTGTATCTGAGTCGTTATGGGTATGTATGCCTATTTGAGTCTTTTCACCAAATTGTTTAGTTACATCTGACACAATATAACTAATTTCATGAGGTAAAGTACCACCATTGGTATCGCATAAAACTAACCACTGGGCACCAGCTTCCACAGCAACTTTTAATGTTTCTAAAGCATAATCTCGATTGTTTTTGTAACCATCAAACCAATGTTCAGCGTCGTAAATTACGCGTCGTCCCTGAGAAGAAAGGTAGGAAATAGTATCCCTAATCATCTCTAGGTTTTCTGCTAAAGTAGTTTTAAGACCTTCCGTAACGTGTAAATCCCAAGACTTGCCAAAGATTGTTAACCAAAGAGTTTTAGCGTTTAAAATTGCTTGTAGCATTGGCTCCTGGGCTACGGAGCGATGAGGACGCCTAGTAGAACAAAAAGCGATAACCTCAGCTTGTTTGAGGGGATGTTCCTGTAGGTGCAAAAAAAACTGTGCATCTTTAGGATTCGCACCTGGCCAGCCACCTTCAATAAAAGGTACTCCCAATAAGTCTAATTTCCTAGCAATACGTATTTTATCCTCAAGGGATACCGATAAACCCTCGCATTGAGTACCATCCCTGAGGGTAGTGTCGTAAATCCAAAGAGGATTTGAAGAATTTACAGTCATAGAAAACAAAGAAAAGAAAAAGTACGGGACAAATTAAGAAGCGATATGTAAATATACGACAGAGAATATACGAGAAAATATTACGAGAGAAAATTCAGATAAAAACTTATTTAATAGTTAAAATGCCAAAAGTCATAGCTCAAGGGAAAGAAATTGAGTGTAATCTCGGAGATAATTTACGTAGAGTTTTGCTGCAAAATGGCATTGCTCCCCATAATGATAATGCTAAGGTAATAAATTGTCGGGGGATTGGAACTTGCGGTACTTGTGCAGTAAAAATTGAGGGTGATTTATCACCGCCAAATTGGCGAGAAACAGCGCGTATGCAGCTACCTCCTCATTCTCCTGAACGTGGTTTACGTTTAGCTTGTCAGATACAAGTCATAAGTGACGTAAGAGTTACAAAATTTAATAAGTTTTGGGGACATGGATATAAAATCATCTGGACACCATTTGATTAGAAAATAAGTCAACTAACAAATAGATTAGTAAAGGAGAGAAAAAGATATGGGTAGATGGACCCCATTAGTCTTGATGGCTGGAGGTTTAGCTATATTACTGGGTACTTTGTTGGGAATTAGTTTTCCGATGGGGGGAGAGAATGCTAATGTCCCTAACTCTAGAGGAAAATCTTCTAGCGTTTTACCAGCTAATATCAATGTCAATAGCACCGCAGCAGATTCAGGAAATAGTAATGTTTCCAACGATAGTAATAATAATAGGAGCGTAGCTCAAAATAGAGGTGCTGGTAATACCCCCGAAGTGGTTAATCCAGAAACAAGCGGTACTCCTAATCAGTCTCCAGCAACTCCATCAAGTACTAATAATCAGCAGAGTAGCGAACCAATTCGTGCTTTGTGGTAATCGTCAAAGAATGACGATAAATTATCAAGTATTGTTATGATTGCCTAATATAATCAATAATTTAGTTTTTTATGGGAATATTTTCCCCAAGGGTCAATCATTTTTTATTTCCGGATTGAAAGTTAAATTTGAATAAGCGTTTTAGGTAAATAAGTGGATGTGTAATTTTAGTCGTAGAACCTAAAAAAATAAAAGTTCAGATACTGAAATTAATATACTTCTAAATCCCTAAACTCATATAGTTTGATAAAAATTCATAGTCACTAGTTATTAGCATGCTGATAGCTAGTGACTTAACTATGTATGAAGAGCAGAAAAAAAGAAAATAACAAGAACATATTGTCTAACGAGTATTTCTCCAAAATCTGCGGAGTAGTCTTAGCCGGTAAAATAACTATACTTAGCGATCTAACGGGTAATGAAGACAGAGATTTTAATCATCGGGGGCGGTATCATTGGTTTAGCGATCGCAGTAGAGTTAAAACTGCGGGGAGCAAAAGTAACGGTATTGGATCGGAATTTTTCAGCAGCTGCAACTCACGCAGCAGCTGGAATGCTAGCTCCAGGTGCTGAAGGTATACAAACAGGAGATATGCTGGATTTGTGCAAGCGATCGCTATCTCTGTATCCTGGATGGACTGCGAAGTTAGAAGAGTTGACGGGAATTAATTGTGGTTACTGGTGTTGTGGTATTTTGACTCCGGTTTACGGGGATGAAGATTCTTTAAGTTCGATAAATTTAGATTTAATTAATCATAGTTCCATCAATTCAAAATCTACAATTGATAACAAACTAGATAAATCCGCTTGCTGGTTGGATAAAACAGCTATTCATCAAATTCAACCAGGATTAGGGCAAGAAGTAATAGGTGGTTACTGGTACCCAGAAGATGCACAGGTAAATAATCGTTCTTTAGCCAAAGCATTATTAACTGCGGCTGAATCTATAGGTGTAGAGATAAAATCTGGGGTTAGTGTAGAGGGAATTCATCAGCAGCAAGGGAAAGTTATAGGACTACAAACTAGTATTGGGTTTATTCGTGCAGAGCATTACATATTAGCCACAGGTGCTTGGTCAAATCAATTATTACCTTTGCCAGTAACTCCCAAAAAAGGACAAATGCTCAGCTTAAGGGTGCCAGAATATGTAGGAGAATTACCCTTATCAAGAGTTTTGTTTGGTAATGATAGTTATATTGTTCCACGAAAAGAACGAACAATTATTTTAGGTGCAACTGTTGAAGATGTAGGTTTTACGGCTGAGAATACACCATCGGGTATTAAGTCCGTATTAGATAAAGCCATTCGATTATTCCCACTTATAGAAAACTATCCAATTCAAGAAATGTGGTGGGGATTTCGTCCTACTACCCCCGACGAATTACCAATTTTGGGTAAAAGTGAATGTGACAACTTGACCTTTGCTACCGGTCATCATCGTAACGGTATTTTACTCGCTCCTATTACTGCCTCTTTAATCGCTGATTTAGTCTGGGAGCAAAAATCAGATATCTTACTTGAGAGCTTTCAATGCTCACGCTTTTTTAATCGCGTATCCAACTCTACACCAATGCTGACTCAATCTAATCATTTCTCCAACCAACTATCAAACAATCTATCAAATCATTTATCTCCTGACTCCCCAAAGATTATTGAAGATATATCCTTAGATACACCCTTAGTCATTGCAGGAAGAAACTTCACCTCCCGCTTAATGACCGGAACCGGGAAATATCGCACCCTTGAAGATATGCAGCAAAGCATCGCTGCAAGCGCTTGTGAGATAGTCACCGTTGCAGTACGTCGAGTCCAAACAAAAGCACCAGGACATGAAGGTTTAGCAGAAGCCTTAGACTGGAATAAAATATGGATGTTACCCAATACCGCAGGATGCAAAACCGCAGAAGAAGCCATCAGAGTAGCCCGTTTAGGTAGAGAAATGGCAAAACTTTTAGGACAAGAAGATAATAACTTTGTCAAACTAGAAGTAATACCCGATGCCAAATATTTATTACCAGACCCCATTGGAACCTTACAAGCAGCAGAGCAGTTAGTCAAAGAAGGCTTTGCAGTCCTACCATACATCAACGCCGACCCTATGTTAGCCCAACACCTGCAAGAAGTAGGTTGCGCGACAGTAATGCCCCTTGCAGCCCCTATTGGCTCCGGACAGGGCTTACAAACAGCTGCTAATATTCAAATTATTATTGAAAACGCCACCGTCCCAGTAGTAGTTGACGCGGGTATTGGTTCTCCCTCAGAAGCTGCACAAGCAATGGAAATGGGTGCAGACGCATTACTAATTAATAGCGCGATCGCTTTAGCACAAAACTCCCCTGCAATGGCTAAAGCAATGGGTATGGCTGCAACTGCTGGTAGATTAGCATTCCTCGCGGGTCGAATGCCGAAAAAAACCCATGCGATCGCTTCATCTCCATTGACAGGGACGATTAGTTAGATAAGGTGAGGGTAATTGATGAACTATAACGAATAATGATTACTTTCATAACTACTCCTGGGTCTCGTTTTTAGGCAAAATTACCTTATGTAACGATTTATCTATTAATATGTAGAGTAAATATACTTTTTTCAAAAAAAGTAAACAAAGAATTGTAGGAAAATAACTTTATGCCTTATACAACTGAAGAAGGTGGTCGTTTAAACAACTTCGCCCGCGAACCCAAACTTTATCAAGCAGAACCTCCATCTCCAGGACAGAAACGTAATTACATTATTTTAGGAGTACTCGCAGCTGGTTTGGTTGGCGGTTTAATTTATGTTACCTATACAGTCTCTGCTCTTAGCTAATTGCTTATCCTGGCTTTTGATTGCTTTATATATATCAGAAAAATATTGCAATAAATACAATCAAATTTTGTAATTATAACACTACGCCGGATATGTTAGGACATTTTTATATTTCTTATTTGGAGGGGGTTTGGGGGACGCAACCGTCCTCCCAATAGGGGGTTTGGGGGAGAATCCCCCAAGTCTTTCTTCTTGTGAAAAAACGTCCTAACCCAAAAGCGTACCGCTATATTTATTCTTGGCTCCAGTTTTATCTAGTGGAGCCTATTTTGTATTTTTGCGCTACCAATACAAGGTTATAGCGTTGCTATAACCTGTAAAATTTTTCGTTCAGATGGCATTCATCAAAAGAAAATGTATAATCAATTACTTTAATAATGCAGGTTATTCAAGTTTGATTTATCCTGAATAGGGATGTAACTACTGGAAAATCATATTTATATAACCAAGAGGAGAAATTAGTAATCAAAGCTGGTAACGTATTTTAAGTAAATAATTTCCTATAAAAATAATATTTTCAAATAGAAAATAATTGTTTTTTTAAATTATTCGGAAAAAAATCCATTTTAAAGATAATCAGCAAGCCCTAATTAAGTATTGAAAAGTATATTAAATTTCCAGCAGGTTTAGCTGCAAGCAATCTCCTCATATTTATTGAAGTAAAAGTAAACCATTATACATCCGCTCTTTATCCGCCATGAGCGTCAACGATACAATACACTCTGATAGCAGTACCTGGAACCGGCAAGCATATCAACGCATAAAAGTCGCTCTTAGTCTCGGTTTGCGAAGACAAATATTTTTGGCGGTATGTGATGATTTAAATTTGAGAAACCAAGTAGCTGCTCGTTTACATTCCAACTTGGCTTATCCTGTAGGACAAGTTTTGTTTCATCCTTCGAGTTATCAGGAAAGCAGTACACCAGCTTATCCGAAGTTAGTGACCCTCAGACTAAATTTAGCTGAACCCAATCTCATCAACCAGATAAACAGTTGGTTAGCTAATTATCCCCCACCAACAGTAGCAGGTTCTAAAGATTCTCCTGGCAAATCATTACCAATACCAGCATTTCAGATAGTAGGTATTGAGCAGTTGACGAGACAACCTGTTGCAACCCAAAGGTTATTTTTACATAATCTGAAATTAATTGAACAAAATTTATCGAATCAAGAATCCAGTTTGTTACTTTGGGTTTCGCGTCCTTGGTTGTATGCTATACAGCAGTCAGCACCACAATTTTGGCGATGTCGGACAGGAACATTTACCTTTGCTGGTGAACCTACACCCATGAGTCTCAATCAGGGTTCTCCAGAGCGTTTTCCTGATGATCAAAATTTGGAAGTAGAAAATCTAGAGCAATCCATCTTAGAAAAATCTGTATTAGAAGAATCTGTATTAGAAGAATCTGTAGAATTAGCCAAAGAAGATTTTGATTTTCAGATAGAGTCTCCAGATTCATCTTCTCATTCATCCCAGGATAAGTTTCTCAATGATGATGAATCGTTAATATCCACACAAAATAAATCTACACAAAATCAACAAGAAAGCGTCACCAGCATCAGTTCTAGTAGTACTTTTGGTATAAACAGATCGGCACAACCCCAATCGTCCATATCCCATGTTAATCAAGAGCTAAGCGAATTAGTAATCGCAACTATTAACAGTCAGTTTTATGAAGACGGGGAGCAAAATCCACCAGCACAACAACTGCTTCTAGAGATTGAAGACTTACACAAGCAAAAAGCTAGTAATCAGACATTAGCCATATCCTATCAGCACTTGGGTAATTTATATCGTCAACGCATCGAAGAAGGAGACTCTACCTTAGAAAACTTGATGATAGCCATTCTTGCTTATCAAGAATCAATTACCTATGATGATATTTCTCCTCAAGTACCAGACGTTTTAAATGATTTAGGTACCCTTTACTGGATGCTTTACCGTACTCCCCCTAATTCCGAGGAAGGACAGTCTTACATAGAACAAGGTATTGAATTTTATCTGCTAGCATTGAACATGATTTCTTCAGATATGCCAGATAATTCAGATTCTGAAGATATAAAGGTTTCTACCTATGCTCGCGTACAGAATAACTTAGGTACAGCTTACGGTGACCTGGCTCGGTTTAGCAATCCAGCAGAAAATTGGCAAAAAGCTGTTTTGGCTTATAGAGAAGCACTGCGATTCCGGACAGTAGAAATGGAGCCATTAAAATATGCTGCCTGTCAGAATAACTTAGGTACAGCATACTGGCATCTGGCACAATATAACCAGCCAGTAGAACACCTAAAAAGAGCGATCGCTGCTTATAAGTTAGCCTTAGTTCATTACAATCCGGAATTTGAAGCCCTCAAATATGGGATGATCCAAAATAATATTGGTACAGCTTACTGGAATTTAGCCCAGTATGAGCGTCCCGGGGAAAATCTCCAGTTAGCCATTAATGCATACGATGAAGCTTTGAAATATCGTACCCCAGCCAATTTACCAGTCGCTTGTGCAGCAACCCAAAACAATCTTGGTACAGCATACTGGCATTTGGCAAATCAGCCTGAAACTGATAAGGAATTGCGTCAAGAGTATCTACAGCTATGTATAGAAGCTTATGAAGAAGCATTAGCATTAGCACATTCCTTGAAAGGAGTCTCCTTAAGCTTTGATATTTTTGTCACCCATAACAACTTAGGACTAGCTCATTATCAGATAGTTACAGACAAATATTTTGAAGGTGATAAAACAGAGCGATCGCAACATCTAGAAGCTTCTTTAGATAACCATTTACAAGCATTGAATGGCTTAAGCAAACAGCCAGAAGCTTATCAAAGCACATTAGTTTATGTTATCAAGACCATTCGCGGATTTCATAACGAATTGGGTCTGCAAGGACAAAATCTAGCTCTATCAAAGGTACCCGGACAACTACTACCAGAAATTTTACCCAAGCTGTAATCTCATAAATTTTTCAGCGTCAGTCATCTCGTAAGATACTAGGTAGAATACTTAAATTCGCTAGAAAAATTAATCAGACAGAATGAACTGTGGCTAATCAACAAACTGATACATCACTCATAAGAACTCCTCTATTTGAGCTTGCACAAGAGCAAAAAGCTAGATTTACTGGTTTTGGTGGCTGGGAAATGCCGGTACAATTTAGTGGCATTACCAAAGAGCATAAAGCTGTGAGAGAGCATGCTGGTATGTTTGATATTTCTCACATGGGTAAATTTACCCTCAAGGGGGAAAACTTAGTATCTCAACTACAAGGATTAGTACCTTCAGACCTAAGTCGTTTGCAGCCCGGACAGGCTCAATACACTGTTTTACTCAACGAGAGTGCAGGTATTATTGATGACATTATTTTTTATTTTCAAGGACAAGATAACTCCGGGATTCAGCAAGGTGTACTGATTGTTAATGCAGCAACTACACACAAAGATAAGAACTGGTTATTACAACATCTTGATACTAACGAAGTTGATTTTCAAGATTTATCTTCAGAAAAAGTCTTATTAGCTGTCCAAGGACCAAAAGCAACAGGTATATTACAAAAATTTGTAGATAAAGATTTGAGTTCTATCAAGGCTTTTGGTCATCTAGAAGCAAAAGTCCTTAGCCAAAATGGATTTCTCGCACGTACAGGTTACACTGGCGAAGATGGTTTTGAAGTAATGATAGATCCCCAAACAGGAGTGAAACTTTGGAACAAGCTTTTGGATGCTGGAGTGACCCCTTGCGGTTTAGGTGCTAGAGATACTTTGCGTTTAGAGGCAGCAATGGCACTTTATGGGCAAGATATTGATGATAATACAACACCTTTAGAAGCCGGTTTAGGATGGTTAGTTCATCTAGATACAAAAGGTGACTTCATTGGTCGTTCAATTTTAGAAAAGCAAAAAGCTGAAGGTATAAAACGTCGTCTTGTCTGTTTGCAAATGAAGGGAAGAAATATTGCTCGTCACGACTATCGAGTGTTATCCAATGGTGAATCAGTAGGAAAAATCATGAGTGGTACCCTTTCCCCAACTCTGGGGTATCCTGTTGCACTAGCTTACGTTCCCAAAGATTTAGCAAAAGTGGGACAAAATATAGAAGTTGAAATTCGTAATAAAGTATATCCAGCAGTAGTTGTGAAAAGACCTTTTTATGCATCTGAAAGTCGATTGTCAAAATGACGGGGATCTAGGATGAGTTATGCTTTTACCCTTTACCCTCCCTACGCAAATATTTTAATAATTCTTGTACAATCATTTAGTTTGGATGCTTCAATAGTTGATTGAAGAGATAAATCGCTATCAAATGTAAAAAAGGGGTTTAATATGGATCTTGAATATCCGGACGATTTGCGGTACTTGGATTCTCACGAATATATGCGTGTAGATAATGATGCAGCAACTATTGGTATTTCTGCATTTGCTGTAGACCAGTTGGGTGACATTGTTTTTGTAGAGTTACCGGAAGTAGGAGATGAAGTTAGTAAGGGAGAAACTTTTGGTTCTATTGAGTCTGTAAAGGCTGTAGAAGATTTAAATTCACCTGTTACAGGTAGAGTATTAGAAATTAATCAGGCAATGATTGATTCTCCAGAAAATATAGGAGATGATCCCTATGGAGATGGTTGGTTGTTGAAGGTGAGCGTAGATAATACCTCGGATATCGACGATGCGATGAAATCAGAAGAATACAAAAGCTTAGTGGAAGGGGCTTAAAAATATAACTTAAAATATAGCCTAAAAACATCAGTAATAAATGTAGAGACGAATCTTTAGATTCGTCTCTAAAGTGCCTATGGATAATATGTATTTCATTTTTAAATAATTTCTCAAAGAGTTATTAACAATGATATTCCTTCAGGAAAAAATCTGTTTATTCCATAGAATTTATTGCAGTATATTTTCGGGTAAAAATATATAATTCAGAGTATATAAATGTATGAATAGTCTACGTATAAAGTCTAACTATTTTTCTGAATCAATTCACAGGAATTTTTCCAAAATAGTTTGAATCGAATATTATTTGTATACTCAATGTCTTGCAACCTATGGGTAATTGATTAAATAATAAACTTTAAAACTAAAATATGAATATTCAAATAATATTCAAATAACATTCAAATAATATAATAATTTGGGTCAATCAGCTAATTTATTTAGCTCAAATGAATTTATTTATATACACCAATTATTTATCAATAATATTTATCTAAATTCACAGAATAGATATTTAATCATCGGTATAGATTAATTGACCAGAACCGGATTTATCTTGATGGTTCTTGAATTTTGAAGTTTGTTGGAACAAGCAAAAAATAAGTTACCAGCCTTCATGAGGATCTTTCGGGTTCACAATTTTTTATTTATTTCCAAGGTTGGTATCTTATTAACGCGCAACTCCCTTATACAGGAATTTTAAATTCTCCCAAAGGAAAACTGACCCTGTACTTATAATTTTGAGGCGATAATAAATGAAAAAATGGCAAAATCAACTATTAATTTCAGTATTAAGTATATTTTCTATATTAGTATTATCAACATTGTTGACTATATCAAATATTTCACCTGCCAAAATAGCTAACGCCCAAATAACCAACAATAGCAAAACCCTTTTAACTAGTAATTGGCTATCAGCTTCCTTCCCAGTAGAAAATTTTCAGAAATATACATCCCCATTCGGCTATCGTCGTTCTCCAACAGGTGGTAGTGTAGAATTTCACAATGGTTTAGACATTGCTGCACCCAAAGGTAGTTACATTCGCAATTGGTGGACTGGTACAGTAACTCAATTGAGCGATCGCGGACGTTGCGGTACCAGAATAACTATACAATCAGGTAAATGGCGGCATACTTATTGTCATATGGAGGGTTATGTCGCCAAAAAGAATGGTCGTCCATATTTAGTTGATAGTAAAGGTGGAATTATTATCTGGAAAGGACAAAGAGTTGGAGCAGGAACAAGAATCGGTCGGGTAGGTATGACAGGACGCACAACAGGACCTCATCTCCACTGGTCATTAAAGTATGGCAAAAAATATGTAGATCCAGCTATTGTTTTAAGACGTATGTATTCCCAACAAGCTTCGAGATAGTTAAATATGGTTGATTCATTACTTCAACATAAACCATTTCCTGATTTCTGCCACACAAAATGTTGAACAAATACAGCAAAGGGTTATTAGTAAGGAGAACTGAGGAATTCCCTCTTCTTGCCTTACTATATTACCCTTTAACCTAAAGAATATCTTACTACTGTCCTTCTAGCTAGACACAGCTAAATTATCTGCATTTGCAGTTGCATTTGTGACATCTTTTGGAGCTTTGTACTCAGCAACAATCTTCCGAAATTGTTCCCCTTCGATATTTTCTTGCTCAACTAGTAAGTCTACAAGTTTATGAAGTACCTGAGTGTTTTCACTGATTATAGCTTTTGCTTTGTCATAACATTCAACCACAATATCCCGTACTTTATTGTCAATTTGGGATGCGATTTCATCCGAATATTCTGATTTACTTGATGACCAATCACCACCTAAAAATACTTCGCTACTAGGTTTCTCCAAAGATAATTGACCTAACTCAGACATTCCAAACTGAGTTACCATTTGTCGAGCTTTAGACGTTACATACTCCAACTCTCTACCTTCGCGCTTTCCTCCCCCTGCTGTTATCTCATCAGCCCCGAAAATAACCTCTTCTGCTGCTCTACCTCCTAAAATGGCAGTTATTTGGGATAGTAACTGCGATCGCGAAAGTAGAAAATGTTCTTCATTTGGGGTATACCAGGTTAATCCTCTTGACTGTCCCCTGGGGATAATAGTCACCTTCTGTACTGGGTCATGATTTTCCAAGATTGTTGCGACTAGGGCACATCCTACTTCATGATAAGCAATTAAACGTTTTATCTTGCTATCTACTAAAGGTGTACCCTCCATACCTGCCACAACCCTGTCAATAGCATCATCAACTTCCAGCATTGTCAAAGATTCTTTGCGTCTTCTAGCAGTTAAAATAGCAGCCTCATTCAGTAGGTTTGCTAAATCTGCACCTGTAAAACCAGGTGTACGACGAGCAACTGCTTCTAAAGAAACCCCTTCATCTACTTTTTTATTGCGAGCGTGAACTTTTAATATTTCCAATCGACCCTTTAAATCCGGTGCATCCACAATTACCTGACGGTCAAATCTACCAGGTCGTAACAGCGCTGCATCTAAAACATCAGGACGGTTAGTAGCAGCTATGATGATGATACCGCTATTACCTTCAAAACCATCCATTTCTGTAAGCAACTGATTGAGAGTTTGCTCCCTTTCATCATTACCACCGCCGATTCCAGCACCTCTTTGTCTACCAACAGCATCTATTTCATCGATAAATACTAAGCAAGGTGCATTTTCCTTGGACTTTTTAAATAGATCCCGCACACGAGAAGCACCAACACCCACAAACATTTCCACAAATTCCGAACCAGAAATACTGAAGAAAGGAACTCCAGCCTCACCAGCGATCGCTTTAGCTAAAAGTGTTTTACCAGTTCCAGGAGGTCCAATTAAAAGTACACCCTTCGGTATTCGCGCACCTACAGCAGTAAATTTCTCTGGTTGCTTCAGAAAAGTCACAACTTCTTGTAGTTCTTCTTTTGCTTCTTCAATACCAGCTACATCATCAAACTTAATACCAGTTTTCGCTTCCATTTGAAAACGCGCTCTGGTTTTACCAAAGTTCATCGCTTGAGAGGAAGCATTAGCTGAACGTCGCAAAATTAAAAGCATAATAGCGACTAAAGGCAAAATCCACATTAAGTTAATCAACAGTCCTAATGCAGCTCTAGTTCCAGCAGAAGAAATAGCTTCATACTCTACCTGATTTGCATTACTTCTTAAAGCATTAGTCAGTTCTGGGTTTCTATCAAGCAGTTCTACTCTAATCGCTTCCTCTGGTTTTTTCTTCAGATAAACCTTAGCAATTTTCTCAGTCTCGTCTATCTGAACTTTTTTAACCTCACCTTTATTAATTTTTTCGAGTAACTTACCATAGTTCAACTCAATTTTCTCTGGCTTTTGCGCTAAAGCTGGACTGCTGATAAAACTAAAAAAAGGCATCGCTATTAAACCAGCAGCAACTGTTGCAGCAAATAGATTACGCTTTCGTCCTCTCACCACCTGTGAAATCTTGTCTTGTTTGGAGGACGATAATTTTAATGTTGGCAAATCGAATACCCTAATGCTGGATAAATGCGACTTAGTTGCTCCAGATAATTTTTGTTTCATCAATGCCTTTTTTACAGAACCTTCCATAATTAATTAACCTTCGTATTGCCCTTTAACGAGCGTTGAAATTTATGCTTTCTTTTTTAGCAAGGCTTAAAAGTTATCTAATACCTAGTTTAACTTTCATAAAAAACTACTCAATTTTCCGAACTGTTATCGGCTTTTACTTTTTACCTAATTTAATTAGTATCAAAAGATACATTTTTTATAGAGATTAAAATAATCATTATAGTTACTTGCGCTTTATCTCCTATCTATACAGAACATATAGCCAGTAAATATTTTTACATAGTTTTCCTCATCTGATTCGATAACAATGTCTTGCTGTTTGGCATTTATTTTTCATTAATGCTAAGATGAAGTCATAATGATTATGAGTTTTTCAGAACATAAGCCAAATTAAACTTATATGAATCGTTTTACATAAACAAGTTTTCATGTTTCTACTGTCCATGTTCTAATTTTTCTTGCCGACACAGTAAATTTGTAACTTCATAGTAGCGAAAATATGATTTTTTCTATAACGAGTCTATTTTTTTGAGATTTTTTAGCTTGTACTTCTACTTCAATATATTCGCCTTTTCTAGATATAACAGCCGCCATTTTAGACATTTTTCTTTTCTCTGGACAAAAGGTTCCTTTTCACCCACATTGAATGTCCTAACCTATATGACTACAGTCATCAGACAGGTAAAAAGAAACGATATTTCACAGTTTTGTTAACGAGGTTACGAAATAATTATCATGAAAATAGTAGGTATTGCAGGTAGCTTAAGAAGTAATTCTCATAGCCACATGGCTATTGATTTAGCAGCGCAAAGAGTAGCAACCCTTGGAGCAGAAGTAGAGATTTTGGATCTAAGACAGATGCAACTACCATTTTGCGATGGAGGAGATGAGTATGCAAACTATCCTGACGTGAAGCGAATGCAAGAAGCCTTTAGAAAGGCAGATGGTCTAATATTGGCAACACCAGAATATCACGGTAGCATTAGCGGAGTCTTAAAAAACGCATTGGATTTAATGAGTTTTGAGCATCTTTCAGGTAAAGTCGCAGGACTGATTAGCGTACTAGGAGGACAGTCAAACAGCAATGCTCTTAATGATTTGAGAGTAATTTTGAGATGGGTTCACGGATGGTGTATCCCAGAACAAATTGCTGTTGGACAGGCTTGGAAAGCTTTTAATTCCGAGGGTAAACTTTTAGATGAAAAGCTCTCACAAAGATTCGATGGATTTGCTCAAAGTCTGGTTGAGAGCACGCGAAAGTTGAGAGAAATTGACTAAATATTAGTATTGAGATACTAGTATCTAAAAATATTATCCAAGATAGTAATTTATGATGGTTAATTAGTGGTCAATTAATTAGAATCCCCGCAACCTAAGAATACCGGCTATTTTTAATGCGGGGAGTTTTAATTTGAGAGAAATTGACTAAGAATACAGAATTCCCAAAATCTTATTTTTCGTCATGAGTAGTTCAATCTGGCTTTGTGACGAAAAATGATACCAGAAATTACACAACGAAGATTTGTCATTGCGACCGAAACTTCGTTTCGGGTTCCCTCAAAGGGTTGTCTTAGACTAGCAATCTCAAGAACTATGGGTTAACTACGTTATTCTACGCAGCTCTGTCGAGCTTATACATCGCAAACAGAGAGTCACAGGCAGGGACATGCGATCGCCTATGGCGGGTCTTCTCTCCGAGACTTTACACGAACGACCATCGCTTAGGTTCTCGGACGGAATTACGTTGCTTTTGCGTAAGTCCTAGATAAATTGAATTCCTATGATAGAGCATCTAATTTCTAGAAGTAAATACCACGCTGAAATCTCTAGAAATTAATTATACGCGACCTGTAATTCCTCCTGTTATGCATAATCTTAGATACACATTGGTTCGCAGCTAATGTAGCGTAGCGGTCGGGATGCATAAGTCCTGTAGGACAGGTTACGTGTTTAGTTACATTCACAAAATATTCGCAAAAGTGCAAATATTTGTTTCATAATTAATTAATAAAAAATATTAAAAAAATATTAAAAAATAATTATTGAAATGAAATTATCTGAAAAGGGGTTCACAACCCCGACCCCATTCTTGGGAATCCTTGTTAAATTTATAAATCCCTATATTCTTTCTTGGACATATAATCTTTGACAACCCTCTCAGGGAATCCTAAGGTCGTTCCGGAAGTAAACACGTAGTTCCTACGTAAGTCCTGTTCTTCCAACTCTGAGCATATATAGCAATCCTGGGAAGAATAGAGATTTTACTTGATACTTTTTTCCAAATTCTGACCTAATTGTGCTTCATGACTTACTATCAGAGTTCAAGAAGCTTTAGATTAGTTAAAGAATTTAGTAAAGAAAATTATATTTTGCGAAGTTAAAAAATTACCGAGTAAAGTGTTAAAACCCTTGAAAGCTGGGCAAATTTATTGCTTCAAAAATCAATGTAAAAGCAATATGCTTCCTCAAAGTAATATCCTGTGTTAAGTAATTAATTCTATATCACAGATTTTTATTACAGTCAGTGATACTTGTTCGGAGAGTTTATTAACTAATATCGTTACCTGAAACTTATATGACATTGTTTAACGAACAAACCAAAGAAAATATTAACTATTTAGATATTTAGACTGATTTTAGAATATAAAAGACAATGTTTATTCTTAATTACTAGTAGTGAAAATACCAGGGAAATTTAACTAGACAATTACAGTGATGTTAGAAATAGAATCTTGATATTCAGTATTTATACTGTTTGAAAAAGGTATGAAAACGAAAGAAATTATGTATCAGAAATTATTATGATGTGATTTGTAGAAAATATTAAACATTATCAGGAGGTAAGCTTAAAAATTAGTTGTCACTACGTTCATAGAACAATAAAGTATTATTCAACGTCATTTTAGAAAAATATAAGTGTAGGTGAATATAAGGCACTAATATCACCCAATATGCACCAACATATAAATTTGGTTGTAACTAGGAAAAAAATTATTGAACAGCATGAACATTTCCATTTGTGTGTTTGGAAATGATGATTTTCTCGCCACACTTCCAAAAGAAATTCACGATACTGACGCTTTCAGTGTAGAAGTATTCAATAATCTCAATGAGACTGTGTCGCGAGTAGAGATTCAACCTCCTGATATCATCCTTATCCAAGCTAGTCAGGATGAAAGTACTCAGCTATGTAATTGGCTTGGGGAACAAGCAAAGCTCAAAGAGTCTGTAAAATTATTTGGACTTTACTGCATCTTCTTAGAAGACCGTCCCCAATTGCTTGCTGCTCGAAATAATTATAACTATGAGTGGGAACAAGACATAACCTCAGCTGCCCTCAGACAGGGTGCTGATGCTTATATTTGGTACTATCCTAATTCACAAGAAACTACTCAAGAAACTACAGCTAGCGATCGCCTTTTGCTGTCTCAACTAATGGTAGGGGTAAGAAAGGCTCAGAAGTACCGTGAGTTAATACGTACAAACGATATACTTTCAGCGATCGCTTTAGCAGATTCTTTGACTGGTTTAAGTAATCGTCGCGCTTTAGAGTGGGATTTACCTAGAAAAATCGAGAAAGCTCGCGTTAGCGAAACAGAGCTAAGTTTAATTATTTTAGATGTTGATTATTTTAAAAAAATTAACGATACCTACGGTCATTTAGTAGGGGATCGGCTTTTGCAATTAATGTGTAAACGCTTACGTCATAACCTGCGTCCTCAAGATACACCTTTTCGGTATGGAGGAGAAGAATTTGTAGTTATTCTGAGTAATACCAATGGTGAGGAAGTATTTAAGGTTGCAAATCGTTTGAGAAAGCTGATTGGTGAACAACCATTTAGTATTGATACTAACTTGAGTATTAATGTAACCATCAGTTTAGGTGCTGCTTGCTTGGAATCAGATGATGACGCTAATGGTATTAGTTTGTTAAATCGTGCTGACCAGTATTTATTAAAAGCTAAATCTTCTGGACGCGATCGCGTAGTTTGCGAAGATATTCAAACATCGTATTCGCATCCACAAACTAAATCTTTAAGTCAATCGTCACATGTATTATCGCAAATCGCTATCTCCTCTTAAGGGAGCAAGCTGTGAATTATCGCTCATGGATAATGGCTAAAATTTTGTATTATCCATTACCCATGAGCAATTAGTTTGCCTTTAATTGCTATAATGCAATCATCTACTGAATTTTTGTCAGCCATTGCTTTAACTAAGGTTTGATAAGCAGACCAATTTTTTTCTAATAAGGTCTTTGCTTGTAAAGCACAGAAGCTTTGTTTCTGCTGGGAATGAGAATGACTAAAGCCTAAACTATGTAGGATATTTTCCAACTGATTTTTATCATCTGCACCACCCTCAACTTGCTGGTAAACTAAATTTTCTGCTGCTATGCCAGCCATCCATACGGTGCAATATCGTTCTAACATAACAGGGGTAATTTTACCTTGTTCTAACTCCAGCTTTAATTCCTCATCATCAAAACTTACACCACCTTGTCCAGATTGCTTGTTTTTCCAAGCTTCCCAAGCACTTAGAGTATAGTTTTTAATAGGGATATTAAGTAAGTAAGCTACAAGAAAATGTCCAGCTTCGTGATGAATAATGCGTTCTCTATGTTGGGGTGAGAAGTTTGCTAACCAGTCAATGAATATATTCCCCCCCTTTCCTTCCCAAGAGAAACTGTCGATAGTTGCTATACCCAAAACTACAAAAGTTGCGATCGCTGGAACTGCTGGTGATAAATTCAATAAGGGAGCAAGCAAGGAGGTAAGGGTCATCAAAAATACGGATATTGCAATCAAGTTAAGTGCAGTTTGACTCATTGAAATGTTGTATATTTATTTGCTTCATTTTTACTCATTATCTAACAACATCAGCTTGTATAGGTAAGTTTCTAAGGACTCTATACTAATTTGGTTAAATTTCTAGTCTTCATATTAGGCTAGAAAAACCGTGAGCATCTGATTTCTTTAATGTATCAAGATTTAGATTATCCAAAGAGTAAAGCCTAACAATATAGTTACCGCTTAAATTGAAAGTTTTTGTTATGCAGTTTCCGCAACATGTAGCATAGGCTATACATCTGGGATACTTCCACAAAACCGTCATTGACTAAATTATCATAGGTATAACTACAGTGGGCAGCTTATTCGGAGACCTTTAATATATGATTAAACAATTTATTTTAATAAAAGATTAAATGAAAATCTCAAACTTAATTTTTTTTAGTTTCTTTTATGTTTTATTTATGTAATTTTATATATTATATTCTGACCTATTATTTTTGAGCTACATTACAAATTGCACATAATAATTAGGTATATATTATATAATATTTTTTACACTGTTAACATTACAGCTTTTAAAAATAAAGTTATAAAAGCTACTATATTAATAGAATTGGTACAATCTTTTAATATATAAAGTATCAAATAATTATCTATATTTTTCTGTTTTTTTGAAATAACTAATGTAATTAAAAATAGAAGGTTTTGAAAGTATCACTAAATGTTAAGTACAATCAATGATACTTATCAAGGTCTTGGCTAATCTTGATTAACTCCTTATTCGCAAAGATGGAACTAACTCTTTGTGTCTTTGAGGAAAGTATTTATACTGTTCATTATCCTGCAAGCAATTCAGTACGAACATATAAAACTATGAGATAGAAGATAAAAGCTACAAAAACTGGATTATCCCTGATAGTAATGATGATACATTTCATATACTCTGATAACTTTTTCAAAGAATACTTCGGATATATTTGAAAATTTATACACTGACCTACTTAACCTTATTTATTTGTCTAGAAAAGATATTAATATACTCTTTTTGTTCAAGTTAATCATACAATTTACCATTTAAATCAAATTTTATGGTTCATAAATTAAATGAAAAAATATATTTATCTTGATAAAATAAAAACAAGTATTCAAAACAAAATATTTTTTCATCTCATTAAAAGTAATTTTACTCAATACTTTTATGAAAGAATTATTTTATGAAATTTATAAGCATGGATTTTGATCATGATACAGACATTTTTAACTTATCTCTTAATTGTCATATATGTAACAATGGCTTATTACTTGTTTTATGAATGGCTAGACTTTTATATGAAAGACGAAGGTATGGATTCGGAGCAAAAAATTATATCTAATATAGTTTTAGTCGTTGGTAGCATACTTTGGCCTATTGTATTACCATTTGCTTACTTAGAGATATTAAAATTTCATAAAAAGAATAAAGAAATAATTAATTTTATTTTAGAACAACGCAAAAAGTAAAAATATATATTAATTAACTATATTCTTAGACTTCGTAATGTAATTAAAAATACTGACTCATTTAAAAACAAATGTATTGAAATAGTTCAAAACATGTGTAATTTAGGATACTATAATTAATAATATTATATTTAATAAATTAAATAAAAATTGTGTATTAAATTAATGCCATTGGTTTTATGTCTCTTAAATCAAGGCATTTTCAGGTATAAAGCAGAACTACAAAAGCTAGATTTTTCATGTATTGTACTTAGATAGCAGTACTTACCTGAAGAACCATGTCTAGATTGTATGAGACCTTCTTAGAGGGTGGTTTCGTGATGTTTCCCCTATTAGGTTTATCGGTAATAACTTTTGCTTGTGTTTTAGAACGTATTTGGTTTTGGTTACAGTTGATGGTGAAGGAAAAGCAGGTAGTGCACGAAGTATTGAAAGCTGCCAAAATTGATTTGTCACGAGCTCAGATAATAGCATCACGCAGCCAAGGTCTAGCAATAGGACGCGTGTTGTCAGCACCATTAAAGCTTAGAGAACCTTCACCCCCAAGCTTTCACCATGCTTTAAAAGCTTCATCAACCAAAGAATTTACAGATATTCGTCGGGGGAGCAAGCTATTGTCTATGGTTATTACTACAGCACCTTTATTAGGTATATTGGGTACGCTGATTGGTCTATACCCCCTATTTATCAATCTTAAAAGTGGAGAAATAAATACTAGTGATACTAATTCCTTAGTTATAGGTTTGAGTCAAACGTTTATTAGTTCAGTGACAGGAATGGCGATCGCACTAACGGCTCTACTATTCTCAAAGTTATTTATTCAAATTCAATCACAACAGATAGAGTTTTTCAATAAAGTAGCTAGTGACCTAGAGCTAATTTACCTTACATACTGGCACAAACCTTCAGAACCTACCGAATAACAATATAAATTAATCGAGCTTTTAGTTTAGTCTGTTTAGACAATACAGATAAACATATTGTTTATCTGTGTTTTTCTTTTTCGATCTCTTCAT
The DNA here is from genome assembly GCA_050042865.1 of Mastigocoleus sp. Classification (GTDB taxonomy): domain Bacteria; phylum Cyanobacteriota; class Cyanobacteriia; order Cyanobacteriales; family Nostocaceae; genus JBCCDM01. The sequence goes on from JBHJJE010000009.1 coordinate 94,567, forward strand.
AAAAACAGCTGATATAAATGATCCGTTTACTGTTGAAGGAAAGTTTCGGAAATATGATTCCAGAAGAAATCATGCGTCATGCGATCGCGCAAGCTGAAAAAAGTGAAACTCCTTTTGGAGCGGTTATTGACTTACGAAGATTTGATATTATAAAATATAATTTATAATATTATTTTTTTTCACTGAATTTCTCATCTACATAGTTTAACAACTCTTCTTGGTTCATCTTTTTAAGTTTAGAAATTTGGTTATTCTTGTCTTGAATAAAAAAATGACTTCTGAATACAAAAAATAAAACCATAAGTACACAAAATATAAATAAGCTAGTATAGCCTACATTATATGCATATATAGCTGTACATACACCTAAAGAAATAATTAGTATATTAATGCCTATACGCGAATCTTTTTCAATTTCGAGTCTTTCGATCTGTTTCGACTTTAGTTTTCTTAATTTTTGTAATCTATTCATATTTCTATAATTTTTATGTAGAGTATTAAAATTAAATAATTAAATATTAACTGTTTAATATTTGTACTCAAATATAAGTATTGGCTACGTATTGGCAATCAAACTAATTCTCATAGATTAATTTTTACAGGTATTTATTAAGAAGCGAAACTATAAAAAATACATTTAAAGAGAAACTTAAAAAAATATTAGTGGATATGAAAACGCAAATTTTATATACATAAAAATTATTGTTTGGAGAGGCAAAATAATAATTTTTACAAATAAATTAGACAAAAATAATTGTATATTTATGATAAGGTAAAGCCTAACATTAGAGTGTAAAGTACACTAACTATCAAGTTGTACATTCAAGTTATACATGTTGACTCGAAACATCTCAAACTATTGATACAGCACTTTGCAGTTACATGAGGTACATTCTTCCCTGTTCCCTGCCACCGGGTCCCTGGCCCCAGCCTTATAACGGCATGACCTGTACCTCACTCAGATGAAATCTGCTGTATTACATCTCTTGAAAACTTTTTATTAATAGCAGAAACCGGAAAGTGACATTATAGGGTTATTCAACACCGGTTTATATAGCTAAATTAATATTTAAAGCTTAATACTGAGTAATTTATTTCCATCGAAAAATTTTGGTGCAAAAAGTGAGTTTATAAAAATTTTTTCATAATTACGGTATCTTTAAACAAAGAATCGTTAGTAAGATGTTCATGAATACAGCAGCAATATTATCACCAGAAGAAATTTTAAAACAGCTTCAATGGCGTTATGCGACAAAGAAATTTGATTTAACTAAAAAAATTCCAGAAGAGGTTTGGAAAGTATTAGAGCAAAGTTTGGTACTTTCCCCTTCATCTTTCGGTTTACAACCATGGAAATTCATAGTAGTTCGCAATCCGGAAGTTCGTCATAAGTTATTAGAACACTCTTGGGGACAAAAACCTGTGGAAGAAGCTTCTCACTTAGTAGTATTTGCGATAAAAAAGGATGTGGATGCTGAATATGTAGATAATTATATTCAAAGAATGTCAGAAGTCCGCAATACATCGGTAGAAAATCTTCAAGGTCTCACAAATGTTATTAAAGGTTTCTTGGAAAAACCCCCCTATCCTCTTGATATCAATGCTTGGTCAACTCGACAAGTGTATATTGCTTTAGGATTTTATATGACTTGTGCTGCAATGCTTGGGATTGATACTCTTCCTATGGAAGGCTTTGTTCCAGATAAATACGATCAAGTTTTAGGACTTGCAGAAAAAGGATATCATGCCGTAGTTGTTTGTCCAGCCGGATATCGATCGAGTGATGACAAGTATATTGACATGCCTAAAGTTCGTTTTGAGACTGAATATGTCATAGATTATGTAGATTAAAGGATTATATTATTGACACTCCCACTCATTAAATGGGTGGGATTATAGATTTTTTGCATAGATTATCATATTAAACAATACCGATGTATCCTTTTTAACTACGGCGAAAATTGGTATGAGGTATAGTATAGCGAAAAGATTCAATACTAACTTTTTTTCTCTTTTCCAGTTGAGTGTAAGCAGCAACGCTACTGCTACCCCCTATTAAAGCTAAAATAGAGGGAAAAAAGGGTAACCAGACTCCTTGAATTAACAAGGTGAAGCAGATATAGTACAATAGGGTCTGAAAAAGCGCCAAACTAAGAGCCAAATGCATAGATGATTTATAGCGCCAAGTAAGCATGCCCCCTACAACAGACCAACAGTAAATCCAAAGTGCTTCACTCCATTTCGACCATACCCATAGCAGTGGTCTGTTATCTAATACCGCACTGATAAGTTGACTTACCATATGAGCATGGATGGTTATACCTGAGGTTTTATTAGAAGGTGATTGACCATAGCTATAAGGTGTTAGCCAATTATCTTTAAAACTTTCAGCAGTGGTACCGATAAGAACAATTTTATCTTTAAATAAATCTGATTTAAATTTGTTTTCAAGTATATCTTGGAGGTTTACTGTAGTTGCTACCTTGCGAGTAGAACGCCAATTTAGCATCAATTGATAACCCCGACTATCAATCTTGCTGTAACCACCACTGTTATCTTGTAAATATGGGAATACAATATTTTCAATATTTTTCAATTGCGAGTCTTTTTGAGGATTAAGTTTAATTTCAATATTATCTTTGGCTAAATAACGTGCTGCTAGTTGAAAGCTAAAAGATTTGTCAGTATTACAAGGTTTTGCAGGAGCCATAGCTAGTAAATGACGGCGTAATATATTATCATCATCCTCTACCACGTCACTAAATCCTAAACTTCTTAAAGGGACTTCTGAGGGTGCTGGAATACCAGGGTGTTCTTCTTCTTCGCTGACCTTACATACTCCAATAAATTTGGAACTTGTTTTCATCCATTTAGCTAAATCTGGATATTTCTCCTTAACAGGATTTTCTCGGTAAATATCTAAACCGATGACACGGGGATTGTATGTTTCTAATTTACTTACTAGTTTTGCCAATGAAGCGTCTGATAGGGATGCACCACCTCTTTCACTTGCATCCTGAGCCTGTACATCAGCTTCTGTTATTTCGATGATTACAATACGATGGTCTTTTCCTTCATCAGGACGCGATCGCATCATACTATCAAAGAGTTTTAGCTCAAAATTTTGTATTAATCCTAAACTGCGTCCCCCCATGATGAGAGTCGCGATCGCTAAGCTAGTGCTGAGAATTACTGGGACAATTTTATCTATAGGTAAATGAGAACTAGTAACCTTTTTAGGTTTTATAGTAGGATTGAGCCAAAATAAAGGTGGTTCTGTAGGATTTTGACAAATTAATGGAAGCCAACTTGCACAAGGAAATTCCGCTTCTAATCCTTGTAGTCTTTCTCCAGCTTCCCGTACTGCGAAGTAAAAAGATTTGCGTTCGGAAAATGCGGATAAGAAAAATTTCAGAAACTTCTGTGCAACTAAATCCGGTACGGGTTCGCGCATAACAATCATTTGAGGAATATGCAAGCAAGATAATTGTGTTGCTAATCCTAGACCATCACAAGAATTAAAAATTGCTAATCTTAGTCCCCGCGAGATTGCTGCTTTAAGACCATTCTTCAACTGTTCTATAGTCAAACTATCATGGCGATTAATATAAAATTGTCCAGCTTCACTATTACCTTGACTAGAACTATGTCCGGCAAAAAATAGTATATCCCATCCTTTTTTATCCCAAAGTTTGCGATCTAACTCCTGACGTTGAGCTTCTACCAAAAAAGTTATTTCTGCATCAGGTAAATTTTCAAGTATCGCTCTATCTTGCTGAATATCAATATTTTTACTATTACCTAGAATTGCTAATATTCTAATTTTATTACTTCTAGGTCTGCTGATAATTTCTAATCTTTCAAATTCTTGAGTACTTAAACATAATACTGCGTAAGGGTAATCATCAAAAAAATCCCATAAATTCCAAGGTAATCTTCGTATCTCATCTGAATCAGTTTGAATGATTACTTGAATTTCTTCTGTAGTATTTAATTTTGTACGTAATTTTTGCTCTATATTGACAAAACTTGCTGAATTGAGCCAAGTATTAATTTTAGTTTTTAAATCATCACATAAATTATTAAATTCAACAGATGAAATATTTGTTACGTCTTCTGAAGATATTTCAATTTCTGTATCTAATTCCCATTGTTGTCGCCAATTTAAATCAGGAATTAAAGAATCATAAAGTAAGTTGTAGAGAATTTGCCATCGTCTATAAAGTTCATTAATTTCTGGTGCAGCAGGTAAGCTACCAGTAAACTGAATTGAGAAAAAATTAGCACCTTGTCTACGTTCGTAAATTTGAGCGATCGCATGGTTAAAGCCTTCTTGCAAGCTACCCTTACCTAAATTAAATACTAGTAATTTACTCATATTTACGAACAAACAAAATTCTCAAGTATAAAATTCTCTATTATATTCACATCTTTGAGAATTACCTGTATGCTAAAAAACTTTCCTAATGGTAGTTTGAATCGCCTCAATTGAATATAATTATCATAACTTCTTGATTCAACAGACTGTATTGTTTTTCCTGATTCAGAGAGTAAACTTAATTTTAAGCTAGCTGGCAAATAAGTTTCTCCAGATACGGGATAAAGCTGCACCCGAACACCAACTTTACTATCAATTTGCGGTGACAAGCCTATCAATAGTACCACAGATTTTCTTTCCAACTGCAATCCCAAGTCAATGAGTTTAGCGCCTTTTACGCAAATCTCGTTCAAAACGGAATCACTGCGAAACTGGAAAGCTTTCATATCTGCAAGATTTAGCAACTCATCAACAGTTTGCCAACCCTCACTAAATATATTTTCGTACCACAAATTCAAATTTTGTACAATTTTATGTGCATTTTCCATAACATAACCTTGAGATTTTTTTATTCTTTGTTCGTACAAAAGTTCCTGGTATTTATCTGATGAGAGTATAGTTCCCCACACCTTAAAATCAATATCTAAACGAGGTGAATAAAGAGTTGGTTTACTCAATTGTTCTATAACTTTTATCCCTTGAATTTCCGATAATTTTGGTAAAGGTTCAAGCTGTGGTTTAGTGGTAGCTAAAGCTGAATTCTTTAAGTTTGTCGCACAAAGCTCTTGTGTTAACCACATAATATCAATGTCGGCTATCATATCACTTTGCTGTACACGATAAGTTCTATCTATTGAATCGTATTGTGCTTTTTTGCGGACTTTTTCATAGCTAACAAAACCCCATATCCTTAACCATTCCTCTTCCAAGTTTAACTGTGCTGCCAGATAATAATTAGCAGCCCAATTATGAATATCCACCCATTCCTGTGGAATGCGAAACTCACGAATATCATCTTGCTCGTTGGGAATTATAACTAAGCGATTGTGGTTAGAAATTAATTCTATTCCATGAACAAATTCCCATCTTTGATAAAGATTATAAGAAGGTTTGTGTATATTTAATTTTTTTTGTAAATCTGGCTCATCCTCTAACCATTTAAGAAAAGCATTTAAACATAAATCATTAATAAAAGACCTGTGATGAGCAGATTTATTGCTGTAGTCATTTGCAAGAGATTTTCTCCATAAAGCTTCCTGCTCACTAGCTGAAACCTCTAGCCATAAATGTTCTGGGTAGATTTCTATCCAATCATTAATTTTTAGCATTTTATTATTTCCTATTATATGAAATAGTCTTGTTTTACTTTGATCCATTCATTCACAAACTCTAAAATTTTATGATTCACTACTGATAAAGAATTCTTTTCTAAATCCATACTATCTTCTAAATATTGTTGGAAATAATCTAATAATTTCAGCTTAATTTTTATGAAATCATTCAGCGATTTTTCTAAATTCTTACTTTCCTGATAATCTACTAATACATTTCCAAATTTAATATTATTAAATACATTTTCTTTCTCTTCATTAGTAAATTTATTCATAATTCTATCCAAAGTCGCAAAAAATATTTGCTCACAATGAAATTTTATACATTTATCAAAAGCTGATTTTACTCTTTCAATATCTTGTTCAGAATCTATAGGTTTTTTTGAAGAAGTTTCGTTCCACTCAGAAATAAAACTTTTCAATATATTTCTTGTATATTTTTTTAATTGACGAGCAACCTGGTATTGTTTTTGTAACTCCGGATATTTCAAGTGAAGAAGATTTGCTATTTCAGTTTGAGTCAAATTCAATCCTTGCCATAATTTAAAGACTATTTGACATAGTTTTGGCATATCTGTAAATATTTTTTCAACAATTTCTCTTACCTGCTGACATTCTTCTTCCTTGATTAAAATATCTAATGTAGATGGTGCACCATCAGAAATACTATAATAATCTTCTTCTAAGGAAAAATATTGCTTAGTACGATAATTTTTAGCAGCACTTATACAAGTTGAAAGTATTTCTTGAATCGTCGTCTTAGAAGCAGGTATCTGAGAAATATTATATTGAATACACCTTTGATTATAGTAATTAGCGATCGCCTGTAATTCATCTTCTGAAGGATGTCGCGTTTTAGTAAAACGGTTATTTTCTGGATGAAAAATTTCCACAAAACATCGCCAAACTATACTATATATAGTAATTTGACGATTGCTAAAGTTTCTAGCAACTAAAGCTTCATGAAATTCTCCAGGACTTAAATTTTTTAATAAACCATAGTTAGAATACCTGGTTCTTCTAGCCTCTAAATCTTGCTGATAAATTTGATTACGAATAAATCTTTTAAAACCAGTTATTGCATATGACTCTACATTAACTTTATCCCAATCGAAACTAAAATTTCTAAAAAATTTTCCAGGAGAATTAGCTGCAATATTTGCGATTTGGAAGTACTCTTCTAAAGAATATTTGTGTCTAATATACTTAAATTCTTTATATATATCTTTTGCTGCTCTAAAACAGGCTTCCTGTAAATATGCAGATAAATGTCTTTTTGCTATCGGAAAACTGCATTCTGGATTCACTATAATATCAGCTTGATTATCGAGTTTGGATTGAGACAATAATATTTTTAAAAAATATTGTGCCCAAAAGCTTTCTTTTGCGTCAGGGTCTGCCTCTATTTTTAGTTTCATATTATTTTCCAGTTCGCAATCAATATTCCAATTAAACTGGATTTTATTTTGATATCTATTGTCCGTAAAACTGATAAAACTAGAAAACTTATTTACTAAAAGTTTACGTTTTTCCATGAGCATAAAATATTACCGTGCATAATTTGAAATATATATTTTCTATTTCTACTAATATCAAAAATATGTAACTTTTACTAAGTCCATAAACAAGAATTTCATGTATAGTAATTCTATACACTCAATTTATTTATGTGCCTTCTATATTAATGGGTATGGATATAAGCAGGTTATGCAGTTTAGAGAATAATCCAGGAAATTAAATTACGAATCCAGGTAAATATGAGTAGGTAGAAACTGCTCCAAGGGTCGCGATAGAAATAGATTTGGTTCAAAATCAATAAATTATTGATTATTTTCTCGAAAAGTATAAACTTCTAATTACATAATTCTAAAATTTTAGAAAATGATTCTTTCTCACTTACGCTTCATCTCCGTAATTTATAAAAGTGCTGAAATTCCCAGAGATAAATGCACCCAAGAAAAGTGCGATCGCAATTCCTGGTAACACTGCATGAGCGATCGCATCACCAAGCCAGTCTTGGCGTTGTACTATTAAGTAAGAACCGACAGCAGAACAGAGAATACCAAGCAAAGCTGCAATAAAACAGGCATCCCGCATAAATCCAACACTAAGTGGTTCTAATAGCAGGTTTAACATTATCAAGAATTGGTGATTGATAATTGGTTAGGCAAATTTTTGTTCTCTAGTTAAAAATAAAATATTATCTCCATATGCGCGTTGTAAATTGTCTGCGGTAATTACTTCCTTTATGGAACCTTCAGCAATAATATGTTTGTTTAATAATAATAGGGAGTCAAATTTGGTTAGAGTATTACCCAAATCATGGGTTATAGGGTTATAGCAACTACCAGCATCCTATGTGACTTAACAAAGCAGATTGCAGCCAAAACTGATTTAATTCTGTATTGAGTAATTTTAATGTAAACGGAAAAGATGTATTCTAACTAGAGTTTAAGACCTTCTATCTTTACGATTTTTTGGGAATTTTGTATTTTGACTTGGAAAGAAGTGAATATCAGTTATATCAGCACCTTGAAACGATGTTACTTTATAGCTGAGAACCTTCTGAATAGTTCTATTGAGATGGATTAAAGTAAGATTAATACTCAACAAAGATAAAATAGTTAAAATAATACCCGGAATAAAATTATAAGTACTTAAATATGCTGCGGCTTTTGCCGATAATATAAACGTGAATCCGTAAGCAGAAATAGTTGCGATAGTGTAAGGAATAATCGAGAAAAATCCTTTTTTCAAGTAAAAACCTGCTCCAGATATAACTATTGCAGCTATACAAGCTGAGATTGCAGCAGCTTGAGCATTTCTACCCCCAGTTGCGATTCCACCGTAATAAAAACCCATTAAAGCTCCAGATGCTGCTGTGGATAGGGAAATAGTAATTTGCTCCCAGAGGGATTTTTGGAGATATCTATTAAAAATATAGGTGATTGGCAGAATAATTCCAGATATCCCTAAACTGATAAATAATGCTACTGCAAATCCCCAAAAAGGGTCTTCTGGAGTACGAGTAATGACGCTGAATATCATTTGAGAAATTGCGTGGAATGCAAAAATACCTACAGCTATTGTTGATAAGACTATTACTAGGTTATAAACTGTCTGTTCCACTTTCACCACTTAAACGTTTGCTCCCTGTAATGAATAATAATTAAAAGTAAAATCTGATCCATTGAGACTTTGAGATAGAAAAGAGCGATCGCATAAATTTTGGTTGCTAAAATTAAGGGGCATTTCAAATTTGTAGTTACAATACAGTCAAATTGCAAAATTTTCTTCAGCAATTTTTGAGAACTAACCTGGAAAGAAAATCAGTATTAGCTATCGCAGCAGGTATACTATTTTTACCAATAGTTATCTATGGTTGGCAGCATTTTCAGCGTCCACCACTAACCAATACCAAAAAGGTTCTGTTTAAAGGGATTGAATATGAACGCAGCATTGTGAAAAAACCTCGTCCGGTAGTTATTCATATTATCAGCATCGATTTAACAGAACCGGGAATAAAAGTATTAGTTACACCACCACAAAATCAGCAGAGTTATTCCACCAAAGCTAGAACTACCTCTGATTTTCTCAAAGAATTCCGATTGCAGCTAGCTATTAATGCAAACTATTTTCACCCTTTTCATGAAAATACTCCTTGGGATTATTATCCTCGTACCGGGGATATCGTAAGTACTGTGGGACAAGCAATAAATCATGGTAGAGCTTACGGTAAAGCCGATTCTAAATGGTATGTTTCATGTTTTGGGAAGAATAATCTCTTGCAAATTCTCAAAAGCGATCGCTGTCCCGATCATACCTTGCAAGGTATCGCTGGAAAAGAAATGTTAGTTATCAATGGTGAATCTAGTAATCAACAGGATAATCAAGATAAACCATATTCTAGAGTCGCGATCGCAACTAATAAGGAAGGTAATAAACTTTGGTTAATAGCGGTAGATGGTAAACAACCGCTTTATAGTGAAGGGTTGAAAAAAACTGAGTTGACTAATATTTTACTAAATTTAGGAGTGGATAGAGCGCTCAATCTCGATGGAGGAGGTTCCACTACATTGGTGATGGAGAAAGATAATCAACCAAAGTTACTCAACTCTCCCAGTCATACTAAAATTCCCATGCATGAGCGACCTGTTGCAAATCATATTGGTTTTTATGCAGAGGTGGTGGATAGGCATTGGTGAGAACTTAAGCAGAAGAGCAATATGTCAAGGGGTTTTGGAAAAAAAAGTTCTCTTGCCCTCTTTGTCGGTCAGGGAAAGGGGCAATAATTAATTTTTGATTAGGTTTTCGTTTGGATTTAACAATACCTAGAT